>NZ_CP100454.1:2400000-3000000 GCF_024228315.1 Halomarina pelagica
GCGACGCCGTTCCGCAGGACGACTGAACGACGACGCAGTGTCACCGAGCCCCGGCGGGCGGCGGTGTAGTTTTATTCGTATCCCGCATCCAGTACGTGCCATGGCAAGGCCAAACAGTGGTGAGCGGGCCGTCGCTCGCGCGGTCGTGGTACTGGCGGTGGCGCTCGTCGCGGCCGTCGTCGGGTTCGCCCTCTTCGTCGTTCTCCCGAACGAGCGGACCGCGTTCGGCGTGTTGCTCGCCGTCCTCGCGGGCGTACTCGGCGCGCGCGTCGGGGGTCGCGTCGCGTCGCGGGCGTTCCCCGGGTACAACGTCGCGGAGGTCGCGGTCGAGGGACCCATCACGCGCTCCGGTCGCGGTCGGTTCCCGAACCGCGTGCGGGGGACGCCCGCGGACGACGTCGTCGAGCAGATCGAGGCCGCTGGTGACGACGACAACGCGAAGGCGCTGTTGCTGAAGCTCAACACGCCCGGCGGCGAGGTCGTCCCGAGCGACGACATCCGCGCGGCCGCGGCGGCGTTCGACGGGCCGACGATCGCCTACGCGACGGACACCTGCGCGAGCGGTGGCTACTGGATCGCGAGCGGGTGCGACGAGCTGTGGGCGCGCGAGACGAGCGTCGTCGGCTCCATCGGCGTCATCGGCTCGCGGGTGAACGCGAAGGAGTTCGCCGACGAACTCGGCCTCAGCTACGAGCGCTTCGCCGCCGGGCGGTTCAAGGACGCCGGCGCGGCGCTCAAGGAGGTCACCGAGGACGAGCGCGAGTACCTGCAGGGGCTCATCGACGACTACTACGAGCACTTCGTCGAGCGGGTCGCGGAGGGGCGGGACCTCTCGCCGGAGCTGATCCGCGACACCGAGGCGCGCGTCTACCTCGGGGAGCGGGCGCACGAGCTGGGTCTCGTGGACGCCCTCGGCACGCGCGAAGACGCCGTCGACCGCGTCGAGGAACTCCTCGGCGTCGAGGCGAGCGTCACGACGTTCGAACCCACGCGGAGCCTCCGAGAGCGCCTCGGTCGCGGCGCGGAGTCGGTCGCCTACGCCCTCGGCGCGGGCGTCGCCAGCCGGTTCGACGACGACGTGGACGTCAGGCTGTAGGTTTTTTACCCCGGTAGCTCATGCCGGAAAGCGTGGGAACGCTGGTACTGTGTATCGACCGCGGCGGGAGCGTCGATCTGGACGTCCCGCTGGTCGGCGAGGAGGCGGTCGCCGATCTCGTGACCGAGGTGGGCGTCGAGGACCCCGAGGACAGCCACGTGAACTGCCTGCTGGAGGGGTTGAAGGTCGCGCGCGACCTGCGAGCCGACGGCGACGAGCCGATCGTCGCCGTGCTGTCCTGCGTCGGAAACACCGTGGAGGCCAACCGCGCGCTCGCCGCCCAGGTCGACGATCTGGTCGAGGCCTACCGGCCCGACGGTGCCGTCGTCGTCGTGGACAGCGCCGAGGACGAGCAGACGCTCCCCATCATCGAGAGCCGGGTCCGCGTCGACGCCGTCGACCGGGTCATCGTCCGGCAGGCGCGCGACATCGAATCGACCTACTACCTGCTGAAGCAGGTGCTCGCGGACGAGGAACTCCGCAAGACCGTCCTCGTCCCGGTGGGCGTGGCGCTCCTCGCCTTCCCCGCGCTGCTCGCGGCGGCCGACAGCGTCACCGTCGCCGTCGCGGTCGTCGCCGGCGTCATCGGCGTGTTCTTCCTCTACAAGGGCCTCGGCGTCGACGACGCGCTCGCGGGCCTCCCCAGGGAGATCCAGACGGCCTTCTACGCCGGGCGCGTGTCCGTCGTCACCTACGTCGTGGGCGTCGGCCTGGCGCTCGTCGGGGTGTTCCTCGGGGCCATCGGCACCTCGGGTTTGTCGGATCCGGTGTTGATGGCCCTCGAGTTCGTCCACGAGAGCGTTCCGTGGTTCGCCCTCGGGGCGCTCGCGGCCGCCATGGGTCGGCTCATCGACGAGTGGCTCGCCAACGACCGCGTCCGGAGTTCGTTCATGAACCTCCCGTTCGGCGTCGTCGGCCTCGGGTTCGTCGTCCGCGGGTTCACCGGCTTCTTCCTCGAACGGGCGGGCGTGATCGACCGTGTCCGCGTCCCCCGGCTCGTCCTCGGTCCCGTCTCGGTCGACGGCTTCGCGCTCACGGCCGGGACGCGCCTCGCGGTGTTCATCGTCCTCGGCCTGCTCATCAGCGTCCTCGGCGTCGGCATCTCGTCGTACGTGAGCGGGGCGAGCGTCGAGGAGGTCGAGGGGCGCGCCTGACACTGTCTGCCGTACGTCGTCACGGATCTCGCCACCCCGAGGTGGCGAGTCGCGTCACGACGGGACGTCCGACGGGATGAGCCGCCGATCGCAGCCCGTTTATCCCTCCCTCGGCTAGCGCCGCCATGCAACCGCGACCGTGGGTCAGCCTCTTCTCCGGCGGCAAGGACTCCTCGTGGGCCCTCCATCGCGCGCTCGAAGCGGGCCACCCCGTCGAACGCCTCGTCACCGTCCACCCGGCGGGCGACTCCTACATGTACCACGTCCCCGCCACGGACCTCGCGGAACTCGCCGCCGAGTCGGTGGGTATCCCCCTCGTCTCCGTGCGACCGGCGGACTTCGGCGCGGACGACGTCGCCGACGCGGGCGCGCAGGGCGACGCCGAACTCGAACCGCTCGAAGCCGCCCTGCGCGACCTCGCGGCCGACCTCGGCGGCATCGGCGGCGTCACCGCCGGCGCGGTCGAGAGCACCTTCCAGACCGACCGCATCCGGGCGATGTGCGACCGCCTCGACGCGGAGCTGTTCGCCCCCCTCTGGCGGCGCGACCCCCACGACCTCGCGGACGCCATGCTCGACGCCGGCTTCGAGGTCCTGATCGTCCAGGTCGCGGCGGCCGGCCTCGACGAGTCCTGGCTCGGGCGTACGCTGGACGCCGACGCCCTCGCGGACCTCGAGGCGCTCAACGACCGCTACGGCGTCCACGTCCTCGGCGAGGGCGGCGAGTTCGAGACGCTGGTCGTGGACGCGCCGCACATGGAGCGACGGATCGAACTGGAGTACGAGACGGAGTGGGACGGGACGCGGGGGCGGTTGCAGATCGAGGACGCGTGGCTAGCGTAGACGGAGCGTCCGCGCGAGCGAAGCGAGCGCGGTTCACCGTCCCGAGCAAGCGGTAGCGAGCGAGGGACGGCCCTTTTGGTGCAGATTTTGCGAGGAGCGGTTCCCGTAGCGAGCGCGGAGCGCGAGCGAGGAAACCCGACGAGCAGAAAGGTGCTGGAGTACGAGACGGAGTGGGACGGGACGCGTGGTCGACTTCGCATCGAGGACGCGTGGCTCGGCGACTGACGACCGACTAAACCGTCGTCGACGAGCGATCGAACGCCACTTCGGCGGACGGTAGAACGGTGACGGCGCGCTCCGGATGGACGACGGTCGGAAGGACGGCGTTGTGGTGGACGATGGTCGTCGTGGCGGGGAGGTCGTCGCGGTCGACGGTCGTGTGAGCATCGCTGACTAGCGTGACGTCGAATCCCTCGCTGAGCGCCCGACGGCAGGTCGTATCCACGCACTGCTCGGTGGCGAACCCGACCGTGACCACTCGCTCGACATCGCGCTCGCGGAGCACCGTACCGAGGTCAGAATCGTCGAAGCTGTCGCAGGCACGCTTTCTGATGACCGGTTCGTCGTCGGAGGGTACGATCCGGTCGGCGATCTCCCAGCCGCGCGTCCCGACCTCGGCGGGGTGACCGGACTCGCCGTCGTGCTGGACGTAGACGACTGGAACCTCGGCATCGCGAGCGTCGGCGACGAGGTCAGTGATCCTGCCCAGTACCGCATCGGCATCGTGAGCGAGTCCCGGATCTTCGAAGAAGGCGTGCTGAACATCCACGACGAGGAGAGCGGAACTCATGGCCTCGAGAAGCAGGTCGTTGACAAGAAGATATCGTTCGATAGAACCGCGATATAGGTCGCCGAGCACCACGAATACGCCGAAGTACGATCCGACGAGGAAGACGACGCGGGGCGACGGAAAGCTTACCTGATGGATCGTGTTTGTCGAGGATAATGACCTCTCGAATTCCTCGCCGTTCTTTGGCTTTGAGTGTGATCACTGCGTGCGTCGTGGTCTTTCTCGCGGGAGCATGGGTGAGCGGCGTTGGAGCGGGAACAGCCGACGACCCGATAACCGCGACAGGTACTCTCGACTTCGGGGATGGTCGGTACTATCCGTCGAACGACACTGTCCGCCTGGTGGTTGCGCGAGGAGGGGACGAACCGAGATACGCGACCGTTCCGTTCGAACAGTACACGCGTTTTCGCTGCTATCGAATCGCCAATGACCGAGTGCAGACCCTTCTCGAGAGACGGTATACCAATTCAGATGGGTACACCGGGAGTGGATATAGTACCGACGGCGTCCACGTCACTGCGTCGTATGACCCCCGTGTCAATCCCGATTATCTCTCCCTCCTTCGGACCTTTCCCAGAAGCGTGATGGTCACACTACAGTACGAAGATGGAACCGAGACCTGCGCTGTCCCGATTCACATCGACGGGGCGTTAGACACCCCCCGAGCGATGTGAATCGTTCACCGTTCCTCTACGGACGGCGTCATTGTGATCCCCGTATCGAACGGTATACGCTCTGAGAACCACGGAAAGGGGGTTTATATTCAAGAGGCAGGATCTCGCATCTGATGGCAGAGAATAAAATAGATGAAACGGTTTCCGACGCGTGGCCGGAGTGCAAGCCCGGCCAAGTGCGAGTGCTCCTACTCGGGACGTATCACATGGACAATCCGGGGTTAGACACGGTGAACGTCGACGCGGACGACGTTCTCACGGAACGCCGGCAGGACGAACTCACAGACCTGGTTGCTTGCCTCGTGAAGTGGGAGCCCCAGCGGGTCGCCGTCGAGCGTCCCTACGACCGGAGCGACGAGGTAAACGCGCTCTATCGGGAGTACCGCGCCGGTGTACGGTCATACGAACGGGAGGAGGAGATCGAGCCTCCGCACCCGTATCGCGACGAATTACACACGGAGTGTCGGAGCGAGGTCGTCCAGATCGGATTTCGACTCGCGGAGGTGCTGGATCACGAGCAGGTTTATCCAATCGACTACCCGGTGTGGCTCGCCAACGAAGACGCGGAGGCGTTGGAGGAGCGCGGAGTCGAACCGGACGCCAAGACGCAGGTCACCGTGACTGATCTCGAAGCGTTCGAGCGCGAGCAGAACGAGCGACTCGCCGACTCGACTATTCCCGAGTACCTGCGCTGGATGAATCGAGAGGAGCACCTCCGGGTCAATCACGAGGGGATGTTCCACAGGTTCATCCCGTGGGGGGAGGGGGACAACTTCGGCGGTCCGCGGTTGCTCGCGACGTGGTACGACCGGAACATTCGGATGGTCCACAACCTCTGGCGAGCGATGGAGCCCGGCGACGAGCGGATGGTGCTCGTCGTCGGGTCCGGACACGTTCGCGTCTTGCGACACCTCCTCACCGAGTCGCCGATGTTCTGTCCGGTGAGTCCACGTCCGTATCTGTAGCTCGGGTACCTCACTCGGTTTACGGTCCATGCTCGTGGCGTACGACAGTTAGAGGTCAGTACGGAGTCGTCCGACGGGGCGATTCGTCGAGTCACTGCACTGCGGTCGAAGAACGTAACTCGGTGATTCGACACCGCAGACACACGGTCGCGTCGAACGGCCGTGCTCGGTGGTGATCCACGGCCGGAAGGACACGCGTAGCTGTATATACGACCCCGCACACAGCCACCGCATGACGAATTCTCAGGGCCGGAAGGGCTACGATACATGGTGCTCGGCGTCGAGTTGACGCTCCTGGCGATCTTCGTCACACAGCTCTTTTGAACCCCGATCGTGCTCCTGCTGCCGCTCGTCGGCGTGATACTGACGGTCGGCGGGTTCGCGATCGAGGGCGGTCGCTTCCGGTAACTCGCGGTGACCCGTCTCACCTACTGCAACCGCGAGTACGACCCCACGAGCGAGCCCCGCAGGTCCTTCCCCTCGATGCGACAGTGCTCGTCGACGATGGAGTCGGAGATCGACGCGCCGACGACCGCCGTCTCGTGGAAGACGACGGCGTTCGAGAGCGACACGTCGGAGAGGGTCGCGCCGGGCATCACGTGGACGTTCCCGCCGAGGTCGCAGTCCTCGACCCGGGCGTCCTCCGCGACCAGGGTCCCGCCGTCGAGCGCCCACGCCACCGCTTCGAGGTAGGCCTCGGGCGTGCCGATGTCGAACCAGGGCTCGTCGAACTGGTAGGCGTAGACCGCCTCGTTCGCCTGGAGCCACTCGATGAACCAGCCCGGTTCGTCGGGGTTGTTGTCGCCCTCGAGGTACTCCGCGAAGCGGACCGACTCCTCGGGGAAGGCGTAGCAGGCGATGGAGACGAGCGTGCTCTTCGGATCCTCGGGTTTCTCCTGGAAGTCGACGACGCGGTCGCCGTCGAGCGCGACCAGACCGTAATCCGTCGCCTTCTCCCGGGAGCCGACGTCGTAGGCGGCCAGCGTGGGCGCGCCGCGCTCCTCGAAGTCGTCGAGGAAGTCCCCCATCGAGAAGCCCATGAGGTTGTCGCCGGCGACGACGAGGAGGTCGTCGTCCACCCCCTCGCGCTCGACGAGCTGGGCGAGCGCGCCGATGACGCCGAACTTCTCGTCCTCCGCGACCGTCTCCTCGATGGAGAGCTGCGTCTTCTCGTAGTGCTCGTCGTCGAGGTGCCGCTCGAACGAGCCGGCGAAGCGCTCGTTCGTGCTGATGTAGACCCGATCGATGCGGTCGTCCGCCTCCAGTTCCGCCAGAATACGATCGATGACCGTCGTGTCGCCCACCGGGAGGAGCATCTTCGGGCGGTGGCGGGTGATCGGCCAGAGTCGAGTCGCGTAGCCACCCGCCAAGACGACTGCGTACATACTCGCCGCGTCTCCTCCCGCGCGCATAGGCATTGCGGCTTCAAACTCGGAACGTTCGGATTCGCGACCCCGAGAAAGGGTTTTACCGGTCGGCGTCGAGCGTCGATGCATGCGCACCGAGCGCGAGACGACCCGCCAGCGCATCGCGGATCACCTCCGCCGCGAACCCGCCGCCCCCGGCACCCTCGCCGCCGAATTCGGCGTTCGAACCGGGACGGCGCTCTCGCACGTCGAACACATCGCGAAGTCGCTCGACGGGACCGACGAACGGCTGCTCGTCGCGCCCCCGGCGTGTCGCGAGTGCGGGTTCGACGGGTTCGACGACCTCCTGAATCGCCCCTCGCGGTGCCCGGAGTGCAAGGCGGAGAGCGTCGAGGAACCGACGTTCACGATCCGCTGATCGGCGCGAAAGGCGAGGCGGCGCGGACCGAGGGACGCCGCGGGCCGATGAGCGCGGTCAGGTACCGGAGAAGTCGATGCGGCTCCCCGTCGAGAGGTCGTGCTCGCCGGAGGGGCCGAGGTTGGCGAACTCGTAGCGGTCGTCGGCGAGGTAGACCGCGCCGTCCTCGACCGCGACGGCCACCTCCTCCAGGTAGGCCCCCTCGCAGGGACCGAAGGTACAGTAGCCGGAGTCCCGCTCGAAGGTCGCGCCGTGGCGCTGACAGACGATCTCGCCGTCTCTGACCATCGCGCCGCTCCCCTTGTCGAGGCGCACGTCCGTCCAGTGCTGACAGTAGTTCTTCCACGCGGCGACCGACGCGTCCCCGCCGGTCGCCCCCTCGTCGTCCTCCGTCGCGAGTCTGATCAGGACGACCTCCTCCGTGTCGAACCCGTCGCGGACGGTGAACAGCAGCGTCCCGTCCTCGGGCACCTCCTCAACGCTCGCGATGCGGCGGTCCTCGTCCATGCCTCGCGTTCGGTCGCCGACGGTTCAAGGGTTGTGGTCGCCGTCGTCGCCGTCGTCGCCGTCGTCGGCGTCGGGCGCGTCGGGCGCGGACGGCTCTCGCCGGGACGACTCCCGACGGTAACAGCGCTCCTCGACGTGCTCGTCGAACAGGCGCGCCAGCAGGCGGGTGATCGGCCCCGCGCCGACCTCGATGCCGTCCACGCTCGCGATCGGCCGCACCTCCCACGTCGTGTTCGTGAGGAACGCCTCGTCGGCCCCGCGCACGTCGTCGGGCGCGTACCGGCCGACCTCGACGGGGAACACCTCGTCCGCGGCGAGGTCGAGGACGACCCGCCGGGTGACCCCCGGGAGGATCGACCCCTCCGCCGGCGTCTTGAGCGTCCCGTCGTCCACGAAGAAGAGGTTGCTCGTCGCCCCCTCCGCGACGAACCCGTCGGCGTCGCGCATCAGCGCCTCGTCGGGGCGGTAGGCGTCGCTCGACGCCCGCCGGAGTTCGAGGCGCGCGAGGATCCCGTTGAGGTAGTTGTGCGTCTTCAGGTCGGGCGGGAGCGCGTTCGGGGCCGTCCGGCGGGTCTTCACCGACTGGACGACCGCGGGGCCGTCCCACACCGACTCGCCGCCGAGGCCGCCCCGCGGGAGCGGTTCGACGACGACCACGACCGACGGGTCCACGTCCTCGGCGGGGGTGAGCCGTCCCGGCTGGACGCCTCGCGTGACCGAGGCGCGGACGTAGGCGTCTTCGAGGTCGTTCGCGTCGAGCGCCTCCGCGATCCGGAGCGCGAGGTCGTCCGGTGCGGCGTCGGGCATGCCGAGCGCCTCGCAGGTGCGCTCCAGGCGCGCGCGGTGGGCGTCCCACTCGAACACCTCGCCGCCGTAGGCGCGGAGCGTCTCGAAGGCGGCGTCGCCGTAGAGAAAGCCCCGGTCGCGGACGCTCACCGTCGCCTCCTCGGCAGGTACCAGTTGGCCGTTCACGTGGTAGTACATAGCTGACAGAAGTTCCGCACCATTCGCTCGCCGTGTTCGGTCAGGATGCTCTCCGGGTGGAACTGGACGCCCTCGTGCGGTCGCTCGGCGTGTCGGACGCCCATCACCACCCCATCGTCGGTCCGGGCGGTCGCCTCGAGGGAGGCGGGGAGGTCGGGGTCGGTCACCGCGAGCGAGTGGTAGCGACCGACCGTGAGGCGCTCGGGGAGGCCCGCGAAGATCCCCCGGCCGTCGTGCGTGATCGTCGAGGGCTTGCCGTGGACGACCTCGGGCGCGTGGCCGACCGCGACGCCGTTGGCGACGCAGAGCGCCTGATGGCCGAGGCAGACGCCGAGCGTCGGGTAGTCGAGGTCGGCGAAGACGGCCGTCGAGACGCCCGCCGCCTCGGGCGTTCCGGGGCCGGGCGAGACGACGATCCCGTCGGGGTCGAGCGCCCGGATCCCCGCCGCGTCGATCGCGTCGTTGCGCCGGACGACCACCTCGTCGTGGACGCCGACGTACTGGACGAGGTTGTACGCGAACGAGTCGTAGTTGTCGACGACGAGGATCACGGACAACCACCTTTTTTCACGGGGTCCTCGGCGCGGCTTCGCCGCGCCTCGAACCCCGCCAAAAAATCTGCATTGTTGGACGCTTCGCGTCCAACAGGCTTCCAGAACCGCCACGCGGTTCTGGAAGGACCAAAAAAGGCCGGGCGCTCACTGCGTTCGCGCCCGGTGAACCGCTCACTCCCTGCGGTCGCTCGCGGATGCCGTGTCCGTTCTCGTAGGATCATCGTCCCTCCATCGTCAACCGCTGCTCTTCGAGCGCGGCGTCGAGCGCGTTCACGAGCGCCCGACCCTTCGCCAGCGTCTCCTCGTCCTCGCGCTCCGCGACCGAGTCGTGGACGATCCCCGCGCCGACGCGCAGGTGGTACTCCTCGCGGTGGCGTACGAGCGTCCGGATGACGATGTTGAGCGTTACCCGGCCGTCGAAGCCGAACGCACCGATGCTCCCGGTGTAGGGCCCGCGGCGGGTCGCCTCGACCTCGTCGATGATCGCCATCGTCCGGGGCTTGGGCGCGCCGGTGACGGTCCCGCCGGGGAAGACCGCCGCGATCACGTCCGCGAGGTCGCACCCCTCGCGCAGGCGACCCTCGACGAGCGAGACGAGGTGCATCACCTCCGAGTAGCGGTCCACGCGGCGGTACTCGGTCACCTCGACGCTCCCGTACTCGGACACCTTCCCGAGGTCGTTGCGTTCGAGGTCGACGAGCATCGCGTGCTCGGCGCGCTCCTTCCCGTCCGCGAGGAGGTCGCGCTCCAGCGCCGCGTCCGCCTCGGGGGTCGCGCCGCGCGGTCGTGTCCCGGCGATGGGTTCGGTGACGACGCGGTCGCCCTCGAGGCGGACGAGCAGTTCCGGGCTGGCGCAGACGAGGTCACAGGAGGGGAACTCGACCAGCGCCGAGTAGGGCGCGGGGTTCACCTCGCGGAGCGCGGCGTAGACCTCGACGGGGTGGACGGCGGCCGGCGCGCGCAGGCGCTGGGAGACGTTCGCCTGGAAGGTGTCGCCGCTTCGGACGTACTCCTCGACCTGGGCGACGCGCTCCGCGAACGCCGCGGGCGAGCACTCGCGCTCGAAGCGCACCTCGCTCGCGGCGACCGGCGGCGGACCGACGGCGGGGTCGCCCGCCGTCGCGCGCTCGGCCAGCGCGAGCGCCCGGTCCAGCCCGCGCTCGTACGCCGCGGCGGGGTCGTCGCCGACGCGCGGGCAGGCCGTCACCCGGAGGGTCGTCTCGCCGTCGTGCGGTTCCTCCCACGCCGCGACGGCGTCGTAGACGGCCACCTCCAGGTGCGGCAGGGCGCGATCGTCGACCGCCGACTCCGGGAGGTCCTCCAGTTCGCGGGCGACGTCGTAGGAGAGCCAGCCGAAGGCCCCGCAGGGGTACGGTACGTTACAGTCGCCCCGGATCAGCGTCTCGCGGTCGAGTCGGCGGGCGAGCGTTCCGAGCGAGTCGAGCGAGTCGAGCGTGTCGCTCCCCCCGTCCGCGTCGGGCGCGACGGTCAGCGTCTCGATCGGCGAGACGGCGAAGTAGCCCCACCCGGGGCGGCCGCCGCTCGTCTCGAGGAAGACCGACGGCGAGCCGTCGCGGGCGCGGCGGTAGGCGAGAAACGGGTTGGCCGCGACGCGCACCTCGGCGGGGACGCGGGCGTCGGGAGGTGCGCCGCTCGCCGCCGCGGTGAAGTCGTCCCGGTCGGTCGCGACCGTCGGCATCACCGTCACGGAGGACGAGTCGGGATAACGGTCTTGCGATCGGCGACGGACGCTCGTCGACCGGTCGTCAGCGCTCTCTCGCCCGGTCGATCCACCGCTGGATGCGCTTCGCGGAGATGCCCGTCCGGTCGGACAGCGCCTCCGCGTCGGCGTCCGCGAGGTCGTCGATCGACTCGACGCCCGCGTCGGCGAGCGTCTCGGCGTAAGCGGGACCGATCCCCTTGAGGCGGGTGACGGGGCGGACCGTCTCCGGTTCTCCCGAGGCTGGCCCCGCCGCCTCGGCGGGTTCGGCGGCTTCGTCGCCCGTCTCGGCGCCGGCGGGGCCGGCGGCCTCCCCCGGCTCGACGCCCTCCTCCTCGTCGACCAGCGTCTCCGAGGAGGCGGCGGCGTCGGTTCCGGCCCCCGCCGCCTCCTCCTCCGCGATCGCCTCGGACTCGGTCTCCTCCGGTTCGGTCTCCTCCGCGGCGGTCTCGTCAGTCTCCGCCGCCGTCTCGGTTTCCGCGTCCTCCGCCTCCGCGCCCTCGGTCTCGCCCTCCTCGACCGACGGTTCCACGTCCTCGGGCTGTTCGGACTGCGAGGCGGGGCCGGCGGCCTCCGCCGGCTCTGCCGCCGCCTCGACGTCCTCCTCCGGCGGCTCCTCGGTGATCGACCCCGTGGATCCGGTCGCGTCCGTGTCCGCCGCGGCGGACTCGCGCCCCGTCTCGACCGCGTCGCTCTCCGACGGTTCGCGCTCGACGGTGACGCCGGCGGATGGCCGCGACTCACCGCCCTTCGAAGAATCCCCGATGCCGAGGACCGACTTAATTTTCTCGATGAGGCTCATATCCGGTAGTAGATAGGGAGGGACTATTAAAGACCTGCCCGAAGCGCGTCGTTCATCGCCGCGACGGGCGCGGGTCGGTCGGTCCAGCGCTCGAACGCCGCGACCCCCTGATAGAGGAGCATCCACGCGCCGTCCACGGTCGTCGCCCCCGCCGCGTCCGCGTCCCGGAGCAGGCGCGTCTCGACCGGCGCGTAGACCGCGTCGAGCACCGCGAGGTCGGCGTGGAGCGCCTCCGCGGGCACGGGCGATCGATCCTCCTCCATGCCGACGCTCGTGGCGTTGACGAGCACGTCGGCGTCCGCGAGCGCGTCGGGGAGGCCGTCGAGACCGCACGCGGTGGCGTCGCCGCCCACCGCCGCCGCGAGTTCATCGGCCCGCGCCACGGTGCGGTTGGCGATCCGGACCCGCATCCCCTCGTCGGCGAGGCCGAACGCGACCGCCCGGCCCGCGCCACCCGCCCCGACGACGACGGCCGTCCCCGCGAGGTCGACGCCGTGCTCGCGGAGCGCGCGCACCGCCCCCTCGGCGTCGGTGTTGTAGCCGCGCATGGCGGGCACGTCGATCGCGTTGACCGCGCCGATGCGCGCGGCCAGCGGATCGGGGTCGACGAGGTCGAGCGCGTCGCGCTTGAACGGAATGGTGACGTTCAGGCCAGCGATGCCGAGCGCCCGCGCGCCGAAGACGGCGTCCGCGAGGTCGTCCGGCTCGGGTTCGAAGGTGACGTACCGGGCGTCCATATCGAGTTCGCGGTAGGCCGCCTCGTGCATCGGCGGCGAGAGGGAGTGCCCGACGGGATTGCCGATGAGTCCGAACACCTGCATGGGCGACCGGTCGGAACGAGGGGCGATAAGCGAGGCGGTCGACGCGCGCCGACGGGCCGGTGGGACGAGGGGCACCGCGTCGTCCTCTCTCCCGTCTCGGCCCGCTCGAATCGGAACGTAACAAAAGAGATACGTACGCTCCTCGCGCCACTTCACACGATGTTACGTCGTCTTCGCCATCCGCTTACTGCGGTCGCTCTGACGGTGCTTCTCACGCTCCCGTGGGTCTTCACGTGGGCGACCCACGGCGGACACGTTTCGCCCGGAGAGACGCTCCCGGCCGGTACGACGGTCGTCGTGGCGGGGCTCGCCGTCCTCGGCGCGTCGTTCCTGCTGGCGTGGGGGGCCGAGACGGCCGAGAAGGACGTCCCCCGGGCGTTCGCCATCGCGGTCCTGGCGGTGCTCGCCGTCGCCCCCGAGTACGCCGTCGACGCGCTCTACGCGTGGCAGGCCGGGGCCTTCGAGGGAACGGCGCGCGGGACCGAGGCGGCCAACCTCGCGGTCGCCAACATGACCGGGGCGAACCGCATCCTCATCGGGATCGGCTGGTCGGCCATCGCGCTCTTCACCGTCTTCCGCGCGAAGACGTCCCACGACCCCGCCGTCAAATTCCGCGACGGGTTCCTCCGCGACGCGGTCGAACTCGACCGCGACATCGCCACCGAGATCGCCTTCCTGCTCGCGGCGACGGCGTTCGCGTTCTTCGTCCCGTTCAGCATGGCGACGCTCGACAACGGCGGTCCCGCCGGCGGCATCGGCCTCGTCGACACCGCCGTCCTCGTCGGTCTCTACCTCCTCTACATTTCGATCATCATCCGCGGCGACGTCGAGGAACACGAGGGGCAGGTCGGCGTCCCGGCGTACCTCCAGTCGTTCTCGAAGGGGCCGCGGATCGCCAGCGTGATCCTGCTGTTCGCCTACTCCGGCACGATGATCTTCATCGCGGTCGAACCGTTCGCTCACGGACTCGAGATCCTGGGCGAGCAGGCCGGCGTTCCGCCGTTCTTCATGATTCAGTGGATCGCGCCGCTGGCGAGCGAGAGCCCCGAGTTGATCGTCGTCGCCTACCTCGTGAACAAGGCGCGCTCGACCGCCGGCTTCAACGCGCTCATCTCCTCGAAGCTCAACCAGTGGACGCTGCTCATCGGCACCCTCGCCGTCGTCTACAGCATCGCCGCAGGCCACCTCGGGGCGCTCCCGTTCGATCAGAAGCAGGTCGCCGAGATCTGGATCACCGCCGCACAGAGCCTGTTCGCGCTCGCCATCCTGTCCAACTTCGAGATCAGCATGCGCGAGGCGATCAGCCTGCTCGTCCTGTTCGTCTCGCAGGTCGTCATCGAGTTCGTCCTCATCCAGACGTTGCCCGAGGCCAGGGCCGAGGCGCTCAGCATCGACGTCCTCTACGCCTACACCGTCGTCTACCTCGTTCTCGGACTGTGGCTGTTCTACCGGCGGCGCGACGATCTCCGGCGGCTGTTCTCCCGGACGGCCACGACCGCCCAGGACGCCATCCGGTCGTCCCAGCCGCAGGCCGAACGCGCCGACGACTGAGTCCCGGTCGCGCCCGACGCTCGCTCCTCGATTCCCCGCTCTCGTCTTCGTCCGTCTCTCGCTCCGCTCCTCTCACCGTCCTCTCTCACCTCCTCGCCCCTCCTCGCCCCTCCGTCCACACCGACGCCGTTTAGCCCGCCGCCCGCCACGCTCCTCCCGTGCTCGGAATCGTCGTCAGCCGCGGGGACGCCGCGTCGGTCCACGTCGGCGAGCACCTGCTCGCGCTCGCCGACTGGACCGCGACCGAGGACGACGCCCGCCCCGACGCCGAGGGGGGCGGGACCGTCTACCGTCTCCCGGACGCCGAACTGCGCGAGTTCGACGCGCTGCATCTGGATCTCGACCGCGCCGACGAGGCCTTCGACGACCCCGACCTGCTCGCGTTCGCCTCCCGCCACTCGGGGGACACCGGACCGCTACTCACGGCCCACCACACCGGGAACTTCGGCGAGGCGACCTACGGCGGCGAGGACCGCGCCTTCGCCCGCGCCTGTCCGAACGCCCACGCTCGCGTGCTCGACGCCTTCCGCGAACGCGCCCCCGAGGGGTACGCGGTCGGGACGGAGTGCACCCACCACGGGCCGACCGCGATCGAGACGCCATCGATGTTCGTCGAACTGGGTAGCGAGGAGGCGCAGTGGCGCGACCCGGCGGGCGCGCGGGCGGTGGCCGAGGCCATCCTCGACCTCCGCGGCGTCGCGCCCGACCGCGAGCGGACGCTCGTCGGCTTCGGCGGCGGCCACTACGCCCCCCGCTTCGAGCGCGTCGTCCGCGAGACCGACTGGGCGGTCGGGCACGTCGCCGCCGACTGGTCACTGGAGGAACTCGGCCCCGTCAGGGCCCACCCGGACGTGATCGACCGGGCGTTCGAGCGCAGCGGCGCGCGTCACGCGCTCGTCGAGGGGACCCGCCCGCACCTCGTGGAGGTCGTGGAGGACCTCGGCTACCGCGTCGTGAGCGAGACCTGGGTGCGAGCGACGTCGGGCGTCCCCCTCGACCTCGTCGAACGGCTGGAGGACGAGGTGGCGACCGTCGAGGAGGGGTTGCGGTTCGGCAGCCGAACCGACGTCGACGCCGACGAGTGGAACGACTGGACGGTCGTCGGCCTCCCCGACGAACTCCTCGCGGAGGCCAACGGGATCGACCGCGAGGGCGTCCTCGCGGCCGCCCGCGAGCGGTCGATCGCCGTGACGACCGCGGAGAACGGGACGCTGTTCGCCGGGCGGGCGGTCGTCCCCGCGCGGGGCGACCGCGGCGCGCTCGTCGAGGCGCTCCTGGCCGTCCTCCGCGAGAAGTACGACGAGGTGGTCCGCGAGGGCGACGCGGCGGTCGCCCGGGAGATGGCGTTCGACCCGAGCCTGGCCCGGGAGGCGGGCGTCCCGGAGGGGCCGGCGTTCGGTCGACTGGCGGACGGCGAGGCGGTGACCGTCGACGGCGAGCGGATCGACCCCGCCGCCGTCCGCCGGGAGCGCGAGCGGACGTTCAGACTTTCGTGAACGTCTGACGACCGTCAGACAAACGGCGAAAGATAGTTATTTCGCGTCTGTAATTCATCGCGCAGGTATGGACTCGCTTATCGAGGAGGCCATCGACGAGGCCGAAGGCGAACGGGAGGAGAACGCCCCGCGTGGGAACGGGGTCGGGGGCGCGGGTCCCCAGAACACCGACCCGGTATCGTCCGCCGGGACGATGACCGACGAGGAACTCGCGGAGATCGTCCGCGACCTCGAGACGAAGATCACGGTGTTCGGCTGTGGCGGCGGCGGCGGCAACACCGTCACGCGGATGGCCCAGGAGGGCATCCACGGGGCGCGGCTCGTCGCGGCGAACACCGACGCCCAGCACCTCGCCGAACAGGTGCAGGCGGACACGAAGATCCTCATCGGGCGCACCCGCACCGGCGGACGCGGCGCGGGGTCGGTCCCGCAGATCGGCGAGGAGGCCGCCCAGGAGAACATCGAGGACATCCAGTCGGCCATCGGCGACTCCGACATGGTGTTCATCACCGCGGGACTCGGCGGCGGCACTGGCACGGGCTCCGCACCGGTCGTCGCGCAGGCCGCCCAGGAGGCCGGCGCGCTCACCATCGCCGTCGTGACGATCCCGTTCACCGCGGAGGGCGAGCGCCGCCGCGCGAACGCCGACGCGGGCCTCGAACGCCTCCGCTCGGTCGCGGACACCGTCATCGTCATCCCGAACGACCGGCTGCTCGATTACGCGCCGAACCTGCCGCTGCAGGACGCGTTCAAGATCTGCGACCGCGTGCTGATGCGCTCGGTCAAGGGGATGACCGAACTCATCACGAAGCCCGGGCTGGTGAACGTCGACTTCGCGGACGTGAAGACGATCATGGAGAACGGCGGCGTCGCCATGATCGGCCTCGGCGAGTCCGACTCCGAGAACAAGGCGCGCGACTCCATCCGCTCTGCGCTCCGCTCCCCGCTGCTCGACGTGAACTTCCAGAACGCCAACTCCGCGCTCATCAACGTCGTCGGTGGTCCCGACATGAGCATCGAGGAGGCGGAGGGCGTCGTCGAGGAGATCTACGAGCGCGTCGACACCGACGCGCGGATCATCTGGGGTGCGAGCGTCAACGCCGAGTTCGAGAGCAAGATGGAGACGATGGTCGTCGTGACCGGCGTCGAGTCGCCGCAGATCTACGGCAAGGGCGACGGACAGGAGCAGGTCGACACCCGCGAACTCACCGACGACGGCGACGACATCGACTACGTCGAGTGACGCTCGCGGGGGTTTCGATCCCCCTTCCCCCGCTCTCGATCTCTCCCTTCCCGTTTGCTCTTCCGCCGACCACCGATGGGCCGACGGGCCGACGTTTCTTCGCCAGTCGGGGTGTAGAAAGGTAGAAAGATAGAAAAAGGCCCGTCGGTAAGGGCGGGTATGGAAGTTCCCAAAGACCTCTCTTCGTACGTTCGGGTGCTGAAGCTGGCGAGCACCCCCTCGCGCGAGGAGTTCGCACAGGTGGCGCTCATCGCCGGGGCCGGCATCGTGCTCGTCGGTTTCATCGGATTCGTCATCTTCGTGATCATGACGCTCCTCCCCGGAGGCGTCTAATGCCCATCTACGCCGTCAAGACCACGGCCAGCCAGGAGCGGACGGTCGCAGACATGCTCGTCAACCGGGAGGAGGAGTCCATTCACGCCGTCCTCGCGCCGGACTCGCTGACGAGTTACGTGATGGTCGAGGCCGACGACGCGACCGTCTTCGATCGCATCCTCGACGAGATCCCCCACGCGCGGGGGATCGTTCCGGGGGAGTCGTCGATCATGGAGGTCGAACACTTCCTCTCGCCGAAACCCGACGTCGAGGGGATCGCGGAGGGCGACATCGTGGAACTCATCGCCGGGCCCTTCAAGGGCGAGAAGGCGCAGGTCCAGCGCATCGACGAGAGCAAGGACCAGGTGACGGTCGAACTCTACGAGGCGACCGTCCCCATCCCCGTCACGGTCCGCGGCGATCAGATCCGCGTACTGGACAGCGAAGAGCGCTGACGCGCTCTCCGCGCTCCCGCGAACGGATCGACGGTCGTCCATTCACGAATCGCGGCCTTGGCTGACACGCGTCGTCGGATTCTGCAAAACGCAACCACTAACCTCCGTGCGGCGGAAGCGCCGCGAGTGAGCGACGAGTTCCGCGTGGACATGCACGTGAAGATCCTCGACGAGCGCGTCGTCGAGCGGGCGAAGGCCCGCGGCCTCGACGCCATCGTCTACGCGCCGCACTTCACTCGGTTGCCGAGCATCGAGGCCAAGGCCGACGCGTTCTCCGACGACGACCTCCTCGTGATCCCCGCCCGCGAGATATTCACGGGGTCGTGGCGCGACCGCAAGCACGTCCTCGCGGTGGGCCTCTCGAAGCCGGTCCCCGACTTCGTCACCCTCGACGGTGCGATGTGCGAACTCGACCGCCAGGGCGCGGCGGCGCTGGCTCCCCACCCCGAGTTCCTGAACGTGAGCCTGAGCGCGGCCGACCTCGAGCGCTACGACGTTCGGGCCGTCGAGGTGTACAACCCGAAGCACTGGGACTTTCACAACGAGCGGGCCCGCGAGATCGCGCGGCACGCGGGGCTTCCGGGGTTCGGTTCCTCGTACGCCCACCTCCGCGGGAGCATCGGCGAGGCGTGGACGACGTTCGAGGAGCCGATCGAGAGCGCGGCCGACCTCGCCGCGAGACTGCGATCGGGAGCGTCGATGCGGGTGTTCCACCGCGACGGGTTCGAACACAACCTCCGGCGGGCGCTCGAGTTCGCGCACCTCGGCTACGAGAACACCTGGGGGAAGGTCGATCGGATCCTCCTCTCGGCGACCGAACCGACCCACCCGGGGCACGTCGCGTACGAGGGTCGGTTCGACGACGTGCGGGTGTACTGACCGGGGTACGGGACGGTAGATACTCTCGGACGACGGGCGTCTACGGGGCGATCCCCGCGGGGAGCGCCCGAAACGCGCTCGCGACGACGCCGGGCGCGACGCGGACGAGCGCGTAGGCGACGGCGAGTTCGGCGGCGGTGACGGCGAGCGTGACGGCGTTTGCGTAGCGACTGCTCGTGGCGACGCCCGTCGGGAGACCGTACTCCCTCCGCAGCGGGTAGAACAGCGCGATGCCGCGCTTGCTGCCGACGACGTCGAGGACGTAGTGGGTGAGCACCCCCACCCAGACGAAGTGGAGGTTGTCGAAGACGACGGGGAAGGCGACGAACAACCCGAGGACGGGCAGGTTGTGCAGCGTCTTCCTGTGGACGCCGAACGCGGTGTCCACGTCGGGGAGGAGCGCGCCGAGGACCACGGGCACCGTCACCGCCACGACGGCGTAGAGGGTCCCCGCGTCGCCTCCCGGTTCGAGGACGAACCCCAGGCCGACGCCCAGCAGGAGGCCGTTGACGACGTGACCTTCTTTGTTCACGGGCCGACTCTCGGGAGCGCCCGCTAAGGCTCTTGCACTTCTCGTTCGAGGCGCGCGAGCAGGTCCGACAGCGCGCGCTCGGCGAACCGCCGCTTCAGTTCGGTCCGCGATCCCTCGAAGACGTACCGCTCGACGGTCGTCCGCGACGCGCCGGTACCCCAGGGCGCGGCGTTCGCGACGCCGACGTAGACCGTCCCGACGGGCTTCCCGTCGCTCCCGCCGGACGGGCCGGCGATGCCCGTCGTCGCCAGCCCCCACGTCGTGTCGGCGGTGTCGCAGACGCCGCGGGCCATCTGCCGGGCGACCGCCTCGCTCACCGCGCCGTGGGCGTCGAGCGCCTCGCGGGAGACGGCCAGCAGGTCCCGCTTCGCGTCGTAGGAGTAGGTGACGACAGACCGGTCGAAGTAGTCACTGGAGCCCGCCACGTCGGTGAGGAGCGACCCGACGAGGCCGCCGGTGCACGACTCGGCGACGGCGAGGGTGGCGTCCGCCGCGCGCAGCGCCTCGCCGACCCGCTCCGCGATCGGGGTGTCGTCGGCCATGGCGGGGGGAGGGACCGCGGGGGCAAGTAGCCACCGGCGGAGGATCGGAGAGGTCACTGGCGAGGGGATGGGGGTCGCGGTGCGCAGCCGATCGCGCGGGGAGCGGCGGATCGGGGAGCGATCGGCTATCCGGACTGACGGTCGTCGGGGCCACGTCGAACGACCGCGCCGCGAGGCGGCGTCCGAGGGATCTGGTTCCGTTCCGGTACTTGAACCTTCGTCGGGCGTCGCAGGACACCAACGAGTACTCAAGTCGTCGCCGGGTAGCCCCGGCAATGAGCGCGAATCCGGACGCGGACGCGGTCGAGCGCGGGAGCGCCGACGAGTTCGAGGTCGAGGTCGAGGCCGTCGAGTCGCTCGACGACGAGGACTTCACGCCGGAGGGCGTCGACGCCCCGCGGTACGTTCTCTACGGCGGGAAGGGCGGGGTGGGAAAGACGACGATGGCGGCGGCGACGGCGCTCGCGAGCGCGAGCGACGGGACGCCCACGCTCGTCGTCTCGACGGACCCGGCGCACTCGCTGTCGGACGTGCTGGAGACGGCCATCCCGAGCGAACCGGGACGGATCCGCGACGACGTCCCCCTCTACGCGGTGGAGATCGACCCCGAGGCGGCGGAGGCGACGCCGTTCGAGCAGGGGTTCGGCGGCATGGACGAACTGTTCGGCGGGGGCGAGGCGAACCCGATGGGCGGCGCGATGCCCGGGGCCGACGAGACGGCCGCTCTCCAGTTGCTGCTCGAGTACCTCGACGACGAGCGCTTCGAGCGCGTCGTCGTGGACACCGCGCCGACGGGCCACACGCTCCGCCTGCTCTCGCTGCCCGAGGCGCTCGACTCGATGGTCGGGCGGATCCTCGCCTTCCGCGAGCGGATGAGCGGGATGCTCGGGGAGATGCCCGGCCCGTTCGGCGACCCGGACGCGAGCGAGGGCCTCGACCGACTGCGCGACCTCTCCGATCGCATCCAGCGCCTGCGCGCGGCGCTCTCTGACCCCGCGCGAACCGACTTCCGGGTGGTGATGGTCCCCGAACGGCTGAGCGTCGTCGAGTCCGAGCGCCTGCTCCGCGAACTGGACGACTTCGGCGTGCCCGCGCAATCGGTCGTCGTCAACCGCGTCACGGAGGACCTATCGAACGTGGTCGGCTCGGACGCGGACGTCGACTGGTTCGTCAAGCCCGACACGGAGGGCTGTGAGTTCTGCAAGCGCCGGTGGCAGAGCCAGCAGAAGGCGCTCCACCGCGCGCAGGAGGTGTTCCGCTCCCGCGAGATCAAGCGCGTCCCGATGTTCGCCGACGAGGTGAGCGGCGAGGCGATGCTGCGGGTCGTCGCGGCCTGCCTCGACTGAGGGCGGGGCGACCGTCGATCTGCCGCGTCGATCCGTCGGACCGTCGGACCGTCGGTCCGTCGAATCGCTCTGACCGTCGGCTCGCCCTCAGTCCGCCGCGGCGTCGGGCGTATCCTCCGGCGCGTCGAGCACGACGACCCGGAGGTCGTTCACGTTCGTCGCGCTGTCGACGCGCAGCAGCGCGTCGCGGGCGGCGAGGAAGGGGTAGGCGTCGTTGGCCGCGAGGGCGTCGCGAGCGGCCTCCGCGTCCTCGGGAGGGACGGTCCCGGCGTCGACGAGCGCCCCCGCCACGTCGGTCCCGCCGTCCCGCCCGTCCGTGTCCACGCTGGCGAACGTCGCGTCCTCGGGGAGTTCGAGCGCCGCCGCGAGCGCGAACTCGAGGTTCGGCCCGCCGGTGCCGTCGCCGCGAACGGTGACGGTGCACTCGCCCGCCGAGAGGAGGACGGCGGGCGGGTCGGCAGGCTCGCCGGCGGCGAGACACTCCTCCGCGACGGCGACGTGCGCGAGGGCGATCTCGCGCGCCTCCCCGCGCATCCCCGACGCGAGCACGAGCGGATCGTAGCCCGCCTCGCGAGCGACCGCGCCGGCCGCGTCGAGCGCGGTGCGCGCCGTCACGAGCATGTGAGTGTGCACGTGCGAGGCGTCGACTTCCTCGTCGGATCGTTCCCGCAGCGCGGCGCGGACCGACTCCGGCACCGTCACGTCGTAGCGGTCGAGGACCGTCTCGGCGTCGAGGTCGGGGAGGGTCGGACAGAACGGCCCGCTCGCGATCACGGCGGGGTCGTCGCCGACCACGTCGCTCACGAGCAGCGCGACGACGGTCGCCGGGGTCGACGCCGCGGCGAGACCGCCGCCCTTGACCCGCGAGAGGCGCTTTCGCACGGCGTTGATCGCCTCGATGGGCGCGCCGCTCTCGACCAGCGCGCGCGTCGTCGCCCGCATCTCGTCGAGCGGGACGGTCGGCGCGACGAGCAGCGCGCTCCCGCCGCCGGTGACGGGCGCGAGCACGAGCGTCCGCTCGTCGGCCGATTCGAGCAGGGAGACGACGCGCCCGGTGGCCGCGACGCCGCGCTCGCTCGGGATCGGGTGGTCGCCGACCGCGACCTCGACGCGGTCGAGGTCCTCCGTCCCGTCTCCGTCCCCGTCCTCGTCTCCGCCCGGGCGTCCCGGGTCGTCGGTCACGACCACTCCCTCGTCGATCCGCTCGCCGAGGACGGTCTCCAGCCCGCGAGCGACCGCGACGGCGGCCTTCCCGCCGCCCGCGACGACGACCCGGTCGTAGTCCGCGAGGTCGAACGCGGCGTCCCCGACGCGGAGCGTCTCGCCGTCGAGCGCGACCCGCTCGCGCACGGCGCGCTCCGGATCGGCGGCGGCGACGCCCGCCTCGACGCACTCGCGGGCGACGGTTCGCGGGGAACGTGTGTCGGTCATGGGGTCACAGCAGGCGCTCGAGCAGCGAGAAGGCGGTGTCGCGCGCGCCGTCGGGCAGGTAGCGCGCCTTCAGGCTCAGTTCGGCGAACCCGCCGACCGGGTAGCGCGCCCGGGGGTCGGGCGTCACGGCGGCCTCGAGGACGGTGCGCGCCACCTGGTCGGGGCGGACGGCGATCGGGCTCTGCCCGCCGAAGACCTCGCCGTCGTCGTAGAGGCGGTAGACCGTCTCGTAGGCGTCCGACCGGGGGAGTTCCTCCAGTTCGCCGTTGGCGCGCTCGGCGAAGCCGGTCTCGACGGGGCCGGGTTCGACCAGCACCGCCCGGACGCCGTGGGGTGCCACTTCGTTGCGCAGCGCGTCGGTGAGCGCCTCCAGGGCGAACTTCGAGGCCGCGTACGCCCCCATCCCGGGCGTCGAGATCCGCCCGGCGACGCTGGAGACGTTGACGACGCGCCCCTCGCCGCGTTCGCGCATGTGCGGCAGCACCGCGCGCATCAGCCGGTGGGGGCCGTAGACGTTCACCTCGAACTGGCGGTGGAGCGCGTCGGTCGTGACGTCCTCGACGGGGCCGAACTGCCCGTAGCCCGCGTTGTTCACGAGGCAGTCGAGACGGCCCTGCTCCCCGAGGACGGCGTCGACGACGGCGCGAACCTGCTCCTCGTCGGTGACGTCGAGTTCGGCCGTCTCGCAGCCGAGGTCCGCGAGGTCGACGAGGTCGGCGGCGTCGCGGGCGGTCGCGTAGACGGTCCAGTCGTCGTCGAGGAACGCGCGGGCGGTCGCCCGACCGATGCCGGACGAACAGCCCGTGATGAGCGCGGTCTTTGCCATGGTTTCGACACACTCCCCCCGACCTTAAGAATCGCCGCCTCGATCGACGCTCCGTTTCACCTCGTCTGCGTACCCATCGGCCAGCCGCGTCGGTTCGGGGAGCTTGTACCCGCCCCGGCAGGCGAGGACGACGTCGGCCGCCGTCTCGGCGCTCACGCGGTGGCCCGGCGAGACGTAGAGCGGGTTGATGCGGTAGGAGTCGAACTGCCGGGTCTGGACGGCGTAGCCGACGACGGTCCCGTTCGGCGCGTCCACGCGGCCGTTCGCCTCGATCGCGACGCGCGCTCCCTCCGCCAGTTCGTCGGTGGGGGAGACGGGCCGGCCGCACAGCAGGCTCTTTGCCACCCCCACGGCGGGCACGTCGAGCGCGACGCCCATGTGGGTCGCCAGGCCGGCCTGCCGGAAGTGGATGCGGCCGCTGCCGTCGAACAGCACCAGGTCGGGCCGCGCGTCGAGCGCCTCGAAGGCGTCGAGGATGGGGCCGCCCTCGCGGAAGGAGAGCAGGCCGGGCACGTAGGGGAACTCCGTCGGCGAGACGGAGCGAGCGCGCTCCACGACCGTGTCGCCCCGGAGGACGACCACGACGCTCACCACCCGGTCGTCGAGGAAGGCCTGATCGACGCCCGCGACGAGCGGGCCCTCCGGCCGGCCTGCGCGCGCGGGGTCGAACTCGAAGCGGTCCTCGAAGACGGCGCTCGCGGCGATCTCGCGCTGGGTCGCCTCCATCTCCTCGCGCGAGGCGGCCGCGTCGGGTCGGAACTCGGGGCGGGCGACCTCCATGGGTCAGAAGGGGCCGCGGCCGCGACCGGGGCCGCCCGGCCCGCCGCCGAACTGGACCTGGCTCGTCGCCCGGACGCCCTGCCGGCGGGCGTACTCGCCGTAGGCGAGGCCGATCACGAGGCCGATGAGGTGGGCGAAGTGGGCGACGCCGCCGCCGAAGAGGTCGACGCTGAACACGCCGGCCACGGACAGCGCCGCGTACCCGAACGTGAGCACCCAGATCGGGATGGGGATGAAGAAGTAGAGGTACACCTTGAGGTCCGGGTTCAGGACGGTGAGCACCCCGAGGATCGCCATGATCGCGCCGCTCGCCCCGAGGACGGCGGTCGGGTCGCCCATCGCGAGGCCGAGGCCGACCTGGGCGAGTCCGGCCGCGATCCCGCTCACCAGGAACAGCGCGGCGAAGGTCCTCGAGCCGACGTACCGCTCGGTCAGCGGGCCGAAGAAGAACAGCACGATGGCGTTCCCGAGGATGTGGTAGAAGCCGAAGGGAGCGTGGGAGAACACCGACGTCACCCACGTCCAGACGTACCAGACGTTCCGCGAGGAGAGGACGAAGATGGAGAGGAACGCGTCCTGCCCGAGCGTCGCGAGCACGATCTGCTCGGCGATGAACACCAGGACGATGATCCCGAGAAAGAGGTAGGAGACGTTCCCCCGGAAGTACGAGAGCGGGCCGCCGGCCCTCGCGACGCGCTGGCGGGCCGTCGCGACCCGCCCCTGGTCGTTCACGCTGTCGTCGAAACCGCTGTCGAACACGCCGCCCGGGTCGCCCCAGTTCTGCAGGCCGGGGCAGTCGTGAGCCTCGGGAAGCCGGTGGTCGCCACAGTAGGTGCCGCCGCAGTGCCGGCAGCGATACGGCAGGTTCTCCTGCTTCCCACACACGTCGCACGTGGCCATTACCCGACGCTACGAGTCAGGCGACAAAGGGGTTTGGGGTCGCCTCCGGCCCGCACGGGCGTTCACGTCGCCGGATCGGGGTCGTAGTCGGGCCCGACCAGCACGGGGAGGGCGGCCGGGACCGCGGACAGCGAGAGCGACTCGCGCGTCGAGAGTTCGCCGTCGAGGCTCACCGAGACGGGACCGTCGAGGAAGGCGACGTCGGCCGCCGAGGCGTCGAACCGGGTCACGCCCCCCGTCTCGCGGTCGAACAGTCGATGGACCGCCGCCTCGCGGAGCGCCCGCAGGGGCGCGAGCGACTCGACGACCACCACCTCCAGCAGTCCGTCCTCGACGTCCCCCTGTCCGCCCTCGCCGGTGAACCGGCGGCTGTTGCCCACGAGCAGGCAGAGGGCGTCGCCCGACCACGTCCGCCCGCCGGTCGGCGTCTCCATCGAGAGTTCGACCGGGTGCGGTTCGTACGCGGTGGCCTCGCTGACGGCGCTCACCACGAAGGCGAGCGTCCCGAGGCGGGCCTTCAGGCCGGAGCCGGCGGCCCCGCTCGCGGCCGCGGGGAACCCCGCGACGCAGGACATGACGAACACCGCCCCCTCGTCGGTCGCTCCCGCGTCGTTGGGTGCATCCACACGGTCGGATGCTTCCGCGCCGTCGGTCGTTCCGGCGTCGTCCTCGTCCGGCCCGTCGAGGCGGTCGGGCGCGTCCCGCCCGCGCGCGGAGCGTCGCTCCGCGCCCCGAACTCGACCGACGTCGATGCGGCGACGGCGACCCGCGTCGAGCGCGTCGAAGCCGTCGTCGAGCGTCTCGACGCCGAGATTTCCGGCGAAGAGGTTCGCCGTCCCCGCCGGGAGGACGCCGAGGGTCACCGCGTCGAGCGCGTCGGCCTCGGCGAGCGCCCCGACGACGGTGTTGACCGTACCGTCGCCGCCGCAGGGCGCGAGGACGTCCACGCCGTCGTCGAGGGCACCCCGCGTCGCCCGGCGCGCGTCGGCCGCGGAGTCGGTCTCGACGACCTCGTAGCCGCGCTCGTCCGCGACGGCGCGAACCCGTCCGGCGTGGTCGGCGCTCCCGCTCTCGGGGTTGAGCACGATGCGGACTCGAGTACCGGTCTGCAGATCGGTCGCGCCGGGGGACCTCTCGTCTGGTGCGCGATCCATGTCACCGGGTAGCCGTCAGAGACTGAATAGCCCCTCGGTCACCCGATCCGCCAGTGGGAAGGTGGTAGCGATCGAACGCCACACTCATGCGGCTCATCGAGCTGTCGATCCCCGACGATAAGCGGGAGGCGGTCGTCGGGCTACTCGACGATCGGGACCTCCGGTTCACGTTGACCGACGAGGTCTCGGGGCGGGAGTACGGTGCGGTCGTCTCCGTGCCGGTCGACGACGACGCGGTCGAGGACCTCCTCGACGCCTTCCGCGACGTGGGCATCGACCGGGACGGGTACGCGGTCGTCAGCGACGTGCGGGCGGTGCTCTCGGATCGGGTCGACGAGCAGGGCGAGGAGATGGCGGAGAGCGGCGAGGAGCCGATCCAGCGAAACCGCATCTCGCGCGACGAACTCCGGACGCAGGCCGCCGAGATGGCGGAGATAACGCCCAACTTCGCCGTCTTCACCGTCATCAGCGCCGTCGTCGCCGCGGCGGGGCTGCTGACCGACAGCGCGGCGGTGGTCGTCGGGAGCATGGTCATCGCGCCGCTGCTCGGCCCGGCCGTCGGCGCGAGCGTCGGCAGCGTCGTGAACGACGAGGACCTGTTCCGCGAGGGCGTCTCGGCGCAGGCGCTGGGACTCGTCCTCGCCGTCCTGAGCGCGACGCTGTTCGGCCTGTTCGCGAAGGCGACGCTCATGCCGAACGTCGAACTCAGGACGCTGAGCGAGGTCGCCTCGCGCGTCAACCCCGGGGCGCTCTCGCTGGTCGTCGCGCTCGGCTCCGGCGCGGCGGGGGCGCTCTCGGTGAGCGCGGGCGCGAGCGCGCCGCTCGTCGGCGTGATGATCGCGGCGGCGCTCATCCCGCCCGCGGCGGCCGTCGGCCTCGGCGTCGCGTACGGCGACCCCCTCCTCGTCGTCAGCGCGTCGATCCTGGTGCTCGTGAACGTCCTCTCGATCAACCTCACCAGCCTCGGCGTCCTCTGGCTGCGCGGGTACCGCCCCCACCACTGGTTCGAGCAGCAGGTCGTCCGCAGGGCGACGCTCGAGCGCACCGCGGCGCTCGTCCTGGGGATCGCGCTCCTGTCGTCGTTCCTCGTGATCACGACGGCTGACCTCCAGCGCAACGCCGCCTTCGAGGACACCGTCGAGGAGGTCGCCGCCGACAGCGACATGCGGGTGCTGTCGATCCGCATCGACTACGAGACGGGCTACTTCTCCCGGCAACCGAGCGTCGTGACGGTCCGCGCGCTCGGCGCGTCGCCCGACGCCGCGGCGGAACTCCGCGAGGCGATCCGCGAGCGGACGGCCCTCGACGTGGGCGTGGTGGTCATCCGCGAGAACGCGGTCGCCGCGGGGAACGTGAGTCACAGCGGGAGCGGCGAGGCGGCGTCGAACGTCACCGGCGCGATCGAGTTCAGTCGACCGACGGATCCGTCCTCACAGCCCCTCCAGGCTCCGCAACCGCTGTTCGACCTCCGGCGGGGCGGCGCTCGGCCCGTCGCGGACGCGGTGGTCCGGGATCAGTAGCGGCGCGGGGTTCGACGCGAGCGCGTCGCGGACGACGTTCCGGTCGTCGTCGCTGTCGGCGTCGAGGCCGGCCGTCCGGGCGAGGCGCTCTACGGACACCTGCTCGCCGTAGGGGATCGCCCGGGTCGCCTCCAGCACCGTCCGGTGGGCGGTCGGGACGGTGAGCGCCACGGTCACGTCCTCGAAGTCGTCGCGCTCGCCCTCCAGGTAGGCGACGACGCGTTCGAGCAGCGGGTGATCCGGTTCCGCGTCGTCCTCCGGCGCGGCGGGGAACGAGACCGAGATGACGCGACCGCTCGCGATCCCGAGCTGTACGTATCGCTCCAGGTACGCGGACTCCCGCGCGAAGATACCCGACTCGTCTTCCATGACGTGGACGACGGCGACGGGGGGTATCAACGTTCGCCCGGGCGGTCCCTCGCGATTCGACCGGTCGATCCCTCGCGATTCGACCGGTCGATCCCTCGCGATTCGCCCGGTCGATCCCTCGCGATTCGCCCGGGGAGTCCCTCACAGCAGCGCGGCGTAGCGTTCGAACACGGTTCTGTCGGAGACGAGCGACATGTGGCCGGGACCCGAGACGCGGACGTTGGTGACGTTGGTCGCCTCGAAGGGGAGCGCGGCGCTCCGTCCGGGGCGGATGAGGCCGTCGTCGTCGCTCCAGACCGCCGTGTAGGAGACCCCGCGGGGCGGCGCGCGCTCGTTGAGCGTCGAGAGCAGATCGCTGTCGGGCATCATCGCTCGACCGCCCGGGGTGAACAGGTGCATGTACGCGAGGTCCGTCCCCCGGTGGGGCGTGCCGAGGGTCACGAGGTCGTCGACGTTCGCCGCCCCGCCCTCGCGCTCGACGTACCAGCGCGCGCCGAGACCGCCCATCGAGTGGGCGACGATGTCGACGCGGCTGTCGTGACGGTCGCGCAACTCCTCGACCCGGCGGCCGATCAGCCGGGCGTAGTGGCGGGGCGACCAGAGCGTCGTCCCCAGGAGGGGTCCGAAGCTGAGCGTCGAGACGCGCCGCTCGTCGTACCCCAGGCGGTGAAAGTACCGCTCGAGCGTTCCCCACCACGGGGTCTGTCCCGTGTCGCCGTAGCCGTGAACCAGTAGCACGGGCTCGTCGCCCGGCGTCAGGTCGTCTCCCCCGCTGTCCAAGGTCGCCATCACCTCCCGGTACGTCACGGGGGTGAAAAAGTCCGCGGCCCCGTGACGCAAGCCTTATGTCCAGACTAGTACATCAGTGATCAACGATGGACACTAACGAGTCGCTCGCGCCCGCCGTCGAGTCGATCCTCGCGGCGGCGCGGGAGCGCCCGGATCCCGGCGGTGCGGTCTCCGTGACGCCGCGGGACTTCCCCGGCGCGCTCGCGGCGGCCGAGGCGGACGGCCGGACGCCGCTGATCGCGGAGGTGAAGCCCACGAGCCCGACCACGCGCGGCGAGAACGACGACGACCCCGTCGAACTCGCGCGGGCGATGGTCGAGGGCGGCGCGGCGGCCCTCTCGGTGCTCACCGAACCCGAGCACTTCGGGGGCTCCCCCGAGACGCTCCGGCGCGTCCGCGAGGCCGTCGACGTGCCCGTCCTGCGGAAGGACTTCCTGCTCTCGCCCGGGCACCTGGACGCCGTCGAGGCGGACGCGGTGCTGCTCATCGCCCGCTTCCTCGACGATCTCCCCGGGATGCTGGCGGCGGCGCGCGAGCGCGGGTTCCAGGCGCTCGTGGAGGTACACAGCAGGGGGGAGCTGCGCGAGGCGCTCGACGCCGGCGCGGCGATCGTCGGCGTCAACAACCGCGACCTCGCGCGCCTGGAGGTCGACCTCGGCACCTTCGAGCGCGTGGCGGCCGACGCGCCCGCGGACGTGACCCTGATCGCCGAGAGCGGCATCTCGACGCCCGAGGACGCCCGCCGGATGCGCGCGGCGGGCGCGGACGGCCTGCTGGTCGGGACGGCGATCATGCGCGGCGGGCTAGCGGCGGTCCCCGGGAACGTGCGGCGGCTCGCTTCCGCAGAGGATACGGCCGACGAGGACGACTACGACACATGAGTTCAGGCACGTTCGGACGGTACGGCGGGCAGTACGTCCCGGAGGCGCTGATGCCCGCCCTGGAGGAACTGGAGGACGCCTACGAGCGGTACGTCCTCGACAACGAGGACGGGTTCGTAGACGAGTTCAGGGAGCGCCTCCGCGACTTCGGCGGGCGACCGACGCCGCTCCAGCCCGCAGAGCAGTTGAGCGCGCGCTACGACGCCGAGGTCTACCTCAAGCGCGAGGACCTGCTCCACGGCGGGGCGCACAAGCTCAACAACGCCCTCGGGCAGGTCCTGCTGGCGAAGTACATGGGCAAGGAGCGGATCGTCGCGGAGACGGGCGCGGGCCAGCACGGCACCGCGACGGCGATGGCCGCGGCCCACCTCGGGATGCCCTGCGAGGTGTACATGGGCCGCCGGGACACGAACCGCCAGCGCCCTAACGTCTTCCGGATGCGGCTCAACGGGGCGACCGTGACCCCCGTCGACACCGGACGGGGCACCCTCAAGGAGGCCATTAGCGAGACGATGCGCGACTGGGCGACGACCGTCGAGACGACCCACTACGTCATCGGGAGCGTCGTCGGCCCCCACCCCTTCCCGGCGATGGTGCGGGACTTCCAGTCGGTCATCTCCGAGGAGGCCAGAGGACAGGTGCGCGAGCGGGCGGGGCGGCTCCCGTCGAGCGTCGTCGCCTGCGCGGGCGGCGGGTCGAACACGATGGGCGCGTTCTCGGCGTTCGTCCCCGACGAGGGGGTGTCGCTGTTCGCCGTCGAGGCTGGCGGGGCCTCCCTCCGAGTGGACGAGGAGCGGGGCGTCGCGCCCAACTCCGCGTCGCTCTCGACCGGCAGCGAGGGCGTCCTCCACGGCGCGCGCACGAAGCTCCTGCAGGACGCGGACGGACAGATCGTCGAGTCACACAGCGTCTCCTCGGGGCTCGACTACGCGGGCGTCGGGCCGGAGCTGGCCCACCTCGTGGACGAGGGACGGGTCGCGCCGGTCACCGTGGACGACGATGCCGCAGTCGAGGGGTTCCACCGCCTCTCCCAGGAGGAGGGGATCATCCCCGCGCTGGAGACCGCCCACGCGATCGCGTGGCTGGAGGACGCGACGCCCGAACAGCTCGGCGACTGCGTCGTCGTCTGCGTCTCGGGGCGCGGCGACAAGGACCTCGAGTCGGTCGTCGAGGAGACCGCGAAGCGCGACGTGCCGAACGCGCCCGACATGGACGTCTTCCGGGGGGACACGCGGTGAGCCGCATCCCCGAGGCCTTCGCCGACGGGCCGGCGTTCGTCCCCTACCTCGCGGCGGGCGATCCCGACTTCGAGTCCAGCCTCGAGTACGTCGAGTCGCTCGCCCGCGGCGGCGCGGACCTGATCGAACTCGGCCTCCCCTTCTCGGAACCCATCGCGGAGGGGCCGACGATCCAGGGGGCGGTCGTCCGCGCGCTGGAGGGCGGCATGACTCCCGAGCGCTTCTTCGAGTTCGTCGAGGCGCTGGACGTGGACGTGCCGCTCGTCTGCATGACCTACTACAACCTGATCTACCAGTACGGGAGGCGCGCGTCGCGGGGCGACGCAGAGCGCGCCGGTGGCGGGGCCGCGAGCGGCGCAGTCGGCGAGCCGGGGCCGGAGCCGTTCGTCCGGCGGGCCGCCGAGGTCGGCGTCGACGGGTTCGTCGTCCCGGACCTCCCGGCTGAGGAGGCGGACCCGCTGCGCGAGGCGTGCGACGAGTACGACCGCGACCTGGTGTTCGTCGTCGCGCCGACGACGCGCGGTGAGCGCCTCGAACGGATCATGGAGCGCGTGTCCGGCTACGTCTACGTTCAGGCGCGGCTGGGCGTCACCGGCGCGCGCGCCGACGTGAGCGACCAGACGGCGGCCAGCCTCGACCGGCTCTCGGCGTGGGACGTGCCGAAGGCCGTCGGCTTCGGCATCAGCTCGGGCGAGAACGCCCGCGAGGTGGTGACGGCGGGCGCGGACGGCGTCATCGTCGGGAGCGCGCTGGTCGACATCGTAGCCGAGGGCGTCGAGACCGGCGCGCCCGTCGAGGAGACGGCCGCGCGCCTGGAGGCGAAGGCCCGCGAGCTGAAGGAGGGCGCGCTGGCGGGGGAAGACGTGACGGGATCGGAACGGACTTGAACCGACCTGACAGAGAGTGACATACCAATGAACGCAGGAACACGAGCACGACTCGACCGCATCGGGACCGACGGCCGCTACCTCGTCGTCCCGATGGACCACGGGATAACGCTCGGGGCCGTCCGCGGCCTCAAGGACATCGAATCGACCATCGACGCCGTGACCCGCGGCGGGGCCGACTGCGTCCTCACGCAGAAGGGGATCGCCCCACGCGTCCACCCGAACAAGAACGGGAAGGGGTACGTCGTCCACCTGAACGCCTCGACGGTCATCGGACCGGACAGCGACGACAAACGGCTGACCGGCACCGTCGAGGAGGCCGTCCGGGCGGGGGCCGACGCCGTCTCGTTCCACATCAACGTCGGCTCGAACTACGAGCCGAAGCAGATCGAGGAACTCGCGCGGGTCGCCGACGACGCCGACCGCCTCGGCATGCCCCTGCTGGCGATGACCTACGCGCGCGGTCCCGGGATCGACGAACACGACGCCCAGGCGCTCGGGCACGCCGTCCGCCTCGGCGAGGAACTCGGCGCGGACCTCATCAAGACGGCCTACAGCGGCGACGCCGAGAGCTTCGCGCACGTCGTCGAGTCGACGCGCCTGCCGGTCGTCATCGCCGGCGGCGCGCCCGAGGGCGACCACGCGACGCTCGCGGCCGTCCGCGGCGCGATGGACGCGGGCGCGGCCGGGGTGTCGATGGGCCGCTCGATCTTCCAGCACGACGACCCCGAGGCGATCACGCGCGCCGTCTCTGCCGTGATACACGACGACGCGAGCGCCGACGACGCGCTCGACCGCGCGGGGCTGTCCGTCGAGGCCTGAGCAGAGCGACCGCTACCCGATTTCTCTCCCGTTCCGAATAGTCCACGCCCCGCTCAGAGCAGGTCGGGGAGGTCGTGGAGCGTGTCGATCGTGTGGCTGGGCGTCGGCCCCTCCCGGAGCGACTCGGCGTGGGGCACCCAGACCGACCGCAGGCCGAGGGCGTTCGCGCCGGCCACGTCCGAGCCGAGGGAGTCGCCGACGTGCAGCGCCTCGCCCGGCGCGGCGGAGAGCGCGGAGAGCGCCCGCTCGAAGGGTTCGGCGTCCGGCTTGACGGGCATCGCGCCGCCGGCGTAGACGGACGTCTCGAAGGCGTCCCCGAAGTCGAGGGCGTCGAGCTTCGCGCGCTGGACGGCCCGCCCGCCGTTCGTGACGAGGCCGAGGCGGTACTCCTCGCTCAGCGCGTCGACGGTCTCGCGCGCGCCGGGAAGGAGTCGCACGTCCGCGGGGTCGGGGTCGACGTAGGCCGCGGCGAGGTCGTCGGCGACCGCGGGATCGCGGTCCAGTTCGCGGGCGATGCCGCCGAAGACCTGCTCGCGGAGGTCGAGCGCGCTCTCGGCGGAGACGCGGGGGAGCCAGCGGTGGACGTCGGCGGTCTCGAAGAACGGGTCGACGCCGACGCGCTCGAAGGCGGCCGCGAGGCGGTCGGAGAAGGTCGTCGTGTGTTCGCAGAGGGTGTTGTCCAGATCGAAGAGGACGGTCGTCGGGGTCCGAGTCGTAGTCACTTATCTACGGTAGTCCGGCGCGGCGCATAAGCGTTCGCTCCGGGTGGGAAATCGAACGGGGGCGACCGCTCGACGGCTGCGAACCACGCTGCGCGCGCCTCCGGCGTGCTTGCGGGTTCTCGCTCGCCGAGCGGGAGGGGGCGTTCGGAGGCGTCGTCGGTGACGGCCCCACCGGCAGAACCCTCTCATCCGACCGCTACTCCAGTGTCGGCGCGTGGAACATCCACCACGTTCAATAGCACCCCCACCCACGCCCCGGTCATGACACGTGCCGTCTGGCTGAAAGCGGACGACGAGGTGGGCGACTGGGACGCGCGACGACGACGCATCACCGCCGGGCTGGAAGCGGGGGTCGACTGGGTGCTGGTCGACCGCGACGACGTCGACCGCGTGCGGGAACTCGGGCAGGTGAACGTCGCGGCCTTCGCGGGCGACGACGTGCACGTCCTCGACGCCGAGCCGAAGGCGCGGGCGGAGCCGGACGCGCTCATCGTCGGCAAGGGCACCGAGGGCGACGGGACGGTCGACCTGCCCGGGGACTTCTCCGGCTCCGCCGACCTCACTACCCTCCGGCGGGGCAACGGGGCAGCCGACGGCGCGTACGTCCGCATCCTGAACGAGGGGTACGAGGCGTTCGCGGAGGCGGCCGCGGGAGACGCGGACTACACCATCGTCGTCGGCGAGGACTGGAAGATCATCCCCCTCGAGAACCTCATCGCGCGGATCGGCGAGGAGACGACGCTCGTCGCGGGCGTCACGAGCGCGGAGGAGGCGAAGACCGCCTTCGAGACGCTCGAACACGGCGCGGACGCCGTCCTGCTCGACGCCGACGATCCCGACGAGATCCGCCGCACGGTCGACCTGCGCGACGCGTCCGACCGCGAGCGACTCGACCTGCGCTGGGCGACCGTGACGGCGGTGGAGCAGACCGGCAGTGCCGACCGCGTCTGCGTCGACACCGGGAGCCTCTTCGACCACGACGAGGGGCTGCTCGTCGGGAGCATGTCCCGGGGTCTGTTCTTCGTCCACGCCGAGACGGCGGAGTCGCCCTACGTCGCCTCCCGCCCGTTCCGCGTCAACGCGGGCGCGGTCCACGCCTACGTCCGCACGCCCGACGGGAAGACGAAGTACCTCGCCGAACTCAAGAGCGGCGACGAGGTGCAGGTCGTCGACACCGAGGGAAACACCCGCGAGGCGATCGTCGGGCGGTCGAAGATCGAGCGCCGCCCCATGTTCCGCGTGCAGGCCGAACTCGGCGGCGACGGCGAGACCGCCGACGTGGTCGAGACGCTGCTCCAGAACGCAGAGACCATCAAGGTCGCCACCCGCGAGGGCCGGAAGGCCGTCACCGACCTCGCGGAGGGCGACGAAGTGCTCGTCTACTACGAGACGACCGCCCGCCACTTCGGCGAGGAGGTCGAGGAGACGATCATCGAGCAGTAGGCGACCACCACCTCTTGCTCCGCCACCTTTTGCTGCGCCACCTTTTGCTGCGGTCGCTCGCTTCGCTCGCTCCCTGGCAAAAGCTGGAGCAAAACCCTCCTCACCCTCTCAGTCGCTTCGCTCCGTCGAGGGATTCGTCGGTCCGCTCGCTCGGCGCTTCGCGCCTCGCTCACGGCCGGCACTGCCGGCCGTTCGCGTCGTCCGCGGGACTCTCTGAGTCCCGCGCTCCTCGCGGGTGTCGCGCTGGTGCTATCGGTGGTAGTCGGGCCGGTCGAATCGCTCGCCCGTTCCGTACCTTTATAACGGAAGACGGGGCCAGAACCCCCCGTGAGCTAACTTCCGTCGCGGGGCGCTCGCGGGTGCGCGACGCCACGCCCCGCGAACTGATCCCGCCGCGGCGTCGCCTGCTCGCCAGGACGGTTTGCTGTACTCGCTCGGCACTGCGCGCCTCGCCCGCTGGCAAACCCTCCACCAGAACCGCGCCTCATCTCCTCAGTCGCTCCGCTCCGCTCCGTCGAGGAGTCGGCGCGTCCGCTCGCTCCCGCTGGTCGCTCGCGGGACGGCGCGCTCGGCTACGGAACTCGGTCGTCGCCGCTCGGCCGATTCGCCGTGCGAATTCGCGCCGACCACAAACTTGATTCGCGTTACCCCGGTAACAGGATCAATGACCCTCTCCCGACGGCGGTTCCTCGCCGCGGCCGGTGCGACTGGCGTGGTCGGACTCGCCGGCTGTCTCGGCTCGAGCGAGACGATGCCCGACGGTCCCGTGACGAAGGCCCCCGTTCCGAAGTCGCCCGGCGACTACACCTACGCGACGATGGGCGACGGCGGGAAGCCCGTCGTGACGTACATCGGGAACTGGAAGTGCGTCTACTGCGCGGCGTTCAGCACGAACTACCTGAAGGACATCGTGACGAAGTACGTCGAGCCGGGAAAGCTCAGCCTGGAGTTCCGCTCGTGGCCGAACCTCATCGGTCCCGACGACGTTCGGGCCGCGCGCGCCGGACTCGCCGTCTGGAACGTCGACCCGAAGACGTACTGGACGTACCACGAGTACGTGATGGCGAACCAGCCACCCGAGAGCCAGGAGTGGGCGACGACGGACAAGCTGGTGAGCTTCGCGGAGAGCGCGGGCGTCTCCAACCCCGAGGCCGTCAGGCGGGCGCTCGAGGACGGGACGTACCAGCAGCCGGTGCAGGCGAACCGGCAGTACATCGAGAAGCTACGCCGGCGATACCCCGAACTGCGCGGGACGCCCGCGCTCATCGTCGACGGGACGTTCGTCCCCCCGATCAGGGACCGGGAGGGGAACCCGACCGAGGAGGTCAAGCAGGCGCTCCAGCGGGTCGCCGAGAACTGAGATGCGCGTGCGCCCGAGACGCTGGCTCGCCGCCGCGACCGCCTTCGCCCTCGTCTCGACCGCCGGGAGCCTCTACTTTAGCCTCGGCCTCGGGCTGGTCCCCTGTGACCTCTGCTGGTACCAGCGCATCCTGATGTACCCGCTCGTGCTCGTCCTCGGCGTGGCGGCGATCGAGGAGCGCGTCGGCGTCTACCGCACCGCCCTTCCGCTCGCGGTCGGCGGGATCGCCATCGCCGCCTACCACTCCTATATCCAGTTCGCCCAGGCGTCCGGCCCCGCGATCTGTTCGGTCGGGAGCTGTTCGGCCGTCCAGTGGACCGCGCCCGTCCTCGGGCTGACGATCCCGAACCTCTCGCTGATCGGGTTCACGCTGATCACGCTCTCGCTCGTCGGGATGGTCCGTCAGGCGGCGTCCGCTGGATCCTCGACCTCGCCCGTCTCGGGGTAGACGCCCACCTGATCGCAGAGGTCCGACAGGGGGCACGCCTCGGGGTCGTCCAGGCAGGCGGGTTTCCGCGCCGTGCAGTACTCCCGCCCGAACTGGATCGTCGCGGTGTGACCGAAGCCGCACTTCTCGGCGGGAACCCGCTCCTCCAGCACCGCCCTGACGCCCTCGTGGTCGGCGTCCGGCGGCGCGACCCCGAGCCGTCGGTAGATCCGGTGGACGTGGGTGTCCACGGGGAAGACGCCGTCGCGACCGGCGGCGAACAGGAGGACGCAGTCGGCCGTCTTGGGACCGACGCCGTTCATCCCGAGCAGCGTCTCCCGGACTGCGTCGTAGTCGGCGGTGCGGACGTACTCGTCGAAGCCCGACGCCCCGCCGTACTCCTCGACGACGCGCTCGGCGACCGCGAGGAGCACCTTCGACTTCTGGTTGTACAGGCCAGCGGAGGAGATGGTCTCGGCGAGTTCGTTCCGATCCGCGTCGGCGAGCGACGCGGCCAGATCGCCGCCCGACTCGCCGCCGTATCTCGCCATCAGGTCGTCGTGGGCGGGTTGGCTCGCCTTGTCGCTCGTGTTCTGGCTGAGGATCGTGCGGACGAGGCACTCGAAGGCGTCCTGCCCGCCGTAGGTCTTCTGCCAGTACAGCGCGCCGAGGCGGTCCACGACGGCCTCCGCGCGGGAGGTGCCGTCCCCCGGCCGGAACTCGGAGAACCGACCGCCGCCCGCCGACCCGCCGCTTATGTTCTCCGCGGGTTCGTCCATGCGCGGCGTAGGTCCGGCGACGTGATAGGTTCGGCGGTGAGCGACGATACAGCGGTACCGTCCTCCGGCCGGGGATCACTCGACGCTGAGCGCCACCGTCAGTTCCGCCCCCTCGGCGAGCGCGGCCACGAGGTCCCGATCGAGGTCGGCGGCGGCCGCGTCGGCTGCCACCATGGCCGTCCGGTCGTCCACGTAGTCGCTCGTCCTGAACACCATGCTCCGGTCGCCGGCGAAGGTGAGATCCGGGTGGCCTCGCCCCGTCACCGTCTGCTCGCGCCCGCCCGCGGCGAGCGTGACCGCGATCGTCGCGTCCGCGTCGCGGCAGGCCTCGACGAACGCCGGCTCGAGGTCGCTCGGGACGCGGTCGGCCTCGACGCCGACGATGCAGTCGCCCGCCGGCGTCAGCCAGTCGTCGCTGGTCACCTCGAACGTGCTCTCGTGGGTCGCGCGGACGTGTTCGTGGCCGCGGGCGCGGACGATCTGTCGGTCGCCTCCGCCCGTGTCGTCCGTGCCGTCCGTGTCGTCCATGGTACTCGATCGACGCGGCGCGCACTTGAGCGGGTCGTTCCGTGCGAGGGCGTTCGGGTCAACCGTTCGACGGGTCGACGGTTCATTTATGCGAGCGAGCGCGACCGTGCGAACGCGTCACGAGCCGCGTAAGGGCGTGCGTGGACGTTTCAGTGCCCGAGAATTGGAAAAGGCTTAAGTAGTGTCTACTGGTAAGACCAGGTACCAGAACGCCTCTGGCGTTGCGGGTGTATCGAACGGCGACCAGAATGATAGGAGACCCTGATTATCGACCGGTTGCTATCTCCGAGAGATACTCCGCCGTCGGAGCCGGTAATGGACAGTAGCGAGCTAACCATGGCAGAGACTATCGACGAATCCAAGAACGTAGAACTCACCGAAGAGGACCTCGAAACCAAATCCAAGGGCCAGCTGATCAAACGCGCGGGCCAGCTCCGAGATCGACGGAACGAGCTCAACCAGATGGCCTCGGATCGCGCGTCCAAGCGCGACGAACTGAACGCGAAGACGCGGGAGAAGGTGGACGAGGCCCAGGAACACCGCGAGAAGCGCGACGAACTGAACGAGCAGGTTCAGGAACACAAGCAGAAGCGCAACGAGCTGAACGCGAAGGCGAACGAACTCTTCTCGAAGGTCGACGAGGCGAAGTCGGACCTCGATCTCGACGACGGAAAGAGCCTCGAACAGCTCAAGGAGGAGATCGAACAGCTCGAGTTCCGCCAGCAGACCGAGGTCCTGAGCACGGAGGACGAGCGCGAACTCATCGAGAAGATCGAGCGCAAGCGCGACCAGTACCAGGAGCGAAAGCAGAAGCTCGATCAGACCGACGGCATCGACGGCCTCAAGGAGGAGGCCCAGGAGGTCCGCGCCGAGGCGTCGAAGCACCACCAGAAGGTGACGGAACTCGCCGACAAGGCCCAGGAGCACCACAACAAGATGATCGAGGCCTACCGCGAGGCCGACGACATCCGCGACGAGGCGGACGCCGCCCACGAGCGCTTCGTCGAGGCTCAGGAGGCCGCAGACCGCCACCACGAGGACTTCGTCCGCGTCCAGAAGCGCCTGCGCGAACTCGACAAGGCCGAGGAGCGCGAGCGCAAGGACGAACGCGCCCAGAAGCGCGCCGAGGCCAAGAAGGAGGCCGAGGAGATCTACCAGAAGTTCAAGGAAGGCGAGACCCTCGACACCGAGGACCTGATGAAGCTCCAGAAGTCCGGACTGCTCTAACTACCGCCGTTCTCTCGGGGTCCTCTCCCCTACGTTCGTTCTGACACGCGATCCGCCGGAGCGGAGCGGACGCCAGGTCGCTCGATCGACCCGTCCGACGAGCGTCGCCCGTACTCGGACGCGACGGGCGACGCCTACGGTCGCTGGTCTGCGAGCCGCAGGATCGCGCTCGTGAGCAACTCGACGCCGATCGGCAGCGAGTCCTCGTCCACGTCGAACGTCGCCGTGTGGTGGCCGCCGGGGTGGTCGGTGCCGACGCAGAGGTAGGCGGCCTTCCCGCCGCGGTCCTGCACGCGCTGCATCAGGAACGTCGCGTCCTCGCTGCCGCCGAGGTCGTCGCTCCGGACGACGGAGTCGACGCCCGGCACGTCCGCGGCGACGGTCTCCACCACGTCCACGACGGCGTCGTCGCTCCGGGCGCTCGGGGCCTCGCGGTCGCTCTCGACCCGCACCTCGCAGTCGTGCATCGCCGCCGCGGATTCGAGGACGGCGCGCGCGCGCTCGACCATGTAGTCCTTCAGTTCGGTCGTCGCGCCGCGCACCTCGCCCTCGATGCGGGCGTGCTCGGGGACGATGTTCGTCGCGCTCCCGCCCTCGACGATGCCGGCGTTGACGCGCGTCGCGCCGTCCTGGTGGCGCGGGATGGCGTAGAGGTTCTGCACGGCCGTCGCGAGCGCCTGGACGGCGTTGCGTCCGTCTCCGGGGTTCGCGCCCGCGTGGGCGGACTCGCCCGTGAACGTCGCCTCGAAGTGCTGGACGGCGAGGAAGCCGTCGATGCCGGCGACGACCTCGCCCGTCGGGTGGTCGAGACCGACGTGCGCCGCGAGGAGGTAGTCGCAGTCGTCGAGGAGTCCGGACTCGGCGATCGCCTTCGCGCCGCCGACGACCTCCTCGGCGGGCTGGAAGACGACCTTCAGCGTCCCGTCGAAGTCGCTCTCCGCGATGGCTTCGACGACGCCCACCCCGAAGGCGGCGTGCGCGTCGTGGCCGCAGGCGTGCATCGCGTCGGACTCGGCGCGGAAGCCCTCCGCGGTCGGGAGGTGGTCCTCGCTCGTGGACTCCGTCCGCGGGAGCGCGTCGATGTCCACCCGCAGGCCGACCGTCGGCCCGTCGCCGCGCCGCAGGACGGCGAGCGCGCCCGTGAACCCGCCCTCAGTCTTCTCGAGGACGTCCTCGCGGACGCCGCGTTCGCGGGCGAGCCGATACCAGCGGGCGATCTCGTCGTCGTCGGGGACGCCCATGCGTTCGCCCTCGACGAGGAGTTCGCGACCGACGAGCAGTTCGTCCACCCCGATCGATTCGAGTTCCTCGACGATCCGCGCGGTCGTTCGGAACTCGCGCCAGGCGGGTTCCGGGTAGCGGTGCAGGTCGCGTCGCAGGGCGACGAGTCGGTCGCGCGTGACAGACATGACCGCACGTGGGGCGGGAGGGGTTAAGTGCGTGCCCTTCCCCGCCGGATTCGGGATCGGTCTAGCGGGCTTTATCTACCCGGGGGGCACGATATCCGAGCGTGAGATAGCATGGCATCAGACCCTGAAACAGTCGACATCGGCGAGGAACTCCGCGCCGAGGAGGACGCGCGCGAGGGCCTCCGCATCGAGTTCTACGGCGGTCCGATGATGAGCGCGCTTCCGATCGCGTTCTTCATCGTCTGGGCGGTGTTCCAGAGCGGGCTGCTGGGTATCGGCGACACGACCGGCCTCGTCATCGGGATGCTCGTCGGCCTCATCGTCGGGATGCTCTTCGTGCGCGGGGCCTGGCGACACTACGCGAACACGATCTTCGAGGGCATGACCCGTCGCGTCGCCGCCACCGCGATCGTGGCGTGGCTCTGGGCGGGCATGTTCGCGCAGGTCCTCCAGGACGGCGGGTTCGTCGACGGTCTCGTCTGGGCCGCCGACGCGGCCAGCATCGGCGCGGCGCTGTTCCCGGCCGTCACGTTCGTGCTGGCGGCGCTGCTCGCCACCGGCATCGGCACCGGGTACGGGACGACGGTCGCCTTCGCGGGGCTGTTCTTCCCCGCGGGCGTCCTCATCGGTGCGAACCCCGTACTCCTGTTCGGCGCGATCCTCTCGGGGGCGGTCTTCGGGGACAACCTCGCGCCCGTGAGCGACACCACCATCGTCAGCGCCGTGACGCAGGACTCCGACATCGGGGGCGTCGTCGCCTCGCGGTTCAAGTACGCCATCGCGGCGGCCGTGCTCGCGTTCGTCGCGTACCTGATCGCCGGGAGCGTCATGACGGGCGTCGAGGTCGGCGGCGGGGAGAACCTCCTCGACCAGCGCAGCAACCCCCTCGGTCTCGTCCACCTGCTCTCGATCGGCGTCGTCCTCGCGACGGCCATCGCGGGACGGCACATCGTGGAGGCCATCTCGTGGGGCATCATCGTCGCGGTGGCGCTCAACCTGCTGTTCGGCCTCTCCTCGGTGTCCGACATCCTCGTGTTCAACGCGTCGGAGAACGGAGCCTTCGCGTCGGAACTGGCGTGGCTCCCGTTCGTCCGACTCACCAGCGACCCCGAGATCGTCAACACCGTCGGCGGGAGCCTCTACGCGGGCGCGCTGGGCTTCTTCCCGTTGATCGTCCTCACGCTGCTCATCGTCGCCGGGGCGCAGATCATGATCCGCGGGGGCGGCTTCCAGGCGATTCAGGACTGGCTCCTGAACAGCGTCGCGACGTCCGTCCGCCGGACCGAACTCACGATGGTCATGGGGACGGCGATGGTCAACGCGATGATCACGATCAACACCGCCGCCGAGATCGCCATCGCGCCGTACGTCGCGCGCCTCGGCGAGCGGTTCAACATCAACGGGTACCGCCGGGCGAACATCCTCGACGCGAACACCTCGGCGCTCGGGTACATCTTCCCGTGGGCGGGCGGCGTGCTCGTCGGGTACGTCACCATCAGCCAGTTGCCGGAGCAGTACGCGTGGTTCACCCAGGAGATGGTCGTCAACCCCGTCCAGGTGTGGCCGTTCGTCTTCCACGGCTGGCTGCTCGTCGGCGTCTTCGTCTTCGCCGCGCTGACCGGCTACGGCCGCGAGTACATCACCGACCGCGAGAGCGGGGAGGTGGCGCGGGTATGAGCCTCGGTTCGTACCTCCGCGGCCTCTTTCGCACCACGACGCCCACCTTCCGGGAGGGCCAGGAACTGACGGTGTTCGTCACCGGCTACCGGGCCGGGACGGCGGTCGCCCGCGTCGGCGACACGGAGTTACGCGTCACGGACGCCCCCGAGGGACTCCTCGATTCGCGCGTGCGGATCCGGGTGACCTCCTTCGACGCCAGCAGCCACTCTGGGGAGGCGGAGTACCTGGAGCGCGTCGGCGAGAGCGCGTTCTAACCGCGCGTCGGTCCCGTCCCCGCTTCGCTCTCGAGGGCGACTCGACGCTCGGCGTCAGCGGCCGACGCCGGTGACCTGTTCGATCTCGACTTCGACGTGGACCTGATCGGGGAACTCCCGGTGGGCGGTCCGCCTGGCGACCTCGTCGTGGCCGACGATCCGCATCGTCCGCTTGTAGACGGTGTAGTCCCACGGCTCGAACGTCTCGCCGTCGTCGAGTCGCTTCGACTGCGGGACGCGGTAGTCCGTCGGCGGTGCCGGATGTGGCCCCTTCAGCTCCGCGCCCTTTCGCTCCGCGGTGGCCTTGATGTCCTCGACCACGTCCTCGAGCGTGTGGCGGTCCCCGCTGGTGAGGGTGAGGGTCGTAACGAAGGTCATGTGGCGGTTCAGGGACGCGAGCGGCAAAAGCGCACCCATCCGCCCACGGATACGGTTACGGGGCGACGCATGGCGATATTCTCTTATCCTATGATACAGTAGGGAGATGCATGATAGAGGCCACGAGCGCCGGAGCAATCCTGTTCCGCGATACGCGTGGCCGTCGTGAGTACCTCCTGCTCAAGAGCCGCACGGGGGACTGGGAGTTCCCCAAGGGCGGCGTTGAGGGGGAAGAAGAGTTGCAGCAGACGGCCATCCGCGAGATCGCAGAGGAGGCCGGCATCGACGACATCCGACTCATCGACGGCTTCAGAGAGGACTACGACTACATCTTCGAGGCGAACGGGAACACCATCCACAAGACGGTGCACCTGTTCATCGCGAAGTCCTTCGAGGCGAGCGCCGAACTCTCCTCGGAGCACCGCGACCTGCAGTGGCGCGACTACGAGCAGGCGATCAACACCATCACGCAGGACGGCCCGCGCGACATCCTGCGTGAGGCCCACCGCTTCCTCGACAACGGCGGCCTGAAGGGCTGACGGCATGCGGGAGCCGGAGTTCACGTTCGAACTCCGCGTCTGCCAGTGGGCCGAGCGCGAGTGGCCGCCAGAGGGATCGCTCGACGACGAGACGGCCGTCCTCGTCGCCCGACAGCTCGGCACGCGGAGCCGCCGCTGGGACACGCTCGTGCTGGAGTGCGACCGCGAGGCGCTCGCGGCCCGCGCGGTCTTCGGGCCCGACCGGCTGACGGGCGACCTCCTGCACGTCGTCCGCCACGCGCCGCGCGGGTGGGCGTACTACCGCGAGGCCCTCCCCGATCCGGGCTACCCCTGGCGCTACGTCCGCGAGACGATCCACGAGGCCGCCGATCGGGGGATCGTCGACACCAGACGGCGAGGGGGGCGCATCGAACTCAGACGGAAGTGGCACTACCCCGACTGGTGTCGGCGGATCGTCGCGATCGAGAACAAGCCGGACCTCGACGCGAGCGCGGCGCGCCGCCTCGGCGATCAACTGGAGCGGGACGTGGCGCTCGCGCTGGCCGACGAGGTGTGGGTCGCGACCCGCGCGACTGACGACGGCGTCGAACCGGCGCTGCTCGAGCGGCTCCCCGTCGAGGCGGGCATCCTCACGTTCGACGGCGGCGGCGCGTCGGTGGCCTGGCACCCCGCGTCCCTCGCGGTCGACGAGCCGGGGACGCGGATCGCAGAGCGACCGAGCGGGGGCGACGACGCCTCAGCCGCGCGGTTCGAGTACGCCGACCCCGACTGGAAGCGGGCGAAGCGCCGCGAACTCGCCGAACGCGCCTACGAGCGCGGGTGGCGCGCCTACGTCGGGACGATGCGGCCGGACTGTCGGCACTTCGAGTTGCGACGCGAGGGGGACGCGCTGCTCCCCTGGTGTGCGGCGAAGGGGCGGACCCAGACCGCCCGGGAGTGTTCCGGCCGGTGCGAACGGTTCTCGCCGGAGCCGCCCGCCTGGCGCACCCGTGGCTGGCCCATCGAGGGCGGTCCGGGGAAGGGGATACGGCGGTTGCTCGACCGCCAGCGCGAGCGCGCGCGGCGACCCGACTGACCTGCTTAATCGAGCGCCTCGACCGCGAGTTCGTCACGAGGGACGGCGAGTCGGAACGTCGGAACGGTCTGCTGTACGACCTCGACGACGCCCTTGTCCTGGAGGCTCCGGAGGCCCGAGCGTACCTCGTCCACGTCGGCGTCCTCGCCGGCTTCCCGGAGTTTGTGGAGGACGGAGACGACGCTCTCGGGGTCCTCGTCGGGCCCGGCGACGACCTCGGCGATCCGGACCTGTAGCTCGGGGACGCGGATGGCCTCGTCGCCGGGGTCGACGCCGACGAGTTCGGCCCCCTCGGCGGTCGCCCGGATGAGGCTGTTCTCGTCGCGGAAGTAGTAGTCCTTCAGTTCGGATTCGAGGTACCGGTGGACCTCGCTACCGCTGTCGAGGTCCCAGCGGTCCAGCAGTTCGGCGTTCTTCGTCGGCTGCAACTCGACGACGTCGCGCAGCCGTTCTTTCGCTTCCTCGGAGAGCGGCACTGTCGGGGATACGCCCGGACCCCTACATGCGCGTTCCGACTTTCGGAGGACCGAGGAACGAACCCGACCGACCGACGGCCCCAGCACGACGACGTGGATGCGACCCGCGACCGCCCCCGTGACGCCGTGCGTCGGACCGCGAGCGAGCCAGCGACGCTGGCGAGCGAGCGGACGCGCCGAACCCCCGAAGGAGCGAAGCGACTGAGGGGGTGAGGTGCGGTTTTAGTCCAGGTTTTGCCAGGGAGCGAGCGCAGCGAGCGACCGCAGCAAAACGTGGGCGTGCAGGCGACGCCACGGCGGGATCCGGTTCGCGGGGCGTGGCGTCGCGCAATCGCAGACGCCCCACGGCGACTCTCACGTCACGGGAGGCACTGGCCCCGCTCTCCGATATAAACGTACGGCCCGAACGACGGGCCCGATCGCCACCGCCGGCACCAGCGCGGCACCCGTGAGCGAGGCCGAAGGCCGAGCGAACGGACCGACGGAACCCCCGAGCGAAGCGAGGGGGTGAGGAGGGTTTTGCTCCAGCTTTTGCCAGGGAGCGGCCTCCGGCCGCTCCCGCAGCAAAAGGTGGTGGTCCTAGTACTTCGGCTCCGCGCCGACCGTCTCGTAGATGTCGTCCATGATGCGGTCGCGCTTGATCCGCCAGCGGGGGAAGTCGGCCGGCGAGTCGGGGTAGGCCTCGTAGTGGCGCAGGAGGCGGTCCGCGAGGCGCTTCGTCCGGTAGAGGGCGACGAGCGTCTCCCAGTGACCGCGGGACTTCCAGAGGGTGCGGGCGGCGAGCCCCGGACTGACGCCGGTCGAGCCGGAGTAGAGCGCCTCGGAGAGCTGCTCGCCGGGGAGCGCCGCCAGGAGGCTCATCAGATCGTCGAGGTCGTAGGCGGTGGAGAAGACGTTGTAGACGTCGAGCGCGGCGTAGCGGCCGCCGTAGTGGTCCATGACGCGCTCGTTGTACCGCCAGAGCGCCCCCTCGCTCACGTCGGCCGTCTCGATCGCCTCGACGACCTGCTCGCCGGCGTACTTGCCGGCGTAGGCCGCGCCGGCGATCCCGCCGCCGGTGGTGGGGTTGACGTGGGCGGCGGCGTCCCCGACGGCCACGAACCCCGGCGCGACCGCCGAGTCGTACGTGCGGCGGGTCGGGAGCGCCGCGCCCAGCTTGTCGATCACGCGGGCGTTCCGGAACTCGGGGCGGTTTCGCAGGTCCTCGCGGAGGTCCTGCACGAGCTTCATGGGCCGCTCGTTCATCTGGAAGCCGAGGCCGACGTTGATCTCGGTGGGCGTCCGCGGGAAGTACCACAGGTAGCCCGCCGAGCGCTTCGTGGGCTTGAACACGAGCGCGTCGTACCACTCGACGGGCTCCTCGACCTCGACGATCTCGCGGTAGGCTGAGGAGAACTGCGAGTACCGGACGTTCGTGTCGAACGTCGACCCGGAGAGGTCGGCCTTGTCCTGGAGGATGGAGAGCGATCCGGCGGCGTCGATCACCACCTCCCCCTCGTAGGTGACGGGTTCGCCCCTCCGGACGCCCGCGACGCCCGTCACGCGGCCGCCGTCGGCCTGGAGCACGTCGCGGACGACCGTGTCGTAGTGGAACTCGACGCCGGCCCGGTCCGCCCCCTCGATGATGCGCCGGCCGTACTCCCAGCGGTCGATGACCGCGAGTTCGCCGGGGACGGGGATGTCGAGGACGGCGTCCTCGGAGGGGATCTCGAACCGCCCGTGGTCAACGTCCGTGTTGGTGAAGGCGGGTTCGATCTGGGACTTCGGGATGGCGTCGGGGAAGTTCGCCGCCCCCTTGAGCGCGTCGCCGCAGGCGATGTGTCCCGCCTCCTCGGCGCTCTTGCGCTCGACGACGACGACGTCGTACCCCGCCCGGGCGACCGTGGCCGCGGCGTAGCACCCGCCGGTCCCGGCCCCGACGACGACGACGTCGTATTCGTGCGTGGTCATGCCTGTTCGTGGCCTGCGCGCGTGAAAACCTTTGTCGAATCGTCCGTTACGTCGACGACGACAGGAGCTACCAACAAGAGTTTTGTCCCGCATCGTCCAATCGCCGTCCATGACCGAGTACACCGTCGAGTTCGTCGGAACGGGTGAGACAATATCAGTCTCGGACAAGCAGACCGTCCTCAGCCGCTGCATCGAGGAGGGCATCGCCCAGGAGTACTCCTGCCGCGTCGGGATGTGCCTGGCCTGCTCGGCCGAGATCGTGGAGGGGGAGGTCGAACAACCCGTCGCCGTCGCCCGCGGGCTGACCGAGGAGGAGGCCGAGCGCTACGCGCTGACGTGCATGGCCCGGCCCGCCTCCGACCTGAAACTCGACCGGGGGAAGTACCCCCCGAGCATCGAGGGGGACGCGGAGGGCGGGCCTGAGACGGCGTCGGCGGACGACTGAGGCGATCGTCGCGGATCGGCGGCCGCCGATCTCGAGTCCCGTCCGCTCAGTCGTCGTCCGCGGTCGCTTCCTCGGGCGCGTCCGCCCCCTCGCCGTGTTCGCGGGCGCGCTCGCGCAGGCGATCCGAGACGGCGGGCACCTCCTCTGCGGCGACGGGACCGCGCTCCTCGATCTCCTCGAGCGACCGGGGGAACTCGCGCAGGTCGTAGTGGAGCGCGATGCCCGCCTTCGCCCCCTCGCCCATGGCGACGGGGATCTGGTTGTGGCCGGGCGTGAGGTCGCCGACGGCGAAGACGCCGTCCGCGCTGGTGCGACCGTGGTCGTCCACGACCACGGTGCCGTCGTCGTTCAGTTCGCAGCCGAGCGACGCCGCGAGGTCGTTGTTGTACTCCGAACCGTACATCGGGAAGCCGCCCCGGTACTCCCGTCGGGTGCCGTCCTCGAACTCGAACGCCTCGAGCCAGCCGTCCTCGCCCTTCTCCATGCCGACGACCTCCTCCTCGATCACGTCGATCGGGTGGGCGCGCAGGCGCTCGTCGGTCTCCTCGCCCCACTCCGGTTCGCGCCCGCGGGTCAGCAGGTCCACCTCGGGCGTGAAGTTGAGCATGATCATGGCGACGACGGCGGCGCTGTCGCCGTGGCCCATCACGAACACCGGCTCGTCGACGAACATGTAGGCGTCGCAGTGCAGGCAGTAGTGCAGCCCGCGGCCCGTGCGGGGCAGCGGCGGATCGGGTCGCACGTCCGAGAAACCGGTGGCGAGGACGACGCGCTCCGCGAGCACCTCCGCGTCGTTGCCGATCACGCGGAACCGGCCGTCGTCGGTGCGCTCGACGTCCGCGACGAAGTCGCGGCGGACGTCCGCGCCGTAGCCCTCGATCTGTTCGGTGGCGGTCCGCAGGAACTCGTTGCCCGAGACGGACTCGGGGACGCCGATGACGTTGTGCGTGTCGAGCATCATCGCGGCGCGGCCGCCGCCGCGGTTTATCACTACCGTGTCGTGGCCCAGTCGGGTGGCGTACAGCGCGGCGGTGAGTCCGGCCGGGCCGCCGCCGACGACCGCGACCTGATACTCGGGGGTGTCTGCCATGTCGCGTCGTTGGGTGGGCGGTTACATAACGCCCCGGTCGCATGTGCGGCGCGCGCGCCCGGCCGAGCGACGGTGAAGCCGATGGTTCCGCCGAAGACGCTCCGACGACTCGTCGGGGAGCCCGCACGCGGGAGGCGACCGGAGCGGTTCCGGGCGACGAAACACGTTTGTCCGACGCGACGACTATCCCTGGTATGACGTTCGAACCGCAGTCCGACCTGAGCGAGGAGGAGGTCCGCGAGCGCGTCGACAGCGCCATAGAGGAGAACGAGGTCGTGCTGTTCATGAAGGGGACGCCGCTGATGCCCCAGTGTGGCTACTCCCGGCGGGCGCTCGGGCTCATCGGCCAGCACCGCGACGACGTGGCGACCGTGGACGTGCTGGAGGCGCTCGACGCCTACCGCGCCGCGCTGAAGGAACACAGCGGGTGGGAGACCATCCCGCAGACGTACGTGAACGGCGAGTTCGTCGGCGGAAGTGACGTCCTGGCTGAACTCGACGAACGCGGACAGCTCGCGGCGACCCTGGACGGAGAATAACCACCCCTGCTGAAGAGTGACAAAAAGGGTAGAAAATATAAGCAACAAGTCCCTATAATAGGGTGACCAGTTCCGGTCGCGGGGACGCAGCCGCCCCGGTTAGCGTACGCTACACCATGACCAGCCACGTATACACTCTTCACTCGACGCTCGAACTGCCACTCGAAGACGTATTTGAGTACTTCGAGGACGCTGACCTCCCCGTCGAAATAGACGACGTCGAGATCACACGACGGAACAACACGCTCATCGTGAGCGCAGTCGCCGCCGAGGACAACATCAGCAAGTACACGCCGACAGCGCAGTTGAAGGCGAGCGTCACGGAGAACAGGATCTACCTCGACGAAGAGGAAGAAGACGAGAGCGGGCCGTTCGGCGGCGGGCCGTCCGGTGCCCCCCAGTGGACCGCGTTCGGACAGCAGGAAGAAGAGCAGGTCGAACGGCCGTCGGAACTCGTCGAGTACGCCTGCTTCAAGGGCGATCGAGAGACCGTCCTGCAGAACACCGCGCTCCAGTATCCGATGTTCGAGGTCCTCTGTGACCTCGCGCTCGAGTGCGAGAAGGGAACGCTCACCGCCATCACCGCGCGCGACGGGGAACTCCAGGCGACGCGCATCGTCAACGGCGAGGAGCGCGCCGCGACGCTGAAGGTCGTCGAGGACCCGCGCGACGCGCCGAACGGCAACGGGATCAACTGGCGAGACAACAAGTTCATCAGCTAGACGACGACGCGAGCCCTCCTGCGGAGCCCCCTTCGCGAGTGCCGAGTGCGGCCGCGACCGCGCTCCCAGCGAACGCTTCCGAGGCCACAAGCGGTAAGTGGCTGGTAATAATATCTAATTACCACGCATGGCAGACTTCCCGCAGTACCTCGACGTGGACTACACGGATGGCGAGGGAGAATCCCCCGAGGATTATCCGGCGCTCGAGGACAAGATCGAGAAGGCCATCGAGGTCACGAAGACGGGCCTCCAGGAGTACGAGAATCCGGCGGTCATGTGGACCGGCGGCAAGGACTCGACGCTCACCCTCTACTTCGTCAAGGAGGTCGCAGAGCAGTACGACCTCGAACTGCCGCCGACCATCTTCATCGACCACTTCCAGCACTTCGACGAACTCATCGACTTCGTCGAGCACTGGGCCGACGAGTGGGATCTCGAAGTGGTCTACGCCCGCAACGACGACGTCGGGTCGCTCGCCGACGACCCCGGCGACGAGATCCGCGTCGAGGACCTGAACGAGCAGAACCAGCACCACGTGCGGAACATCCTCGAGTACGAGGATGACACCTTCCCGTTCCTGCTCGACACCTACGTCGGCAACCACCTCCTCAAGACCGTCGCGCTCAACAACGCGCTCGAGGAGTACGACATCGACGGCATCATCTCCGGCATCCGCTGGGACGAGCAGGAGGCGCGCGCCGACGAGACCTTCTTCAGCCCCCGCCACGACCCGGACATCTACCCGCCCCACGACCGAATTCAGCCGATCCTCCAGTTCGAGGAGCGCGACGTCTGGGACGCCTTCTGGAACTTCGTCGTCCCGGAGACGGTCGAGGACTACCCGGCCGGGCACGTCCCGCAGGACTACGACGACCTGCCGAACGACCTCACCCACGAGGACATCCCCGTCTCGCCCAAGTACTTCGCCGGGTTCCGCTCGCTCGGCAGCGAGGTCAGCACCGACAAGAGCGCCGAGGAACCCGCCTGGCTGCAGGACCTGGAGGGCACCACCGAGCGCGCCGGCCGCGCCCAGGACAAGGAGGACCTGATGGCCCGGCTGCGCGACCTCGGCTACATGTAACCCTATCTGCTGCCCGCCACCTTTTGCTGCGGTCGGGCGGTGGCGACCGCGGAGCGTGTCGCCACCGCCTCCCTGGCAAACGCTGCATTGTGAGACGCCTCGCGTCTCGCAGGCTTCCAGAACCGCGGGTGGTTCTGGAAGGAGCAAACCCCTCCTCACCCCCCCGCTTCGCTCGCGGGTTCGTCACCGGAACGCACCGCGTTCCGGTTGGCTCACGGGGGTGAAACGCTCGTGAACGTCGGGCCGCTCGCTCCCTTCGGTCGCTCGCGGCGCAGTACAGTCTAACGCGACGCGACTCGACGGAACCACCGCGAGGAATCGTTCCCGGTGAGCCGTCCTACAGCAGGAACCTGTCCGTCTGCTCGCTCAGGTCGACGAACGAGTCCGCGGCCTCGATGAGTTCCGTCGCCGTGGACTGGCGAAAGCCCATCACCTCGACGCGGGTGCCCTCGTGGCGGAGGTGCGAGCAGAGCCGCGAGAAGTCGCCGTCGCCCGTGCAGAGGACGACGGCGTCGACGTGGCGGCCGAGCGTCACAGCGTCGAGGCTCAGCCCCACGTCCCAGTCGGCCTTCTTCGTCCCGTCGCTGTAGGTCTTCAGCTCTTTGATCTTCGTCTCGAAGCCGATGTCCTCGAGCGCCTCGAAGAACGACTCCTCCTCCGGCGCGTGCGCCCGGACGACGTACGCGATGGCGCGGACGAGCTTGCGGTCGTACACCGCCGCCTCGAGCAGGCTGGCGTAGTCGACGTTGCGCGAGTAGACGCTGTGCGACGAGTGATAGAGGTTGCGCGCGTCGGCGAGTACGGCGACGCGTTGATCCGGGTGAATCGGAGGCATGTTCCGGACTCGTCCGCGCTCCGGGATAGACTTTCGTATCGACGCGACGCTCGTATCGACCGACGCCGCGACCGCCCCCCGCCGATCACGTTCGACGCGCTAACGCAGGCTTAATGGGCCGAACTATCCGACTGGTGGGTATGCCCGGTGACTTCCAGCTTCCGGCCAAGGGCGACGTGCTGGTCGAGTTGTACAACCAGTTCAACGAGGACCAGCAGGAGATGACGTACGCGACGGTCACCATCCTCCACAACGGATGGGTCCGGTGCGTGCGGCGACCCGAAGACATGGAGACGGAGGCCGCGGCCGAGGGGGAGGCGGAGGTGGACTACTACCCCCCCAGCACCGTCGGCGGCGTCTACACCATCGAGGACGAGAACGTCGTTCCCCTCTCTCAGTAGGGGGAGGGGGTCCGACCGACCGGTCCGTCGCCGGTAGCGTCGCGAGGGCGACTCGCCGCGCCCGTCGGGGTCTCGACGGACGCGTTCGCGCCGCGCGGTCTGACGCCGGCGTCTCCCGTCGGCAGAAATTGGCGCGCGGCACAACCGATAAATAGGTGGCGTCCCCTCGGACGAACATGCACCTCACGTCCCGCGAGAGCGGGAGTGCGGCCGACCCCCGTCGCAAACGCGCGTAGAGCGACGGGTTCACGGCGGGCTGGCACCCCGTCGCGGGCTGTTTTCGACGCGTATCGAACGATAGCCGCGCATCCAGCGCACTGACACATCACACCACACCAGACCACAGCACATGACGCACGAACCGTACACCGGAGTCTTCCCCGCACTCACCACGCCGTTCACCGAGGACGACCGCATCGACCACGAGACGCTCGCCGCGAACGCCCGCCGACTGGAGGAGGCGGGCGTGGACGGCATCGTCCCCGTCGGGACGACCGGCGAGAGCGCCACGATGACCCACGACGAGCACATCGAGGTCATCGAGACGGTCGCCGGGGCCGTGAGCGAGGTGCCCGTCGTCGCCGGCGCGGGGAGCAACGCCACCCACGAGGCCGTCGCGCTCGCCGGGCGCGCCGCCGACGCGGGGGCCGACGGCCTGCTCCTCATCTCGCCGTACTACAACAAGCCCGAACCGGCGGGTATGGAGTACCACTTCCGGGCCGTCGCCGACGCCGTCGACCTCCCGCAGATCGTCTACAACGTCCCCGGCCGCACCGGGCGCAACATCGCCGTCGAGACGGCCGTCTCGCTCGCGCGCCACGAGAACGTCGTGGGATACAAGGCGGCGAGCGGCGACCTCACCCGCGTCACGCGAGTCATCGAGGGGACGCGCGAGGAGTCGTTCACCGTCCTCTCGGGCGACGACGCGCTCACCCTCCCGATGCTCGCCATCGGCGCGACGGGGTGCATCAGCGTCACCGCCAACGTCGAACCCGAGCGCGTCTGCGCGATGGTCGGCGCGGCGCTGGACGGCGACTTCGAGCGGGCGCGCGCGCTCCACCACGAACTCGGCCCGCTCAACCGCGCGCTGTTCGCCGAGACGAACCCGATCCCGGTGAAGGCGGCGATGGCGATGCGGGGGTACATGCCCGAGCGCATGCGCCCGCCGCTCTCGCCGCTGACCGACGGCAACCGCGAGGAACTCTCCGCAATCCTCGCCGCTCTCGATAGGAATACCCCTCACGAAGTACAAGCGCGACAGACGGAACCATGAGAGTAGTCGTCACGGGCGCGACCGGGCGGATGGGACGGATCGTCCGCGAGGTAGCGGGGGAACGCGGGTGGGAGGTGCTTCCCGTCTCCCGCTCTGAGGGGACCAAGTACGAGCCCTCGAGCCTCGCGTCCGCCCTCGCCGAGGAGCGCCCCGACGCGCTCGTCGACTTCACCGTCCCGGCGGCGAGCGTCGAGACCGTCGCCACCTGCGCCGACGCGGGCATTCCGGCGGTCGTCGGGACGACCGGGTTCGACGACGAGCAGTTGGACGCGCTCTGGGAGGCGAGCCAGTCGACTCCCGTATTGCACGCCCCGAACTTCGCCCGCGGCGTCGCGGCCCTGATCGGCCTCGTCCGCGAGGCCGTCGCCGCCCTCCCGGGCTACGACGTGGAACTCACGGAGACCCACCACCGCGGCAAGCGCGACGCGCCGAGCGGTACCGCGAACCGCCTGCTCGACGCCGTCGACGAGGCGCGCGGGGCGTCCGCAGAGCGCGTCCACGGGCGACAGGGCGCGCACCTGCGCGGCGACCGCGAGGTGGGCGTCCACGTCCGGCGCGCGGGCGACGTCCGCGGCGAGCACGAGGTGCTGCTCGCGGGCAACGACGAGGTGCTGACGCTCACCCACCGCGCCGAGAGCCGGCGGGTGTTCGCCGCGGGGGCGCTCGACGCCGCCGCGTGGCTCGCCGGGCGCGAGGCGGGCTGGTACGACTTCTCGGAGGTGCTGAATGACGACGCTTGAAACCGACGTAGGCGAGCTGTGGGATCGATACGAGGACGGCCTGACCGCGGGCGACGCGGGAGTGGACGAGCTGGCGACGCTCGACGCGTTCCTCGACGCGCTCGAGGCCGGCGAGGTGCGCGCCGCGGAGCGCGAGTCGCGCGCGGAGTGGCGCGCCGTCCCGTGGGTCAAGCGGGGCATCCTGCTCAACTTCGCCCTGCGCGAGACGCGCCCGCGACAGTACGGCGACGTCACCTACCACGACGTGCTCCCGCTGCGCGAGACGCGCGACCTCGCCGTCCGCGGCACGCGAAACACGCCGGACGGGACCGTGATCCGCCGCGGCGCGTACGTCGGAAGCGACGCGATCCTCATGTCGCCGTCGTTCGTCAACGTCGGCGCGCACGTCGGCGACGGCACGCTGGTCGACTCCTGCGACACGGTCGGCTCCTGCGCGCAGGTCGGCCGCGACGTGAAGCTCGGCGCGAACACGCTGCTCGGCGGCGTCCTCGAACCCGTCGAGGACGCGCCCGTGATCGTCGAGGACGGCGTCTCGCTCGGAGCGGGCTGCCGGGTCACCTCCGGGTTCGTCGTAGGCGAGGGGAGCGTCGTGGGCGAGAACACGCTCCTCACGCCGCGCATCCCCGTCTACGACCTCGTCGAGGAGGAGGTCGTGTACGGCCACCTCCCGCCGGAGCGCCGCGCCTTCACGCGGTTCGTGGAGTCGAGCGTCGGCGACCACGACCTGTTCGACGGCGGGGCGTACAAGCCCGCCGTCGTCGCGACGCACATCGAGGACCGCACGCTCGAGGCGAGCGAGCGGGAGGGGGCGCTGCGCGAATGACGGGGACGGGGGCGGCGGTGCGTCGGCTCGCGGACTGGGACGCCGCCCGACTCCGGGCGCTCGCCGACGAGTTCGAGACGCCGCTCTACGTCCTCGACCCCGACCGCGTCCGCGAGAACGCGGCGCGCCTCCTGGCCGCCTTCCCCGACGCGGACGTGAGCTACGCCGTGAAGGCGAACGCGACCCGAGCGGTCCTCGAGACGGTGCGCGACGCCGGCCTCGGCGCGGAGTGCGCCTCCGCGGGCGAGGTGCGGCGCGCGCTCGAGGCGGGGGTCCCCGGCCATCGGGTGCGCTACACCGCCGTCAACCCGCCCGCCAGCGACCTGGATTACGTGGTCGAGGCGTCCCGCGAGCACGACCTCGTGCTCACGGTGGACTCGGCGGACACCCTCGACCGCGTGGCGGAGCGCGGCTACGACGGCCGCCTCTGCGTGCGCCTCAACCCCGGCGTCGGCGCGGGCCACCACGAGAAGGTCGTCACGGGCGACGCCCCGCAGTTCGGCGTCCCCTACGACCGCGCCGCCGCGCTCTGCGTCGACGCCAGGCGTCGAGGGTTCGACCTCGTCGGCCTCCACGCCCACGCCGGGAGCGGCATCTCCGGCGAGGGGCTCGAGGCGCACCGCGAACTCGTCCGTCGGACGAGCGCGCTCGCGGAGGAGGTGGGCGACCTCGACTTCGCGGCGGTCGGGGGCGGCTTCGGCGTCCCCTACCGCCCCGCGGAACCGCCGCTCGACCTCGGCGCGGTCGCGGACGCGACCCGCGAGGCGTTCGGCGACCCCGGCGCGCGCCTCGCCGTCGAACCCGGCCGCTACGTCGTCGCGGACGCGGGCGTCCTCCTGATGCGCGTCACCGCGGTCACCGAGACGCCCGAGACGACCGTCGTCGGCTGTGACGCCGGCATGACGACGCTGCTCCGCCCCGCGCTGTACGACGCGTACCACCACGTCCGCAGCCTCGCGCCCGACGCCGCCGAGCGCGAGTCGGTCCGCTGTCTCGTCGCGGGGCCGATCTGCGAGACGGCGGACGTGCTCGCCCGCGACCGACCCCTCCCCGCGCCCGCCCGCGGCGACCTCCTCGCCGTCGGGAACGCCGGCGCGTACGCCTACGAGATGGCGAGCCAGTACAACTCGCGTCCCCGCCCCGCCGTCGTCTCCGCGACGGGCGACCCCCTCGTCCGCCGCGAGACGCTCTCCGACCTCACCAGGCTCGAAGTACGACCAGAACAATGATCCCTGTAGCGAAGTACCACGGAACCGGCAACGACTTCATCGTCGTCGACGCGGACCTCTCGGTCCCGAACCGACGGCGATTCGCGACTGACCACTGCGACCGAACCTCCGGCATCGAGGGCCCGGACGGCCCCTCGGGCGCGGACGGCGTGCTCTTTCTCGCGCTCGAACCCGCCTTCGACCCGCCGCGGGTCATCATGACGCTCGTCCAGCCCGACGGCTCGGTCGCCTCGATGTGCGGCAACGGCGCGCGCGTCGCCGCCGCCTGGGCCGCGGACCGCACCGGCCGGGACGAGGTGATGATCGACACCCCGGCCGGGACGCGTCACGCCGTCGTCGGCGACGACGAGGTGACCATCGAGATGGGCCGCCCGACGTTCGACCCGGGGTACGTCCCCGTCGCGCGCGACGAACCGATGGTGGGAGAACCGCTCGCCGGGCTCACGGTCACGGCGGTCAACACGGGCGTCCCCCACGCCGTCGCGTTCGTGGGCGACGTGGACGCGGTCGACCTCGAGGCGGTCGCGCCGGACGTCCGCCACCACGACGTCTTCCCGAAGGGCGCGAACGTCACCGTCGCGTCGGAGCACCCGGACGGCGGCGTCAGTCAGCGCACCTTCGAGCGCGGCGTCGAGCGCGAGACGCGCTCCTGTGGCACCGGCGCGGTGGCCGTCGCGGCCGTCGCGCGCCGCCTGGGCCGCGTCGGCGACGGCCCCCTCACGGTCCGCCCGCCGGGGGGCGACCTCACCGTCTCCTTCGAGGACGGCCGGGCGTACCTCACCGGGCCGGTCGTCCACGAGTTCGACGCGGAACTCTCCGCCGCCCGACCGCGACGCGCCTGAGATCGATGGGCGAGATCGATCCGCTCTCCTTCCACGAGCGCGCCGTCCGGACGCCCTCCCACGAGTCCGTCGACGACATGCGCGACCTGCTGGTCGAGGCGCTCCGCGAGGCGGGGGAGGCACCTCGCGTCGACGCGGCGGGCAACGTGCTCGCGGCGAAGGGCGAGGGGCGTCCGCACCTCGTGCTCAACACGCACCTCGATACCGTCCCGCCGCACGTCCCCTTCGGGCGGAGCGCGGCCGTTCCGGGAGCCGACGCAGGTGGGTCGGGCGAGCGAGGAGCGGGCGGCGACGGCGACGATGGCGGTAGTGGCGATGGTGCGCGTGCGTCGAGCGGGGCGGGCGCGGCGGGCGACGTGGTCCTGGGTCGCGGCGCGTGCGACGCGAAGGGGCCCCTCGCCGCGATGGTCGCCGCGTTCGCGGCCGCGCCACCGGACGGTCCCCGCCTCACGCTCGCGGTGACGCCGGACGAGGAGACCACCTCGGCGGGGGCGGCCGCCCTCGCGCCGACGCTCGACGGCGACCTGTACGTGGTGGGCGAGCCGACCGGCCTCGACGTCTGCACCGCCGCGCGCGGCCGGTTCGAGGGATCGATCTCGATCCGCGGGGTCGCGGCCCACGCCGCCGAACCCGAGACGGGCGTGAACGCGGTGGCGGCCGCCGAGGCGGTCCTCGGCGCGCTCCGGACGTTCGACGGCGCGCGCGGTCCCGACCCGCACCCGGAACTCGGCGCGCCGACGCTCACGCCGACGCGGATCCGGGGCGGCGAGGCGATCAACCAGGTCCCCGATTCGTGTCGCGTGGACGTCGACCGCCGGAGCGTCCCGCCCGAGACCGCGGCGGGGTTCGAGCGCGCGCTGAACGACCACCTCGCGCCCCTCGACGCCGACTGCGAGTTCTCCCTCACCGAGCGGGAGACGCCGTTCCTGGAGGCGTTCGCCACCGACCCGGGGCACCCGCTCGTCGCGGCGCTGCGGGGGGCGGGCGCGGGGGAGGCGCGCCCGTTCGGCGCGGCGACGGAGGCGTCCTACTTCGCGCCGGAGCCGACGGTCGTCTTCGGGCCGGGCGCGCTCGCGGACGAGGAGGGACCGGTGGCCCACGCCCGGCGGGAGTACGTCAGGCGGAGCGAGGTCGAGCGCGCGGGCGAGATCCTCCGGGAGGCGGTGACGACGCTGCGGGGATGAGCGGCGAGTACCCGACTCCGACCTCGATTTCCAGACCTACGACGCCCCGACGCGGGTCTCCTGTCGAACGTAGACGCCGATGAACCCGCCGAGCGCGCCGAGGAGGGCGGCGACGAGCGCGACGGCGAGGAACGCGCCGACGACGAGCGCGACGCCGACGGTCCCGACGAGCGGCGTGAGGGTGTCGATCACCGGGACGAACGTGAGGACGCCGCCGAGAAACAGCAGCGCGCCGACGAGCGGGAGGGAGGCGAACACGCCCGACAGCGCCCCGACGCTCGCGCCGGCGCGGCGGTCCCCGCGCTGGAGGTACCCCGCCACGGCCCCCCCGATGACGGGCGACAGCGGAACGAACGACAACACGACGGTCACGATCGCGCCGATAACGGCGTTAAGCAACGTCTCACCCTCTGCCATCGTCTCGCAATTGACGTCCACCTACATAAACGTCCGTCGGACGCGACGGTCCGGACCGACGTTCGCTCCGGCGCTGCGCTTCGACGTGATCGGTGAAGGCACAGAAACGAACGAAGAGGGAGGACGGTCAGAGGCGTCCCCACGATCCTGAGTATCGGCCCACGCACTCGCATCCGTCCGCATCCCTCGGTTTCCCCCACCTGTGGGGCCTCGTCCGGGCGTCGGAGCGAGGCTCGGACGGTCGATGCGACCGGCGTACCGTGCCGATACCCGTTCGTAACGCCTCGGGGGCGGCGGGTACTTCTTTGGGTTGTCCTGTAAAGGTGATTTAAGTAGCGATTCGGACGATACTGCCGCGAGCGTGCGCTCCGGCCGTCCGCGCACCTCCCCAAGAAAGGTCGTGACCCCCGGAGTCGGTGAACCCCGGCGTCCGACGGCTCGAACGTCCCCACGATGCGACGTGAGGGCGGTCCGCCCGTGCGCCTCCCGTTTCGTACCCGTGCTCGGCCGAGGACGGCCGTTCCATCGCCGACCGCCGGTCGGGGGCTCCCGGCGGCGTCACCCTCGTGTGACACTGGTGACCGACCACCGTGGTCCTTGTGGTGTCGACGGACGCGGGTGCACCCTCGATTCGCGAGCGTCGACGCTCCGTCGGTCGAGGGATCCGTCGGTCGAGGTGTCCGTCGGTCGAGGGGTACCGTCGATGGAGGAGTTCGCCCGAGAGAGCGAGCGCCGATTGGGTCGCGCTCACCGCCCTCGTTCGCGATCGAGATACTGCACCGCCTCCTCGTCGGGCACCTGTCCGAACTCCCGGTAGAACCGGCCGACCGCGCCGAAGTAGGCGGGCGTCTCGACGCAGATCACGTCGTCGGCCTCGCGTTCGAGCATCTCGACGGAGTCCGGCGGGGCGACCGGCGCGGCGACGATCACCCGATCCGCGCCGGCGGCGTACGTGGTCCTGACGCAGGCGAGCGTCGTCGCGCCCGTCGCGATGCCGTCGTCGACGACGAGCGCGGTCTTGCCCCGGAGGTCGAGCGGCGGCCGGTCGCCGCGGTAGCGCGCCGCCTTCTCTCGCGCCGCCTCGGCCTGCCGCTCGCGCTCGTCGTCGAGATAGCCCTCGGTGACGCCGAGGCTGGCGACGAGGTCGTCGTTGATCCACGTCGCGCCGTCGGCCCCGACGGCCCCGACGGCGAGTTCCGGGTTACCCGGCGCGCCGAGCTTGCGCGCGACGACCACGTCGAGGGGCAGGTCGAGGGCGTCCGCGACGGCCCGACCCACCGGGAGGCCGCCGCGCGGTATCGCGAGGACGATGTCGGCCTCGACGCCGCGCGATTCGAGCACCTCGGCGAGCTGTCGTCCCCCTTCCGTGCGGTCCGTGAACACGAGTCGTTCACCCGGACGAACTACGGGACTGCGGCGTATGACCCTTTTGCCGGCTCGAACGGGTACCGTTCAGATACGAGTCGTCGAGTCGAACGCGCCGACGTGACGGCCTCGAACGCCCCCTCCCGCTCGACGGCTGCGAACCGCACTGCGCGCGCCTCCGGCGTGCTTATGGGTTCTCGCTCGCCGAGCGGTCGGCCCGTTCACTCCCACCCCCCGTGGGTGCTCGTCCGGCGGCCGCGTACGGAACACTGCCCCCTCGAACGCGCTCGCGGGCGCGTCCCGGTCAGTCGTCGGGATCGTCGGGGGCGTCCGACGCCGGGGCGTCGGTCCCGTCCAGTTCGTCCACGAGGTCGCTCGCGAGGCCCGTGTACCCGGCCGGGGTGAGCGCGCGCAGTTCGTCGCGGACGGACTCGTCCACGTCGAGGTCGTCGAACAGCGCCCGGAAGTCGTCGAGGGTGACCTCCCGCCCCCGCGTGAGCGCCTTCACCCGCTCGTAGGCGTCCTCGTGGCCCTCCCGGCGGAGGATCGTCTGGACCGCCTCGCCGACGACGGCGGGCGTGGCCTCGAGTTCCTCGCGCATGACGCGCTCGTTGGGAACGACCTTCCCCAGCCCGGTCCGGAGCTTCGTATAACCGATGAGGCAGTGGGCGAACGCCGCGCCGATATTACGCTTCACGGTGGAGTCGGAGAGGTCGCGCTGGAGGCGCGAGGTCGTCACGTAGTCGGCGAGAAAGACGAGGTCGGCGTTCGCCTTCGAGAGGTTCCCCTCGCTGTTCTCGAAGTCGATGGGGTTGACCTTGTGGGGCATCGTCGAACTCCCCGTCTCGCCCGCGGCGGCCTCCTGGCCGAGGTAGCGGTCGCTGACGTAGAGCCACACGTCGCGATCCAGGTCGAGTAGCACGTCGTTGACCCGGCGGAACGCGTCGAACAGTTCGGCGAGGTCGTCGCAGGGGTTCACCTGGGTCGCGAGCGGGAGGTGGGCGAACCCGAGCGACTCGACGAACGCCCGCGAGAACGCCCGCCAGTCCACCTCCGGGTAGGCGACGCGGTGGGCGGCGTAGGTGCCCGAGGCACCGGCGAGCTTCCCGGCCAGTTCGACGCCCTCGATCGCGGCGACCGCCCGCCCGACGCGGGCGGCGTAGACGGCCATCTCCTTGCCGAACGTGGTCGGCGTGGCGGGCTGGCCGTGCGTGCGCGCCAGCATGGGGAGGTCGCGGTGCGCCCGCGCGAGGTCGGCGAGGTCGTCGCGGACCGCGCGCAGTTCGGGCAGCAGCGCCGCCTCGACCGCGCCGCGGACGAGCAGCCGCTGGGCGAGGTTGTTCACGTCCTCGCTCGTCAGCCCGAAGTGGATCCACGGGCCGTACTCCGGGAACGAGTCGCGGACGAAGTACTCGACGGCCTTCACGTCGTGGTTGGTCGCCGGGAACTCGCCGTGGCCCTCGGTCTCGATCTCCTTGACGAGTTCCGCGTCGTCCGCGTCGAACTCCCCGTACAGCGCCCGGAGCGCCGCGCGGTCGTCCGCGTCGATCGAGAGCGGCGTGGCGTCGAGGTCGGCCAGCGCGATCAGGTACTCCACCTCGACCCGCACGCGGGCGCGCATCAGGCCCGACTCGCTCGCGTAGGGGACGAGCGGGGCCGTCTTCGAGGCGTAGCGCCCGTCGAGCGGCGAGACGGCGTCGAGTGACGTTCGCATACCGGGGGGTGTGCGCACCGGGCGAAAAAGGGTGTCGAAGCGACGAGCGCGTGGAGACGAGGTCGGCGACCGAAAGTATTCACCGCCGCCGGCGACAGTTCGGCCATGTCGGCCGCCCTCCGCTCGCCGGTCGAGTCGCGCCGAATCGCGCTCGCCGTTGCCGCACTCGCCGCCGTCGCGATGCCGCTCTTCCTCGCGGCGTACGAGGCGACGAACGGGACGGCGTCGGCACTACTGTGGGCGTTCCTGGCACTCGCCGCGCTCGGGAGCGCCGCAATCGGTTACGCGACGCGGACCGTCACGGGGGCGATACTCCCCCTGTCGCCCGCGGTCGCGTACGTCGTCGGTCCCGGTCGGACGGCGTTTTTCCCCGCCGCCGCGTTCGTCCCGCTCGGTGTCCTGCTCCCGCTCGCGTTCGGGTTCGTCGCGGCGAGCGCCGGCGTCTCGCTCCGCCGGACGCTCGCCGCTCGCTGACCCGCTCCGGATCGGCCGCGGAGACGGCGACGGATCGCGCCGGTCGCCGTTAGACGAGCGGGCAGAGCGTTCGATTCACCGGCCGGGCGCGCCTCCGGCGCTCCCGTTCGTCGGTCCGCCCGCGTTCACCGGCGCGCTCGACGTCGACGCGTTTTCCGACGAGCGTCGGGACTCCGGGAGGGGCGCGGCGCTCTCGCTCGTCACGTTCGTCGTACTTCCGCTCGTCGCGCTTTCGTTCGCCGCGCTCGCGTTCTCCGCGCTCCCGTTCGTCGCGTTCGACGGCGACAGGTCGTCCGCCGCCGCGAACGACACGGTCGCTACCTCCTCGTCCGCGAGGTACGCGACGGTGCCGTAGCCGCCGGCGAAGGCGACGACGCAGATCACGAGCGCGAGCGCACCGACGGTCGCGTCCCGGAGGATCACTCCGGCTCACCCCCGTCGGGTATCGCCGCGGGGTCCGACGGCCCGTCGTCGGTCGTCGCGTCCGGCTCCGCCGACGGCGCGGCGTACCACACCGCCCCGAGGAACAGGGCCGTCCCCCCGGCGGCGACGGCCACGCCCACCGACCAGAAGCTCCGGTGCAGGACCGCGACCGCCGCGCTGTACGCCGCGAGGGCGACCAGGACGACGAGCGTCGCCCGGAGGTCGAACCGCGTGACGGCGATCGCGTCGTCCCCCGACTCGACCGCCGCACCGTCCGCGTTCGAGGGCCCGGCGTCCGGTTCGTCCCCGGCGTCCGGGGTCGCGGACCCGTCCGTCCGTCCCGCCCGGTTCGCCCGACCCGATCGGAGTACGCTCCGCACCTCCCCGCCGACGAGCAGCGCCACGGGCGCACCGACGAGCAGCGCCAGCCCGAGGGGCGTCCCGCCGTACCAGAGGACGTAGCCGATCAGCGGGAGGACGTGGACGACCTTCCCGCGGATCTCCGACGGGGTGACGAGTTCGCCGTCGGGCGCGGCGTTCGCGTCGCCCTGCGTACGGAACGCCGGTCCCCCGTCGGTCTCGACGACCTCGATCACGCGGTGGGTCGTCGGCTCGCCGGGAGGCTCCCCGAAGGTGACGACGTCGCCCTCCTCGATCGCGCCGGGATCGACGCGACGGACGAGGACGGAGTCGCCCGTGCCGATGGCGGGTTCCATGCTCCCCGAGAGGACGACGTAACTCTCGTCCGCCCCGACGAGCGCGGGGACCGCGTGGACGACGAACGGCGCGACGGCGGCGACGAGGACGAGCGCGCCGAGCGCGCGGCCGATCCGTCGGCGGCCGGGGAGGTCGGGGCGGTCGCCGAGTTCGTCGCGGACCGCCCGCAGCCTACGCCTCACGCTCGAACACCTCCTCGCTCGCGTTCCACTCGTACTTGACGCACGCCAGATCGCCCGGGCAGGGGTCCGCGGGCGTCTGGTCCGCCGCCGGCGCGGTGCCGCCGCCGACGGTCGCCGTCCCGTCGGTCGCGCCGCCGACCGCGAAGTTCTCCAGGGCGTCGGGACCGCGCCCGAACCGATCGAACCCCTCCTTGAGGACCACGACCTCGATCGGCGCGTCCGCCGCCCACCGGATCGAGAGCGGTTCCCGCGTCCCCCCCTCGACCTTCGATTCGGTCACCTCCAGCGCGGTGATCGTCGGCTCCTCGCCCTCGTAGCAGAAGGCGACGAAGCTGATGCCCGACCGCGGGCCGCCGGGATCGCCGCCACCGTCGTCCGCACACGGCGACTCGGCGGGCGACGCGTGGCGCGCCTGCCGGGCGGCGAAGCGGAACTCGACGTCGACGCCGTCGCCCTCGACCCCCGGCCCCGCGTCGGCCGGGAGTTCCCACTCGAACCGGAGCGCGACCGATCCCCGCTCCCCGGGGGCGGTCGGCCGGAGCGCCGCCTGCGTCCCGGGGGGTCGCGGGCGTCCGGTTCCGTCGACGGGGAGTCCGCCCACGAGCGCGCGCTCGACCGCCGCCAGCGTTCCGGACGCGACGACGGTCGCCCGATCGTTCTCGTCGACGAGCGAGAGCGCGACCCACAGGGCGTCCCACAGATCCGCTCCCTCGTCGGCTCCTCCGCCGCCGTCCGTCCTCGACGCGAACGTGCAGAGCCAGAGCCAGACGGGGTTGCTCGTCACGCCGAACTCGAACAGCACCTCGCCGCTCGAACCGGGCCGGAGGTCGGGAAACGACAGGGTGATCGGCTCGCCGTCGGCGACGGTCCCGCTCCCGACCGTCGCGCCGCCGACCGTCCCCGTGTAGCGGACCGCGAGATCGACCGCCCCGGCGGTGAGCCGAGCGCGGGTGGCCGCCCGATCCGAGAGGGCGGCGTAGGTCCCCGCCCCGAAGCTCGCGGCACCGATCCCGCCCACCGCGGAGAGGACGGCGCGTCGGTCGAGGGTGAGCCGATCGCTCACGGCCCACCTCGGGTGAGTGCCGGCGAGGGGGTGGACCGACGGGAATGCGGTCGCGACGCCGTCGCGGGGACGGCGGGGTGGGATAACCGCCTGGTCATCCCCGTTACTCCAGGTCGTCGCCTTCGTGCTCGCCGCTGGACGCGCCGGTTCCCGGCGTGAACATGCTGGGCGCGAGCGGGTTCCGGTTGTGGCGGTACTGCTGGAAGTGGAACCCGAACAGTACGTCGAGCTGGTCCGTCTGGACCTCGTTCCCGACGGTGTACGGGAGGTGCCAGTCGTAGCCGAAGCGAACGACGTTCTCGGGGTGCTCCTCGCCCGCCGAGTCGACGACCGGCATGAGCGGCTGGACGAGGTCCTCCGGGACCTGGGTGTTGTCGGTGTTCCCGCGCTGCGCGCCGTTGAGCAGGGTGCAGCCCCGCCCGTACTCGCCGTCGTAGGGCACGCCGAGCACCTTCGCGATGAACTGCGTCGCCCCCGGGTAGTTCCAGAGGACGGTCCCGCCCTTGAGTGGGTGTTTCGCGACCTCCGCGACGGTCTGGGGGAGGAAGGTGCACTCCTCCGCGTTGTCCCAGAACTCCGCGGTCGTGCCGTCGGCGTAGTCCCTGACGTACTCCGGATTGCACTCGTAGCGCCCCGCGTCCACGCGGTAGACGCCGGGGTTGTCGCCGTCGAAGAACGACGACCGAACGTCGGCGTCGTAGAACGGGAGGACCAGCAGGGCGTCGGCGAGTTCGCCCTCCCCCTCGCCGCGGTCGTCGGTGACGTGACCGGGTCGAGCCTGCGGGTCGTCGCTGTACGACTCGGGGTTGTTGATGCCGTTGTCGTCGTCGTTCTCGTAGCCGATACAGGACGTGACCCACGCGGGGTTCGTCTCAACGCTCAACTCGAAGACGATCGAGCCGAAGTCACCGGGCTTCAGGTCCTGTACGCTCAGCCCGACCAGCCCCTCCTCGGGCCGCGCCTGGATGCGGACGGGGTGGCCGTCGGCGAGGTCGTTGTGATCGCCCTCGTCCCCCTGGGACTGGTCTACGATCTCCCCGTTGTAGCTCGCGGACCACCGCACCGTACCGTCGAGGTCGCCCGCCGTGAACGTCGCCTTCGCCTGGGCGTCGTCGCTGAACGCCGCGTAGCTTCCGAGCCCCGCGACGGTCGACGCGACGCCGATCGTGCCGAGTCCCGCGAGCATCTTGCGCCGGGACAGTCGAATCGGTTTGTCTGACATGATGTGTCTCCGCCCGGACCTGCCGGGCTGGCAGTCCGCTCTCTCACCACCACCTTCAGCAATTACCGCTTCGCCGACCAAACGGACGGTTCGAGGCGGTAAACGGACGGTTCGGAGGGCTAATGGCTCGTTACTCTGCTCCGGAAGACGCCCCGAAACCGCAGAGAACGGCGGTTAAGCACCGTTTTAGTCGATCCGGGGGGCTCCGTGTATCAAACACCTGTCGCCCGCCGTCCGACTAATTCGACGTTCGTCGCGCTCGGCGCTGCAACGGTCGACCACGCTTACTATCCCCCGTTCTCGACACTCTCACGATGGCGGAGAACACCACGGTCGGGGAGGAGCGTCCGTGAGTCGGCGAGTCCTCGCTTCGCCGCCGCGGCTGGCGGAGACCGACATCCACGACGTGCTGCGCAACGACCGCCGCCGACACGTGATCCGCGAACTGCGCTCGCGCGTGGGGATCGTGACGCTGCGCGGGCTGGCCGAGTCCATCGCGGAGCGAGAGGCGGGCGAGTCGCCCGCGCCGCGAAACGTCCGGGACAGCGTCTACAACTCCCTCCACCAGACTCACCTGCCGAAGCTCGACGACATGGGGATCATCAGGTACGACCGGGACCGAAAGACGATCGAACTCGACGATAGCGCCCGCCGCGTCTGCCTCTACATGGAGGTCGCGACGCCCTACGGCGTCACGTGGGCACAGTACTACCGGACGCTCGCGCTCCTCGCGCTGGTCGCCGTCGTCCTCGTCGAGGTCGGCCTCGTCGCGCTCGGCGAGTCCGGCGTGCTCCTCCTCGCCTGCGGCTCTCTGCTGATCGTCGCTCTCTCCACGGCGTACCAGCTGTGGTCGAACCGGTGGATCATCCTCGGCACCCTCGTCGACTGACGCGCCCGACCGCGGACGCGACGATACACGATCGTGTGTACCTATGATGAGGGCGGAGTTCGATAATACACGTCCGTGCACTCGAACCGACACCGCTTTGAGCCTCCCCCCGGGCCTGACACACATGAAGATCGCGGGCATGGCGAGCAATCGCGGGCGCAACCTGTTGAACGTAGACGACCGAGCGCCGGGCGGCGCGTCGCTGTCGGTCGTCCTCTCGAACCGCGCCGACGCCCCCGTCCTCTCGGCGGCCGCCGAGCGCGGCGTCCCGACGGAGAGCGTCGAGCGCGAGGAGGGCGAGTCGCGCGAGTCCCACGAGCGGCGGATCCTCGACGCCCTCGCCGACTACGACGTCGACGTCGTCTGCCTCGACGGGTACATGCGCGTGCTGACGAGCGAGTTCCTCGACGCCGCGCCGCTGACGCTCAACGTCCACCCCTCCCTGCTCCCCTCGTTTCCCGGCACGAACGCCCACGAGGAGGTGCTCTCGGCGGGTGTCCGCGTCACCGGCTGCACCGTCCACGTCGTCACCGAGGAGGTCGACGCCGGCCCCGTCGTCGCCCAGGAGCCGGTCCCCGTCTACGAGGACGACACGGTCGAGACGCTCACGGAGCGCGTGCTCTACGAGGCCGAGTTCCGCGCCTACCCGCGGGCCGTGCGGGCGGTCGCGGAGGGGCGCGTCGAGGTGACCGACGACGGCGTCCGCGTCGAGGGCGACGAGGCCGGGGCGCTCCCCCGGCGACGGATCGTCGGGGACGACCGCCTCGCGTCGCTCCGCTACGGCGAGAACCCCCACCAGGACGCCGCGCTGTACGCCGACCTCACCTGCGAGGAGGCGACGGTCGTCGGCGCGCCGCAGCTGAACGAGGGCGCGAAGGCGCTGTCGTACAACAACTACAACGACGCCGACGGCGCGCTGAACCTGATCAAGGAGTTCGACGAGCCGGCCGCCGCGGTCATCAAGCACACGAACCCCGCCGGCTGCGCCACCGCCGACTCGCTCGCGGACGCCTACGAGCGGGCGCTCTCGACCGATCCGATGAGCGCCTTCGGCGGCATCGTCGCGCTCAACCGCGAGTGCGACGCCGCCACCGCCGAGCGGATCGTCGACTCGTTCAAGGAGGTCGTCGTCGCACCCGGCTACGCGGACGACGCGCTCTCCGTGCTCCGGGGGAAGAAGAACCTCCGCGTGCTCGCGGTGGGCGACCTCGACGGTCCGTCCGCCGCCGGGCGCGCGAGCGAGCGCGACCGCCGGTCCGAGCGATTCGTCGAGAAGCACGTCACCGGCGGGCGACTCGTCCAGGAGCGCGACCTGCGGACCGTCACCGCGGCCGACCTCGAGTTCGTCACCGAGCGCGAGCCGACCGAGGAGGAGGTGGCGGGGATGCTGTTCGGCTGGCGGGTGATAAAGCACGTCAAGTCGAACGCCGTCGTCTTCGCGAGGGGCACGGAGACGGTCGGCGTCGGGATGGGACAGGTCTCGCGCGTGGACGCGGTCCGCCTCGCCGGGATGAAGAGCGAGGAGCACGCCGAGGGCAAGGACGCGCGGGGTGCCGTGATGGCCTCCGACGCCTTCTTCCCGTTCCCCGACGGGATCGAGACGGCCGCCGAGTACGGGATCGAGGCGGTGATCCAGCCCGGCGGGTCGGTCAACGACGAGGACGTGATCGCCGCCTGCGACGACCTCGGCATCGCGATGGCGTTCACCGGGGTTCGGTCGTTCCGCCACGACTGACCCTCACCGCCGTCTGTAAGTCTCCGACGACACTCCCTCTCCTCCGCGAGAACAGCGTATACAACGGCGCGGACACAATTTTCGGAGACGATGCCCCGGGAATCTATCGCCGAGTTCGACGTCGAGCGCGTGCAGGTGCTGGCGGCGGACGGAACGGTGGACGAGGACCTCGAACCGGACCTCTCGGACGAACAACTCCTCGCGCTGTACGAGTCGATGAAGCGCTCGCGGGCGCTCGACGAGAAGGGCGTGGCGCTGCAGCGGCGCGGCGAGATCGGGACGTTCGCCCCGGCGGTCGGCCAGGAGGCGGCGCAGGTGGGGAGCGCGTTCGCGCTCCGGGAGGACGACTGGATGGTCCCGAGTTTCAGGGAACACCCCGCGTACCTCACCCGGGGGACGCCGATCGCGGCGATCCTCGCCTACACCGCGGGGATGGAGGAGGGGGCGATGATCCCGGAGGGGGAGCACAACATGCCCCCGTCGATCGCGGTCGGGGCGCAGGTCCCGCACGCGGCGGGGATCGGTTGGGCCCAGGAGATCACGGACGACCCCGCGGCGACGCTGGTCTACTTCGGCGACGGGGCGAGTTCCGAGGGCGACAGCTACGAGGGGATGAACTTCGCGGGGGTGTTCGACGCCCACGTAGTCTTCTTCTGTCAGAACAACCAGTACGCCATCTCGGTACCGAGAGCGCGCCAGACTGACGCCGAGACGCTGGCGCAGAAGGCCATCGCCGCCGGGATCGAGACGGTGCAGGTGGACGGAAACGACGTGCTCGGGGTCTATTCGGTCACCGCCGACGCGCTCGAGCGGGCGCGGGCGGGCGACCCGGGGATGATCGAGGCGGTCACCTACCGGCGGTCGATGCACACGACGGCGGACGACCCCTCCGTCTACCGGGACGAGACGGAGGAGGAGGCGTGGGTCGAGCGGGACCCCATCGATCGGTTCGAGCGGTACCTGACGGAGCGGGGGGTCCTCGACGACGAGCGGATCGCGGAACTGGAGAGCGAGATCGCGAGCGACACCGACGAGGCCTTCGCCGAGACGCGGGAGCTGATGGACGCCCTCGACGCGGCGGACATGTTCGAGCACGTGTACGAGGAGCTGACGCCGGACCTGGAGGCGCAGCTCGCGGCGTTCAGGAGGGCGAACGATGGCGAATAACCTGAACGTCGTCGAGGCGGTTCGACAGGGCCTCGACGAGGAGCTGGCGCGCGACGAGGGCGTGATCGTCTACGGGGAGGACGTCGGCGTGAACGGGGGCGTCTTCCGCGCGACCCAGGGGTTGCTCGAGAAGTACCCCGATCAGGTCTACGACTCGCCGCTCGCCGAGGCCGGGATCATCGGGACGGGCGTCGGACTCGCCACGTACGGACTGACGCCGGTTCCGGAGATCCAGTTCGCCGGCTTCATCGATCAGGGGTTCCACCAGCTGAAGCAGCACGTCTCCCGGCTCCGGAGCCGGTCGCGGGGGCGGTTCAACTGCCAGATGACCGTGCGCGCGCCGTACGGGGGCGGCATCCACGCGCTGGAGCACCACTCCGAGAGCTTCGAGGCGGGCTACGCCCACGTCCAGGGGATAAAGGTCGTCGTCCCCTCCACGCCCGCCGATACGAAGGGGTTGCTGACCGCCTCGATACGGGACCCCGACCCCGTCGTCTTCCTCGAACCGATGCGGATCTACCGGCGGTTCAGGGAGGACGTTCCGGAGGGGGACCACACCGTCCCCCTCGGGGAGGCGACCGTCCGTCGGGAGGGCGACGACGTCACGGTGATCAGCTGGGGGGCGATGATGTGGGAGACGCTCCGCGCGGTCGAGGACGCGGAGGCGAGCGTCGAGGCGATCGACCTCCGGACGATCTCGCCGCTCGACACCGAGACCGTCGTCGAGTCGGTCCGGAAGACCGGGCGCTGTGTCGTGGTTCACGAAGCGCCGCGGACCGCGGGCATGGCGGCGGAGGTGATCGCGCGGCTCAACGAGGAGGCGTTCCTCTACCTCGAAGCCCCGGTCGAACGCGTGACCGGGTACGACCTCCCCTTCCCGCTGTTCGCCCGCGAGGAGCGGTACATCCCCGACCGGGAACGTATACTCGGCGGCATCGAGATGGTGGTCGACTTCTGACCGTCTCGCGCCCGTCGCGCCGTCACGGGCGCTTCCGATCCGACGCCCGGGCACCGGGGCCCGCGATCCCCTCCAACCAGTGGGACAACTCGACGAACACGTCGTCGACCTCGGCACACCGTCGCTCCGCTTCGCCCAGGGGTACCTCCTCCCCGGGCTCGAAGCGGTCGGTGAACGCTCGTCGCCGGGTCGAGATCGGATGCGACGGCGAACAGCCGTCGTCGACGTGCTGACGGAAGCGGTCGTACACCCGGTACCGCTCGTCGGGGAGCAACTCGACCGCGAAGTTCGGCGCGAAGCCGTACGCCTCCCGGGACCCCCCGGGGCCAGTACCGACCCGCTCTACGGTGAACGTGTATCGTTCGCGTGCCATCCTCGCCGTAGCCACGGCCGCCCCCCGAGTCAAAGGTTCCGATACGGGTCGCCGAGTACGCGAGGGACTCTCACCGGTCGAAAAAAGCGCGATCTCGCCCCGATCGAGTCGGGAAACGCCGTGACGCCGTGACGCCGTACGCCCTTACGAGGTATTGTTGCCGCTGGTGTCGTTCCCGCTCGTCTGGTTACTGCCGCCACCGCCACCGCTGATCGGCTGTTCCTGTGCGGGGCTGTAGGTGACGTTGATGACGCCGTCCTCGTTGTTCTCGAACAGCGCGAAGCTGTCGCTCAGGCTGTACACCGTGTCCAGTTCCACCTCGGCGGACTGCGCCGGGAAGAACGGCACCGTGTCGCCCGTGCTCACGTACTCGATGAGCCGCGTGTTGAAGTCGCTGAACAGCGCGATGTCGACCTCCTCGGGGCGGTAGTCGATGACGTCCGAGACGAACCGGAACCGCTGGTTCGGATGGAAGTCGTTGGCGTACATCAGCGCCTTGAACTGGTCGCCCGACTCGTCGGGCTGGGCCGCCACGGACCCCGTTCCGGAGAGTCCGACCATCGCGGCACCGGTGGCGAGCGCGCCCTTCTTCATGAACGATCGGCGGGACGATTCGTCGAATCCGTTCTCGACAGGTTTGTCGTCACTCATTGTGATCTCTCCCACGTGCCGTGGGCGTTCGTTACGACGGCTCCCAGCCACTTAATTAGTCTTGATGTGCTGACACGAAATTGCCGGGGCTATACCAGTATCGCGACGTAGTTCGACGGAGGATACCGGTATCGATCGTCGAGTGATGTTTCATTCTACCACTACATTACCGAACCTTTTTATCAGAGGCCGGGACCAGCGTCCCCGTGCGCTGACTTCCGTCACGGGTCGTCCTGCGGTTGTGCGGCACAGCGGCCCGTGGAGCGACCGTGCCGCCTGTTCGCCCCCGGTAGCGCCTACGCTTTTGCGCCCCGGCATCGTCGTCTCCGTCGAATGCGTGCCCCGCTCGCCGTCGCCATCGGCGCGATCGCGCTCCCCTACGCGACGCTCTGGCTCAGCCGCAGCGCCCGCGTGCGGTCCGTCGCCCGCCGCCTCGATCGCACCGGCTGGCCGTCGCGGTTCGCCCTCGTAGCCGCCGCGCTGGCGATCGCCGCGCTCGGCCTCGCGGGGAGCGCGCTCGTGACGTTCCCGGTCGCGCCGGCGTGGGCGTTCGTCACGCTCGCGCTGTTCGGCTACGCGCACGTCGAACTGTTCGTCGCCGCCTGCGAACTCCGCCGCTACCCCGACGAGCGCACGCTCCACTTCGCGCTCGACGCCCCGGCGTCGTGGCCGCACACGGCGCTGCGGATCTACGCGACGTGGACGTACGTCCTGCGGACGCGCCACCCCTGGCTGGCACCGGCGTTTCTCGCCTGCGCGGTCCTGTGGGGGATAGCCCCGTACGTCGGGATTCCGACGGTGCCCGCCGTCGCGCTCGCGAGCGATAGCCTCGTGCTCTCGCTCGCCTGCACGCACGGTGCGTTCGCCGATCACCGCGAGCCCCGCGCCCGACTGGAGCCGCGCCTCGACGACGCGTGAGCGGAGCGGTCGATCGGCAGGGGACGCTTCGACAGGCTAAAGCGGCCCGCTCGGAAGCATCCGAGTATGGAGTTCTACGAGGCGGCGTCGTTCCTCTTCGACCTTCGCCGGTATCCCTCGCGGAGGGGACTCGACGCCACCCGCTCGTTGCTCTCGACGCTCGGAGATCCCCACGAGACCCTCGAGTTCGTCCAGATCGCTGGATCGAACGGAAAGGGGAGCACCGCACGCATGGTCGAGCGCGTCCTCCGCGAGGCGGGTCTCGACGTCGGTCTCTACACCTCGCCGCACCTCTCTGACGTGCGCGAGCGCGTCCGCGTGAACGGTCGAAAGGTGACGAAGGCGGCCGTCGTCGAGTTCGTCGAGGAGACGCGCGAGTCGATCCTCGACGCCGCGGGCCGCGGCGACTGCCCCACCTTCTTCGAGACGATGACGGTCCTCGCGCTCTGGGAGTTCGCCCGGCAGGACGTGGACGTGGCCGTGCTGGAGGTCGGCATCGGCGGACGGTACGACGCGACGAGCGTCGTCTCCCCCGCGGCGAGCGCGGTGACGAGCGTCGCGCTCGAACACACCGACCTGCTCGGCGAGTCGGTCGACGAGATCGCCCGCGACAAGGCACAGGTCGCCGGCGAGGGCCCGCTCGTCACCGGGACGACGGGCCGCGCGCTCGCCGCGGTGCGCGAGGCCGCGGCGGACACCGACGTGGTCACCGTCGGTGACGACGAGGCGGACGTGGTCGTCCGGTACGACGGCCGCGAGGCGCTCGAGGGACGCGTCTCGCTGACCGGCGAGGACTGGTCGGTCGACGTGCGCCTCCCGCAACTCGGCGCACACCAGGCGACGAACGCCGGCGTCGCGGCCGCCCTCGCGCGCGCGGTCGCCGACGTGGACGAGCCGACCCTCGCCCGCGGGTTGCAGAACGCCCACTGGCCGGGGCGGTTCGAGGTGATGTCCCGCGCGCCGCTGACGGTGCTCGACGGAGCGCACAACCCCGGCGGCTGTGCGAGCGTCGCCGACACGCTCGCGGAGTTCGACTACGACGACCTCCACCTCGTCTTCGGCGCGATGAGCGACAAGGACCACCCGGGGATGGCCGAGGCGCTCCCCCGGGCGGACCGCGTCTACACGTGTCGACCGGATCTCGACCGCGCGGAGACGCCCTCGGCGCTGGCGCGGGTCTTCGCGGACGAGGCGGGCGAGGTGATCGAGTCGGGCGACGTCGCGGGTGCGCTCGACGCGGCGCTCGACGCGGCCGCGATCGACGATTGCGTGCTCGTCACGGGATCGCTCTACACGGTCGCGGAGGCGCGCGAGCGGTGGACGCGCGTCGAGATCCCGAAGAGCGTGCGGAACCTCGAGCAGGCGCGGGCGATGCTCGAGGACGCCGACGTGACCGCTTCCGGCGTCTGGCGGATGCGGGGGAAGGGCGTCCACCGCGTCCTCAAGACGCGCGTCCAGCCCCGACAGGCGCGGTACCTCAGGGAGGAGATGCTGAGCCTCGGCGGCGAGTGCGCCGTCTCGGGGCTCTCCTCGCAGGACCGCGAGCCGGTCGACGTGGTGCTGATGGGCACGCTCGCCCAGCACGAGCGCCTCCGCGAGAGGCTCGACGGTCAGCCGTACGGCCTGGCGGAACTCGGCGACTCGCTCGCGGACGCGCTCGCCGTGGACGCGGACCCGAACCGCCACGGCTACCCGTGGGAGGAGCGCCCCTGCGTGATGGGCATCGTCAACGTCACCCCGGACTCGTTCCACGACGGCGGCGAGTACGACTCCGTCGAGGCGGCGGTCGCGCGGGCCGAGGCGATGGTCGAGGCGGGCGTCGACGTCCTCGACGTGGGCGGCGAGTCGACGCGCCCCGGCGCGACGCCGGTCCCTGCGGACGAGGAGATCGACCGCGTGGTTCCCGTGATCGAGCGCCTCGCGGACCTCGACGCGCTCGTCTCCGTGGACACCCGGAAGGCGTCAGTCGCCCGCGCCGCTCTGGAGGCGGGCGCGGACGTGCTCAACGACGTCTCCGGGCTGGAGGACCCCGATATGCGCCACGTCGCCGCCGAGTACGACGTCCCGATCGTCGTCATGCACAGCATCGAGGCACCGGTGGATCCCGACACGACCGTCGAGTACGACGACGTGGTGGAGGACGTCATCGACGCGCTCACCGAGCGCGTCCTCCTGGCGGAGAAGGCGGGCCTCGACCGCTCGAAGATCATCGTCGACCCCGGCATCGGCTTCGGGAAGTCCCGGCGCGAGAACTTCGAACTGCTCGGGCGCGTCGACGAGTTCCACGCCCTCGGCTGTCCGGTGCTCGTCGGCCACTCCCACAAGTCGATGTTCGACCTCGTCGGCTACGACTCGGAGGACCGACTCGCCCCGACGGTCGCGGCGACGGCGATCGCCGCCGAGCGCGGCGCGGACATCATCCGCGTCCACGACGCGCCGGAGAACGTCGCCGCCGTCCGCACGCAACTGGCGGCGACCGACCCCGATCGGTTCTGAGCCCAACTGCAACGTTTATGTTTAGGCCGCCCTAAATCGGGGCGTGAGCACTTCACGGCCCGAACGGACCGACGCCGCATCCGACCGCGAGGTCAGGGCGGTCGCCTGTCGAACGCGTCCGGAGCGGACGGTCATCATCGAGGAGGGGAACGTCGACGGGTGGCTCTCGTCGGACCGCTTCGTCGACCTCTCGCGGTACCGGTAGGGCTCTCTGGCCGTCCCCGCGGCGCGCGACGCCCCCGGTCGCCCGTACCGACGGAACCCTTATCGACGGCGCGCCCGATCCTCCGGCATGCCTACGGCGCAGGAAGCGACCGCCGAGGCCGCCGTCTCGCTCGCGGGAGTGCGGAAGGTGTACGACCGGGGGCGGCCGGTCTACGCGCTCGACGGCGTCTCGCTCGACGTTCCCCGCGGCTCCCACGTCGCCGTGATGGGGCCGAGCGGGTCCGGCAAGAGCACGCTGATGAACCTCGTCGGCTGTCTCGACACGGCGACCGAGGGGACCGTCCGCGTCGACGGTGCCGTCGTCGCCGACCTCTCGGAGCGCGGGCGGACGGCACTGCGCGGGCGGGAGATCGGGTTCGTCTTCCAGACGTTCAACCTCATGCCGAAGCTCACCGCGATCGAGAACGTCGCGCTGCCGATGATCTTCCGGGGCGTCTCCAGCGACGAGCGGGACGCCCGCGCCCACGATCTGCTCGCTCGCGTCGGCCTCGCGGACCGCACCGACCACCGCCCGAGCGAACTCTCCGGCGGCCAACGCCAGCGCGTCGCCGTCGCCCGGGCGCTCGCGAACGACCCCTCGATCCTCCTCGCCGACGAACCGACCGGGAACCTCGATTCGACGACCGGCGGGCGGATCCTCGACCTCTTCGACGACCTCCACGCCGAGGGTAACACCGTGCTGGTGGTCACCCACGAGCGGTCCGTCGCGGAGCGCGCCGAGCGCGTCGTCCACCTCCTCGACGGTCGCATAGAGCGGATCGAGGAACTCGCCGACGGGGGGACCTGAGTGGATTCCAGGGAGGCGGTCCGCATCAGCTGGCGGGCCATCCGCGGGCACGCGCTCCGCTCGTCGCTCACCACGCTCGGCGTCGTCATCGGCGTCGCCGCCGTCGTCACGTTCGTCACGCTCGGCGGCGGGCTCGAGGAGAGCATCATCGGCGACGTCGGCGGGGGCGGCGCGTCGACGATCAACGTCTGGGCGGCCGAGAGCGAGGACGGGCCGCCCGGCGCGGGCGCACAGCCGGTGTTCACCGAGCGCGACGTTCGACAGCTGCGAGGGGTGACGGGCGTCGAGGCGGTCGTCCCGCGCGGCGTCGTCCCGCTCTCGGCGATCGAGTTCCGCGGACGGACGGTCGCCCAGAGCGGCGCGGTCACCGTGACGCCCGCCTACTTCGAGGCGGAGGACTTCGAGGAGGGCCGGGCGTTCAGGAGCGGCGAGCGCGAGGTGGTGCTCAACCCCGCGGCGGCCGCGCTGTTCGAGACCAACGCCACCGTCGGCGACCGCGTGACGCTCTCGCTGGCCGACGGTCGAACGGTGAACGCGACGGTTGTCGGGATCCTCTCCACCTCACAGGGGCAGGGCGCGTTCGACGGGTTCGACGCCTCGCCGCGCGTCTACGTCCCGCCGGACCCGTTCTACTCCACGACGGTGACGAGCCCGAGGACCGGGGAACGCGAGCGCGTCTACCCGCTGCTCGTCGTCGAGGCGGCGGACCCGAAGCGAGTCGAGTCGGTTCGGCGGGGCGTCCTCGACTATCTCCGGGAGGACTCGGACGCGAGGGCGCTCGCCCCGTCCGGGTACTCCTTCAGCGCGCAGACCAACGAGCAACTGCTCGATCAACTGCGGGACATCCTCGACACGCTCACGAACTTCGTCGTCGGGGTGGCGGTCATCTCGCTCGTCGTCGGCTCGATCGGGATCGCCAACATCATGCTCGTGAGCGTCACCGAGCGGACCCGCGAGATCGGCATCATGAAGGCCGTCGGCGCGCAGAACCGCGACGTCCTCCAGCTGTTCCTCTTCGAGGCGGTCATCCTCGGGGTCGTCGGCGCGGTCCTCGGGACGGTCCTCGGCGTGCTCGCGGGGTACGTCGCGACCGTCTTCGTCGACGTCCCCTTCGTCTTCCCGTGGACGTGGACCGCGATCGCGGTCGTCGTCGGCGTGCTCGTCGGCGTGCTCGCGGGCCTCTACCCGGCGTGGAACGCCTCTCGAACCGACCCGATCGACGCCCTCCGGTACGAGTAGCGTGTCCGACGACCGTCCGCTCCTCGAACGGCTGCACGCCCACCTCGAAGCGACCGCCGACCTCCCCCTCGACCGGACGGCGAACCGCTGGCTGGGCGAGGCGGAGGCCGTCGCGGCGGACGTCGCCCGCGGGGACGCGCCGGAGGCGGCGGTCGAGCGGCGACTCGACCAGGTACGGACGCTGCTCTCGCACGTCGAGGGGACCGGCCACCCCGAGGGCGACGCGCACGTCGAGGCGGCGCGGGCGCTGCTCGACGAGCGCGACGAGCGCGACGGATCAGACGAGTCCGATGGACCCGGCGGGTCCGACGATCCCGACGACTCGGGCCGGGACGGCCGGGGGAGTTAGCGCGCCGCCCGCTCCGCCTCCTTCGCCCCCTCGAAGTCGTAGCGCACCCCGGTGAGGTTCTCGGAGGCGATCCAGAGCTGCCGGGCGGCGGTCCGGTCGTGTGACTTCGCGTTCGACTCCACCCGGTCGGGCGGCCCCCGGTACTGGAGCGGTCCCGGGCCGCGCGGCCCGTAGAACGCGCCGCCCTCGACCGGCGAGCCGGCGGCGGCGTACAGGATCGGGAGCGCCCCGCGCGCCGCCGACTGGGCGAAGAGGGCGTTCCCGAGGTCCATCAGCCGCGCCTTCAGACGACTCCCCTCCATCTCGGGGCCGGCGCGCTGGAGGCCGGTGGCGGCCCAGCCGGGGTGGGCCGCGAGGCTCAGCGCGTCGAGGTCGGCCGCCTCGAAGCGGCGCTGTAACTCGTAGGCGAACAGTAGGTTCGCGAGTTTGCTCCCGGCGTAGGCCTCGTAGCGGTCGTACGACGCCTCGTCGGGCGTATCGAGCCGCAACGTGCCGCGTCGGTGGAGGAGGCTGCTCACGGTGACGACCCGGGACGTCCCGTCGGTCGCCGCGAGGCGGTCGAGCAGCAGGCCGGTGAGCGCGAAGTGCCCGAGGTGGTTGACGCCGAACTGAAGTTCGAAGCCGTCGGCCGTCCGGCGGTACGGCGTGTGCATCACGCCCGCGTTGTCGACGAGGACGTGGAGGTCGTCGTGGGCCTCCCGGAAGGCCCGCGCGAACCCGTGCACCGAGTCGAGGTCGGCGAGGTCGAGCGTCAGGAGGTCGAGATCGAGGTCGGCGTCGGGGAACGCGGCGCGGATGCGCCGCCGCGCGCGCTCGCCGCGTTCCTCGCTCCGGCAGGCCATCGCGACGGTCGCGCCGCGACCGGCGAGTTCGCGCGTCACCTGATAACCGAGTCCGCCGTTCGCGCCCGTGACGACGACCGTCCTCCCGCTCTGGTCGGGCAGCCGATCCGCCGTCCAGCCCTTCGTAGCCATCTCGTCGGCCCTTGGCGCGGCGCGCGGATAACGCTGACCGCGTCGTCCGCGAGCGGAGGCACGGACCTCCTGTCACTCCCGAAGGGCTATCTCGCCCCCCGCCCACACTCCTCCCATGCGCGACATCGAGCGCTATCTCAACATCCGGAGCGCCTACGGCGGGTCGCTCTCCCCGTCGGGCACGCTCGCCTTCCTCATGGACACGACCGGCGTCCCGCAGGTGTGGACGCTCTCGGAACCCGAGGCGTGGCCCGAACAGCGCACCTTCTACGACGAGGCCGTCTCGTTCGTCTCCTGCTCCCCGACCCGCGAGGAGGCCGTCTTCGGCATGGACGAGGGCGGCGACGAGCGGATGCAACTGTACCTGCTCGACCTCGATCCCGATCCGACCGCCGACCCGATCGCCGGGCTGACCCTCCCGTCCGATCCGTCGTCGAACGAGTCCCGCCCGAACGACGCTCGCGCGAAGCACCGCTGGGGCGGCTGGAGTCACGACGGCGATCGGTTCGCGTTCGCCTCGAACCGCCGGGACGAGGCCGCCTTCGACGTGTACGTCCAGGGTCGCGACGAGCGCGGCGACGGGGCCGACCTCGTCCACGAGGGCGACGGCTGGCTCACCGTCGAGGGGTTCTCGCCGGACGACTCGGCGCTGATCGTCACCGAGGCCTACTCCTCGTTCGACCAGGACGTCTACGCGCTCGATCTCCCCTCGGGCGACTTCACCCACCTCACGCCTCACGAGGGGACCGTCCGCTTCCTGAGCGCGACGTGGGCACCCGACGGGGAGGGGATCTACGTCGTCACCGACCGCGACTCGGACCTGCTGTACCTCGCGCGCCTCGACCTCGACGGCACGCTCACGCCGGTCGTCGAGGACGACGAGTGGAACGTCGACGGCGTCGCCCTCGATCACGACACGGGGCGGGCCGTCTACTCGCGCAACGTCGACGGCTACACCGAGTTGACGGTCGGCGACCTCGACGGGGCGGTCTTCCGGGGCGGACGGACGCTCGACCTCCCGCCGGGCGTCGCGGGCGGGGTCAGCTTCGACGAGGGCGCGCGCTCGTTCTCGCTCACCGTCACCGGGAGCGCGGAGAACGCGAACGTCCACGTGGTCGACGTCGCCTCCGGCGAGCGCGAGCGGTGGACGCGCGCCTCGACCGCGGGGGTCCCCCGCGAGTCGTTCGTCGAACCCGAACTCGTCCGCTACGAGAGCTTCGACGGTCGCGAGATCCCGGCGTTCTTCTCCGTCCCGCGGGCGGCCAACGAGCGCGACGGCGCGGTGGGCGACGGCGTGCCCGTCGTCGTGGACGTCCACGGCGGCCCCGAGAGCCAGCGCCGCCCGTCGTTCTACGCGCTGAAGCAGTACTTCCTCCGCCGGAGCTACGCCGTCTTCGAGCCGAACGTCCGCGGATCGACCGGCTACGGGACGGCCTACACGCACCTCGACGACGTGGAGCGGCGCATGGACAGCGTCGCCGACGTCCGCGCGGGCGTCGAGTGGCTCTCGGGTCAGCCGGTCGTGGACCCCGACCGGATCGTCGCCTTCGGCGGCTCCTACGGCGGGTTCATGGTGCTCGCCGCGCTCACCGAGTACCCCGACCTCTGGGCGGCGGGCGTTGACGTCGTCGGGATCGCCAACTTCGTCACGTTCCTCGAGAACACCGGCTCCTGGCGGCGGGAACTCCGCGAGGCCGAGTACGGGTCGCTCGAGGACGACCGCGAGTTCCTCGAGTCGATCAGCCCCGTCAACACCGTCGACGCGATCCGCGCGCCGCTGTTCGTCCTCCACGGCGCGAACGATCCCCGCGTGCCCGTCGGCGAGGCCGAACAGATCGCCGAGGCAGCGCGCGAGCAGGGCGTTCCGGTCGAGACGCTGATCTTCGAGGACGAGGGCCACGGCGTCTCCAAACTCGAGAACCGGATCGAGGCCTACTCGCGCATCGTCACGTTCCTCGACGAACACGTCTGAGCGGCTAACTGTTTCGTCCCTCGTAAGGCGACCTTTTCGTGCGACCGGGACTCCGTCGGTCTCGATCGCGTCGATTAGTCCAGTGTAACACCGTTAGGATATATTTGGATTCGTCGTCGATTAAACACCCATTTGATAGCGTCTGAGGCCCTGGAAGGTCATTTGGGTTTATGTATGGTGACGTGAAAGGATCGGTCGGATGTATGCGAGTAACACCCACGAGCGCGTCTCCGAGTGTCTCCGCGCGCTCGACGGTTCGTACAGCGGGTTCGCGGTCCGACAGACGACCGTCAGCGTCCGCTCCGAGGTGTACGATCGGGTGGCCTCGCTCGCCGACGGGGGCGTCGTCGACGCCGCGATCCGCGTCCGAAACGCCGCCGACGAGGTGCTGGCCGTCCGCGAGGACGAACGGGGGTGGACCGACCCCTACGGGGTCGTTCGCCGCGACGAGACCATCGAGTCGGGCGCGCGCCGGTCGCTGCGCGAACGGACCGGCGTCGAGGCCTCGCTCGACGACCTCCTCGGGGTCACGATCGTCTGTCTGACGGACGCGAGAAGCTCGGGGAAAGAGCCGCTCTACCGGCTCTCGGCGCTCTTCGCCGGCGACCACGTCGACGGCGATCCCGGGCCGGACTGCGCGTGGCGTCCGGATCCGCCGCGCTCGATTGCCGCGATCTAGCCTAGACGACGCCCGTCACCGTGGCGGCCTCGACGGCCGCCTCGCGGCTCACGCCGTCGCCGAGGATCGTGTAGCGGTCGCGGATCTCGTGGGCGGTCGTCATCGCCTCGACGAAGTCCTCGGCGGTGATCCCCAGTTCGTCGGCGGTGGTCGGCGCGCCGATGCCCGCGAGCGCGTCGCGGACGTTCCGCCAGCGCCCCGCCGACCCCGAGTGGAGGTACTCGGTGACGACGCTCGCGACGCCGACCTGGTGGCCGTGCAGCGCCGCGCCGGGCGCGATGCGATCGAGTTGATGGGAGATGAGGTGCTCCGCGCCGCTCGCTGGTCGGGAGGAGCCGGCGATCGACATGGCGACGCCGGAGGAGACGAGCGCCTTCACAACGATCCAGGCCGACTCCTCCAGTCCGGGCTTGATGGAGTCGGCGTTGCCGACGAGCATCTCCGCGGTCATCTGCGAGAGCGCCCCCGCGTACTCCGAGTACTCGACGTTCTTCAGCCTGTGGGCGAGTTCCCAGTCGCGGACCGCCGTGTAGTTGGAGATGATGTCGGCGCAGCCCGCCGTGGTGAGCCGCCAGGGCGCGTCCGCGATGATCGCGGTGTCCGCGACGACGGCGAGCGGCGGCTCCGCGGCGACGCTGTGGCGGGTGTCGCCCTCGGGGACCGACCCCCGGCCGGAGACGATGCCGTCGTGGCTCGCCGCCGTCGGCACGCTGACGAAGCCCATCGCCAGCGTGTCGGAGGCCATCTTCGCGATGTCGATGGCCTTCCCGCCGCCGACGCCCACGAGGAAGTCGACCTCCTCGGCGCGGGCGGCCTCGATGACGCGCTCGACGGCGGCGAAGCTGGCCGTCTCGACGGTGACGGTGACGCTCGACTCGAACTGCTCGGCGACGCGCTCGCCGGCGATCCGCCGCGGCGTCGGGCTGGTGACGATCAGCGGCGTCCCGCCGAGGTGCACCTCCGAGACGGCCGCGGCCGTCTCGTCGAGGACGCCGTGGCCGACGACCACGTTGCGCGGCAGGCGTATCCACGCGCGTTTGTCGAACATACAGTCCGGTGTCCGGCGCGCGCTATAACGGTTCGTTCTCGATGCTGGAGTTCCATCATTTACCGCCGTTACGACGACGCGGGAATCCGGTTCCGAACGCCGAATTACGGGATCGGTGACAGAGCAAGATATTTGCTGAATGCGGTGTATCGACCCGCATGACACTCCCAGGTGGTTTCGAGGTATTTCTCTTGCCGGGTCTTCTCCTCCTCGCGCTCCTGCTGTACGGCGGTCGGATCCTCTATCGAGAGCTACGGAAGGGGTATCGCAACGAGCTTCCAGAGGAGCCGAACGCCGGCGAGTAGCGTACGGGAGTCACCCGACGGCTGAAACCGCTGGCGCTCTCCCCCTGTCCCGCGTACTCGAACAGGTGCCTCACGGTCGGTCCGGCCCGTTCGAGGACGGCTCCCTCTGCACGGGGCGTCTCGGCGTCGTCGCCTTCGTCTTCGAGCGGTGGGTGTCGGCTAGAACGTCTCCAGCACGCCGAGCACGCGCTCCTCGGCCTCGCGGTCGGGTCCCTCCTCGCGTCCCGCGCCCTCCGGGTGGGCGGAGACGGTCGCCGCGACCGTCTCGGCGAGCGGGGTCGCCTCCCAGCCCAGTGCCTCCAGCCGGTGGGTGTCGAGGACGTGCGGGTAGTCGCGGTACAGCGGGAAGTCACTCGGTTCGATGCCGCCCGCCGACAGCTCGCGCGGGCCGGCGCGGACGACCTCGACCTCGCGGTCCGCATCCGCCGCGATCAGGTCGACCCACTCCGGGAGGGTCGGGAGCGTGTGGTCGCCGACGTTGTACGCCGCGCCCGCCTCCCCCGACTCGGCGACGGCGCGCAGGGCGCTCGCCACGTCGCCGACGTACGCGAGGTGCCTGAGGGCGGTGTACGGGACGATCACCCGGTCGTGGTTCAGGACGCGGTCGATCCAGTAGTCGAAGCGCTCGGTGTAGTCGTGGGGGCCGTAGATCACCGGCGGGCGGACGCTCATCGCGCGGACGCCGCGGTCCGCGGCGGCGACGACGGCGCGGTCGCCCTCGGCCTTCCGGGGGCCGTAGGTGTCCATCGAGTCGTCCGCCGCCTGCTCGGGCGTGCAGTCGTGCAGCGGCGTCTCGCTCTCGCGCTTGGGGACGACCTCCTCCCCGTAGGCCGCCCCCGAGGAGACGTAGACGTAGGCCGCGCAGTCGGCGAAGACCTCGGTCGCGGCGCGCACGTCCCTGGGGTGGTAGGCGACGCAGTCGATCACGACGTCGGGGTCCGCCCGCTCGCGGGCGAGGGCGAGCGCGGAGTCGTTCGCCCGGTCGCCCTCGACGTGCTCGACCCCCTCGCGGGCGGCGAACGGGTTCTCGCGGTTCCCGCGGGTGAACGTCGTCACCTCGTAGCCGGCGTCGAGGAGTTCTTCGACGGCGTGCCGGCCGACGAACCGCGTCCCGCCGATGACCAGTGCGGTGTCCATGGCGAACGCTTCGGCGGACGGGCCAAACGTGTGGCGGTCCCCCGTCGCTCAGACGTCGGGGCGCTCCCCGTCGGCCGGGACGGACACCTGCTCGCCGACGCCCGCCTCGTCGACCGCCGCGCGGAGGTCGGCGCGCGAGAGGGGGCAGTGGTTGATCGCCTCCATGTGGACGGCGACGACGGGCGCGTCTGCGTGCTCGCAGACGGCGATCACGTCCTCGGCGGTCATCGTGATCGGGTCGCCCTCGACGAACTGCGCCGCGCCGGCGTTCACGACCACGACGTCCGGGTCGTACCGCTCCAGGGTCTCGCGGACGCCCTCGTACCAGACGGTGTCGCCCGCGAGGTAGACGCTCGGGCCCCCCTCGGCGCGCAGGACGAACCCCGAGACTGGACCCATCCGTTCGGCGAGGTCGCCGTGTCCGTGGCGCGCCGGCGTCCGGATCACCTCGAGGTCGCCGAGCACGCGCGCGTCGTCCACCGTGTGGATGTCGGTGAAGCCCGCCTCGGTGAGTTCGTCCACGTCCTCCGGTTGGCAGAGCACGTGGACGTCGCCCGCCAGCCGGTCCTTCGCCGCGTCGTCGAGGTGATCGCGGTGGAGGTGCGTCACCAGGAGGGCGTCCGCGGAGAGATCGAGGTCCGCGTCGGGCAGGTCCACGAGCGGGTTGCGCCGGTCGTTCGGCGAGTTCGGAATCGGCGGGTTCGCGCCCGCGTCGCTCAGCATCGGATCGACGAGGACGGTCGTCCCGCCAACCTCGAGCAGGAGCGTCGCATGCCGGATCAGTCGAATCGAGAGGCCCCGCGTCGTCATAGCTCACCCGTCGCGAGGAGCGGGGAAACCCGTTGGGGTCGACCTCGGGGTCCCGATCAGTCCGCGCCGCCGCGCAGGGCCGCGTCGGCCTGCCCGGCGACGGGCGTCGCGCTCTCGGGGAGTTCCGTGCGGACGTCCCACTGCTCCTCCTCGGCGATGACCGCGGCGTAGGCGTCGGGGAGGACCTTCACGACCGAGTCGAGCACGTCGTCCCACTCGTCGAGCAGGTCGGCGGCGCGCTCGCTGCCGGTGTGCTCGTAGTGGTTCTCGACGAGGCGACGGAGCATCCGGCGGTCGCGGTCGTCGAGGTCGCGCGTGAGCGTCACCATGCCGGTGTTCGCCTTCGACTCGAAGTCCCCCGACTCGTCGAAGACGTAGGCGATCCCGCCGCTCATCCCGGCTGCGAAGTTCCGCCCGGTGTCGCCGAGGACGGCGACGACGCCGCCGGTCATGTACTCACAGCCGTGGTCGCCACAGCCCTCGACGACGGCCTTCACGCCGGAGTTGCGGACGGCGAAGCGCTCGCCGGCCACGCCGTTGATGTACGCCTCGCCGTCGGTCGCGCCGTAGAGCGCGACGTTCCCCACGAGGACGTTCTCGTCGGGTTCGTAGGCCGCGTCGACGGGCGTCTCGGCGACGATGGTGCCGCCCGAGAGGCCCTTGCCGACGTAGTCGTTGGCGATGCCGGTGAGGTGGAGCGTCACGCCGCGGGCGAGGAACGCCCCGAAGCTCTGGCCCGCCACGCCCTCCAGGTCGACGGCGATCGTGTCGTCCGGCAGCCCCGCCTCGCCGAAGCGATCCGAGACGTGGTACGACAGCATCGCCCCGACCGCCCGGTCCGTGTTCCGGATCTCCCCCGAGACGTGGACGGGTTCCTCGCGGTCGAGCGCGGGCGCGGCCTTCGCGATGAGGCGGTGATCGAGCGCCTCGTCAAGGTCGTGGGCCTGCTCGATCGTCTTGGTCCGCCCGTCGCCCGACGGCTGGACGAGCATCGCGGCGAGATCGAGCTTCGACGCCTTCGGGTGGGTGACGTCCTCGCGCTGTCGCAGGCAGTCGGCGCGGCCGACCATCTCCTCGACGGTCCGGAAGCCGAGTTCCGCCATCAGCTCGCGGAGTTCCTGGGCGATGAACGTCATGTAGTTGACGACGTGGTCGGGTTGACCGGGGAACCGGTCGCGCAGGTCCTCGTTCTGCGTCGCGACGCCGACCGGGCAGGTGTTGCTGTGACACTGCCGGGCCATCACGCAGCCGGAGGTGACGAGGGAGGCGGTGCCGAAGACGTACTCCTCGGCCCCCAGCAGGGCCGCCACGGCCACGTCGCGGCCGGTCTTGAGGCCGCCGTCTGCGGTGACGCGGATGCGCGAGCGCAGGCCGGTGTGTCTGAGCATCTGGTTCGCCTCCGCGAGGCCGAGTTCCCACGGCAGGCCCGCGTTCTTGATCGAGGTCTTCGGGGACGCGCCGGTCCCGCCGGAGTGGCCCGAGACGTGGACGGCGTCCGCCTTCGCCTTCGCCACCCCCGCCGCGATGGTGCCGATGCCGGCCTCGGAGACGAGCTTCACGTTCACGTCCGCCTCCGGGTTGGCCGTCTTCAGGTCGTGGATGAGCTGCTTCAGGTCCTCGATGGAGTAGATGTCGTGCAGCGGCGGCGGCGAGATCAGCCCCACGCCGGGGGTCGAACACCGAACGTGGGCGATCATCTCGTTCACCTTCTTGCCGGGGAGCTGTCCGCCCTCGCCGGGCTTCGACCCCTGGGCCATCTTGATCTGGAGTTCGTCGGCGTGCGCGAGGTAGTTAGACGTGACGCCGAACCGCCCGGAGGCGACCTGCTTTACGTTGCACTCCTTCTCGGTGCCGAAGCGCTCTGGCGGTTCTCCGCCCTCGCCGGTGTTGGACTTCGCGCCGAGGCGGTTCATCGCGATGGCGTTGTTCTCGTGGGCCTCCGGCGAGAGGCTCCCGAGGCTCATCGCGGCCGTCGAGAAGCGCCGGACGATCTCGTGGATCGGTTCCACCTCATCGAGGGGGATCGGCTCGCGGTCCGAGTCGAGTTCGAGGAGACCGCGCAGCGTCTGGAGCCGCTCGCTCTCGTCGTTGCTGAGTTCGGCGAACTCCAGGTAGCGCTCGTAGTCCCCTCGCCTGACCGCCTGCTGGAGCGTGCCGACGGTCTGCGGGTTCCACTCGTGGTGGACGCCGGTCTTTCGGTTCTCGAACTCGCCCTGCCGTTCGAGGTCGGGGTCGTCGCCGAACGCGGCGGCGTGCCGTCGTCGGAGGTCCTCCTCCAGGTCCCCGACGTCGACGCCGCCGGTGCGCGCCGTGGTGCCCTCGAAGTACTCGGCGACGAAGTCGGAGTCGAGACCGACCGCCTCGAAGATCTGTGCGCCGCGGTAGCTCTCGACCGTCGAGATGCCCATCTTCGCCATCGTCTTCAGCAGGCCGTCCTCGAGCGCCTTGCGGTAGGTGGCGAGCGTCTCGCCGAGGTCCGCGCCGTCCGGCCCCGCGACGAGGTCCTCGATGGTCTGGTGGGCGAGATACGGGTTGATCGCCCCCGCGCCGTAGCCGACGAGCGTCGCCATCTGGTGGACGGTGCGCGGATCGCCCGACTCGACGACGAGGCCGACGCGGTTGCGCAGCCCGGTTCGCACCAGGTGGTGGTGGATCGCGCCGACGGCGAGCAGGCTCGGGATGGGGAGGCGCTCTGCGCCCGCCGCGCGGTCGGAGAGGACGAGCACGTCCGCCTCGTCCGCGGCCCGCGCCGCCTCCTCGCGAACGCGCTCGACCGCCTCGGCGAGCGTCTCGTCGGGATCGAACGTGACGTCGAGTACGGTCGAGGTCACCCGGCCGTCCAGATCCTTGATCGCGGCCGTCTGCGCGTCGCTGAGGAACGGCGAGTCGAGCACGAGCTGTCGGGCGTGCGCCGGCGACTCGGAGAGCAGGTTGCGCTGGTGGCCGAGGCGACACTCCATCGACGTGACCAGCTCCTCGCGGATGTAGTCGAGCGGCGGGTTCGTCACCTGGGCGAACAGCTGCTTGAAGTACGAGTCGAGCGGCCGGTCGTAGTCGGAGAGGACGGTCAGGGGCGTGTCGTCGCCCATCGAGCCGACGGGGTCCTTCCCCGTGCGCGCCATCGGCTCGACCAGGTGGTCGAGTTCGTCGTAGGTGTACCCGTAGAGCGCCTGGTGGGCGCGCAGGCCGTCGACGCGCTCGCCGAGGCTCGGCTCGTCGTCGAGGTCGGTCAGGTGGACCTGTTCCTCGCCGACCCACTCGCCGTACTTCTCGTCGGTGAGTCGTTCGAACACCTCCGCGTCGGGGATGACCCGCCCCTCGCTCGGGTCGGCGAGGAAGAGCTGTCCCGGCTGGAGGCGACCGCGCTCGCGGATCTCGCTCGGGTCGTGGTCGAGCGCGCCGACCTCGCTCGCCATCACGAGCGTGTCGTCGTTCAGGACGTCGTAGCGACACGGCCGGAGGCCGTTGCGGTCGAGGACCGCCCCGACGCGCTCGCCGTCGGTCGCCGCCACGAGCGCCGGGCCGTCCCACGGCTCGACCAGCGAGGCGTGGAAGTCGTACCACTCGCGGCGCGCCTCGCTGACGCCCGTCTCGGGGTCGCGCCACGCCTCCGGGATGAGCATCCGGAGGACGTGGGGGAGGTCGCGTCCGCCCTGGAGGAGCAACTCGACCGCGTTGTCCACGCTCGCGGTGTCGGACTGCTCCGGGTCGTTGATGACCGGACGGAGCGTGTCGACGTCGTCCCCGAACGCCTCGTGTTCGAGGTCGTTCTCCCGCGCGCGCATCCAGTTGATGTTCCCCTGGATGGTGTTGAACTCGCCGTTGTGGACGATCGTCCGGTAGGGGTGCGCGAGGTGCCACGCGCCGAGCGTGTTGGTCGAGAAGCGCGCGTGGACGAGCGCGAAGGTGGAGCGGACGCGCTCGTCGCGGAGGTCGGGGTAGTAGTCAGCGAGCTGTTCCGCGGTGAGGAGGCCCTTGTAGACGAGACGGGTGCGGTCGAGCGAGCAGACGTAGAAGCGCTCGCGACCGGGGACGTCGCGGTTCTCGACGCCCTTCTCGAGCGCGCGGCGGCCGACGTAGAGACGGCGGTCGAACGTCGCCGCGTCGAGATCAGCGGCCGGGCCGACGAACACCTGCCAGACGTCCGGCTCCGAGTCGAGCGCGGTCTTTCCGAGGTCGGCGTTGTCCGTCGGGACGTCGCGCCACCCGAGCACGTCGAGGTCGTACTCGGCCAGCACCTCCGCGACGAGCGCTTTCAACTCCCCCTGCACCGCCTCGTCCTCGGGCAGAAAGACTGACCCGACCGCGTAGGGGTCGGGGAGGTCGAAGTCCACCTCGTCCGCGAAGAACTCGTGGGGAACCTGCACCATGACGCCCGCACCGTCGCCGGTGTTCTCCTCCGCCCCGGTCGTCCCGCGGTGTTCGAGGTTTCGAAGGAGGTCGAGTCCGTCCGATACCACCCCGTGGGAGCGTCCGCCGTCGAGGTCCATGACGAGGCCCACCCCGCAGCTCGCGCGGGCGTCGTCGGGCCTTGCGAGTCCGGCACCACCCGCAAAGCTCAGTGAGTGATCTTCAGCCATACCTATCCACGAGCAATCGTCCCCCATGAGGGTTCTGCTCAAGGGGGTATCACCCTGTTTATGCTATATTAAGACATATTACAGCCGGGCGGGTGTGGTAAAGGAGTGGGGTAGACCTGACGCATCTACCGGGGACGGTGCAAATAATGCAAACAAAACGATTCGGAACGCGGTATCGAAGTGACGTTCGTCGTGACGGCCGCGCGGCCGTCACGCTCGGTGTGTCGGGACCTCCGGGGAGAGTCGGCGTGTGTCCCCGTTCCCCGCCAGGGTTCAGTAGGACTTCGCGAAGTAGGCCGTCGTCTCCGCGCGCTCGCCGCAGACCCCGCAGGTGTCGTGTGGGGGTTCCTCGTCGTCGTTCATGGGCACCATCACGATCTCGGCGGCGATCTGCTCCTTGATCTCGGCCTCGCAGGTCTCGTCGCCGCACCAGCCGGTCTTCACGTAGCCGCCGTGCCGTCCGATGGTGCCGAGGATCTCGTTTCGACCGTGGGCCTCGCGGACGTTCGACTCGAGGTTCTCCTCGGCGTCGGCGTAGAGTTTCGCGTAGACGGTGTCGAGCGCGTCCTCGACCGCCGACACGAGGTCGTCTCGGTCCGCGGCCTCGGACTCCCCGTCCGGGCGGTGGACGAGCGTGACCTCCGCGTCGTCGACCTCGTTGGGGCCGACCTCGATCCGGAGGGGGACGCCCTTCAACTCCCACTCGTTGAACTTGAAGCCGGGGTTGCGCTCGTCGCGGTCGTCCAGGTGGACGCGAACGCCCGCCCCGCCGAGTTCGTCGCGCAGTCCCTCGCAGTACTCCAGGACCGCCTCGCGGGTGTCCTCCTGCCAGATGGGGACGATCACGACCTGCTCGGGGGCGATCGTCGGCGGCAGGACGAGTCCCTGGTCGTCGGAGTGGGTCATGATGAGCGCCCCTAGCGCGCGCCAGGAGAGTCCCCACGAGGTGGTGTGGGCCAGTTGCTCCTCCTCGTCCTCGTCGGCGTAGGTGACGTCGTAGGCCTCCGCGAACGACGTCCCGAGGTAGTGGCTCGTGCACGACTGGACGGACTTGCCGTCGGGCATCAGCGCCTCCAGCGTCGTCGTCGTGTCCGCGCCGGGGAACTTGTCGTGGTCCGGCTTCTTCCCGCGGAGCGCGGGGATGGCGAGCACGTCGGTGTAGAGGCGCTCGTACTGGTCGAGGCGGCGGATCGTCTCCTCCCACGCCCCCTCGCGGTCGCGGTGGGCGGTGTGGCCCTCCTGCCAGAGGAACTCCTTCGTGCGGAAGAACGGCTTCGTGTCGGTCGCCTCCCAGCGCACGACCGAGCACCACTGGTTCAGCCGCATGGGGAGGTCGCGGTGGCTGCGGATCCACTGCGCCATGAACGGCGTGATGATCGACTCGCTGGTGGGCCGGACCGCCAGGCGCTCCTCGAGTTCCTCGTACCCGCCGTGGGTGACCCACGCCACCTCGGGGTCGAACCCCTCCACGATGTCCTTCTCGCGTTCGAGGTAGCTCTCGGGGATGAACAGGGGGAAGTAGGCGTTCTGCACGCCGGTCTCCTTGAACCAGCCGTCGAGGTGCGACTGCAGACCCTCCCAGAGGGCGTACCCGCGGGGACGCGTGACGATGAAACCGCCCATCGGCGCGTAGTCCGCGAGGCCGGCCTTCCGGACGACCTCGGCGTACCAGTCGCCGGGGCTGTGCGCTTTGGACTCGGTGATGCCGAGTTCCTGTTCGCCGCTCATACCGGTAGGTGTCGCAGGGTGGGCTTAAGTCCGACGTGATGCTGGTACGCCTTCACGCGCCCGAACGCCGTCGACCCCCCGGGGGTGGAGGGGGGATTGGGGGTCGACGGAAACGGTTATGCGTCAGTGGTCGAGAGAAGGCGTATCGCCCGCGATCCGGGCATGGTTTCAGACGAACCCTTGTGGGGTTGAAGCGAGGACGCGGTCGCCACATTCGGGACACTCCGTGTTTCAGACGAACCCTTGTGGGGTTGAAGCGCCTCTCGCGCCCCCGTGTGGTCGTCCATCGTCGCGTTTCAGACGAACCCTTGTGGGGTTGAAGCCGATAGGCCGCCTGGTTCTGCGCGCCCGACGTGTCGATCCCGTTTCAGACGAACCCTTGTGGGGTTGAAGCAACTCGTCTCGGGGGATGACGATTGAGGTTCGCGTTTCAGACGAACCCTTGTGGGGTTGAAGCGCTCGGAACAGGATGTGTACGTGGTCGTCCTCGCGTTTCAGACGAACCCTTGTGGGGTTGAAGCCTCAACATGCGGGACGGACGCGGCGTTCACGAACGGCGTTTCAGACGAACCCTTGTGGGGTTGAAGCACGAACAAACTCGACGGCGACAGTATCGTCAACGCGTTTCAGACGAACCCTTGTGGGGTTGAAGCGAGGTGCCCGAGAAGCCCGAGAACCCCTGCAGTTGTTTCAGACGAACCCTTGTGGGGTTGAAGCAAGGACCTCCGGGCCGAGGAGAACTCTCACCGGGGCGTGTTTCAGACGAACCCTTGTGGGGTTGAAGCGCAGTATACCAACTCACGCGCCCGTCACACGGTCCTAGTTTCAGACGAACCCTTGTGGGGTTGAAGCTCTTTCGTTCCCTGCTTCGGTCGCTCGATGGCCTCGAGTTTCAGACGAACCCTTGTGGGGTTGAAGCCTCGAGAGAGTCCACGACTACGAGGCCTACCTCTGGAGTTTCAGACGAACCCTTGTGGGGTTGAAGCCCCCATCGTCTGGGGGCCACGGCGTACACGCCCCGGTTTCAGACGAACCCTTGTGGGGTTGAAGCGACCTCGGGGTGCAGTACATGACGCTGACGCTCCTGTTTCAGACGAACCCTTGTGGGGTTGAAGCGAGCATGGAGATATCGTGGAAAGCAACCATCCAATCGTTTCAGACGAACCCTTGTGGGGTTGAAGCTTTGTACGCGAGATTGGGACGGCCTCGATAAGCGTTTCAGACGAACCCTTGTGGGGTTGAAGCAGGCTGAAATCGGCGGGTGCAGCATGGCATCGACTGTTTCAGACGAACCCTTGTGGGGTTGAAGCACAGAAATCTATCTCGACGCCGAGAGCACGCCGTGGTTTCAGACGAACCCTTGTGGGGTTGAAGCACGAACGTCCTCTTTCAGGAGAAGGGACACGAGACTGGTTTCAGACGAACCCTTGTGGGGTTGAAGCGCGCTCTCGCAAGGGACGCCCGACCAGCGCAGTGTTTCAGACGAACCCTTGTGGGGTTGAAGCCACGGGCAATCGGATCGGCTCCCCGAGGACGGACGCGTTTCAGACGAACCCTTGTGGAGTTGAAGCCAGGACGTCGAGCAGGCACGCGGCGGGAACGCTTCGGGTGAACCCTGTGCGACGAAGCAACGCAACAGCATCGCCGATTCCCCGAAACCCGTCGTCTCTCCCTCCTCGCCGGTTTCCATCCGAACCAGCTAACCTCCGGGTGTCCTAACCACGTAGGTCCGCCCGTCTCTAACCAGTTAGGTCGCTACTACTCCCCCGCGGGCGGTCAAGAATTACACAACTCTCGTAGAGAGTGGGGCGAATCAACATGTTGGGAAGTGACACGAGACGGACGCTCGTATCCGTGCTGGTGATTCTCGTCGCAGTAGTCGTCGTATTCGGCTCTATGGGCGCGCTGGCCGGCCAGAACTCCGGCGGTCAGGGCACCGATAGCGGCACGGGCGACGGAGCGAACGCGAACAACGGAAACGGAAACGGAGGCAACGGGAACGGAAACGGAAACGATGACGGCGGCGATCGCGTCGACGTGGAGGAGACGGACGACGGCGTCGACATCGAGGGCGACGGTCGGCAGATCGATCACGACGACGGCGGTGACGACGTCGACGTCGAGAGCGCCGACGATGACCTCGATTACGACACCTCCGACGACGGCGACGAGGTCGACGTCGAGAGCGACGGTCAGGAGATCGAGCAGGACGACGGTGACGCCGAGGTCGAGAACGACGACCTCGACTTCGAGACCGACGACGACGGTGACGAGGTGGACGTCGAGAGCGACGATCTCGAGATCGAGCACGACGACCGTAGCGAGGTCGAAACCGCGGACGTGGACTACGACCGCGACGACGACGGCGACCTCGACTTCGAGAGCACCAGGGGTCCCGTCGACCTCGAATTCGATGACGACGACGTCGACGTCGAAGCCAACGGCCTCGACATCGAGGAGGACGACGACGACCTCGAAGTCGACGACGACGACGTGGACTTCGAAAGTGACGGCGACGGTGACGTCGAGTTCGAGGACGACGACAACGACATCGAGCAGGACGACGACGAACTGGAGGTCGACAACGACGACCTCGACTTCGAGAACGACGGCGACGGCGATCTCGAGTTCGACGACGGCGACAACGACATCGAACAGGACGACGACGATCTCGACGTCGAGGGCGACGACGGCTTCGACATCGAGAGCGACGGCGACGACGTGGAGGTCGGCGGCGACAACTAACCCGCCCCGCCTCACGTCGAACGTCGAACATCGAACGTCGAACACCGAACGGACGCGACGAGCGCGCCGATTTTTGGACCACTGCGGACGCGGAGTTACGCACGACCCGCAGTCGGGTTCGGAATCCGAGCGAGTAGGTTCCGCTCCACCGAACCCGTTAGGTGGGTAACTCTCGCCGGTCGCCGTCCAATCTCGCTACTGTCCCGCATCAACAGTAGGGCTACGGAGACATTCGAACATGAGACAATCAGTGAAAGCGGTAGTCGTCGTACTCGTTACGCTGACCGTGGTGGTCAGCTTCGCCGGCGCGATCAGCGCGCAGGACGATTCGAGCGACGGCGCGGATGGTACGAACGGTGGGAACGGCGGCGGCTCCGCGGACGGAGGCGATAGCGACGACTTCGACTTCGAGAGCACCGACGACGGCCTCGACATCGAGGGGCTCGGTTTCGAGATCAACCACGACGGCAACGACGTAGAGGTCGAGAACGCGGACGACGACCTCGACTACGAGACCCGCGATCAGGGCGACGAGGTCGACGTCGAGAGCCGTGATAGCGAGATCGAGCAGGACAGCGACAGGACTGAAGTCGAGAACGACGACCTCGACTACGACCGCGACGGCGACGGGAACCTCGACTTCGAGAGCGCGGACGGACCCATCGACCTCGAGTTCGACCGCGGCGACGCCGACGGCGACGTCGACATCGAGACCGACAGCGACGAGATCGAGGAGCGCGGCGGCGAACTCGAGGTGGAAGGCGACGACCTCGACTTCGAGAACGACGGCGACGGCGACGTCGAGTTCGACGACAGCGACACCGACGTCGAGCAGGACGACGACCGCCTCGAGGTGGAAGGCGACGACTTCGACCTCGAGAGCGACGGCGAGCGCGCCGACGTCGAACAGCGGTAGGGATCGGTTACCCTCCACCGACTCGACGTGACGAACGCGTCGGTATCTTTTCGGTAGACTCCGGTGCCGCGAGGGGTCGACGTCTCCCTACGACGCCCGCGACTTCGAGCGGTACGACGTGCACGTCGGGACGTCGAGATCGACCGGCGAGCGACGCGTTCGTGAGGGACGGAGTACGGGGGCTAGAGCACCGCCTGGAACGCCACCAGCGCCGCGAGTCCGGTGACGATCGTCGCCAATACGCTCTCGGTGCGCCAGGCGACGAGCGCCGCCAGGACGCCCGCGAGCAGGCGGGGGGTCGAGGTCCCGCCGGGCGCGAGCGAGACGAACTCCGGCGCGACGAGCGCCGCGAGCACCGCCGCGGGGACGAACGACAGCGCCCAGCGGACGCGCGGCGGGACGGTGTCGACGCGCTCGAACAGGAGGAAGAACGACAGCCGGATGGCGAACGTCCCGAGGCCCGCGGCGAGGATGACGAGCCAGAGTTCGAGGTCGGTCACTCCGCGATCACCTCCGCGAGCATCCCGCCGCCGATCCCGCAGAGCGCGCCGACGATGAGCCCGAGGTTGAACGGCACCCCCGCCCCCAGCACGGCGACGCCCCCGCCGACGGCGGCCGCCGCGGCCGTGCTCCGCCCCTCGATGGCGGGCACGAGCAGCGCGAGGAAGGTGAGCGGCACGGCGAAGTCGAGCGGGATCGACTCGGGAACGGCGGCCCCGGCGACGATGCCGATCACGGTACACGCCTGCCAGACGACCCACAGCGGCAGCGCCGTGCCGAGGTAGTACCACGGGCGCGAGGCCGGGTCGTCGTCGCCGAAGCGCGTCACCGACAGGGCGTACGCGTGGTCGGTCAGCAGGTAGGCGAGCGGCAGTCGGGCGAGCGTCCGCATCCGGTCGAAGTAGGGCGCGATCGAGGCGCTGTACATCGTCATCCGGAGGTTGACGACGAGCACCGTCGCGATCACCACCGCCGCCGGTGCGCCGTTCTCGACGAGGTCGATGGCCGCGAGCTGGGAGGCTCCCGCGAAGATGAACACCGACATTCCGAGCGCCTGCATCGGGGTGATGCCCACCGCGACGGCGGCCGCACCCGCGAGCAGACCGAACGGCACGATGCCGACCGTGATGGGCGCGGTGGCTCGCGCTCCCGCGAGGAACGACGCCCGGCGAGCAGTCATGTCCGGAGGTCGGTGGATCGGGTGTAAATCGCGTTCGATTTCGCCCTCGATCGGACCGGTTCGGCGAGCGGTTCGAGCGGCCGCATCGACGTCCGGCCGCCGGTCGCGTCGGCGGTCGGGGCGCGCTACGCGACGTTCCGTTCCTCGACCAGCTCCCCCCGCTCGAAGCGGTCGCTCCCGAGCGCCGAGACGTCGACGAGCGACGCCTCGCCGTCGAACGCGAGTTCGGCCACGACCTGCCCCGTCGCGGGCGCGTGCTGGAAGCCGTGGCCGGAGAACCCGACGGCGTTGACGAACCCCGGGAGCGTCTCCTCCACGATCGGGTGATGATCGGGCGTCACGGCGTAGAGGCCGGCCCAGCCGCGCCTGACGCGCGTCTCCGGACCGAAGTAGCGCGCCGCGTCGCCCGCCCGCTCGACGGCGGTCCTCGCCCAGTCCAGGTCGAACGAGCGCCGGTACGCGTCGGGGTCCCGATCGGGGTCGTCGGCCGAGAAGTGCCCGCCGACCAGCGCCGCGCCCTCGCGCTCGGGCCGGAAGTACGCGCCCGCGTCGAGGTCGATCGTCAGCGGGACCGACTCGGGGACGGGCGTCTCGGGGTCGACGACGAGCAGCTGTCGCCGTCTCGGTGCCACCGGCAGGTCGACGCCCGCCGTCGCGGCGACCGCGCGCGCCCACGGGCCGGCGGCGTTCACCACGAGATCCGCGTCGAGCCGTCCCGCGTCGGTCTCCGCGCCGACCACCGCGTCGCCGTCGCGCCGGATCGCCGTCACCGCGGTCCTCGTCCGGATCTCGGCCCCCGCCTCGCTCGCGGCGCGCGCGAACCCCTGGAGCGCGAGGTGCGGGTCGGCGAACCCGTCGGTCGGGGAGTACGTCGCCAGCCGGAACGCCTCGGCGCGGAGTTCCGGACAGTGCTCGCGGGCGTCGTCGGGATCGAGCACGCGGCTCGGGACGCCGAGGTCGTTCTGCATCGCGACCTGCTCGCGGAACGCGTCGGCGGTCGACGGCTCTCGCGCGAGAAACAGGTAGCCGGGTCGCCGGTAGGCCAGTTCCGTATCGAACGCCCCCTCGAAGGTGCGCCAGACCGCCACGCTCGCGAGCGACAGCTCGACGTTGATCGGGGTGGAGAACTGCGCCCGGATGCCGCCGGCCGAGCGCTCCGTGCTCCCGCCGCCGAGCGACCCCTTCTCGCAGACGACGACCGCCGCGCCCCGTTCGGCGAGGTAGTACGCCGACGCGAGCCCGACGATCCCTCCGCCGACGACTACGGCGTCCATGGGCGATGATCCCCACGGCGGACGATAAGTGTGGCGCGCCGTCCCCAAGAGCTAACCCCCGATCCTCGATACTCGGGACATGGTACGCGTCCTCTCGGACGACGACGTGTCGGCCGTCCTCGACCTCGGCGACCTCCTCCCGGTCGTCGCCGACGCCTTCCGGAAGCAGGGCGAGGGGGCCGTAGAGCGCCCCGAGCGACCGCACTTCCCCGTCGGGGCCGGCCTCGACGGTCCCGAGCCGCTCGGGACGGGGCTGGTGATGCCCGCCTACGTGCACGGGGCGGCCCACTACGCGACGAAGCTCGTGGGCGTCCACGAGAGCAACGCCGAACGTGGCCTGCCGACCGTGAACGCGGCGATCGCGCTCACCGCCGCGGACACCGGCCGGCCCACCGCGCTCCTGGCGGGGACGCGCGTCACGAACGCCCGAACCGGCTGTATCGGCGGGCTGGCCGCGCGCGAACTCGCGAACCGCCCCGTGTGCCTGGGCGTCCTCGGGGCGGGCGCGCAGGCGCGCTGGCAGGTCCGCGCGATCGCCGCCGCGACGGGCGTCGAGCGCGTCCGGATCTACTCGCCGAGCGAGTCCCGGGAACGCTGCGCGGCCGACCTGCGCGCGGAACTCGCGACCGACGTGACGGCGGTCGGCGCGCCCGCGGCCGCCGTCGAGGAGGCGACGGTCGTCGTCACGGCCACGACGGCGACGGAGCCGGTCTTCCCGGGCGACGCGCTCGCGCCGGGGGCGCTCGTCGTCGCGGTCGGCGCGTACACCAGCGAGATGCAGGAACTCGACCCGCGGACGGTAGAGCGCGCGGCGCGCGTCTTCGCCGACGTCCCGGAGGAGGCGGCCGTGACCGGCGACGCGCGCGCCGCGGGGCTCGCCGCGGCCGACTTCGTCCCGTTCTCGTCCGTGCTGACGGGCGAATCGGGCCGCGAGCGCGAGGAGGAGATCCTGGTCGTCGAGAGCGTCGGGTCTGCGGTGCTCGACGCGGCCGCCGCGGAGCACGTCTTCGAACGGGCGCGCGAGGCCGGGCGGGGGACGACCGTGCCGCTCTGAGCGGCGCTACTCGCGCCTCCGAACGGCGAAGGGGCTCTCGCGCTCCGTCCACCGCCACCCCGGAAGGCGGGTCTGGAAACCGGCGGCGAGCGCCGCGTCGAGGTCGTCGAGGCCCGCCCGTCCCTCGCCGTGGACGTGGATGTCCGCGTAGTGGAAGGTGGCCTCCGCGAGCAGCGCGAGGGGCTGGCCGCCGGCGATGGTCGCGGCCAGTTCGCGCCCGAGGAACTCGTCGACGACGAAGCCGGGGTAGTCGCCCGGCACGTCGATCGCGCGGAGGAGGGCGACGAACGCCGCGACGTTCACCGCGCGGTCGCCGTCGGCGAAGACGACCGCCACCTCCTCGCGGTACTGCTCCCCGGTGACGGGCGCGACCTCGGTGTCGAACGCTTCGCCGAGCGACCGGCGCACCTCGGTGATGAGGGGGGCGATCGGGCGCTCGCGGACGAACTCGTACTCCTCGCGGACGCGTTCGGGGGTCAGGTCGAGGTGCATACTGCCGCCTTCGTCGCGGCCCGACGTGTCCTTTGCGAAGGCTTTTATAATGACGGGGATATAGGGCCAGGTAACGCGGGTTTTCCGAGCCGTTACCGCGGCACGAGTGCCTAGCATGACGTCCTGTTTCGTTCCGACACTGGTCCCGACCCTCGTTCGCCGGACGAACGCCGGCGAATCGAGTGACGACGTGCGCCGGAACCCCGCCCCTTCGAGTGACCTATGAGCACGGTAGAGAAGCAACTCGACACGTTGAAGGCAGAGATTACAGAGGAGGTCCCCAGCGACATTTCCATCTCCGACGTCACCTACGAGGGACCGGAGCTGGTCATCTACACGCGCGATCCGAAGCGGTTCGCGCGGAACGGTGACCTGATCCGGACGCTCGCGGGGAAGCTGCGAAAGCGCATCACGGTCCGTCCGGACCCCGACGTGCTCTCGCGCCCCGCCGACGCCGAGGAGCAGATCCGCTCGGTCATCCCCGAGGAGGCGGGGGTCACCGACCTCGACTTCCACGCCGACACCGGCGAGGTGGTCATCGAGGCCCAGAAGCCGGGGATGGTCATCGGGCGGCACGGCTCGACCCTCCGCGAGATCACCCAGCGCGTCGGCTGGACCCCCGAGGTGGTCCGCACGCCGCCCATCGAGTCGTCGACGGTCTCGAACGTGCGGAACTTCCTGAAGCAGGAGCGCGACGAGCGCCGCGACATCCTCGAGCGGGTGGGTCGGCAGATCCACCGCAAACAGCTCTCGAACGAGGAGTGGGTGCGCATCTCGACGCTCGGCTGCTGTCGGGAGGTGGGACGCGCGAGCTTCATCCTCTCGACGCCGGAGACGCGCATCCTCGTCGACTGCGGCGACAAGCCCGGCTCCGACGACGTGCCGTACCTCCAGGTGCCCGAGGCGCTCGGGTCGGGCGCGAACTCGCTCGACGCGGTCGTCCTGACCCACGCCCACCTCGACCACTCGGCGCTCGTCCCGCTCCTGTTCAAGTACGGCTACGACGGGCCGATCTACTGCACCGAACCGACCCGCGACCTGATGGGACTGCTGACGCTCGACTACCTCGACGTCGCCGCGAAGGAGGGGCGCACCCCGCCGTATCAGTCCGAGATGGTCCGCGAGGCGATCAAGCACACAATCCCCCTCGAGTACGGCGACGTGACCGACATCGCCCCGGACGTGAAGCTCACGTTCCACAACGCCGGGCACATCCTCGGGAGCGCGGTGAGCCACTTCCACATCGGCGACGGCCTCTACAACGTCGCGTTCTCGGGCGACATCCACTACAAGGACACCCGCCTGTTCAACGGGGCGGTCAACGAGTTCCCCCGCGTGGAGACGCTCGTCCTCGAGTCCACCTACGGCGGTCGCAACGACTACCAGACCGACCAGGAGGACTCAGAGCGGAAGCTGGTCGAGGTCATCAACCGGATCTACGACGAGGGCGGGAAGGTGCTCATCCCCGCGTTCGCCGTCGGGCGCTCCCAGGAGATCATGCTCGTCATCGAGGAGGCGATGCGGACGGGGAAGATCCCCGAGATGCCCGTCCACCTCGACGGGATGATCTGGGAGGCGACGGCCATCCACACGACCTACCCCGAGTACCTCCGCGACGACCTCCGCGACCGCATCTTCCACGAGGACGAGAACCCCTTCCTCTCGCCGCAGTTCAACCACATCGACGGCGGCGAGGAGGAGCGCCAGGAGATCGCCGACGGCGACCAGTGCATCATCCTCTCGACCTCCGGCATGGTCACCGGCGGCCCCATCATGTCCTGGCTCGAACACGTCGGTCCGGACCCCAAGTCGACGATGGTCTTCGTCGGCTACCAGGCCCAGGGGACGCTCGGTCGCCGCATCCAGAACGGCTGGGACGAGATCCCGATCAACGGCTACGGCGGCCGCGCGAACACGCTACAGCTGAAACTCGACGTGGAGACCGTCGACGGCTTCTCCGGCCACGCGGACCGCAACGGCCTGATGAACTTCGTGCGGACGATGAACCCGCGCCCCGAGAAGGTGCTCTGCGTCCACGGCGACGAGGGCAGCGTCCAGGACCTCTCCTCGGCGCTCTACCACGAGTTCAACATGCGGACCTTCGCGCCGAAGAACCTCGAGACGTTCCGGTTCAAGTAGCTCGGCTCCGGACCTCTCGGATGGATTCATACGGGTTCGTGATCTATAGGGAGACATGGCAGACACCGACGACGCCCTGCGGACGTTCCTCCGGCGGGCCGACGAGATCATCCACGAGTACGACAACGGCTACATGGACGCCGACGCCGCCATGAGCGCGATGGAGACCTACGTCGAGGACCTGCGCGAGACCGTCGACGGCGACGGCTGAGGCGGCCGCCGACGCGCCGGTGGCCTCGACCGCGCCGGCGTCGAACGGGGCGATCGCTGTCGCGACCCCACGACGACCGCCGACGGGCTGACTCTCACGGCGACCGACGGGTGGGCGAACGCGCATGGCGCTCGCGCCCGTACAGACGGTCGATGTCGGACATCGTTCTCCTCGACGGCGCGCGCACCGCACACGGCTCGCTCCTTGGCGGGCTCTCGTCGCTGTCGGCGATCGAACTCGGCACGACGACGCTCGACGCGGTCCTCGACCGGACGCCCCTCGCCCCGGACGCGGTCGACTGGGTGGCCCTCGGCTGCGCGATCCAGGCCGGCCTCGGGCAGGTGCCCGCGCGGCAGGCGGTCGTCGCCTCGCGGCTGTCGGACGGGACGCCCGCGACCACGATCAACGAGGCCTCCGGCTCCGGCCTGCGGGCTATCGCGCTCGCGGCCGACCGCATCGAGGCCGGCCGCGCCGAGGTCGCGCTCGCCGGCGGCATGGAGTCGATGACGAACGCGCCGTACGTCCTCCCCGACTACCGCACGGGGCGGCGGTACGGCGACGCCACGCTGGTGGACTCGATGATCCGCGACGCCCTCTGGGATGAGAGCTACGACGCCCACATGGGCGAACTCACGGAGGAACTGGTCGAGCGCGAGGGCATCCCCCGCGAGGCGCAGGACGAGTACGCCCTGGAGAGCAACCGGCGCGCGGTCGAGGCCGTCAGCGCCGGTCGCTTCGACGCCGAGATCGTCCCCGTCGAGGCGGGCGGCGAGCGCGTCGAGACGGACGAGGGGCCGCGCGAGGACACCTCGATGGAGCGACTGGCGGGGCTCCCCCCGGCCTTCGGGTCAGATGGGACCATCACGGCCGGAAACGCCTCGAAGCTGAGCGACGGCGCGGGGTGCGTTGCGCTCGCGACCGCCGACGCGGCGGACGACCTCGGCGTCGACCCGCTCGCGCGCGTCGTCGACTACGCCGTCGCCTACCGCGACCCGAAGTGGTTCAACGTCGCGGTCGCGGACGCCGTGGAGGAACTGCTCGCGGCGAACGACCTCGCCGCGGACGACGTCGCGCTGTTCGAACTCAACGAGGCGTTCGCCGCGCAGATGGTGTACGTCACGGAGCGACTGGGGATCCCCCGCGATCGGCTGAACACGCGCGGGGGCGCGGTCGCGTTCGGCCACCCCATCGGCGCGAGCGGCGGCATGCTCGCCACCTCGCTCGCCTACGAGATGCGCGAGGCCGACGCCCAGTACGGCGTCGTCGGTATGAGCATCGGCGGGGGCGGCGGGATCGCGATGCTCCTCGCCCGGTAGCGCGGATCACCAAGAGTTATCGCCGCCCACGTCGGGAGGTAGCGTATGACCGAGTTCTCTCGGCGGGTCGAGCGGATCTCCATCAGCGGGATCCGCGAGGTGTTCGAGGCGGCGGGGGCGGACGCGATCAACCTCGGCCTCGGCCAGCCGGACTTTCCGACGCCCGAGCACGCGAAGCGGGCGGCCATCGACGCCATCGAGTCGGGCGCGAGCGACGCGTACACCTCGAACAAGGGCACTCTCGCGCTCCGCGAGGCGATCACCGCGAAGCACGAGCGGGACAACGGCTTCGCGCCCGATCCCGGGAACGTCATCGCCACGGCGGGCGGTAGCGAGGCCCTGCACATCGCGCTGGAGGCGCACGTCGAGGACGGGCGGGAGGTGATCTACCCCGATCCCGGGTTCGTCTCCTACGAGGCGCTCACCCTGCTCGCGGGCGGGACGCCCAGGCCGATCCCGTTGCGCGAGGACCTCACGATGGACCCCGCCGCCGTGGAGGAGGCGATCACCGACGACACCGCCGCGTTCGTCGTCAACTCGCCCGCCAACCCGACCGGGGCCGTCCAGTCGGAGGCGGACATGCGAGAGTTCGCCCGCATCGCCGACGAGCACGACGTGCTCTGCCTCTCGGATGAGGTGTACGAGCGACTCGTCTTCGAGGGCGAGCACCACTCGCCGATGCGGTACGCCGAGACGGACAACGTCGTCGTGGTGAACGCCTGCTCCAAGGCCTACTCGATGACCGGCTGGCGACTCGGCTGGGTGACCGCGAGCGAGCGGCGGATCGAGCGCATGCTCCGCGTCCACCAGTACGCCCAGGCCTGCGCGAGCGCCCCGGCGCAGTTCGCCGCCGAGGCCGCCCTCTCCGGACCGCAGGACGTGGTGGACGAGATGGTGGCCGCCTTCGAGGAGCGCCGCGACGTCCTCCTCGACGGTCTCGAGGACATGGGCCTCCGGACGCCGACCCCGCAGGGGGCGTTCTACGCGATGCCCGAGGTCCCCGATGGGTGGGTCGAGGCGGTCATCGACCGCGGCGTCGTCGTCGTCCCGGGCGAGGCGTTCGGCGAGCACGGGGCGGGGTACGCGCGGATCTCCTACGCGGCCGGCGTCGAAACGCTCCAGGAGGCGCTCGAGGCGATGCGCGAAGCCACCCTGGCCGTGCGCTGACTCGGCGAGCGTGCAGGCGTAATCCGTAACTCGTCGCCCGCCCTATGGGGGGCGTGGACTCGCTCGCCCCCGACCACGTGCCGCTCTACGAGACGGCCGCCGAACAGCGCCGCGTGTGGGAGCGCTGCGCCGAGCGCGGCCTCCCGGTCGTCGCGGTGCGCGACGCCGCCCGCGGCTACGTCGTCCGGTACGACCTCCAGCACCTCGGGCGCGAACTCAGACCGGACGTGCTCCAGCGCCTGCGCGACCGCGTGCACGCCTTCCGACGGCAGGAGCCGCGCGTCGACGCCGCCTCCCAGGTCGAGCGGATCGGCGGCGAGGTCGGCCCCGTCTCCGGTGACCTCCACGCGCCGACCGAGGCGGTCGCCCGCGACCTCGCCTCCCACGTCGCTGCCACCGTCTTCGACCGGTCGAACTGGCGGTATGAACCGCGGTAACGCGACCCGCGGCACCCTCCACGCTTTTACCGGTCGCTCCCCTCGTCGGTGATACCATGAGGACCGGACTCCCGATCGACGACTGACGGTCCCGCATCGGCGCGCCGACGCGCCCGTGTCGGGACTCCCGTTTCCCCCGTCTCGGCACGACTCCCCGTTCTGCCGAGTCCGCACCGCCTTCGAGCGACAGCACTCGCACACACATGTCCCGACAGTTCCACTCAGACGCACAGTCCGATCGGCTCGACCGCCCGTCGCGGCGGTCCCGCCGGGCCGCCCGACGACCCTCGCGGCTGGACCGATCGACCCGATACGACCCCCGAACGCCTGCCGACGCCCGCGCGCTCGCGGTGGCGTTCGCGCTCGCCGCCGCCGTCCCGCTCGCGCTGGGCGCGGCGGCCGCACCCCTCCCCGCGGCGCTCCTGCTGATCGCAGTCGCCGCCGTGGCACTCGCGCTCCGCCGGGTCGCCCGCCGACGCCTCGCGGCCGGCGGTCCCGGTTCCCGGACGGCCAGGCTTCCCGGCCTCGGCCTCTCGGTCGAGGTGACGGTCAGCGCCTCGGACAGACGCTGACCGTCGCTGACTGCCGGGCGAGGTTTCTTGTCGCTGCTCCGCCACCTCATTAATATGGCAATCGCACGCCACGGCTCGGGGGTGGACGCGGCCGTCCGCGCGCTCGCCTCGCAGGTCCACCCCGTGTTCATGCTCCCGCCGCTGGCCGCGAGCGCCTTCGGCGCGGTGCTCGCCCGCGACTTCTCGCTCGCGCTCGCGCTCGTCCACCTGGCGGCCGCCTTCTTCGGGCTCTACACCGCGCACGTGAAGGACGGCTACGTCGACTTCTACGGCCGCGGGGAGGACGACGACCACCCGCTCAGCGAGCGCGGGTGTCGCCTCGCGCTCGCCGGTGCCTCCGCCTGCTTCTTCGTCCTCCTCGGCGTCATCGCGCTCCTCGTCGGCCCGATCGCCGCCCTCCTCACCCTCCCGGGGTGGCTCATCGGTTACTTTCACGCCCCGCAACTCGACATGCACCCCGTCTCGGCGACGGCGGGCTACCCGACGGGTGTCGGACTCGCCCTCCTCGGGGGCTACTACGTCCAGACGCGGACGCTCTCCCCGACGGTGCTCGCCTTCGCCGCCGTGTTCGTGGTCGTCCTCTCGGGCATCAAGGTGATCGACGACGCGAAGGACTACGACTACGACCGCTCCATCTCGAAGCGCACCGTGGCGGTCGTCCTCGGTCGCCGCCGCGCCCGCGAGGCGGCCTACGGCCTCATGGTCGCCGGGATGCTCGCGGTCGCGCTCCTCGCGCTGTTGACCCCGATCTTCCCCCCGAGCAGCGTCCTCGCGGCAGTCGCGTTCGGTGCCGTCGCGCTCGTCGCCCGCCCGATGGACTCCGCGCTGGCGACGATGGTGCTCATCCGGGGGTCGTACGTCTTCCTCGCGCTGCTCATCGCGGCGGTGTGGTTCCGGCCACTGGGGTAGCGCTTTGTCGATCCCGGGACTGTACCCGTTCGATGACCGACTGGTACACCGACCGCGATGCGGTCGCCGAGCAGTACCGCGACGCCTCGAACCTGAACGCGCGCGCCGCCCTCCACGAACGGTACGGCACGGCCGAACTCGACCTCCACCCCTGGCTCCTCGAGCAGTTCGAGCTTCCGGAGGACGCCCGCGTCCTGACCCTGGGCGGCGGTCCGGGGGACATCTGGCCGACGGTCGCGGAGCGCGTTCCCGACGGCTGGCGGGTGTGCCACACCGACGTCTCGCCGGGGATGGTCCGCGAGGCCCGCGGGGCGCTCTCCGATTCGGCGGTCGCCGCCGACTTCGGCGTGGTCGACGCCAAGTCGCTCCCGTTCGCGGACGCGTCCTTCGACGCCGTCACCGCGAACCACATGCTGTACCACGTACCGGACCGCGAGCGGGCGCTCCGCGAGGTCCGGCGCGTCCTCGCCCCGGACGGCGCGCTCTACGCGGCGACGAACGGGGAGGGGAACGTACGGGCGATATACGACGTCATGGAGTCCGTCGCGGACGACTCGCTCCCTCGGGTATCCGGATTCAGCCTGGAGGACGGCGGCGATCAACTCCGGGCGGTCTTCGATCGCGTGGACCGCAGACGCTACGACGACTCGCTCGCCGTGACGGACGTCGACGCGCTGGTCCGGTACGCGCTCTCCCGCGACGAGTTCGACGCCGACGACGCGCCGGCGCTCCGCGAGGCGTTCCGCGAGGGGTTCGAGGGCGGCGTCTTCCGCGCCGAGAAGGACGTGGGGGTGTTCGTCGCGCGGACTCGGTAGCGCACCGTGACCGGGGGCGTCGTCGCTCGTGACCGGGAGCGCCGTCGCTCACAACCCACCTCGCACGTGTCCGTCCGGGACCGTCCGCCTCCGCGAGGCCCCAGCCTTGATACCCGCCCCGCGAGTAGCCCGAGGCCGTGACCGACACCGCACGGACGACGGCCATCGACGCCGAGGTCTGCGAGCGGATCGCCGCCGAGGGCGGAACCGACGCCGACGACCTCGTCGGCGCGCTCGCGGTCGTGGACGCCGCGCTGACCGACGAGCACTCGACCTACGAGCGCGAGTACGAGTACGCCACCGTCGAGGGGACGCGCGTCTACCTCGCCGACCCCGCCGAGTGGGACGACCTCGCGGCGCGCCTCGACCTCGACGCCTCCCTCCGCGCGGCGGTCGCCCGCGCCCACGAGGCGCAGGCCGAGAAGCTGCTCGACGACGCGACCGCCGGCCGCCGGGCCGAGGTGGAGGAGGGCACCGCGATCGTCGTCGGGACCGACACCGCCGAGGAGATGGCCTGATCGGAGGGTCGTCGTTCCCCACGCCCCCGCGGCCGTCACTCCTCCAGTCGCTCTGCCGCCCGCCGACACCGCGCGAGCCAGCGCTCCTCGTACGTCCAGGGACCGACGACGCGCCCGAACAGGTCCCGGACGCTCGTGACTCCCTCCGCCTCGCACCACCCGACGCACTCGGCGTAGAGCGCCCGCGGGTGGTCGTCGTCGTCCTCGCGGAGTCGGAGTTCCGTCGCCCCCGAGAGGGCGGCGAGGAACGCGCGGGTGTGCCCGTCGATCAGTACCCATCCCTCCACCCCCTCCAGGCGAATCGCGGGCAGGGGATCGTAGCTCGGCTCGTCGGCGTCGAACCACGCGAGCGCGCGGACGAGCTTTTCACTGCTCAGGTAGAGCTGACTGGGCCGCGGCGCGTCGACCGGCACCGCGAACGAATCCGCGTCCGACACGTCGGGACCAACGGCCCGTCGGGGGAAAGAACCGTCCCCCCGCCGTGGGTTAATGCTATCTATTGACACGTCGACGTACGATCGAGAACCATGTCTCGGATCGTCGAGAAGGCCTGCGTCTACGCGACCCGCGCTCGGGACGAACTCCTTGTCTTCGAGCGCCCCGACGCGGACGCGGGCGTCCGCGTCCCCGGCGGCACCGTCGAGTCGGACGAACCGCACGAACTCGCGGCTCTGCGTGAACTGAAGGAGGAGTGCGGGATCGCGGGCGACCGCGCCACCTACCTGGGCTCCATCCGGCGGCACCACCCGCGGCGGCCGGAGATCCACCACCGGCACTTCTTCCACGCGCCGGTCGAGGAGCGCCGCGACCGCTGGGATCACGTCGTCACCGGCGGCGGCGACGACGCCGGGACGGTGTTCCGGTGCTACTGGTTACCCGTACCCGCAGCGCCCTACGCGCTCGATCACGGGTTCGACGCGCTCGTCCACCGCCTGCGGTGACCCGGTAGCACGCGTCGCCGCTCGCGCTCCCGAGGCGTGCTAAAATCCGGCACGCCGAGCGAAGCCTGAAGAGCGAGCGCCGTGGAGTCCCCGTATGGAACTCGTCGAAGCCACCGCTGACGACCTCGGCGCGCTCGTCGACCGCTGGTACGACCTCGCGAGGGCGACGGAGGGTTATGCCGAAACGAACGAACTCGCCTACGGGGACGTCAGCGAGGTCGCCGACGACGGCTTCCGCGCTCACCTCGCCGACGAGGACGTCACCGACTACCTCGTCGTCCACGAGGGCGAGACTATCGGCTTCGTCACTCTCCGCGAGGGCCACCACCCCTCGCGGCGGTACTCGCGGTACCTTCGCATCGTGAACCTCGCGATCGACGAAGGTCACCGGAGTCAGGGTCACGGCACGGAGGTCGTAGAGCGCGTGAAGGAACTGGCCCGCGAGCGGGGTTGTGACCACCTCAAGGTCTCCTGCGAGTGGCGGAACGAGGACGCACGCCGGTTCTACCGCGACGCGAACTTCCAGCCGAAGCAGGTCGACTACGTACAGCCGCTAGAGTGAGCCGAGATACGCCCCCATCCTACGGCTATCTTCGAACAGCGAGCGGATCCGCCCTTCAGGGCGGACGTCGCCCGTCACGGGGTTGCACCGTCAATTAACGCTCACGATCACGATTGTAGATAGAGGTTGTTTAAGAGCCACAGGTGATGAGGGCAGAGGTACTTCTTAGTGGCGATGTAGATCGCACACTGATGGGTTTTCCCGAGATAGATTCGGCTGTCTTCTTCGGTTCGATCACGATGGTAACGTGGGGGATCTGGGTAGTCCTGGGTAACGCTGCGTCGGAGTCCATCGACCCGAGGACGGCCGCCGCCATCTCCTATCTCGTTGCGGGACCCCTCGCACTCGGATTCATCCTCGTTTCAGACGCATCGCTCGCCATCACCGCGAGAGGAGGACTGCTCGCCGGCGCGGCCGGGTTGTTCACCGGAATCGGCCTCATCTCGATGTACATCGGCCTCTCCGGAGGGTCAACGACAACCGTCTCTACTCTCGGTGCGATGTACTTCGTCATCGCGGCCATCATCGGTATGGTCGTCCTCGGAGAGGAAGTTACGATAGCGAGGCTCGCCGGGATCGCGTTCGCAGTTGTCGGGGTCGTATTGGTGACCCGGTGAAGTACCACGGGTCGGGGTGGCCCGTAGTACTCTGCCTCGAAACCTATAGACGTAGCACTCGGTGCAAAAGTTATCAGTTAGTGCTCACGATCTTGATCACGTCGCCCTCCTCCAGTTCGTGGTCGTCGCCGATGCGCCGCCGCGAGCGCGCGTCGACGGCGTGGAGGTAGCCGTCGCCGATGTCCGAGTGGACGGCGTACGCGAGGTCGCGGGGAGTAGAGCCCCGCGGGAGCAGGAAGGCGTCGGGGAGGACGTTCCCCTGCCCGTCGGTCCACTTCGTCTCGTTCTGGACCGGGTAGGCGGTCACGCGGTCGAGCAGGTCGTAGACCGCCGCGTCGAGCGCCGCCTGTACGCCCGTGCCGCCCCACGCCTCCATCACGCCGCGGATGCGCTCCAGACCGGCCTCCTGCTCCGCGGTCACCTCGCCGACCACCGCGAAGTCGGGGTCGCCGGGGTCGTACTCGACGACGCCCGCCTTCGCCGCCTGCCGGAGCGCGAGTTCCCCCTCCGCGCTGGCGGGGACGACGATGTCGGCCGCCTCGCGCAGGCGCGCCACGTTCTCCGCCGGGGCGACGTCCGCCTTGTTCGCCACGACGACGATAGGCTTCGAGCGCGCCCGGAGGTCCCGAGCGAGGCGCTCCCTGTCCTCGTCGGTCCACGCCTTCGGGTCGTCGGGGTACTCGACGCTTCTGAGGGTGGCGGACACGTCCGCCTCGCTCGCGCCGATGCCGGTCAGCATCTCGGTGAGCGCGTCCTCCAGGTCGAAGTCGGGCGCGCGCGACTGGCGCTCGATCGACTCCCAGTTGCGCGCGACGATGCCCGCCATCCAGAGGTCCATCTCCTCCTCGACGAAGTCCACGTCCCGCACGGGGTCGTAGCTCCCCACCTCGACGGGTTCGCCCTCGGCGTTCGTGCCGCCGGAGGCGTCCACGACGTTGAGGATCGCGTCGGCGTTCGACAGCGCGTCGAGGAACTGGTTGCCGAGACCGCGCCCCTCGTGCGCGCCCGGGACGAGGCCCGCCACGTCGAGCAGTTCGATCGGGACGTAGCGCTTCCCGTCGCGGCAGCGCTCGTTCCCGCAGCGCTCCTCGCGGTCGAGACAGGGACACTCGGTGCGCGCGTGGCTCACGCCGCGGTTCGGGTTGATGGTCGTGAACGGGTAGTTGCCGACGTCGACCTCCGCGAGCGTCGCGGCGCGGTAGAACGTGGACTTCCCGGCGTTGGGCTTGCCCGCGAGCGCGACAGAGAGCATACCGTGGGGTCGTTTCGAGTCGCGGAGTGCCTTTCGGTTGCTTGGGGAGTGGGGTTCAGGGTAGTTGGAGGTTCACGATGCGAGAACACCGAGATAACGATGCCTCGGCGACGATCAGACGACAGCGTCTGCAAAGCCCTCACGCGCTGCACTCGGGCGGCGAGCGAGACCTTCGGTCTCGCTACTTCCCGCTCACTCCGCTCGCGGGAACCTCGCTGCGCTCCTCGGTTCGCTCGTTTCACTCGCTCACCTGCGGTGCTTACGTCGTCGGCCTTCGCGCAGCGCGCTCGCCCTTTGCGATTCCGCCAGGAAACTCGCGTGGCTCGTCTCCTGAGCCCTCGTTCGCTCGCGTTGCTCGCTCGCGGGAACGCCAGGACCCTACCTGACTCCGTCGGGCGCGCACGGAGCGCGCCCGGCCGCGTGGCGGGTGTGACGGGTATGCGTGCCCGTCCACTCCCCGAAACCGTCCCGATCACCGATAGTTACCTGTGTCTCGGGTGCACGATCCTCACGTATGGATCCCATCAACGAGTCGGACCTCGACTGGACCGAACTCGACGGGGTGGAGGGGACGTTCGGACAGAAGCGGTTGGGCGAGGCGGCCGGGGGCGACCGTCTCGGGTGCACCCTCTACGAACTGCCCGCCGGCTGTCAACCGTGGTCGTACCACTACCACGCGGCGAACGAGGAGGCGATCTACGTGTTGTCGGGGACTGGCACCCTCCGCGTGGATGGCGACGAGTACGCGCTCTGCGAGGGGGACTACGTGGCCTTTCCGGCGGACGAATCCGGCGGTCACTGCGTCGTCAACGACTCGGACGCGCCGCTCCGGTACCTCGCGTTCTCGACGATGGCGGAGCCGGACGTCACGGTTCACCCCGAGATCGGGAAGGTCGGGGTGTACGTCGGTGCCGCGCCCGGCAGCGGGGACGAGCGGACGCTGTCGGGGTTCTTCGACGTCGACGACGCCGTGGACGGGTCGGAGGACGAGTGACCCCGGCGATCGGAACGGATGCGGTTTCCACGCGAGCCGCGCGGCCGGGAGGGCGTCCCGTCGCCCGATCCGGGGGAGGGCAGGCGGGCGATGCGGGACGGTGCGGTCGCCTGGTGGACTGAAAGGGCGAGCGCGGTAGACGAAGCACGCCGACGTAAGCACCGCAGGCGAACGCAGTGAGCCGAGGAGCGCAGCGAGGCGCGCGAGTCACGCGAGCCGGGCGGGACCGGAGGTCCCGCTGGAAGCCGGCCATCGGCCGGCGACGATGCGAGCGTGACGTCGGAAGTCGCAGCCCGCGCAGCCGAGCACCGCGAGGCGAGCAGGACCGTCTTCCGGGAGTCTACAGCGTGAGGGCTTTCGGGGTGTTGCGGTTAGTTACGTGAGCGAAGGCTTTCGAGACGTTCTACGTGGGAACGTTCCGTCCTCTCACTCGGCGCGTTACTCCGTCTCCCGGGCGAACTCGCGGTGGATGGACATCTCGCCGCGCGCCCGAATGCTGCCGTCGATGGCGGCGTCGTCGTGCAGCGAGAGGTCCTCGCAGGCGACGTCACCGAGGATCTCAGCGCCGGGGGCGATCCTGACGGTGCCCCGCTTGGTGGTCACGTCGCCGTGGACGCGCGTGCCCTCGCCGACGGTGATGTCGCCGCGGGCGCGGAGGCTGCCGAAGACGTTGTTGTCCCGGCCCACGTCGAGCGAGGTGGCGCGGATGTTGCCGTGGATGCGGCAGTCGTCGCCGACGACGCCCGGCTTGGAGACGCGCCAGGCGTCGTCGCTGACGCTCGACCCGCGGGGGACGATCAGCGGGTCGGGCTCCTCGTCCTCCTCGTCGGCCTCGGCGTCGCCGAGCAGTTCCTCCGCCGCCTCCCGGGCCTCCTCCTCCTCGCCGATGCGAAGCAGGTGCGAGAGGTAGACGAAGAAGAACACGACGGTCGGCATGGGGTTGCGAATGACGATCCAGCCGTTGGCCTCGAAGCCGCGCTCGATGTCCACGTCGTCGCCGATGTCGAGGTCGCCGCTCACCATCAGCTGCCCGCCGATGCGGGTGCGCTCGCCGATGTAGGCGTCCTCGCCGACGAGGACGTTCCCCGCCACGTCGCACCACATGTCGAGGCGGCAGTCGCCCGCCGCCTCGATGTCGTGGCCGAAGGTGACGCGCTCGCCGGCGACGACGGTCCGCCCGCGGACACCGAACTCGACGGTGCTCTGGCCGCCGACGATCACGTCGCCGTCGGTCACCAGGTCGCGTTCCTCGACGGTCGTCCCGTCGGGGATGGCCAGTCGTTCGAGCGGGTCCGAGCGAATCGACACGAGTAGTCCGTTACCGTCACCCGTAATAAACCCCGTGCGATCGTCCGACGCGGGGCTGACGCTCCGCTCCGTTCCGCTCCGACTCGCGGGTCCCGTCTCGCGGGATCCGGAGCGGTCGGTCGACCCCACGACCGCCCGATTCCCGGCGACGATCCGGTCAGGTTTATGGCCGCGCGCGGCCAACGCGGAGTCACGTATGACCGTTCTCTCGTTCGACGAATCGGGCGTCGACGTCGTCTACAAGGGTACCGAGTTCCGCCTGGAGAAGTCGCTCATCGAGGACGCCGTCCAGAAGCCCTACCCCGACGTGACCGACCACGAGGTCCTGATGATCGTCGAGGAGGACCCGTCGCCGACGGGCGAACCGCGTCGCATCGCCGACATCGTGGGATAGACGGCTCTCGACCCCGTCCGACCACTTCCGATCGTCGAATCCCCGACGGCCCGCTCCCTGTTCGGACCCCTCGCCCCTCGAGCGCATCCCTCGCCCGACCTCGGCTCGACCGGTCGCGTCGCCTCCGCAGCGATAGAGCTTTCATCCGGCGCGCGCACCCTCGGATATGGCCGATCTCGCCCGGTTCGACCACCCCGCCTTTCGGACGGCCGCCGCCACCGTCGTCAGCTACCTGCTGATCCTCGCCGCGATGACCGCCCTGCTGTTCGGCGTCCCGTACCTCCTCTTCTGATCCGGGAACCGGTTCGCGGAACCTGCGGCTACCGGAGTAGCCGCAGTCTATACCAACCCTCGCGCCGTTATGGGGGTGTATGTCCCGGGTAGTCGCGTGGATCCGCCGACACCACGTCGGCGTGCTCGCCGTCTCGCTGTTCGTCGTCACCGTGCTGCTGTTCGGCGTCCTCGGTCTCGGAACGCTCGTCGCGCTCGCGTCGCTGACCGCGCCGCTCGACGCGCTCGTCGGCGCGGTCCTCCCGTGGGCGGTCGCGGCGCTCCTGCTCGGCGCGCTGGCGCTCGGGCTGATCGCCGCGCTCGCGTGGACGTTCGTCCGGCGGCTGTCGCTCCCGAAGAGTCAGCGCGCGGCCGACCTCGCCGCGCGGATCGAACGCCACAACGAGTGGGCGCGCTCGGTCGGCCTCTCGGCGGTCGTCGCGCCGCCGCGCCCCACGACCGACGATCGGATCGACGACCTCAAGCGCCGCTACGTCGACGGCGACCTCTCGGAGGCGGAGTTCGAGCGCCGCGTCGGCTCGCTCGTCGACGGCGAGCATCGCGAGGGGAGACGGGGGCACACCGGACGGAAACGCGGCCCACGGCGCGAACGGGGGGACGCGGAGCGCGCCCGGGGTCGGTGACCGCGCTCACGTGACGAACGCGTAGACGATGAGGAAGCCGAAGTAGACGAGCACGAGCAGGGCGAGCGCCTTCAGCCGGAAGAGGTTCAGCTCCTCCTCCTCGCCCTCGTAGGTCTCCTGGAACCGTTCGTACTCCGCCGGGGAGAGGCGATCGCCGTGCTCGAGGCCGCGGTGGAGCACCAGCCAGTCCTCGCGGGCGAACCGCCGGCCGCAGAACTCACAGACACGCGGTCCGTCGGGGCCGTTCGCCTCCGGCGATCCGTCCGACTCGGCGTCGCGCGAGCGCGTGCGAACCGGTGGTGGGGAGTCGACGTCGGTCATCTGTGGGGTCGGAACGGGGGCGCTCCGGGCCTTCGTCGGCACTACGGTGACGGCGAAGGTGTACCTTCCGCCTTCCGCCGCTCGCATTTCGCCCTCCACCCCGTGCGTTTGAGAGCCTTTTTGCTTCCCCGCTCGTAACGAAGCGACATGAGTGTAGACGAAGCGGACGAGCACGGCGGGCACCACCACCACCTGCCCGCGGTCGAGGACTGGCCGCGGGGGTTCGGCGAGGCCAGCTGGTGGCCGTTCATCACCGCCCTCGGCGGCGCGGGGTTCTACGTCGGTGCCGCCCTGTTCGTCCTCGGTAACGGTGAAGAACCGCTCATCGACCCGCTCATCGGGCCGGCGGTGTTCGTCGGGAGCACGTTCGTGTTCCTCGCCGGGCTGTACGGCTGGCTGTACCACGCCTTCATCGTGAACTTCTGGGAGGGCGAACCCGAGGGGACCAGCTCTCGCGGCCTCCGACTGGCGATGCTCCTATTCCTCGGGAGCGAGATCTCCACCTTCGGGGCGGGCTTCGTCTACTACTTCTTCATCCGGGCGGGGACGTGGCCGCCGACGGGCGGGGAACTCCCCCACCTGCTGAGTTCGCTCGTCCTGATCAACACGGCCATCCTGGTGGTGAGCAGTTTCACCCTCCACTACGCACACGTCGCGCTCCTGAACGGCAAGCGCGGGCGGTTCAAGGGCCTCCTCGCCGTGACGCTCCTGCTCGGGGTCGTCTTCCTCGGCGGGCAGGTGCTCGAGTACTACGAGTTCATCGTCGGGGCGGGCTTCACGCTCCAGCAAGGCGTCTACGCGAGCGCGTTCTTCGGGCTGACCGGCCTGCACGGCCTGCACGTCACCCTGGGCGCGGTGCTCATCGCCATCGTCTTCATCCGCGCGCTCTACGGGCAGTACTCCCCCGATCGCCACACGTCCGTCTCGACGGTCTCGATGTACTGGCACTTCGTGGACGCCGTCTGGATCTTCCTCGTCGTCGTCCTCTACGTCGGCGCGGAAGTCCACTTCTGATCGGCGACGCGACGCACGCTCTCTTCTTCCTTCTCTCCCGCTCCTCCCTCACCCGTTTCTCTCCTCCGCTTCCTTCGCCCGTTCCACCTCCTCTCTTCTCTCATCCGTTCCTCTCCCCCTCTTCCTTCGCCCGCTCCCTCTCTTTCTCCTCTCCCTCTCTCCTCGCTGCTGGACCACCGACCCGGGCGACGACGCCGAGGTCGGGGCGGCCGGCGTCGCTCCCGAGACGCCGACCGTCGGGACCGGACTCAGTCCCAGCCCGCGAGGACGAGACGCCGGGCGACGCGTTCCCGAAGTGGCCGCCGCCGTGCGCGGGTGGGCGATTCCTCGCGTCGCTCCCCGCGTTCCGGATTCGCCGCGGGACAGATCCCCGAACGTCCGGTTTCGGCGAGGGGGCGTTCGGGTCGACGGGGTGGACGCGCGCGAGGGGTGAGACGCGCATCCCCGGGAATCGCGCGTCGGCGAACCGCCGCCGTCCCGGGCACGACGACCACCGCGGGCCGCGCGGGGCCGATCCGTCGGACGGTCCGGCGCAGCGATAGTCGAGGGTCAGCCCCGGTCCGATCCGTTCCGCCGCCGCGGCGTCCCGGAGGCCGGGTCACTCGTCGGCGCGGATCGGAGGCGACGGGGTGCACGTTCGAGAGCGACGACCGACGGAGCGACGAGCGACGGTCGGCGGTGGCGGTAGAGCGGTCGGGGTCGGAGGAACGACGGCGGTAACTCGGCGCGGAGAAGCGGCGGCGCGGTGGACGAGAGGGGCGTGCTCGCGGATACGGTCGGCTACGGCGCGGCGTCGGGAGAAGTGCGTCGTGGGAGTACTCTGAGATCGCGTCGGATCGGTTCTCGAGCGGGTTCAGGCCGTGCCGTTGGCGGTCCCGTTCGCGGTCGCGTTGGCCGTAGCGTTGGTGGCGTTGCCGCCCGCGGTCGCGTTGGTGGCGTTCGTCGCGTTGCCGGTGGTCGCGTTCGTCGCGTTGGTGGCGTTCGTGGCGTTACCGCCCGTGGCGTTCCCCGCGGTGGTGTTGTTGCTCGCGGTGGCGTTCGCGCCGCCGCTACCGGACTGCTGTTGCTTCTGGAGGTACTGCTCGTACTTCTCCTGGGAGACGACCTCGACCGTGCCGAGCATCTGCGAGTGCCCGACGCCGCAGTACTCGGCGCAGTAGAGCTGGTAGGTGCCCTTCTCCGTGGCCTTCGTGATGATCGTGTTGTACTGGCCGGGGAAGGCGTCCTGCTTCAGCCCGAGATCGGGCGCGTGGAACGCGTGGAGCCAGTCGACGGAGGTGACGTGGATGTACACCGTCCGGTTGGCGGGGATCACGACGCGGTTCTTCTCGCCGGTCACGTTCTCCTCGGGGTAGTAGACGTTCCAGAGGTACTTCTGGGCGACGACCTCGACCTGGACCGCGTTCTCCCCGGCCGGCACCTTCTCGCCGGGGTAGTCCTGCGTCAGGTTGGCGACCTGACCGTCGTCGGGGCTGGTGGCGGTCGCGCCGCCGATGAAGGCGCTGCCGAGCACCTGGTAGGAGGCGAGACCGACGAAGAGGAGGATGATGGCCGTGGCGACGGTCCACGTGATCTCGAGGCGACGGTTCTCCTGGGTCGGTGACGGGTCGTCGTTGTTGCGGAACTTGTAGACGGTGTAGATGAGGATGCCCTCGACGAGCACGGTGATGGGGACTGCGACGTACAACAGCTTCTGGTTCAGTCCCGAAATCAGCCGCTCGTTGACGGACGACTGGGCCGCGACGGGCTCTGCGAGGACCGCGAGGAGCACGAGCCCTCCGAGCACACCCAGTAATCTCCGGGTAACTCTCATGCGAGTCGGTTAGAAACTGCGGCGTAAATACCTACTGACTGCGCCCCGACGCGGGCCGAAAGCGGGGGGTCTAAGTGCCGACGTGACCGACTCTCGAGGCAGTGACCGTGTCTCGACGCCCCCGCTTCACGACGATGCTCACGGCCGCGACCGTCGGCGTCTATCTGCTGGTCGTGGTCGGGGCCACGACCGCGCTCGCGGACGCCGTCGCCGCGTGCGGAACCTGGCCGCTCTGTTCCGGTCCGCTCACCGACCCGCAGGTCGCGATCGCCACGGGCCACCGCGTCGCGGCGACCGTCGTCGGCGCGCTCGTCGTCGCCGCCGTCGCGCTCGGCTGGTCCGAGGCCGCCCCCCGGGCGAAGGCGGCGCTCCTCGTCGCGCTCGCGCTCTACCCCCTCCAGGTCGGCGTCGGCGCGTTCGTCGCCGTCTCCGGCGCGCCGCCGGCGCTCTCCGGCGCGCACCTGTTCACCGCGATGGTCATCTTCGGGAGCCTCGCGCTCGCGCTCGCGTGGCAACTCGAGGCCGAGACGGGCCATCGACCCCCCGTCGAGACGCTCGACTCCCCGACGGCCGAGTCGACCGGTTCGATCGAGTCGACAGGGCCGACCGGATCGACCGGACCGACCGGATCGAGATCGACCGGATCGACCGCGTCAGCGACCGGGCCTGCACCCGCGTCCGGGGACGCCCCCGACCCGACGGCGGTTTCGGCGGTTTCGTCCCACCCGGACGTTCCCTCCCGCCCCGAGACGCTCCTCGACCGCGCGACGACGACCGCGGCCATCTACTTCAGGCTCATGAAACCGCGGCTGATGTGGCTGCTCTGTCTCGTGGCGGGCGCGGCGATGGCGCTCGCGGCCGGTCCCGACCTCCGGGTCGACACGGTGCTCTACACCCTCGGCGGGGGCGTCCTCGCCATCGGGGCGAGCGGAACGTTCAACCACGTCCTCGAACGCGACATCGATCGGAAGATGGCTCGCACGTCCGACCGTCCCCTCGTCACCCACCGCGTGCCCGTCCGCAACGCGCTCGCGTTCGGCGGCGTCCTCACCCTCGCCGCCGTCGTCGCGTTCCTGCAGATCAACGTTCTGACCGCCGCGCTCGGCTTCGCGGCCATCGTCTTCTACAGCGTGATCTACACGCTCGTCCTCAAGCCCAACACCGTCCAGAACACCGTCATCGGCGGGGCGGCGGGGGCGCTCCCGGCGCTCATCGGGTGGGCCGCCGTCACGAATTCCGTCGAACTGGCGGGGCTGGCGCTCGCGGGCGTCATCTTCCTCTGGACCCCGGCGCACTTCTACAACCTCGCGCTCGCCTACAAGGAGGACTACGCCCGCGGGGGCTTCCCCATGATGCCGGTCGTGCGCGGCGACACGGCGACGCGGCGACACATCGTCTACTACCTCGCGGCGACGCTGCTCGGCGCGAGCGTCCTCACGGCGCTCTCGGACCTCGGCTGGCTCTACGCCGTCGTCACCGTCGCCTTCGGGGCGCTGTTCCTCTGGACGGTGGTACGCCTGCACCGCGAGCGCACGAAGTCGGCGGCCCTGCGCGCGTTCCACGCGTCGAACGCCTACCTCGGCGCGCTCCTCGTGGCCGTCCTCGTCGACGCCATGGTCCTGTAGCATGAGTACCGCGACCGCCGCGTTCGACCGGGTCAGCCCCTCCCGGGAGACGCTGCTGGGGCTCGCCGTCCTCGTCAACACCGAACTCCTGCTCGTCGTCGGGTACCTCCTCTGGACGGGGGTCACGCCCACCCGTCCGCTGTTCTACGTCTACCCGTTCGTCTGGATCAACGCCGCGGCGTGGGGGCTGTGGCGCGTCGAGGTCCCCTCCGCGCCGGCGCGTCGTCGCCTCGCCGTCGGCGCGGTCGCGGTCGGCTACTTCCTCCTGCTCGGCTACGTCGGCGGGCTGTACGCCGTCGGCTCGACGCCCGGCCCGTCCGACGTCAGGATCGTCCTGCGGACCCTCCCGCCGGGGTGGAGCCCCGCCCTCCTCTACGCGGGCGAGTGGCTGACGCTCGCGCTCCTCCCGTTCAAGGTCGTCGGCTACGCGACGCTCGCGTACCTCGTCTACGCGACGCTCCTCGACGCGGGCGGGTCGGCCACGGCGGGGTTGCTCGGCCTGTTCTCCTGCGTCTCGTGCACTCTCCCGCTGATCGCCGGCGTGCTGAGCGGCTTCCTCGGCGGGGCGACGGCGCTCGTCTCGGCCGCCTACGGCCAGAGCTACGGCCTCTCGACGGTCGTGTTCGTGCTCACCGTGGCGCTGCTCGTCTGGCGACCGACGGCGGCGGACCTATCACGGGTGCGCTCCTTACTCCGCCCGTGACGACGGTCGAGATCGAGTACTGCGTTCCCTGCGGCTTCCTGCGCCGCGCCGAGGACGTCCTGCACGTCCTGCTCGCGACCTTCGGCGAGCGGCTGGACCGGGTCGCGCTCGTCACCGGCGACCACGGCGTGTTCGTCGTTCGCGTGGACGGCGAGGTCGTCTTCGACGTGAGCGAGGACGACTTCGACGCCGACGAGATCGCCCGCCGGGTGCGCTCGCGGATGTGAGCGGGGCGGGCGTATCGCCCACTCCTGTATCCCCGCCAGCGAGCAGCGCGAACAAAGGGGTGCGCCGGAAACCGATCGTACTGAACCCCCTGGCGGACTGAAAGGGCGAGTGGTCTGGGCGAAGCACGACGACGCAAGCACTGCAGGGAGGCCGAACGGAGTGAGGCCGAGCGAAGCGCGCAGCGAGGCGCACGAGTCCAGACCGCGAGGGCTTTCGAGGTCACGTTCACGCACTCGACAGTAGCCAAGACCGCCTCGAAAGCCCTCGCGCTCTCGGGTCGGGGGGCTCGCTGCGCGCACTCTCTCGCTTCGCTCGTTCGCGTGCTTACTTCGCCCGCCTTCCCCGAGAGCACTCGCCCTTTCAGTCCGCCAGGGAGTACGACTCGTCGTCCCGACAACGGAACCCTTAGGCGCGGGTCGGACCTCGGATCGGGCATGGTTGTGGTCGCCGAGGACGTCTCCCGCGCGTACGGCGAGCGCGTCGCGCTCGACGGCGTCTCGCTGTCCATCGACGAGGGTGAGGTGTACGCGCTGATCGGTCCGAACGGCGCGGGGAAGACGACGCTCGTCCGCTCGCTCACCGGCACGACGGACTACGAGGGGCGCGTCGAGCTGTTCGGCGTCCCCCCGACGGCGGTCGACCCCCAGCGCCTCGGCCTCCTGCCCCAGTCGTTCGACCCGCCCGAGCGCCTCACCGCGCGCGAACTGGTCGGCTACTACGCGGGGCTGTACGACCGCGCCCGGCCGATCGAGGACGTGCTCGCCGACGTGGGGATGACGGCCTCGGCCGACACGTGGTACGAGAACCTGTCCGGCGGGCAGCAGCGCCGGGTCTGCGTCGCCACGACGCTCGTGAACGACCCGGACCTGCTCGTGCTCGACGAGCCGACCACGGGCATCGACCCCGCCGGGCGGCGCGACCTCTGGGACCTCCTCGAGTCGCTGGCCGCGGGGGGGACGACCGTCCTGCTCACGACCCACTACATGGAGGAGGCCGAGCGGCTGGCCGACCGCGTGGGGCTGCTCGCCGACGGCCGCCTCGTCGCGGAGGGCACGCCGGACGCGCTGATCGCGGAGCACGGCGGGTCGAGCCGCCTCGAACTGCGCACCGCCGCCGACGAGGCCGCCGCCCGCGCGCTGATGGACGCGGGCTACGCCGTCGAGCGGACCGCGCGGGCCGTCGTCGTCTCCGGGATCGCCCCGGAGGAGATCGGCGAGGTCGTCGGGGTACTCGCGGCCGCGGACGTGAGCTACGACGCGCTGTCGTGGCGACAGCCGGACCTCGACTCGGTCTACCTGGCGCTCGCCGGCGCGGACGTGACCGAGACGGGCGAGGCGATCGAGCGCGAGGCGGGGGTGACGGCGTGACGCTGACCGCCCGCGTCGGGGCGGAGACGACCGCCGCCCTGCGCTCGTTCCTGCGCCGCCGGACGGCGGTGTTCTTCACGTTCTTCTTCCCCGTGATCATCATCCTCATCTTCGGCGCGCTGGTGGGGACGCAGCCGACCGGCGGGGGGCTGTTCGCCGAACCGCCGGCCTACTACCTGCCGGGCTACCTGGCCGTCGTGGTGCTGTTCACGCCCCTCTCGCGGGTCGGCAGCGAGGTGGCGCGCCACCGCGCGGGCAACCGGTTCGAGAAGCTGGCGACGACGCCCCTCTCGCGGACCGAGTGGCTCCTCTCGCACACGCTCGTCAACGTCGGCATCATCGGCGTCGCCGCGCTCGTCATCTTCGCGCTGGTGGTCGTCGTGACGGGTGCCGAGATCCCCCTGACGGCCGATCTCGCGCTCGTCGTCCCGTTCGTCGCGCTGGCGGTCGCGCTGTTCTGCGGGCTGGGCGCGCTGCTCGGCCGGATCGCCGACTCCCAGGACGGCGTCATCGCCGCGAGCAACGGCATCGCCGTCCCGCTTCTGTTCCTCTCGGAGACGTTCGTCCCGCCGTCGCTGCTGCCGGCGTGGTTCGTCCCCGCGCTCTCGCTCTCGCCGCTCACCTACTTCTCCCGCGGGGTCCGGAGCGTGACCTACCCGGCCGCGGGGGGCGATCCGCTCTCGAATCTCGCCGTGCTCGCGGCGCTCACCGTCGTCTTCTTCGCCGCCGGCGCGGTCGCGCTCCCCCGGACGGACTGATCCCCCACTCCGCGCTCGCCGCTACGTTCATGCCCGTCGCAAGTATTGCCTGAACATGGACGAGACCACCCCACTGGAGAACATGCTGGCCCAGATGGAGCGGGCCCAGGAGTACGCGCGGGTCGATCCGGGCATCTTCGAGCGGCTGAAGTACCCCGAGCGGACGCTGAAGGTGACGCTCCCGGTGCGGATGGACGACGGGAGCGTCGAGGTGTTCACGGGCTACCGCTGTCAGTTCGACAGCGCCCGCGGCCCCTACAAGGGCGGCATCCGCTATCACCCGAGCGTGACGATGGAGGAGGTGACGGCGCTCGCGGGGTGGATGACGTGGAAGACGGCGCTCGTGGACCTCCCATACGGCGGGGCGAAGGGCGGCGTCATCTGCGAGGTCAAGGAGATGAGCACGGACGAACTGCGCCGCATGACCCGCCGCTACACGGAGGGCATCCGGCGGATGATCGGCCCGCACGTGGACGTGCCCGCGCCGGACATGAACACCAACCCGCAGGTGATGGCGTGGATCATGGACACCTACTCGATGTACGAGGGCTACAGCATCCCGCAGGTGGTCACGGGCAAGCCCCTCTCGCTCGGCGGGACGCCGGGTCGCGTCGAGGCGACCGGCCGCGGCGTCGCCATGATCACCCGGAAGGTCTTCGACTACCTCGATAAGGACCTCCACGAGGCGACCATCGCGATCCAGGGGTTCGGGAACGTCGGGAGCTGGGCCGCGCGCCTGCTCGCCGAGATGGGGGCGAACGTCGTCGCCGTCAGCGACGTCACCGGCGCTCGCTACGACCCCGACGGACTCGACCTGCGCTCGCTGCTCGCGTTCTCCGAGGGCGGCGGGACGATGGAGGGCTACCCGGACGCGGAGTTCATCTCGAACGAGGCGCTGCTCGAACTCGACGTTGACGTGCTCATCCCCGCCGCGGTCGCCGACGTCATCACGACGGACAACGTGGACGACGTGCGGGCGTCGGTGATCGTCGAGGCGGCCAACGGCCCGACGACGACGGCGGCCGACGACGCGCTCGTGGAGCGCGACGTCCCCGTCGTGCCGGACATCCTCGCCAACGCGGGCGGCGTCATCGTCTCGTACCTCGAGTGGGTGCAGAACACCCAGGAGTACTCGTGGACGCTCTCGCAGGTGAACGCCGACCTCGAGCGCCGCCTCACGGGGTCGTTCGACGAGGTCGTCGACGCCTACCACCGCCACGAGACGCCCGACCTCCGGACCGCGGCCTACACGATCGCCCTCCGGCGGGTCGCCACGGCGCACGAACTGCGCGGGCTCTTCCCCTGAGGGGACGAGAGGCGAGGAGGGTCGGAAAGCGAGCGGTCAGCGGATCGGAACGTCGGTGCCGCGTCCCCGCCGCCGCGGGCCGTATCCGGGCCCGCCCCGCCTCGGCCCCCGCTCGGCCGCCGGACGCTCGCCGAGCGTCACCTCGGCCCGGCGCTCGCGGCCGTCCCGCACGAGGTCGACGGTCACGCGCTCGCCCGGGCGGGTCTCGAGCAGGAGGTGACGCATCAGCTCCTCGTGGCTGTCGACCGGGGTGCCGTCGACGTGCGTGATGACGTCGCCGCCGACGGGGACCTCCCGTCCGCGGACGCGCCTGGTGCCGGTACAGCCGCGCAGCGCGCCGCTCGCCGGGCCGACGCTCACGTCCACGACGAGGACGCCGCGTACCTCCGGAAGTCCGTTGGCCTCAGCGACGGTCGGGGAGACGTCGAGCGTGCGCACCTTCAGGTAGGAGTGGCGGTACGCGCCGTCCTCGACGAGCGCCGGGACGACCTGCGCGGCGACCTCGGCGCTGACGGCGAAGCCGATGTTGTCGCCGCCGCGGGCGCGGTTGACGCCCACGACCGCGCCGTCGGTCGTGACGAGCGGGCCGCCGCTGTTGCCCGGGTTGATGGGCGCGTCGGTCTGGACGGTGTCGGGGATGGCGAAGCCCTGCTGGGTGGGCATCGAACGGCTCGCGCCGCTGACGACGCCCGTCGTCAGCGAGCCGTCGAGGCCCATCGGGTTACCGAGCGCCGCGACGGGCGTCCCCGGCACCGGGTTCGACCCGGCGAGCGGGAGCGGGACGGCGTATTCGGGGTGATCGCCCACGCGGACCACCGCGAGGTCGGTGTAGGCGTCCACGCCGACGACCTCGCCGACGCGCCAGTCGCCCTCGCTGAAGCGCACGTCCACGGAGCGGTTTTCCCCGACGACGTGCGCGTTGGTCACGACGTAGCCCTCGCCGTCCATCACGTCGAAGACGAAGCCGGAGCCGGCTCCGCCGGGGGTCCGTCCGTCGCCCGCGAGGTAGATGGAGACCACCGAGGGGATGGTCGAGCGATACAACTCCTCGTAGCTGTGAAAGTCGGTCATACGGTGGTGCCGGCGCGTCCCGCGCCGGACTTACCTCGAGTTAGGTCGCGGGCACTGATAACCTGTGCGCTGTCGTGTCACGGGCGCACACGTCCGTGGCGGACGTGCGGTCGGTCAGGAGCGGGTACGCCGGTCGCGGAGCGCGGCGAGCCAGGAGCGCGCCGGGACCGCGAGCAGGAGGAGGGCCTCGCCGCGCACCTCCCACGAGTAGACGTGGTTGAGCAGGACGTACGTCACCACGCCGAGAAAGAGGCTGAGCGACCAGGCGACGACGGCGACGCGTCCCACCCTCGCGTGGGCGGTCTCCGCGAGTTCCGCGGGCGTGTGGGTCAGTCCGAGGACGACCGCGTAGAGCACGACCGGCACCGCCACCACCGAGAGGAGGATGTGGATCGCGAGCATCGCGAGGTAGACCAGTTCGACGGTGCCCGCGTACTCCGCGAGGAACTGCCCCTCCCGGATCGCGATGCTCTTCTCGAACCCGCCGCCCACCTTCCAGAGGTAGAGCACGAGGAAGACGCAGATGAGGCCGAACGCGGTGAGCATGGCGGCGCGGTGCCTGCGAACCTCCCCACGGCGGATGAGGTACCAGCCGACGAGCAGCGAGGTGAGCGCGAGCGTGTTCACGACCGCGATGAGGTCGGAGAACAGGACGACGGTCGCCTCGGAGAGCGGGGGGAACAGCGGGATGAGTCCCGCGAACGCACCGATGACGAGTGCGTAGCCGACGACCGAGAGCGCCGCCGTGACGGCCTTTGGGTGCGCCTTCACGACGCCCTCGGAGGAGGCTGTAGCCATGCGGGACCCTTCGGACGCGAGGTGTATGGCCGCTTCGCTTTCCTCGTTCTCCCCGAGCGGCCCGCACGCGGCCGATTCGACCCGCTACCGTTAGAGTCAAACCCGACTCTCACGATTGTTCGGCACATGAGTACCGATCAGGATCAGCGTACCATCCGGTGTCTGGTGGCGAAGGTGGGGCTGGACGGCCACGACCGCGGGGCGCACGTCATCGCCCGGGCGTTCCGTGACGCCGGCTTCGAGGTCATCTACTCGGGGTTACATCGATCGCCGGACGAGGTAGTGCAGGCGGCGGTCCAGGAGGACGTCGACGTGCTCGGCATCTCCATCCTCTCGGGGGCGCACAACACGCTCGTCCCGAAGATCCTGGAGGGCTTAGAGGAGTACGACGCGCTCTCGGACACGCTCGTGGTCGTCGGCGGAATCGTCCCCGAGGACGACCGCCCCGCGCTCTACGAGGCGGGCGTCGCCGAGATCTTCGGCCCCGGCGCGTCGATGGAGGAGACCATCGACTTCGTCCGCGAGAACGCCCCTCAGCGCGAATGAACGACGCGAACCGCCGGCTCCTCGACGACCTGCTCGCGGGCGAGCACCGCGCGCTCGCCCGGGTCATCTCCAAGATCGAGGATCGGTCGACGGGCTATCGCGACCTCGTGAGCGCGCTCCACGAGCACACCGGCGACGCGGACGTGATCGGGATCACCGGCAGCCCCGGTGCCGGCAAGTCCACGCTCGTGGACAAACTCGCCAAACACTACCGGGAGGAGGGACTCACCGTGGGCGTCATCGCGATCGACCCCTCCTCGCCGTTCACCGGCGGGTCGGTGCTGGGCGATCGCATCCGCATGGCCTCGACCAACGGCGACATGGACGTGTTCTTCCGCTCGATGAGCGCCCGCGGCAGCCTCGGCGGCCTCTCGACGGCCACCGCCGACGCCGTGAAGGCCCTCGACGCGTTCGGCAAGGACAAGGTCGTCATCGAGACCGTCGGCGCGGGCCAGAACGAGATCGACGTCGTGAAGGCCGCCGACACGGTCGCCGTCCTCGTCCCGCCCGGCAGCGGCGACGACGTCCAGATGCTCAAGGCGGGCATCCTCGAGATCGGCGACGTCTTCGTCGTCAACAAGGCCGACATGCCGGGGGCGGACCGGACCGTCCAGGAACTGCGCGAGATGATCCACACCCGCCAGGACTTCACGCGAACTGGACACCACGGCGCGGGCGCGATGGAGGCGGTCGCCGAACCGGCGATCGCCGCCGACGAGGATGGGTGGGAGCCCCGCCTCGTCGAGACGGTCGCCAAGACCGGCGAGGGCGTGACCGACCTCGTGGCGGCGCTCGCCGACCACGCCGCCTACCTCGACGAGTCGGGCGCGCGCGAGGAGCGCGAGCGCCAGCGCTACGCCGAGGAGATACGCACCCTCCTGCGCGAGGACGTGAACCGGCTGCTGGCCGACGAGATCGACCGACAGGGGGGCCTCGACGCGCTGGTCGAGGCGGTCGTCGAGCGCGAGCGCGACCCCTACACCGTCGCGGACGACCTGATCGAGCCGCTCGCGGAGTGCCTCGAACGGGATAGTTATTAAGCGTCAGTCGGTCGTACGCCCGACCATGAGACTTCGAACCCTCCTGACCGGGACGGCCGCCGGCGCGGGGCTGCTCGCCGCCGTCAACCGAACGCTCTCCTCGCGGGCGAAGACGCTCCGCCCGCCGCTCGGTCGGGCGACCGAGGGCTACCGCTGGCGCGGCTTCGACGTATCGTACACCGAAGCGGGCGACCCGGACGCGCCCGACCTCCTCCTGCTGCACGGCGTCAACGCCGCCGCGTCGAGCGCCGAGTTCGAGGCCGTCTTCGACGCGCTCGCCGAGGACTACCACGTGGTCGCGCCGGACCTCCCCGGCTTCGGGTTGTCCGACCGCCCGCCGCTCATGTACTCGGCGTCGCTCTACTCGACGTTCGTGGCGGACTTCGCGCACGACGTGACCGACCGGCCGACCGTCGTCGCCTCCTCGCTGTCGGGGGCGTACGCCGCTCAGGCCGCAGAGACGGTCGACTTCGAGGAACTCGTCCTCGTCTGTCCGACCACCTCCACGATGCCGGGTCGCCGGACGTGGCTGCGCTCGCTCCTCCGTGCGCCGCTCGCGGGCGAGGCGCTGTTCAACGCGCTGACGAGCCGACGCTCGCTGCGCTACTTCCAGCGGGATCACGGCTTCTACGACATGAGCCACGCCGACGACGAGTGGGTGGAGTACCGCTGGCAACTCGCCCACCAGCCCGGCGCGCGCTTCGCGCCCGCGTCGTTCGTGAGCGGTTTCCTCGATCCCGACGTCGACCTCGGGGAGACGCTCGCCGGTCTCGACGAGCCGATCACGATCGTCTGGGGACGCGACGCCGACATCCTGCCGGTCGAGCGCGGCGAGGAACTGGCCGAGGCGGCCGACGCCCGGTTCGTCGTCTTCGACGAGACGCTGCTCCTTCCCCACTACGAGCACCCGGCGGAGTTCGCCGCGCTCGTCCGGGGCGAACTGCCCGCGCGGACGGAGTACGCGAACGTGCAGTAGGCCGCTTCGGGATCAACTCCTCCGGACGCGGCCGGAGACGAACCGGACGACGTATCCCGCGACGAACCCGGCGCTCCCGAAGACGAGCCCGAATCCGAGCGCGATCTGCAGGTAGTCCCCGAGCGTCGGGGTCCACCCCGGCGGCGCGGAGAGACCGATCGCTCCGCCGACGAAGAGGCCGAACAGCACGACGCTCGCGAGGACGACGCACGCGGCGAGCCCCCGATTGCGGTACGCGTGAAACGCGTTGAACCCGACGAGCAGCGTCACGCCGACGGCGTCGGCGACGTCGGATCCCGCGACGTACGCGCCGATGGGGATCGCGGATCCAACCGCGACGACTGCGGCGGCCGCCAGCGCGGCTACCAGGAGGAACGCGGCGGTCGTCCTCGCGGAGTCACCGAACAGGAAGCCGACGATCGGACGCTGCGTGGAGCGCATGACGTTCGGATCGGCGGGCTCGGACTTGACATTTCGCTACGATACGGTGCTGGTTCGCGGATCGACGGTCACGACCGCCCCGAAGCTCGTTCCGATGCCGAACGGGGACGAATCCGTTCCGTTGCTCAGCGCGGCACGAACCGCACCAGCCGCTCGCCGGACGTCCTCGACTCGCCGACCGTCGCGCCGACGGTCATCCCCGTCTCGACGGCCTCGGGGTCGGCGTCCACGACCCCCGTCAGCCGGACGGTACCGAAGTCGACGACGGCGGTCGCGTACGGCGCGTCGTCGGCGAACTGCGGCGTCGGGACGCGGACGACGGTGTGGGTCGCGACCGTCCCCGACTCGGGGAGCGGGTGCTCGTCGAGGTCGCGCGCGCCGCAGTGCGGGCAGACGCGCCGGGGCGGGAGCGATCCGTGGTCGTTCGGACAGCGGAGGTAGTACCCCTCGCCCGCCTCGATCGCGTCGAGCAGGTCGTCGAAGCCGTCGTTTCGACCCCCGCGACCACGGTCGCTCCCGCCGGTCGTTCCCTGATCGCGCTCGTCTCCGCTCACGCGACCACCTCCAGCACGTGGACCGTCGCGCTGGCGACCGTGCCGCCCGCGTTGTGTGCCAGGCCGACGCGCGCGCCGGACGCGTCGGAGGCGCGCGGGTGCGTCCCCGAGAGCAACCGCGCGAGCGAGACCACCTGCGCGACGCCGGTCGCGCCGACCGGGTGGCCCTTCGCCTTCAGGCCTCCCGAGAGGTTCACCGGCAGGTCGCCGTGGCGGGTCGTCTCGCCGCGCCGGGCCGCGCCGATGCCCTCGCCGGGGTCGTAGAAGCCGAGCGCCTCGATCGCGAGCACCTCGGCGATCGTGAAGCAGTCGTGGACCTCCGCCACGTCGACGTCGCCGGGGCCGATCCCCGCGTCGGCGTAGGCCTCCTCGGCGGCGTCGGCGGTCGCGGGTGAGCGGGCGAAGTACTCCCGGTCCTGCAGCGCGAGGTTGTCGCCGCCCTGGCCCGTGCCGGTGACGGCGACCGGGGCGTCGAGTCCCGCCCGTTCGGCGTAGTCGTCGCTCACGAGCACGGCGGCGCTCGCCCCGTCGGTGATGGGGCAGGAGTCGTAGAGTCCGAGCGGGTCGGCGATACGCGGCGCGTCGAGCGCCTCCTCGACCGTGATAGACGAGCGGAACTGCGCGTGCTCGTTCGGCAGCGCGTGCTCGTGGTTCTTCACCGCGACGTGCGCGAGGTCCTCGGCGCTCCCCCCGAACTCCTCGAAGTACGCCCGCGCCATCAGCGCGTAGGCGGCGGGGAAGGTCATCCCGGCGCGGATCTCGTAGAGGTCGTCCGCGGCGATGGAGAGGCCCTCCGTCGCGCCCGCGGTGCCCATGTTCGTCATGCGCTCGGCCCCGCCGACGAGCACCACGTCCGCCTCGCCGGTGCGAACGGTTCTCACGGCCTCGCGGACGGCGACGCCGCTCGACGCGCACGCCGACTCGTAGCGCGTCGCGGGCGCGCGGACGCCCACGGCCTCGGCCATCTGCGGGCCCATGTGCCCCTGGTGCTCCGCGAGTTCGCCCATGAAGTTCCCGAAGTAGAGATGCTCGATCTCCCCGGGGTCGACCCCCGCCTCGTCGAGGGCGGCCAGTCCGGCCTCGGCGAACAGGTCGCGCCCGGTGCGGTCCGGGAACCGACCGAAGCGAGTCAGGCCACCTCCCGCAATGCGTACCTCTGACATGGCCGGACGTAGTTCACTGCCCGGTATATGTCTGCCGTCTATGGACGATGACGCGCCCAACCGGCACGACGATGGACGAATTCGTCTACGACGGTTGCCGTCGATCCTCGGCGCGACTCGCTCGGGCGCGCTGGCGAACAGGCGACGCCGGGGCGGGGTCGCGGGGCGCGGCGGCGTCTCCCCGCGAGCATCTGGTTCGCGGGGCGTGGCGTCGCACAACCGCAGCCGCCCCGCGACGAACGTCACGTCACACGGACGCTGGTCCCGCTTTCGGATATAAAAGTACGGACGGCGGACTGGCTTTACCACCGCCGACGCCAGCGCGGCACCCGCGAGGGAGTGTAACGAGCGAGCGGACCGACGGAACCCCCGAGCGAAGCGAGGGGGTGAGGAGGGTTTTGCTCCAGCTTTTGCCAGCGAGGCGGCGAAGCCGCCGAGCGCAGCAAAAGGTGGTGGTTCTAGATCCCCATGTCGCGCGCGGCGTCGGGGATCGGGAGGTCGCGGACGGCCACGCCCAGGAGTTCCGCCGCGTGGTCGAGCGCCATGTCGAAGCCGTAGTAGCGCTCCAGTTCGTCGCCCGTCGGGGTCGGCCGGACCTTCAGCATGGCGTAGCCGTCGACGTTCTGCGCGACCGCGGCGGTCGCGCCGCCCCCCGACCGCTCGAAGGTCAGCACGCGTTCGCCGTCGGTTTCGAAGTAGCGGGCGGTGACGTCGCCCGCCTCCGCGGCGTCCTCGGAGTCCGTCATGACGGGGGATAGGGGGAGCCGCCTGTCGTCTCTATCGGTTCCGGGCGAGGGTTCAAGTAGGAGAGCGGGACGGGTGGCGGTATGTTCGACCGACCGCGGTGAGTTGCCGCCGTTCGTGGTGGTAGGGGTGGGTAGGGGCTCTGCCTTCGACGCTATCGGACCGAACGATCACTCGCCGCCGGCGACGGTTTCGGGGGCGAGCCGGTCGATCACGCCGTCGAAACCGTCGTCGAAACTCAGCACCGAGTCGATGTCGTGCCGGTCGACCATCGCGACGATCGTCGCGTCGGTGAAACTGAGTCCGTGATCGGAGTACCGCTCGTACGCATCGACGGCATCGTCGAAGAGGGTTGGGGTGAGATACCGGACGTCGATGGCCTCCGGATACCCGTCGCCCCGGATACGTCGACCGAGTTCGACTGCGTCCTCGATGCGACCCGTCCGTCGGTGCGTGAGCGTCACGACTTCGTCGTAGACGTAGTCGCTCGTGACCGCTCGGCCGAATGCCGCCGACCGAAGGACGCGGTTGAGTGCGGCGACGCCGACGTCGTGTCGGCTCGCGTCCGTATCGTGATGTGCGTAGAAGACTCCCGTGTCGACGAAGACGCTCATCCGTAGAGTGTCTCGTCGATGTCCGCCTCGTCCGTCTCGACGCCCGAGGAGATCATTCCCTCGTTGAACCGCTCTACCTCCTCGTCCGTGAGCGCGGCCTCCCCCCCGCGGAACGAGTCGACGAACTCCGCGCGCGACTCGTAGGCCGACTCCACGATACGCGTCAGGATCTCCTGCTGAGTGACCTTCTCCCCGGTCTCGAGTTTGATCTCGGCCTGCAATTCCTCCAGTTTGGACTTCGTTTCCTCGTCCATCTTGACTGCGGTCGCCATGGGGGAAGTTACCTCTTAAACCTGGTTAACGTTTCGACCGTAGCTGCGGTCGAGCCCAGAGAGGTGACGGATGCTCCCTCTATTCGGCTGGATGCTCCGCACTGCGCGACAAGACCGTCGGTTCCGGGCGAGGGTTCAAGTAGGAGAGCGGGACCATCGACGGTATGTTCGACACGTTCCGACCGATCCACCTCGCCGCCGTCGCCGTCGTGACCGTCGCGCTCGTCGCGCTCGTCGTCCTCCTGGCCGAGTTCTGGTGGGTCCTCGCGTCCGCCGGCCTCCTCCTCGCGCTGGTGCTGTTCACCGATCTGTCCGCCGCGTCGGTGCTCGCCCTCCTCGTCCGCGAACTGCTCGACGCCGGACTCGACGAGTGAATCGCAAGCCTAGGGGCGCACCGACCCGTCCCCCTCGCCATGGCGAAGTGGCTCGACAGCGGCACCCGGCGCGACGTCTGCGTCGTCCTCTACGCGGGCGGCGAACTCCGCGCCCCGCAGCTGAAGCGACGGCTGGAGACGCACTACGACGCCCGCCTCGATCCGAAGCGCTTCTACGGCCCGCTCGACGCCCTGGTCGAGTCCGGCTACGTCGAGCGCCGGGTGGACGGGCTGGACGACGTCTACGCGCTGACGGACGCCGGCGCGCGGGCGGTACGCGATCACTACGCGTGGCTCCGGGAGTTGGTCGAGGGCGAGGAGTAGTCCGGAGGGTTCGCGCGTCGCGGCGCTACGCCTCGTCCGCGTCGTCCATCGGGCGCGGCTCGAACAGGTCGAGTCGGTTCCCGTAGAGGTCCTCGAACTGTACCTCGACGCCCCACGGCCACTCCTCGGGTTCGCCGAGGAACTCGACGCCGGCCTCGCGCAGGCGGTCGTACTCCGCCCGGCAGTCGTCGGTTGCGAGGACGAACGCCACGTAGTCGGACACCTGGTTCCCGACGCGCTCGCGGTGCTCGTCGGCGTCGGCGGCCATCAGCGCGAGCTGGGTCGCCTCGGAGTCCGGCGGCGCGACGGTCAGCCAGCGCCCCTCGTCGGTCCGCTCGTCGTCGCGCTTCTCGAACCCGAGCACGTCAGTGTAGTACGCGAGCGCCTCGTCCTGGTCCTCGACGAGGACGGTCGCGTGCGAAACGGCTGTTATCATAGCTCGATGTTCGATCGGCTACGTGCGGACAAGAATGCGAGCCTAGCGCGGAGCGAAAGTGATGTCGGAGGGCTCGGAGACGGCGGCGAACGGGCGCTCCGAGGGTCAGGAGAGCAGTTGCGCCGCGATTGTGTTGCGAAGCACTTCGCTCGTCCCCTCGTAGATCTCGTTGAGCTTCGCGTCGCGGTAGAACCGCTCGGCGGGGAAGTCCTTGGTGTAGCCGTAGCCGCCGTGGATCTGGATGCCCTCGTTCGCGACCTCGCGGGAGACCTCGCTCGCGTAGAGCTTCGCCTGCGCGGCCTCCTTGATGAACGGCTCGCCGCGGATCTTCAGGTCGGCCGCCTGGTGCATGAGCAGGCGCGCGGCGCTCGTCTTCGTGTCCATGTCCGCGAGCTTGTGCTGGATGGCCTGGAACTCGGCGATCGGGCGGTCGAACTGCTCGCGCTCCTGGGAGTAGCGCAGCGCCTCGTCGAGGGCGGCCTGCGCGATGCCGACGCCCCGGGCGGCGATAGTGATGCGCCCGCCGTTGAGCGTCTTGAGCGCGTGGACGAACCCCTCGCCCTCCTCGTCGAGCAGTCGGTCCTCGGGGATGCGCACGTCGGAGAAGCGCAGTTCGGCGGTGGGACAGCCCTTGTCGCCGAGCTTGTCCTCGGTCCCCTCGACGACGAACCCGTCGTCCTCCTCGGGGCGCACGACGAACGAGGAGATGCCCCGCCTGCCCGCGTCGGGGTCCGTCTTGGCGAACACGGTGACGGTGTCGGCGACGGAGCCGTTGGAGATCCACAGCTTCCCGCCGTCGATCACGTACTCGTCGCCGTCCCTCTCGGCGGTCGTCCCCATCGCGGGCACGTCGCTGCCCGCCTGCGGCTCCGAGAGCGCGAACGCGCCGATGTCGCGCCCCTCCGCGAGCGGCGTCAGGTACTCCTCCTTCTGTGCCTCGTCGCCGAACTCGTAGAGCATGTTGCCGGCGAGCGAGGTGTGCGCGGCGACGATGGTACCGAGGCCACCCGATCCCCGCGAGATCTCCTCGAGGCCGATCGCGTAGGCGTGGTAGTCGAGGCCCGCGCCGCCGTACTCCTCGGGGAAGGGCATGCCCATCAGCCCGAGGTCGCCCATCTCGCGGACGAGGTCGCGCGGGAACTCGTCGGTCCGGTCGATCTCCGCCGCGACGGGGACGACCTCCTCGTCGACGAACTCGGCGACCATGTCCCGGATCTGCTTCTGCTCCGCGGAGAGGCTGAAGTCCATAGACTCGGTTGCGGGTGGTCGATCCTGTACTTTTCCCTTCCCGGGGTGGAACGTGCCGCCCCTCGACGGCCGCTCAGCGCCTCCGCTGGTACAGCCGGATCCCGAGTTCGGCCAGGAGTCCGGCGACGCTCCAGCGGTACGCGAGGACCGCCGCGCCGGCGAGCAGCGCCGCGACGCGCTTGTTCCCGCGGTACAGCGCCAGCCCCGCCTCCGCGAGCATCGAGAGCGCGCTCAGCCGACGCGAGGACCGCGACGCGAGGAATGTACCTAATCCCATAGGCATCTATAGGTCCGCCGATCCGAAAAACCCCGGGCCGGCGTGCGCCTGCCGTCCGCCCGACTCCGGATCCGTCCGGACGGTGCGCCGGGTCGCCCGTCGCCTACTCGTACTCGTAGAAGCCTCGACCGGTCTTCTTGCCGAGGTCGCCCGCGTCCACCTTCCGTTTCAGGAGGTACGCCGGTTTGTACCGATCGCCGAGTTCCTCGTGGAGCGTCTCGGTCGCGTCCAGGCAGATGTCGAGGCCGATGTGGTCGGCCAGTTCGAGCGGCCCCATCGGGACGTTCGTGCCGAGTTTCATCCCGCGGTCGATGTCGTCCTTCGTGGCGACGCCCTCGTCGAACGCGCGGATCCCCTCGTTGATCCACGGCATGAGGATACGGTTGGAGACGAATCCCGGCTTGTCGTCGGATTCCCAGGTCTCCTTGCCCAGCGCCTCCGCGAACGCGTGGGCGAGTTCGACGGCCGCCGGGGCGGTCTTCTCCCCGACGACGACCTCGACGCCCGTCATGACCGGGACCGGGTTCATGAAGTGGAGGCCGACCACCTGCGCCGGGCGGTCGGTCGCGCTCGCGATGGTCGTGATCGACAGGGTGGACGTGTTCGTCGCGAGGACCACGTCCTCCTCGACGATCTCGTCGAGATCGGCGAAGATCTCCCGCTTGACCTCCATGTTCTCGAGAGCCGCCTCGATCACGAGGTCGCACTCGGCGAGGTCCGCGAGGTCGGTCGTCCCCGAGAGCCTGTCGAGGGCGTCCTCGGCCTCGCCCTCGGTGAGCCGCTCCGCGTTCACGAGCCGTTCCAGGCTGTCCTCGACGTTCGAAAAGCCGCGGTCGAGAAACTCCTGCTCGACGTCCCTGACGACGACCTCGTACCCGTTCGTGGCGGCGACCTGCGCGATGCCGCCGCCCATGGTGCCCGCGCCGACGACGCCGACGCGCTCTACGGAGTCGAATCCACGCATACCGGAGAGGACGCGCCCGGCGAGTAAAACGTGCCGGCTCGCCGCCCGTCTGTCCGTCTACCCCCGAACGAGCGCCGGGAGCGCGTCGAGGCCGTCGATCTCGTAGGTCGGCGCGACCTCGCACTCGACGGGGCGACCGCGCGTCAGCAGCGCCGAGTCGATGCCCGCGTTCGCGGCCGCCTCGACGTCGCAGGCGCTGTCCCCGACGTAGAGCGCGTCGCGCGTCCCGAGGTCGGAGAGCGCCTCGTTCAGGTAGTAGGGATCCGGCTTCATCCGGCGCAGGCCCTCCGGGGTGAAGGGACACCCGTAGACGGCCTCGAACCGGTCCTCGATGCCGAAGAACCGCAGGACGTAGGTGACGGCCTCGTGCTGGTTGTTGCTCACGAGGCCGAACGGCGCGTCGAGCGACCAGACGGCGTGTACGTCGTCGTAGAGGCTTCTGAGTCCCACCTCGAGTTCGCGCTTCTGCTCGCGGACCGCGTTCGCGGCGGCCTCGTAGCAGAAGTCCATCGCGTCGACCCGGTGGCGCTGGCAGAGCTGTCTGATCCCCTCGACGTTGCCGGCGACGAGCGCCCGCACGTCGTCGCGGGTCGGCCGACGCATGTCGAACTCCCGGAAGGTCCGCTCGGTCGCCCGACGGAAGACCTCCCGACTGGGGAGTTCGACGAGCACGCCGTCGTTGTCGAAGATCACCGCGTCGTACGTCACGCGGACCCCCTCCGACGTCGTTCCCCCCGTTTTGCGCGTTCCCTGTTCGTGGTCATTCCCCTGCTGTCGTGAGTCCTCGCGCTTCTCGACTATCAATCTGTCCGATTCGATCCGACGCGCTGGGCGGGCGGCACTAACAGTATTATACCCCGTTACCGAACACCCTCCCGTACATGATACCGATCGATGACAGTCCGCTCGTCCGCGACGGCAAGGTGCTCATCCTCGCGTACGACCACGGTCTCGAACACGGCCCGGTCGACTTCACCGAGGTCCCCGAGAGCGCCGACCCGGAGCGAACCTTCGAGGCGGCGACCCACCCCGCCGTCACCACCGTCGCCGTCCAGAAGGGGATCGCGGAGGCCTACTACCCCTCCTACGAGGACGACGTGAACCTCCTGCTGAAGCTCAACGGCACGTCGAACCTCTGGATGGGCGAACCCGACACGGCGGTCAACTGCTCGGTCGAGTACGCCTACGAGGTCGGCGCGGACGCCGTCGGCTTCACGCTCTACGGCGGCTCGAACCACGAGATCGAGATGGCCGAGGAGTTCCGCGCGATACAGGAAGAGGCGCGCGCCTACGAACTCCCCGTCGTCATGTGGTCCTACCCGCGCGGCCAGGGGCTGAAGAACGACACGAGCGAGACGACCATCGCCTACGCCGCCCGCCTCGCGCTCGAACTCGGCGCGGACGTGGCGAAGGTGAAGTACCCCGGCTCGAAGGAGGGCATGGAGCACGCCGTCCGCATGGCGGGCAGGACGAAGGTCGTCATGTCCGGCGGGTCGAAGACGTCCGATCGCGAGTTCCTCGAGTCCGTCAAGGCCGTGATGGACGCCGGCGGGAAGGGACTCGCCGTCGGCCGCAACGTCTGGCAGCGCGAGGACCCGACGCGCATCCTCGACGCCCTGGAGACGATCATCTTCGAGGGTGGATCCGTCGACGCCGCGCTCGAGGAGTGAGATGAGCGGGGACGAGGTCATCGAGCGCGTCTTCGAGACGATCGCCGCGACCGCCCCCGAGATCAGAGAGAGCCTCGTCGGTCGTCGTCGCTACGAGGCGGGCGAGAACCCCTCCGGCGAGCAGCAACTGGAGGCCGACGTCCACGCCGACCAACTGTTCGAGGAGCGTCTGCTCGCGCTCGACGGCGTGGCCTCCTACGCCAGCGAGGAGCGCGAGGAGGTGATCCGGGCGGACGGCACGTCGGCGGACGGTACCGGGTACCACCTCGCGCTCGACCCGCTCGACGGTTCCTCGAACGTCAAGCCGAACAACGTGATGGGGACGATCGTCGGCGTCTTCGACGAACCGTTCCCGGCGGGCGGCGACGCGCTCGTCGCCGCGGGGTACGTCCTCTACGGCCCGCTGACGACGATGGTGACCGCCCGCGACGGGCGGGTCACCGAGTCCGTCGTCCACGAGGGCGAGCGCCACGCGGCGACCGTCGACCTCGCGCTCCCGGACGACCCCACGGTCTACGGGTTCGGGGGACGCGTCAACGCCTGGACCGACGAGTTCGCCGCGTACGCCCGCGAGGTCGAGCGGGAGCTGAAACTCCGGTACGGCGGCGCGATGATCGGCGACGTCAGTCAGGTGCTCACCTACGGCGGGGTCTTCGCCTACCCCGGCCTCACCACGCACCCGAACGGGAAGCTCCGCCTCCAGTTCGAGGGGATCCCCATCGCGGCGATCGTCGAGGCGGCGGGCGGCGCGTCCACCGACGGCGAACGGTCGTTGCTGGAGCGGACGCCCGAGGAACTCCACGAACGCACGCCCGTCTTCGTCGGGAACCGGGAGTACGTCGAGCGCGCCGAGGCGGCGCTGTCGGAGTAGCGGGGCTGTCGGAGTTGCGGGACGCGGGGCGCGGGGCGACTCGACGTTTCCGACGCGAAGCCCCGCGTAGCCGAGCAGTTCCGAACGGTCTTTCGGGTGGTTTCGGAGGACCTGTCGGCTACGTGATACGTAAATTGATGTACGCCATCCTCCAAGTACGCGTGATGGTCCTCGAAATCATCACGAATCCCGATTCGGCGTTCCGCCGGCGGGCCGACGAGCCGGGACTCCTCCTCCCGGCGGGTATCGTCACGGTAGTCGCGGTCCTCGCGGTGGTCGGCGCCTATCCGGTCACGGAACTCACCAAGCAGATCGCGGCCAGCGCGATCCAGGACGGCGGCGGGGGCGTCGACCGGGGCACGGCTTCTGCCATCTCGGCGGCCGCGGGCACGGTCGGCCTCATCGGCGCGTTCGTGGGCGTCTACGTCCAGTGGGCGCTCTACGCGGTCGCCTTCTACGCCATCGCGCGCGTCGCGTTCGACGGGTCCGGCTCGCTGAGCGACACCTTCGCCGGAACCGGCTGGGGGTTCGTCCCGGCGATCGTCGGCACGGCGGTGAGCGCGGCCGCCAGCCTCTACGTCTACTCCGGCGTGACCCTCCCGGAGGGTGCCAACGCCGCGAACCAGGCGCTCGCGCGCCTCCAGAGCGACCCGGCCCTGCTCGTCGCGAGCGCGTTCGGCCTGCTCGTGTTGCTGTGGAGCGGCTACATCTGGACGATCGCGATGCAGCACGTCCACGGACTCTCCCGCCGAAACGCCGCCATCGTCGTCGGGATCCCCGTCCTCGTCGGCGTGCTCACCAGACTGCCGGGCCTCCTCTGAGGGAGGTCCCCCGGACCCCGACCGGTTCCCGTCGGAAGATAACGGTTTTCACCCCCCTCCGCGCAATTCTTGCGTATGAAGGTTCGCATCGACGAGGGCGCGAGCGAGGACGAGGCCGCCGCCATCGCCGCCGCGCTCGCGCGCCACGCCGTCGAGGAGGTCCGGGTCTACGTGGGGGACGCGGCGGAACCGGCGGTCGTCCACGAGGGCAACCGGGTCGGTGACGCCGTGCCGCACGACGACTTCGGGCCGACCGACCGCGAGATCGCGCTGCTCGAGGAGATCGCCGACATCGAGCAGGGCGGCCCCGAGAAGTACAGGGAGCGACTCGACGAGCAGGGGAAGTTGTTCGTGCGCGACCGCCTCGACCTCTGGTTCCCCGAGGGACTGCTCTTCGAGGACGGGACGTTCGCGGAGTTCGACGCGGCGGACCGGCTCCCCGCCGACGGCCTGCTCACCGGCGCGGCGGAGTTCGAGGGACGGGAGGTCCACTTCATGGCCAACGACTTCACCGTGAAGGCGGGATCGATGGCCGCGAAGGGCGTCGAGAAGTTCCTCCGGATGCAACAGCGCGCGCTGAAGACCGGCAAGCCGATCCTCTACCTGATGGACTCCTCGGGGGGGCGCATCGACCAGCAGACCGGCTTCTTCGCCAATCGCGAGGGGATCGGGAAGTACTACTACAACCACTCGATGCTCTCGGGGTACGTCCCGCAGATCTGCGTCCTCTACGGGCCGTGCATCGCGGGCGCGGCCTACACGCCGGTCTTCGCCGACTTCACCGTGATGGTGAAGGGGATGAGCGCGATGGCGATCGCCAGCCCGCGGATGGTGCAGATGGTCACCGGCGAGGAGATCAGCATGGAGGACCTCGGCGGGCCGGAGGTCCACGCCCGGTACTCGGGGAGCGCGGACCTCGTGGCCGAGGACGAGGAGCACGCCCGCGACCTCGTCGCCCAGTTGATCGGCTACCTCCCGAACAACGCGGGGGGGAAGCCGCCCCGGGCCGAGCCGCGCGACCCCGCGCAGTCGCCGACGGGGATCGACCGCATCGTCCCGACGGAGCCGAACCGGGGGTACGACGTGCGCGAGTTGATCGACCACGTGGTCGACGCGGAGTCGTTCTTCGAACTCCAGCCGAACTACGGCGGCGAGATCGTCACGGCGTTCGCGCGCATCGACGGGCGACCGGTGGGCATCGTCGCGAACCAGCCCGCCACGCGCGCCGGTGCGATCTTCCCCGACGCCGCGGGGAAGGCCGCGGAGTTCATCTGGAAATGTGACGCGTTCAACGTCCCCCTACTGTACCTCTGTGACACGCCCGGGTTCATGGCCGGGTCGCAGGTCGAGAAGGACGGCATCCTCGAACAGGGCAAGAAGATGATCTACGCCACCTCCTCGGCGACGGTCCCCAAGCAGTGCGTCGTCGTCCGCAAGGCCTACGGCGCGGGCATCTACGCGATGAGCGGCCCGGCGTACGACCCCGATTCGACGATCGCGCTCCCGAGCGGCGAGATCGCCATCATGGGCCCGGAGGCGGCCATCAACGCCGTCTACCGGAACAGGCTGGACGCCATCGACGACCCGGAGGAACGCGCACGTCGCGAGGCGGAACTGCGCGAGGAGTACCGACAGGACATCGACGTCCACCGGATGGCGAGCGAGACGGTCATCGACGAGATAATACCGCCCAGCGCGCTCCGTAAAGAACTGGCTAACCGGTTCGCGTTCTACGAAACGGTCAGGAAGGATCTCCCTGACAAGAAACACGGAACCGTCCTCTAGGCGGCGACGACGGGGCGACGTCGGGTCGCCGTCGGACGGCCCGGCCGCCGTTCGTTCGAACCGCGCTACACAGTTCTTTACGCCGACGCGTTCGGGGGTAGGTCACTGGTAACAATGGCGAAACGGGTGTTCTCCAGAGGTACGATCACGGTGGCGTCCCGGACGCCGCCCCTCTGGCCAAACCACCCCATGTCTTCCATCGAACTCGCCGCGTACGTGCGCCACGGTTGGAACGACCGCTCGCCGCTCTCGGTCGCAGCGCGACACGAGCGTGCGTTCTGGGGGCTCGCCGCGACGGCGATGCTCCTCGACGTCGCCCTGACGCATTACGGTCTCCGACTCGGACTCGTCGAAATGAACCCCATCGCGTCGCAGGTCATCGCCCAGTACGGCCTGCCCGGGATGGTCGGGATGAAGTCGTTCGGGTTCGGGGTCGCCCTGTTCGGTCGGCAGGTCGTCCACCGCCGGTACGCGGCGCTGGTGCCGCTCGCGCTCGCGCTCCCGTGGCTGGTCGCGGTGTGCATCAACGTCGTGATGATCGCGTCGATCGTCTGATCGGCCGCTGCGCTCTCCTCCCGTTATTCACGGCCGCTTCAACGACAGCGCGGTCCGATCGAACGCACAGACCAGGTCGTCGTTCTGATTGAACGCCTCGACGTGCATGGTGACGACGCCGCGCTCGCCGTCGCTCGTCTCTCGCTTGTCGGTCACCGTCGTCCGCGCGCGGAGGGTGTCGCCGTGGAAGACCGGGTGGGGGTGCTCCACGTCGTCGTAGGAGAGGTTGGCGACGATGGTCCCGTCGGTGGTGTCGGGAATCGACAGGCCGACCGCCAGCGACATCGTGTAGAGGCCGTTTACGAGCCGTCTCCCGAACTCCGTCTCCGCGGCGAACTCCCGGTCGAGGTGTAGCGGCTGCTGGTTCATCGTCATGTCGCAGAAGCGCTGGTTGTCGCTCTCGCTCACCGTGCGGCGCTTCTCGTGCTCGATGGTCCGGCCGACCTCGAACTCCTCGTAGTACAGTCCGGGCATGAGCGATGGTCGACCCGGCGGGATAAAAGCGTGGGCGGGTTCGACTCGCTACGCCGATCGATGCCGACCAACGGCGACCGACGGCGATCGACGCCGTAACGCTCGCCCTTCACCCGTCCCGGCGCGCGGGATCGCCCCCGAGCGCCCCCGGGGACGGGCGAGTCGGCCGTGCGCGCGGAACCGCCTCCTCTCTCTTGCTCCACTCGTCCACTCGATCCCGCGTGAAACGTTCACCTACTCGGATAGGTCGGGCCGAGGGGCGGCGGTCGACCGCCTCGATTCAATACCCCTCGGGCACACTCTCTCCCCATGCCGCGACGAACCCTGCTCTTCTCGCCCGGTGACAAGCCAGCGATGATGCGGAAGGCCCCCGGGAGCGGTGCCGACGTCGTCGTCTTCGACCTCGAGGACGCCGTCGCGCCGGAACGCAAGGACGCGGGCCGCGAGGCCGTCCGCGAGGTGCTCACCGATCCCGACTTCGACCCCGACTGCGAGGTGTGCGTGCGGGTCTCCGGTCACGCGACCGGCGACGACCTCGACGAGGTGCTCGCGGGGAGGCCGCGTCTCGACGCCGTGATGCTTCCGAAGGCGGAATCGGCCGACGACGTGGACGCGCTGGCGGCGGAACTGGCCGTTCGTGGGGTCGAACTCCCCGTCTTCGCGCTCTGCGAGACGGCGGCGGGCGTCCTGCACGCCGAGTCGATCGCGAGCGCGGACGCGACGGCGGCCGTCGCCTTCGGCGCGGAGGACCTCTCGGCCGACATCGGCGCGAGCCGCACCGAGGCGGGGACTGAGGTGCTCTACGCCCGCGAGCACGTCGTCCTCGCGGCGAGCGCGGCGGGCGTCGACGCGATCGACACCGTCTTCACCGACATCGAGGGGACGGACCGTCTCGCCGAGGAGAGCGCCTTCGCGCGCGACCTCGGCTACGACGGGAAGATGGCGATCCATCCCGCGCAGGTGCCCGTCATCAACGAGGCGTTCACGCCCAGCGACGAGCAGGTCGCGTGGGCGCGGCGCGTCCTCGCCGCGCGCGACGAGCACGACGGCGAGGGCGTCCTCCGCGTCGACGGGGAGATGATCGACGCCCCGCTCATCGCCCGCGCGGAGACCGTCGTCGAACGGGTCGAGGGCGGTCGGTGACTCGACTGTAAAGCCCGTCTTACGCCGGTAGGTAGGTGTTACTCGGCCGGCGGTGCGGGGGGCGACGTGCCCGCCGAAACCGCCCCCGACACGTTTAACAGCGCCCCTTCCGAGGGTCGGGTATGTCTCACGCGGCGAATCCCTTCGAGAGTTTGCAGGAGCAGATCGACGACGCCGCCGAGTATCTCGACGTTCGCCCGGACCTCCTCGAACGACTCAAGCATCCCGAACGAATCCTGGAGACGAACCTCACCGTCGAACTGGACGGCGGCGACCTCGGCGTCTTCAAGGCGTTCCGGTCGCAGTTCAACGGCGACCGCGGCCCCTACAAGGGCGGCATCCGCTATCACCCGAACGTCACCCGCGACGAGGTGAAGGCGCTCTCGGGGTGGATGGTCTACAAGACCGCCGTCGTCGACATCCCCTACGGCGGCGGGAAGGGCGGGATCGCCATCGATCCCCGCGAGCACTCCGACGAGGAGATGGAGCGGGTCACTCGGTCGTTCGCGAAGGAACTCCGGCCGTTCATCGGCCCGGACAAGGACATCCCCGCCCCCGACGTGAACACGGGACAGCGGGAGATGAACTGGATCAAGGACACCTACGAGACGCTGGAGAACACGACCGCGCCGGGCGTCATCACCGGGAAGGCCCCCGACAGCGGCGGGAGCGCGGGGCGCGTCGAGGCGACCGGTCGATCGGTCATGCTCACCGCGCGCGAGGCGTTCGAGTACCTCGGCAAGGGGATCGAGGACGCGACGGTCGCCGTCCAGGGCTACGGCAACGCCGGGTCGGTCGCCGCGAAGCTCATCGAGTCCGACCTCGGGGGGAAGATCGTCGCGGTCTCCGACTCCAGCGGCGCGGTCTACAACCCGGAGGGCCTCGACGCGCGGGCGGTCAAGGACTTCAAGGACGAGACCGGGTCGGTGGCCGGGTACGAGGGCGCGAGCGAGGAACTCACCAACGAGGAGTTGCTGACGCTCGACGTGGACCTGCTCGTCCCCGCCGCGCTGGAGAACGCGATCGACGCCGACGTCGCGCGGGACGTCGGGGCCGACGTGATCGTCGAGGCGGCCAACGGCCCCGTCACGCCCGACGCGGACGAGATCCTCACCGAGCGCGACGTCGAGGTGCTCCCCGACATCCTCGCCAACGCGGGCGGCGTCACCGTGAGCTACTTCGAGTGGGTGCAGAACCGCCAGCGCTTCTACTGGACCGAGGAGCGCGTCAACGACGAACTCGAGCGGGTCATCACCGAGGCGTTCGACGCGCTCGTCGAGGCCTACGAGGGGAAGGGAACGCCCAACTTCCGGACCGCCGCCTACGTCGTCGCCATCGAGCGGGTCGTGACGGCGTACGAACAGGGCGGCACGTGGCCGTAGGATCCGCTCGAGTGAGTCGTCCGGCTCCGGTCAGCGGGATCGACGCGTCGGTTCGAACGTCTCGGGCGTCCCCCGATCGACGAACTCCCGACTGATTCCCGTCGGGTAAAAGCACTTATACGGTGGCGATAATATCATACTGGAGTGCATGTCTGGCGCGTGACACGGGGATTCGCGCGTCCGACGCCGGGACGGAGGAGGTCGAGCGTGGAGACGGCCGCGGAGTCGCGTCCCGACGCCCGGGATCGACTCACGATTGTCGGGAGGACGTGACGCCGACCTGTCGGTTCGACGGGTGAGCGGGACGGTCGCCGTCTCGGATCCCGTGAACCCGAACAGAATCCCCGGCCGGAACACACCATGACCGAAATCACTGACACGCTGACTGACAAATCCCCGCCGCTGACGCGGGTATCGACCGGGATCGACGGCCTCGACGAGGTTCTCGACGGGGGGTATCTGGCTCGCCGGAACTACCTCGTTCGCGGCAGTCCTGGCGTCGGCAAGACGCTCGTCGGGTTCCACTTTCTCGCGGCCGGCGCGGACGCGGGCGACCAGTCGCTCTTCATCAACCTCGGCGAGGCGGAAGAGGACGTCCGCCGCGACGTCGAACGGTTCGGGTTGGGGAGCGAGTTCGAGTCGGTACCGATCGTCGACCTGAGCCCGTCGTCGGGATACTTCACCGACGCCGGCGACATCTTCCCGCCGGACGAGACCGAGGGCAGGTCCGTCACGCAGGAGATCGTCGACGAGGTTCGGGCGTACGACCCCGACCGCGTCGTCGTCGATCCGCTCTCGCAGTTCCGGTACCTCTCGACCGACGAGGCACACTTCCGCAAACAGGTCCTGTCGTTCCTGAAGTTCCTCAAGGAGTCCGAGGCGACGGTGGTGTTCACCGCCGAGAGCACCGCGGCCACCCCCGACGACGACCTCCAGTTCATGAGCGACGGCGTCGTCACCCTCGACTACCCGTCGCCGTCGCGGACGCTCGAGGTCAGCAAGTTCCGAGGGTCCGAGTTCCAGGGTGGAACTCACGCCGTCCGCATCACCGGGGAGGGGATGACGGTCTTTCCCCAGCTCCTCCCCGGGGAGTATCAGGCCGAGTTCTCACCGGATCCGATCCCCTCCGGCGTCCCGGAGATGGATCGACTCCTGCACGGCGGGCTGGAACGTGGGACCGTCACGCTCATGAGTGGGCCGACTGGCGTCGGGAAGACCACTACCGGGACCCAGTTCATGAAGGAGGCGGCCGGACGGGGTGATCGATCGGTCATCTACCTGTTCGAGGAGTCGAAGGCGACCTTCATGCACCGTCTGGAGGCGATCAACATGCCCGTTCGGGACATGATCGACCGCGGCTCGCTGGCGGTGAAGGAGATCGAGGCGCTCCAGCTCTCGTCGGCGGAGTTCGCCCGCGACGTCCGGCGCGAGGTGGAGGAGGAGAACACCGGGATCGTGATGATCGACGGGATCGACGGGTATCGGCTCTCCATCCGGGGCGACAGCGACCGGGGCATCACCGAACTTCACGCGCTCGGCAGCTACCTCCAGAACGTGGGGGTCACGACGATCCTGATCGGCGAGGTGGAGACCGTCACCGGGGACTTCCGGGTCACGAAAGACGAGATCAGCTACCTGGCCGACAACGTCCTGTTCCTCCGCTATCTGGAACTCGACGGTCAGCTCCGGAAGGCGGTCGGCGTGTTGAAGATGCGGGCGAGCGACTTCGAACGGACGTTGCGGGGGTTCGAGATCACCGAGTACGGAATCGCCGTCGGCGACCCGCTCACCGGACTCCGGGGCGTCCTGCGGGGCGAACCCAGGTGGATCGAAGATCCCAATACGAGCGCCGGATCGGACGGCTGAACGGGTCGCGGTCGAAACCGCGACCTCACGAACCGGGACGCGTCATCGCGCGGACCCGAACCGCTTAAGCGGGTATCGGGCCGCGGGGTTGGTATGAAAGCGACCGCGCGGGCCCACCCGATCCAGGGGCTCGTGAAGTACCACGGGATGCGCGACGCCGACCTGCGCCTGCCGTACCACGACAGCATCAGCGTCTGCACCGCGCCGAGCAACACGACGACGACGGTCGAGTTCGACCCCGACCTCGACGCCGACGACCTCACCATCGACGGGGAGGCGGTGACGGGGCGGGCCGCCGAGCGGGTCGCGCACGTCGTGGACCACGTCCGCTCGCTCGCGGGCATCGACCATCGGGTGCGGTTCGAGAGCGAGTCGTCGTTCCCGACGAACATCGGCTTCGGCTCCTCCTCATCGGGGTTCGCCGCCGCCGCGACGGCGCTCTGTGCGGCGGCCGACCTCGACATGACCCGCCCGGAGATCTCGACGGTCGCCCGCCGCGGGTCGTCCTCGGCCGCCCGCGCCGTCACGGGCGCGTTCTCCCACCTCCGGACGGGGTTGAACGACGAGGACTGCCGCTCCGAGCGCATCGAGACGGACCTGGAGGACGACCTGCGGATCGTCGCCGCCGAGGTGCCCGCCTACAAGGAGACCGAGGAGGCCCACGCCGAGGCCGCCGAGAGCCACATGTTCGAGGCGCGGATGGCCCACATCCACGGCCAGATCGCGGAGATGCGCGACGCGCTCTACCGCGCCGACTTCGACGCCGCCTTCGAACTCGCGGAGCACGACTCGCTCTCGCTCGCCGCGACGACGATGACCGGCCCCGCGGGGTGGGTCTACTGGCAGCCGACGACCCTCCGCGTGTTCGACACGGTCCGGGATCTCCGCGACGACGGCGTCCCCGTCTACTTCTCGACGGACACCGGCGCGAGCGTCTACGTCAACACCACCCGCGAGCACGTAGAGCGCGTCGAGAGGGCGGTGAGCGAGCACGCCCCCACCCGCGTCTGGGAGGTGGGCGGCCCCGCGCGGGTGCTAGAACCGGACGAAGCGCTGTTCTGAGCGGTCGGCTGCTCGACCGACGTACGCGTACTACCGCTCCAGCCCGCACTCGTTGCAGGTCATCTCGAATCCGCCGTCGGCGAGCGCGACGCCGTGGCCCGTCTCCTCCTCGCACTCCGGACAGTAGACGATCGACTCGATCTCGTCCCACTCGTGGCTCGCGCCCGGCGCGCCGATCGCGAGGCCGACGACGCGCTCCTCGCCCCTGTTGATACCCTGCTGGAACTCCCCCGGCTCGAACCGGACGGCCGCGTCGGGACCGACCTCGACCTCCTCGGTCTCGTCGTCGATCTCCCCGCGGACCTCGAACGTGGCCGTCCCCTCCTGCACGTAGAACACCTCCTCCTGGTCGTGGTGGGTGTGGAGCCCGCCGGAGAACGACTCGCCGGTGCCGAGTTCGAAGTAGTTCATCGCGAAGTCGGCGGTGCCGAGCACCTTCGAGACGGGCTTTCTGACCTCGTGGACCTGCAGCGGGTTCGGCTCGTTTCGGATCTCGTCCAGGGCGACCTTCTTCATGGCGTGTACGTGCTGGGAGGCGGAACACATAGCTGTACGGCCTCGGTTCGGGTTGGCTATCGCCGTTCGGCTACCCCATCGCCCGTTCGATCGCCCGCTCCAGGTCCGCCCGGAGGTCCTCGACGTGCTCGACGCCCACGGAGACGCGGATCAGGCCGTCGGTGAGGCCGGCGGCGAGGCGCTCCTCACGCGGGACCGCGGCGTGGGTCATCGCCGCGGGTTGCTCGATCAGGCTCTCGACGCCGCCCAGCGACTCGGCCAGCGCGAACACCTCGGTCCCCGTGACGACGGCGCTCGCCTGCTCCAGCGTGCCGTCGAGTTCGAAGCTCAGCATCCCGCCGAAGTCGTCCATCTGCTCGCGGGCCACCTCGTGCTGGGGGTGCGAGTCGAGGCCGGGGTAGTGGACGGCGGCCACGTCGGGGTGGTCGTCCAGCCACGCGGCCAGCGCGCGGGCGTTCTCGCAGTGGCGGTCCATCCGCACGGGGAGCGTCTTCGTCCCCCGGAGGACGAGGAAGCAGCCGAAGGGATCGGGCGTCGCGCCGACGGCGTTCTGGTAGTAGCCGATGCGCTCGTCGAGGTCGGGGTCGTCCGTGATCAGCGCCCCGCCGACCACGTCCGAGTGGCCGCCGAGGTACTTCGTCAGCGAGTGGGAGACGACGTCCGCGCCGAGATCGAGCGGCCGCTGGAGGTACGGCGTGGCGAAGGTGTTGTCCACGGCGCAGAGCGCGCCGTGCTCGTGTGCGATCGCCGCGACGCGCTCTACGTCCACGACCCGCATCAGGGGGTTCGTCGGCGTCTCGACCCAGACGAGCGCGGTCTCGGGGCGCATCGCCGCCTCGATCGCCGCCGGGTCGGTCGTGTCGACGAAGTCGAACTCGAGGTCGTAGGACTCGTAGACGCCCGTGAACAGGCGGTGGGTCCCGCCGTAGACGTCGTCGCCCGTCACGACGTGATCGCCGGCCTCGAGGAGGTTCATCACGGTGTTGATCGACCCCATCCCGGAGGAGAAGGCGCGGCCGTGCGCGCCCCCCTCCAGGCTCGCGAGGTTCGCCTCCAGGGCGGTCCGAGTCGGGTTGCCCGTCCGGGAGTACTCGTAGCCCCGGTGGTCGCCCGGGCCGTCCTGGGCGTACGTCGAGTTGGCGAAGATGGGCGTCATCAGCGCGCCCGTCTCGGGGTCGGGGTCCTGTCCGGCGTGGATCGCGCGCGTCTCGATGCGGTGGGCGGGATCGTCCATGGGGAGACCAGCGTCGCCTCCGGTGTGTCTCTTGCCCTTCGCGCGAGCGTGTGGTAGCGGTCGGAATCGGGAACGCTCCCGAAGCCCTCGCGTGCTACGCTCGCGCGAACCACACTGCGCTCCTCGTTCGCTTCGCTCACTCCGGTGCTCGTGAGTTCGTGCTTCGCTTACCCCGCTCGCCCTTCGAGTCCACCAGGCGAGCCTGCCCTCTCCCGGGTCGCGCGACGAGACGCGCTCCCGGCCGGGGAACCTGCGGCCGGGCGCGTTCCTGCGCGCCCGACGGATCGGGTGGGACACCGAACACGGCCCGTTCCCCGGCGGACTGAACGGGGAGGGGGTAGCGATCCCGGAGGCCGCACGCACCGCAGGTGAGCGAGTGTAACGAGCGAACCCGAGGACGCGACGCGACCGAGTTGGGCGCACAGCGTGTCTCCGGGAGCGAAGCCCGCGAGGGCTTTCGAGGTCACGTTCACCGCGGAAGACCCACAGAACAGGGTGCGGACGACGTACTACCCCTGCCACTCCTCGAAGCTCCCGTAGATGCCCTTCGAGAGGTAGCGCTCGCTGGAGTCGGGGAAGACGGTGACGACGCTGTCGAAGGGGGCGTCGATCGCCCCCTCGTCGATTCCCTCGGCCACCTGCCGCGCGGCGACGCTCGCCGCGCCCGAACTGGAGGCGACGAGGTGCCCCTCCTCGCGCGCGAGGCGCTTCAGTTCGTCCTGCGCGTCGCGGTCGGGGACCGCGATCACGTCGTCGACCAGATCGGGGTCGAACAGCTCGTTCGTCGCCACGTCGCTCGTCCCGATCCCCTCCGTCTTGTACTCGTGGTGGCGGGGGTGGCGGCCGACCGCGCGACCGTAGACCGACCCCTCGGGCTCGACCGCCGCGACGTGAGTGCTCGGGTGGCGCTCTCGGGCGTAGCGGGCCACCCCCATCAGCGTGCCGGCGGTCCCGACCCCGGCGACGACCGCGCCGACCCGCCCGTCGAGCGCCTCGTAGATCTCCGGGGCGGTCGTGGCGAAGTGGGCCTCGGCGTTGAGCGGGTTCGAGAACTGCTGGGGGACGACGCCGTCGCGCGCCGCGGCCAGTTCGCGGGCGCGCTCGATCGCCCCGGCCATCCCGTCCTCGGTGGGGGTGTTCACGACCTCCGCGCCGAGCGCGCGCATGAGCTGTTGCTTCTCGACGCTGAACCGCTCGGGGACGACGAACACCGCGTCCACGTCGAGCTGGCCCGCCGCGATAGCGAACCCGATGCCCGTGTTGCCCGCCGTCGGCTCGACGACCGTGCCGCCGGGTTCGAGGGTCCCCTCCTCCAGCATCCGTTCGAGCATGTACCGCCCGATGCGGTCCTTCACGCTCGCGCCGGGGTTGAACGACTCCAGCTTGGCGTAGATCGGGACCGACTCGGGACCGGCGTGGACGCGGACGAGCGGCGTCTCGCCGATCGTCTCGAGCACCGACGGGAGGGGGTCGCGGCGTGTCGTCATCTATCGGCAAATCTTGCTCGTCGGCGCATTAATGTAGTGGGTTCGCGTGCGGAGGTCGCCCGTGCGTGGCGGGACGACGCGGCGCGCGGGACGCGGAAGGGTGCGAGGGGCGGAACGCGGACGAGCGCGGCCGCTACCGCCCCGCCGCCTCGACCAGCGCCCGGACGCGCCCCTCGTCCACCGGGTCGGCCGCGTCGCCCGCCTTGAGCGCGCTCCCGACGACGACGCCGTCGGCGACCGCGAGGAGGTCCGCGACGGTGTCGGCGGTCGCCCCGCTCCCGACGAACGCCGGCACGCCGTGCTCCTCTGCGACGGCGGCCACCGTCCGCAGGCGCTCGTCGTCGACGGGTCGGCCGGTTCCGCCGCCCGAGGCGATCACGCCGTCGGCGAGGCCGCGCTCGACGGCGTCGCGGGTCTCCGCCGCGAGGTCCTCCGGGGCGAGCGGGGCGCTGTGTTTCACCGCCACGTCCGCGAGGATCGCGACGTCCCGGTCGAGGCGCTCGCGCAGGCGGAGCGTCTCGTGGGCCCGCCCCTCGACGATCCCCTGATCGGTGAGGCGCGCCCCCGAGTGGACGTTCACCCGGATCGCGTCCGCGCCGGTCGCGGCGGCGACCGACAGCGCCGCCGCGGCGTCGTTGCGGAGGACGTTGACGCAGACGGGGAGGTCGATCGCCCCGCGGACCGCGCCGACGTGGGCCGTCATCTCGGCGACGACGTGTTTCGGCACGTCCGCCGGGTGGAACGGCGCGTCGCCGAAGTTCTCGACCATCACGGCGTCGACGCCGCCCGATTCCAGCGCGCGGGCGTCGGCCAGCGCGCGCTCCCGGACCGCCCGCCGGTCGCCGCCGTACCGCGGCGCGCCGGGGAGCGCCGGCAGGTGAACCATCCCGACGATCGGCCCGTCGTGGAGCCACTCGTGCATGCGTTCGCCGACGGACGGGCGGGTGAAAGCTGTGCCGTCGGGCGTACCGCGTTTCGCGGTGTTCACGGGGTGTCGAGCGTCGGGCGTCGAACGCGGCGTAGCTTTTTCCCCTCCCCCGTCGGTCATCGCGCATGGTCGTACGCAGCTTCGACGGGACGGAACCGACGATCCACGAGACCGCTCGCGTGGACGAGACCGCGGTGGTCATCGGCGAGGTGACGATCGAGGCCGACGCGAGCGTCTGGCCGAACGTCACGCTCCGGGGCGACTCGGGCGGCATCGTCGTGCGGGAGGGTGCGAACGTGCAGGACAACGCCGTCTGCCACGAGGGGACCGAGATCGGCCCGTCCGCGACGATCGGCCACACCGCCATCGTCCACGCCGCGACCGTCGGGGAGCGCGCGATGGTCGGCATGGGCGCGATCGTCCTCGACGGCGCGACGGTCGGCGACCGGGCGCTGGTCGCCGCGGGCGCGGTCGTCACCGAGGACACGGAGGTGCCGCCGGACACGCTCGTCGCGGGGACGCCCGCGGAGGTGATAAAGGAGGTCGAGGACTCCCCGTGGGCGCACGCCGGCGATCACTACGTCGAGCTGGCGACGCGCCACGCCGAGACGAGCGAGCGCCTCGAGTGATCGCGACCGTCGGTTACGGCGATCCGCCGCGGCGAGCGCTCACGACGATCGGCTCCCGCACTCGACGACGGCGGGATCCGTCGCGGCGGCCATCGAGATCGCGTCCGTCTCGGAGACGTCGCTACCGACCGCGACGTTGATCCCGTAGGCCTCCGAGGGGTACGAGTCGGCGGTCAGGTCGAGGGACGTCCACTCGTCGTCGCCCGCGTGCCGCGCGCGGACGACGTGGTGGCCCGCCTCGTTCGACCACGCGCACTCGACGTCCCGCTCCCCCGGCTCGCCCGATTTCCGCGCGGCGGGAACGTCGTACGCCCGCTCGTGTACCACCCCGCCGTCGCGCAGTACCCGCACCTCGATCCGCCGCGCTCGGTCGGTGAAGTTGGAGATCCACACCCGTCCGAGGGCGGGAGCGGCCGGCTCCCCGGTCAGCCCGGGAGACGAACAGCCGCCGAGGGTCGCCAGCGCCGCGAGGCTGCTCGCGCCGCTGACGAGGAACCGGCGGCGGGATCGGGTGCTCATCTCTCGGTGTACTTCTCGCCCGACTGAAAAACCTGTCGTCCGTTCGGTCGCACCGTCCGCCGTGCGTCGTGCGTCTCGACGCCCGTCCCTCGACCCCCGTCTCCGGCCTCGGACGCCCTCGACTCAGGTCGGTTCGGGCGTTCTTTCGAGAGGGCGAAGGCAGAGGCGGCCGTCAGCGTGCACCACGACGCGGTATCCGTCGTAGACGAACGCGACGTGCCCGTCGGTTCGCGGGACGCCGCAGAGCGACTCGAACAGTCGGTCGAGGGCGTCGAAGTCGAGGTGATCGGAGAGGGGGACGATCTCCGTCAGCCCTCGGCCGGTGACCGCGGCGAGCGCCAGCACCACGGAGGTGCTGACGGGATCGTTCGATTTCCAGTCGTGGACGGCGCAGTACCACCCCGTCTCGGGGTCGTATGCGACCGTCTCGCTTCCACCGTGGTGGAATCCGTCGGTAGGTTCGTCGTTCATGGGGACACTGCCGAGGACGGACCGAGCGGTACTCCGCCCGTCCTCGTCCGTCCCAACGACCCTGATGCCGGTGGAACCGGCGGTTCTCGGCAGAAGGGGTTTATAAGTGATTCCTCGGGGGAGCGCCCTATCGGTCGGCCGCCAGCGTGTTCCCGACCAACCGGTACAGCCCGCGCTGGATCCGCTGGGAGACCGCCCGCTGGCTCACTCCGAAGTGGTCGGCCAGTTCCTGCTGCGTAGTTCGGCGGGGGTCGTCGAAGTAGCCCCGTTCGTACGCGGCCACGATCGTCGTGCGTTGTTCCTCGGTCAGGTCGTACCGCTCCCCGGCGCGCATTTGCGTCACGCCGTATAGCCGCCGCAGTCGCAGAGGGATCTCGTTCTCGACGGTGTATCGTCGGAACTCCCGAAGTACGTCGCGGTCCGGAAAGCGAAGTTCGAACCGCCAGCCGTCAGCCGTCCCCCGAGCTTCGAGGATCGACGCCCCCGCCTCGGTAATGCCCGCGACGAGCCCGGCGACGGCGTGATTCCACCGCGCTCGGTACAGGACGCCGGTCCCGACGCGATCGACGGCGGTCAGCGACTCGACGGCTCGCTTCTCCCGCACTCGACGCTCGAACTCGTCGAAGTCACCGCTGTCCCACGCCCAGAAGAACGGCAGCACCCCCTCCTCGGCCGGTACGATGCGCTCCAGTTCGATCCGTATCTCCGACTCGGCCGTGAGCGCGTCACCGAGCGGAAACGCCCCGACCGGAAGCGTGAACTCCGCGATCGTCGCCATACCGACCCCTTGTCGCCCGGCCGTCAAAGGTACCGAGGCCGCTCGAAAGCCGTGTACGTGTCCGGGACGTACCCGTCCGCGTTCGAGGGCGTCCGTAGAGTGAGGTGACTCCGCGCCCTACGACGCGCGATGACTTCGTTCGAGACCGGCGACCTGCTCGGCCGGTTCCCGTACGTCCGGGTCGGGTCCGAATCAGAGCGGCTCGTCGTCTTCCCCGGCGTGGGCGACGCGATGTTCGACGGGGACTATCCGCCGCCGAGCGGATGGGCGCTCAGGACCTACTTCCGTCGGTTCGTCGACGACTACGCCGTCTACGTCGTGAGCCGCCCGCGAGGACTGCCGGCGGGACAGCGCATCGAGGACATGGCGGCCGACTACGCGGACGCCCTGGAGCGGGAACTCGGCCCCGCCGACGTGCTCGGTATCTCGATGGGCGGGATGATCGCCCAGGCGTTCGCCGCCGATCACCCGGATCTCGTCGACGAACTCGTGCTCGTCAACACCGGGTGTCGCGTGGCCGACGGTGCCCGGGACGCCGTCCGTCGGCTTCGGCGGTACGCGCGGACGCACGACTGGGCGCGAATCCGCGCCGAACTCGCGGTCGCGATGTTCACCGACTGGCGGGCGGTATCGTACCCGACGCTCGCGCTGACCGTCGGTCGGTTCGTCATGCCCAGGCCGGCCGTCGCGAGCGACGTCGGCGTCTCGCTCGACGCCGTCCTGTCGTTCGACGGGCGCGACCGACTCGACGACATCGCCGCCCGGACGCTCGTGGTCGGCGGCACCGACGACCCGTACTTCCCAAGGTCGATACTCGAGGAGACGGCCGCCGAGATCCCCGACGCGACGCTCTGTGCGTTCCGCGGGGCGAAGCACGGCGCGTTCCACGAACGGAAACCGGCCTTCGACTCCCGCGTCGAGGCGTTTCTGGGGCAGTAGCGGTCGCGTCGGGCGGCCGTGTCGGGTCCTTCCGTCGGGTGCTCCCGTCGTCCCGGTGCGCGAAACCGAGCGACGAGAGCCCGGTCCGATCGCCGAGTCTGCAAGTGCAACGACTACCGAACCGCGCGACGAAGCCCTCGTATGGCCGACGACACGGTCCTCATTACGGGGTGCGGGTCCGGGATCGGGCGCGAGACGGCGCTCGCGTTCCGCGAGCGGGGATGGAACGTCTGCGCCACTGACCCCGACCCGGACGCGATGGCCGACCTCGCGGAGCGCGGCTGTCTGACTCTCGAACTCGACGTGACCGAGGACGGCGACGCGACGGCTGTCGTCGAGCGCGTCGCTGGCGAGTTCGGCGGGATCGACTGCCTGTTCAACAACGCGGGATACGGGCAGATCGGCCCCCTGGAGGAACTTCCGACCGACCGGCTCCGAGAGCAGTTCGAGGTGAACGTCTTCGGCCAGCACCGCCTCCTGCGCGCGGTCCTGCCGGTGATGCGACGGCGGGACGGCGGGACGGTCGTCAACATGGCGAGCGTCTACGGACGGACCGTCTTCCCCGGCCAGGGGGCCTACTGCGCATCCAAATGGGCGGTCGAGGCGGTGACCGACACGCTCAGGACCGAGGTCGCGGATCACGGTATCGACGTTGTGACGATCGAACCTGGGCCGGTCGAGACGCGGTTCGGGGAGCGGGCGCTCGCGCGGAAGGAGGACCTCGAACCGACGGGGGCGTACGGCTGGTTCTACAGGCTCTACGACCCGGAACTGTACGACCGCCGGTTCATCGATCGCGGAGTCGGGTACGTCCAGCCCCGACGGGTAGCGGCGGTGGTCGTGGACGCCGCGACCGACGACGACCCCGACCGGCGTTACGTCGTCGGTCCGTGGAAGTACCCCCTGCTGCTCGGGGTCGTCGTGCCCGACGCGGCGCGCGACCTGCTCTATGGGCTCCTGAAGCGGTTCGCGTAGCGTCCTCGACGAACCGCGACGTCCCCGAGCAGAAGTCACTCACTCCCAGCCGTCCTACCCTTCACACGGGTGGCGTAGCGCCCGGGCGACGAGCGAGGACCGAGAGAAGCGATCGGGCGATTACTACGTGGTAGCGCCGCGACGAATCGAGTCGGAGTGGCGACCCGGACGGCAGGCGCAACCGTTACCCCCCGACCCCGGGGCGTCAGAGCACCACGCCGTGCATCAGAAATCCGACGGTGAGCCAGCCGCCGACGAGCACCCCGACGGCGACGGCGAGCGCGAGCAATCGGGGCGAGACGCCCGCGGTTCGTCCGTCGGCGTCCGCCGCCGCGCCGCAGCGGACGCACGTCCGGCGAGCGTGCTCCCCCGGCTGATCGATCCAGTCGTGGCCGTCGCGCCGACAGACGACGGGACCGAACAGCGGCGCGGCGGGCGACGGCGGTTCGTCGGTCATGATCGGTGGGTACTGTCCGCCTCGGCGGGATCCCCGATCGGGCGGCGTACAGCGTACGGGCGTTGAGTGCGCCACTGCGCCTAAATACTTGCCGGGTCGGTCGCGTGCGTCGGGCGGACGCCCGGCCACGATCCTCTCTACTCCCGAGTCGACCGATCGTACCGCCGGACGACCGACGCCACCCAGCCGAGTTTCAGCCCCGTCGACAGCGCGATGCCGACCGCCGCCCGGATCGGCTTTCGCGCGTAGGCGGCGTACAGCGCGTACCCGAACAGGGGGACGTTCAGCGCGTTGAGGACGTTCGGCCAGCCGAGACCGAACGCGCCGTTGCCCTCGTCGAGCCACCAGCGCTCCGCGCGCACCGCCCGGGTCATCCAGCCGTCGGCGTCCGGGTCCGGCCGACCGAACGCGATCGGATTGAGGACGGTCGCGAGGACGACCAGCGCGAACAGCCGCCGATCCCGCCGGTAGAGCGCGACCACCAGCAACGGACCCAGCAGCGTGCGCGACCAGCCGCTCTTCGGGTTCGAGTGACGCTCCCAGAACGCGTCTTCGAGTCGACCGCGCGTCGAACGCTCCGCTTCCCGCTCCATGCGTCCGGTACGCCGGTCGTCGACAAAAGCGTAGAGCCGCGCCGATCGAGTCGGAGGATCGCTCTATCCGACCCACCCGACACTCCCCGTCGCCGCTCCGTCCCCGTTCTCGACCGATCTATCAGAATATGGTAATAGTTATCCGCGGGTATCACCTCCCGAACTTCGTGGTTCGAGGGGAACGGCGGAAACTGGCGGTATGTACCGCGTGCGGAAGCTCGCGGGTGGTGCTGATCCAGTTAGACGGGGATCTCCACCCGATGAACCGCGACGGCACGTGTGAATGCGGTTCGGACAAGTTCGAACTGGTGAGCTGGGAGGACGTGGAACGACCGGTAGAGGAGGAGTGAGAGGAGTGGAGCGGTTCTATTCTCCTGGCTGCCTGCCGAAACAGAAAGGTAGACGAGCTTCGACGGACGTAGAACACCGCTCTCGAGGGGGTGGTTGACGTCACTCGCCTGCTTTTACGATGATTATTCCGACGAGTACGAGCGTCAGTTCCGTCTTGCAGTGGGGGAGATTGCGGAGGCCATCCATCCCGCCTGTACAACGTATCGTGAGATAGCTTCCGATCAAGAACACTACCAGTCCGACGAGGATCACGACTTCGGCTTGGCCCCTCGTGTCCGATGACTGGCGGTCGGTCATCGGACTCGTTATCGGAAGAGGCCGAAGCCTCCGCCGAGTGCACTCCCCCCGCGATCGGACTGTTTGGCGTACTTCTGGAACTCCTGTTCCGCGCCTTTGAAGTTTCGGACCTCTATCGTTCTCGTCATCACGTCCATCCCGACCTCGTCTATCATCCCCGTCGGTTCGTATTCGTCCGTGATGACGCGAGCCTTGAGGTCGCCCCGTCGCTTAATCTCGTACACGCCGTTCTGCACCTTTTCGAGGGTCCACTTACCGTCCCTTCGAACAACTGCCATACGTGAATTTCACCTTCTCGTACTTATCTGTTCACTTGGTACTTAAGCTTTGACCGGCTGATGGTTCCACCGTCAGCTTTTCGATGACAGTTCGGACAGAGTACGATCAGGTTGCCCGGGGCGTTGGAGCCTCCTTCCGATCGCGGTTCGATGTGATGGACATCGGGGGAGTCAACGCGCTCGTTACACCACTCACATCGCCGATCAGCACGCTCGAAGTCGAGTTCGTTTTTGAGGCTCTCGGGAGCCGGCGGGGTCTTTTCTGTGTTTGTGCGTGTCCGTTCGGAAGCTCCCGAGACTCCACCTCCGGACCCGCTGAACAGCCAGTTGACGGCTCTGTGAAGCCCCGACCGTTGGCGAACTCCTCTGAACCCCACGATGATATAGAGCAGACCCAACGCCGAGAGACCGACGATGACCCACCGCAGAAAGGCGGTTCGCGCCGAGAATGGTTCGTTTACTAACATGTACCCTCCGAAGATGAGCGAAACGATGAGGATACCGATTGGAGAGGGACTACCACTTCCAATACTATCTTGATCTAATGACATACATAATTCACTACATCAACGGAACATAAATATGTGCACTTCGACACGCGCTCTTTATCGGCGGGCGAGCGTATCGGGCACGAAATCGAATGGCAAAGACGACCCGGACGTAGAGGGGTTCGTTATCGCCCCAGCCAGTCGACCATCGCGTCTTCGTTTTCCACGATGGCGGAGACATGTCCGAGATCGGGGTAGAAGTGCGCCTCCGCAGTGGGAATCGCGTCCCACAGGGACAGTCCCATTTCGATCGGGGTGATCCGATCGGCCCGTCCGTGCCAGATTCCGACGGGCACGTCGATGGTCTCGAGGGGGAACCCCCAGTCGCCCGCGAACAGCCGTAGATCCCTGACGAACGTCGCGTTGCCGTGATGCTGGCTGGCGGCCGGTACTGAAGCGACCAGGAGCTTCCCGACCTCGCTTCTCCAGATCTCCTCGTCCCTCGGCGCGGCGGCTTCGATCCGCCGTTCGAGCGTCCACTCGGGCGCGTACAGCGCCGAGAGTTCCTCCGCTCGCAAGAACGTTCGGATCACCCACGGTACGTACGAAGCGCCGAGAGGGAGGAGCCGGGGTTTGAGACCGACCGATTCGATCGGGCCGAACCCGCAACAGACGGCGACCCGTGGAAATCGTTCGGGGGCTAACGCAGCGCACGCGACGGCGTACGGCCCGCCGGCAGAAATACCGAGCACGGGGGCCGCGTCGACGTCGAGGGCGTCCAACACCCCGGCAGCGTCGGCCGGCCAGTCGGCTATCTCCCGATCGGGGTCCGGGTCGGAGACGCCGACGCCCGGGCGCTCGGGGGCGACGATCCGAACCCCTCGCTCTCGACCGACGCGGTCGAACAGGGCGGCCCCCAGCCTGCCACTGGGCACGCCGTGAACGGCCAGAACCGGATCGCCGTCCGGATCACCCGTCTCTGCATACCCGAGCTTTCGGCCGTCCGGGAGCGTCACCGTATCCGGGTTTTCGAACAGGTCACGCGCGATAGCGAGCACTCCCCCGGCATCCTCCCCGAGGAATGGCGGCGTGGCGTTCCGCCCCCACCAGCGCCGGAACGGGACGTCGACGAGACTATGCATCGTCCGTATACCGGTGGCCGTCTAAGTAAGGGTTGACGTCGACGGGCGCTACCAGCCGCTCTCCACCTCGATGCCGGATTTATTCGAACCCTCTGCGCCGGTTCGCTCGTCACGTCTCGCAGGATCATGAGGGCTGCAGGATTTGAACCACGGTCGTTCCGCTCGCTCACGCTCGCTTCACTCCCTGATTCAAATCCTTCGGAGCCGTTTTCACGGCTCACTTCGTTCGCCGGAAAACGGGCGCTGCAGGATTTGAACCCGCGGCAACTTGGTCCGAAGCCAAGCACTCTGTCCAGACTGAGCTAAGCGCCCTCACTTCCATCGAACAGAGTCTGCGATTTAACTCTGTCCATCGGTTTCGCGGGCTTTATCCCACGCGTCGGAAATCGGGACGTATGCGCGAGGCGCTCCGCGGACTGATCGAACTCACCCGTCCGGTGAACGCGATCGCCGCGGGCGTCCTCACCCTCATCGGCGCGTACGTCGCGGAGGGGATCGCCGGACACCCCGTCGCCGCGGCGGCCGCCGCGACCGCGACCGTCTTCGCCGTGGGGGCCGGGAACGCCATCAACGACTACTTCGACGCGGACATCGATCGCATCAACGCGCCCGGGCGACCCATCCCGCGCGGCGCGGTCGGGGAGCGCGCGGCGCTCGCGTTCGCCGTCGCCCTGTTCGCCGTCGCCGTCGCGCTGGCGCTCACCCTGCCGCTACTCGCCGTCGCGATCGCCGCGTTCAACCTGCTCGCGCTGGTCGCCTACACGGAGTTCTTCAAGGGCCTGCCGGGCGTCGGCAACGCCGTCGTCGCCTACCTCGGCGGGAGCACGTTCCTCTTCGGCGGCGCGGCGGTCGAGGGCGAACTCGCGCCCGTCGTCGCGCTGTTCGCGCTCGCCGCCCTCTCGACGTTCACCCGCGAGGTGATCAAGGACGTGGAAGACCTCGCCGGCGACCGCGAGGAAGGGCTCAACACGCTCCCGATCGCCGTCGGCGAGCGTCGCGCGCTCCTGCTCGGGACCGCCTGCCTGGTCGTCGCGGTGCTCGCGAGTCCGCTTCCGTACCTCACCGGGACCCTCGGGTTCGCCTACCTCGCGCTCGTGATCCCGGCGGACCTCGTCATGCTCGCGGCCGCGGCGGAGAGCTTCTCCGATCCGACCGGGGGCCAGACGCACATCAAGTACGGGATGTTCCTCGCGGCGGCGGCGTTCGTCGTCGGGCGGGCGGTCGCGCTGTGACCGTCGCGTCCGGAGCGATCGGAGGCCCCGAGCGATCTCGAGGCCCCGAACCCCGGAGGCGACCCGAGCGACGAGGGGTCCCGAACGACCCGGAGCGACGCCACGCTTTTGGACGCGGCGGGGGTAGTCGAGGGTATGCCCGTCGAATCAGACGAGGAACTCAGGGACGTCCTGGGACAGGAGACGATCGCCGTGGTCGGGTGCTCGGCGACACCCGGCAAGGACGCCCACGAGATCCCGAAGTACATGCGGGAGCACGGCTACGAGGTCGTCCCGGTCAACCCCTACGCCGACGAGATCTTCGGACGCGAGCCGTACGACTCGCTGACCGAGGTGGAAGAGGAGATCGACGTGGTCGACGTGTTCCGTCCGAGCGAGGAGGTGTCCGGGATCGTAGACCAGGTGCTCTCCCGCGACGACGTGGACACCGTCTGGCTGCAGCTCGGCATCCGCGACGACGAGGCGGGCGAGCGCGTCGAGGAGTCCGGCCGGCGGTTCGTTCAGGACCACTGCCTGAAGGTCGAACACGGCCGACTGATGGGCTGACTCAGTCGTCGAGCGGCGGGTTCGACTCGTCCGACCCCGACCCGTCGCTCGCGCCGCCGTCGGTGGTCGTACTCGCGTCGGCGCTCGCACCCGCGTCGCTGCCCACGTTCGCGCCGGCGTCGTCCGTACGCTCGGCCTCCTCGATCGACGCCTCGGCGAGGACGGCGTCCACGTCGATTCCCTGCTCGTTCGCGATCGCTTCGAGCAGCGCGCGGTTGTCCTCGGCGGTTCTATCGACGCGCTCGACCGTCTCGCGCACCTCGACCAGCTGCTGACGCAGGTCGTTGAGCTTCTCGTAGACGTCCTCTGCCATCGCGGCGACCTTCTGGAGCTTCGATGCGGTTCCTCCGAGTCCCATAGGCGTGTACGTGAGCCGAAGCCACCTGTGCCTTGCGAACCGGTTCGGGGAGACGCGAAGTCTCTCGCTCGGACGTGTCGCGGGTCGTGGCGGTTAAGCCCCTGGCGGTCGCTCCTCCGGTATGGACGACGCCCGCCTCGCCCCCGCAGTCGGAATCACCGCGTGTCTCGCCGTCGTGGTCGTCCTCGCTCTGCCCTACCTCCTCGTCGACAGCGCCCGCGCCGTCGGGGCGTACTACGCCGAGGGCGTGCTCGACCCACAGTTCGCCGGGCTGTTCGCCCTCGTCTGCGTCATCGTCTTCGCCGCGGGCAGGCAGGACCGCTCCGACCCGGCACTCGCGGCGGGTGCGGCGCTCGTCTTCGGTCTGTTCATCCTCCTGTTCTGCCTGCTGTGGGCGCTCACGGTCCCGACCGACCTCGTCCTCTCGCTGACCCGGGACACGACGATCCAGTATCACCGTTACCTGCTCGTCGTCGTCGCGGCGCTCGTCCCGGCGAGCGCGCTCTGGTACGCCCGCACGCTCCGACTGATCTGACCGACGAACTGGACGAACACTGGGCGAACGATGGGGGATCGACGAACCGGTGACGAACTAGTGACGAACCGGCGACGAACCGAACGCGAACGGCGAAATCGACGTACCGAAAGGCGTTTATGCCGCAACCGGCTACGATGTTACTGGACTAGGTCGGGCAGTTAGGCCCTGCTCACAACCCGCACTACGGTCTTCAGCGGGGGCCGAACCCCGGGCGCGTCCGGTCAGACCGGTACGGGCCCCGCAAGCCGACGCAGAAGCCTCGTCCGTCGGGGGCAGCGGTCCACGGCGGAGCGCCTGCAGGGGCGCTTCGTCGTGGTTAACCGTGGACAGCCCGCCAGGCGCGGAAGCGAGCAGCGGACCCGCGGACACCTGTCGCTCGACGGGTCGCGGGGTGGAGAAGGTGCGCGGGATTCCCCGTACCGGAACGCCGGGCAACCCCGGGCGTCCGTCCATTCATCGACACCCACCTTTTACTGCGGTCGCCTCGGGAGCGACCGCGAAGCGTGTCGCTCCGGGTACCCTGGTAAAAGCTGCACTGCGAGACGCGAAGCGTCTCGCAGGCTTCCAGAACCGCCCGCGGGTCTGGGAGGAGCAAAACCCCCCTCACCCTCTCAGTCGCTTCGCTCCTTCGAGGGTTCGTCACCGGAACGCACCGCGTTCCGGTTGGCTCACGAGGGTGTAACTCCCGTGAACGTCGGCCCGCTCGTTCGGGCCTCCCGGCCCTCACTCACGGCCGGTAGAGCCGGTCGTTCGTGTGGGCCGCGGGATTCGGAGCGCCCCGCGCTCCTCGCGGGTGGAGCGCCGGCGTTCGGTCGATCGGTCGGTCGGCTCGGTTTCTCGGCCCGTACCTTTATAACGGAGAGCGGGACCAGCGTCCGTGTGACGTAACGTTCGTCGCGGGGTGCTCGCGGTTGCGCGACGCCACGCCCCGCGAAGTCGTCCCCGCCGCGGCGTCGCCTGTCCGCCACCGGCGTCTACTCCACTCGCTCGTAGTGTCACCGCTCGACGGGTTCGATCGGAGGCGGGGAGAGGTCCGTAGGAGTTGGGAGGGCGTTCACGCTCGGTTCGACTCGAGCCACTCGACCGCGAAGTCCACGAGCGACCGCTGGGGTAAGAGCTTCGCGTCGGCGACACCGACGCCGCCCGTCTCGAAGGCGTCCGGATACGCCCGCTCGTACGCGGCACCGCAATCCGGAAAGTCTCCGTCGTCGAAATCGAGTTCCTCCCATCGCACCCACGCTCGTTCTCCGTCGACAAGCACCGCGCCCGCGCGGGTCTCCGTGCCGAGGTCGAGGTCGGCCCGGTACTCGGCCAGGTGGAGGGAGGTATTTGTGGCATGTGACGTCCCGAGGAACGACACGTCCCCGTCGAGATCGTAGACGCGGGCCAGCGGCGACTCCTCGCCGAACGAGTAGTCGTACGAGTGGTTCTCGACGACGAATCCGGCGTCAGCGCCCCACGCGGCGAACGAATGCTGGGGGTGGGCGCTCCGACGTACGCTCGGACACGAGCGGAAACGCTCGAAATCGCCCGAATTATCCACCGAGGTACGACTCGCGGATGTGCTCGTCGCCGCGGAGGGTGTCGGGCGTCCCCTCGCGGACCACCTCGCCGTTCTCGAGCAGGTAGATCCGGTCGGCGTGTTTCAGCGCGAACGTCACGTTCTGCTCGCAGAGGAGGACCGTGACGCCCTCCTCGCGGATGCGCTCGATGCCGTCGCTGATGTCCTGGAGGATGACGGGGGCGAGCCCGAGCGTCGGTTCGTCGAGCACGAGGAGGTCGGGGTCGCCCATCAGCGCCCGGCCGATGGCGAGCATCTGCTGTTCGCCCCCGCTCATCGTGTTCGCCTCTTGTTCGGTGCGCTCTGCCAGCGCGGGAAAGAGGTCGTAGACGAACGCGAGGCGCTCGTCTGCGTCCTCGCCGTGGCGGTACGCGCCGAGTTCGAGGTTGTCCTCGACGCTCATGAAGCCGAACAGGTCGCGCTTCTCCGTGCAGTGGATGAGGCCGTCCTGCACGAGGTCGCGGGGTCGGCTGTCGCGCACCTCCCGCCCGGCGTAGGCGACCGACCCCTCGTAGGGGAGAAAGCCCGACACCGTGTTGGCGAGCGTGGACTTCCCGGCCCCGTTGGGGCCGATGACCGCGACGAACTCGCCGCGGTCGACCCGGAGGTCGACGTCCCGCAGCGCGCTCACCTTCCCGTAGGAGACCGAGCAGTCGGCCACCGAGAGCAGCGCCTCCCCGGTCCCGACCGGGGGGGACGCGTCGCCCGACGCGTCCCCCGATGCGTCGTCCGTGCCGTCCGCCGCCGAGGCGAGCAGCCCCGGCAGTCGAGTCGGGAACGTCATACCTCACCTCCGAGGTAGGCCCGCTGGACCGTCGGATCGTTCGTGATCTCCTCCGGGGTGCCCTCCGCGAGCTTCGAGCCGAAGCGGATGACGACCGCACGGTCGATGAGCGAGAGCAGCCCGCGCATGTTGTGGTCGACGACCACGAGCGTCAGCCCCTCCTCCCGCAGTTCGCGCAGGAGCCGTGAGATGCTCTCGACCTCCGACCCGGCGAGGCCGGCGAACGGTTCGTCCACCAGCAGGAGGCTGGGGTCGGTCGCGAGCGCCCGGGCGAGTTCCAGCCGGAGGAGTCCGGCGTGCGGGAGTTCGTCCGGCATCTGGTGGAGGCGGTCGCCGAGGCCGACCCGCTCGCACAGCTGCGCGGCTCGCTCGCGGGTCCCGCCGCGCAGCCCCGACAGCGAGAACAGCCGGTCGGGGACGAGCGCGAGCGCGACGTTGTCGACCACCGGACGGTCGTGCAGCGGCCGGAACGACTGGAACGTCCGCGCCAGCCCCCGCTTGACCATCTCGTAGGCCGGCTCGCCGGTCACGTCCTCGCCCCGGTACCAGACGGTGCCGGACGTGGGCGGGAACGTGCCGGTGACGCAGTTGAACGTGGTGGACTTACCCGCCCCGTTCGGCCCGATGAACCCGAGGATCTCCCGCTCCTCGACGGCGAACGAGAACTCGTCGACCGCGGTGAGCCCGCCGAAGCGCTTCGTGAGGTCCCGCACGACGAGGATCCCGTCGTCCGGGCCGTACGTCTCCGGCGGCGATTCGGCCCCTGCGCCCCCGGCGGCTCCGGAATCAGTGCTCATCGTCCTCACCCCGGAGTTCGTCCGCGAACGTTCGGTACGCCCGCCGTTCGGGTGCGTCGATCCCACCGTCCGTGGCGACGGTCTCGTCCCGGTCGGAGCGCCGTCTGAGCACCCGTCGGCCCCACCGGACGCCCGCGCGGACGATGCCGCCCGGGAGCGCGAGCAGGAGGACGAGCGTGATGACGGCGAACAGGAGGAAGTCGATCTGGTGGACGGGGACGGGGAGCGAGAACACGAGCGACAGGTCGGTGAGGGGGATGGGGACGGCGACGGTGTCGCCGATGTTGCTCAGCGCGTCCTGCAACAGGGAGAGGAAGATCCCGCCGACGGCCGCGCCGACGATGGTCCCCATCCCGCCGAGGATGGCGGCGATGATGACCTCGACGTTGATCATGACGCTCATCAGCTCCGAGGGGCGCGGACCGCCGACCGGCGAGTGGACGAACATCGCGCCCGCGAGACCGCCGACGGCGGCGCTCAGCACGAACGCGAAGATCTTGAACTTCGCCGGGTTCAGACCGGCGGCGGCGACGGCATCCTCGTCCTCGCGGATGGCGGTGAACACCTTCCCGGCGTCGGAGCGCGTCACCACGAACAGCACCGCGAAGATGAACACGAACAGCGCGAGCGCGACGTAGTACGGCATCGTCGCGTCGGCACCGCTGAAGCCGAGGAAGTTGTCCTGCCCGATGAGGCCGCGCTCGCCGCCGAAGACGTCGCTCCGCCAGATGAAGATCTGGAGCAGGATGAGCGGCGCGACGAGCGTCACGAGCGAGAGGTACGGCCCGCGCAGGCGCAGCGCCGGGACGCCGATGACGATCCCCGCGATCGCCGACAGCAGGACGCCGACGGGGATCGACAGCAGCGGGTCGATCCCGAACTCGATGTTCAACAGCGCGGACGTGTAGCCGCCGACGGCGAAGAACACGCCGTGACCGAACGAGATCTGTCCGGTGTAGCCGGAGACGGCGTCCCAGCTCATCGCGAACATCCCGAAGTAGAGCGCCGCCATGATCTTGAGCAGGAGCAGGTTGTCGACGACCAGGACGAAGAGACCCGGAACGCCGATCCCGAGTTCCAGTTCGGACAGGAGCGGCAGTACTGCGAGGAAGACGAGCCCGAGCAGCCCGATGACGTAGCGCAGCGAGAGGCCCGACGAGTTGAGCCGCTCGAACAGCCCGCCCGAGACGGTGTCGCCGCTCATCTTCCCCCCTCCGGATCGACGGCGTGTGCGTTCGGGATCACGCTTCCACCAGTTCCCGGCCGAACAGGCCCTCCGGTTTCGCGAGCAGTACCAGCACCAGCACGATCAGCGGCGTCAGCCCGGTGAGGCTCGCGTCGATGAACTCGACGGTCGCCACCTCGAGGAAGCCGATGAGGTACGCCCCGAGCACGCTTCCCTTGATCGACCCGATGCCGCCGAGCACGACGATGGTGAACGACAGCACCAGCGGCGTCTGCCCCATGGTCGGGTAGGCCGTCTGGAACGACCCGAGGAACACGCCCGCGACGCCGGCGATGCCCCCCGCGAGCACCCAGGTCACGAGGTTGATGCGGTCCGCCTCGATGCCGACGAGCGCCGCGCCCTTGTGGGTCATGCTCGTCGCGAGCAGCGCCTTGCCCGGCTTCGTGTAGTTGACGAACGCGAACAGCCCGCCGATGACGAGCCACGACAGGACGAACACGACGACCATGTTCAACTGGACGTTGACGCCGGCGACGCCGACGTTCCCGGCCAGGAGCGACGGGATCGTCTTCGGCTGCGTGCCGAAGACGACGAGGAACACCTGCTCGATGGCGACGGCGGTGACGAGGGTGGTGATCATCACCATGATCGGTTCGTCCTGGATCCGTTTGACCAGCCCGAGGTAGAGGACCGCGCCGAACAGGCTCGCGACGGCGAGCGCCGCGAGGATCCCGAGCCAGATGTCGAGCCCGTAGACGCGGGTCACGTAGTAGGCCGTGTACGCGCCGATCGCGATGCTCGCGCCGTGGGCCAGGTTGAGCACGCCGCCGACGCCGAAGATGAGGGTGAAGCCGATGGCCACCAGCGCGTACAGCGCGCTGATGGTGGTGGCTCCGACCACGACCTCTGCGAGTGCGGACATGGGTCAGATCCACGACGGTTTCTTGTACTCGGCCGTCGCCAGGCCGTCGGGGAAGATGACCTCCTGCTTGCCGTCCTGCCACTGCTGGTAGACGGGATAGACCTTCTCCTCGTCGTAGATCACGTCGTGGGCGAACTCGTTGTCCTTTGGGTAGTACGAGATGGTGCCCGCCGTGCCGAGGTAGGAACTCCCCTCCAGCCCCGAGACGACCGCGTCGGACGCGACGCTGCCGGCCTCCTTGACGACCTGCGCGTACTGCTTGACCGCGTCGAAGGTGATGTAGCCGGTGTAGACCGGGTAGCTCCCGAACGCCTCGTTGTACGCGTTCGAGAACGGGACCGTCTTCTCCGTCACCTCGCTCTGAGGGGTCGCGGAGTTCTGCGTGACGCCGTAGTTGCACGCCCCGCTGACCGCCTCGTAGTAGGAGGGGAGCTGCATCGGGACGTGGATGCCGCCGAACTCGAACGGGCGCTGCTGTTTCGCCCACTGGACGACCGCCGGCGTGCCCGTGTGGGCCATCGCGATGAACGCCGCGTCCGCGCCGGAACTCTCCACGTCGTCGTAGATCGGCGAGAAGTTCTTCGTCCCCGCGGCGTAGCGCTGTTTCATCACGATCTCGACGCCCGTCTCGGCGAGCTTCTTGTCGAGGGCGTCCTGGACGGGACCCGTCCACTCGTAGTCCTCGACCAGCACCGCGACCGACTCCCAGCCCAGGTCGCTCTTCTTCGCCCCGAGGAAGTCGACCATGTTGACGCCCAGCTGGTAGGCGTTGAGCGGACCCGTCCGGAAGTGGTACTTGTAGTTCTCGTAGTCCTCGTGAACTCGCTTGCTCGCCTCGGGCGTCGCCGCGCCGGTCGTCATGTGGACGGTCCCCTGGCTGGCGATGTCGTCGAGGATGGCGAGCAGCACCTCGCTCGTGAACACGCCGGTGGTCACGTGCACGCCCTCCCCCTGCGTCAGCTCGCGGTACTTCGTGCGCCCGGTCCCGGGGTTCTCCTTCGTGTCCTCGACGACGACCTCGAACGTCGTCCCCTCGATGAAGCCCTCCTCGTTCAGCTGCGTCGCCGCCAGCTTCGCCGCGTTGGCGATCGAGCCGCCGATCGGGTTCTTCGCCGGTTCGGGAGCCAGGACGCCGATCTTGATCGTCTCGGGGAGGTCACCGCCGCCGCCACCGCCGGAACCGTTGCCACCGGAACCGTTGCCGCCGCCGTCTCCCCCCTCGTCGCTATCGTTGCTCACGCTCACACAGCCGGCGAAGCCGACCGCGACGGTCCCCGCGCCGGCCGCCCGAAGGAACTGTCGCCTCCCGACTCGACTACCATCGGTCGGTACTGTCAGTGATTTCTTACCATTGTTCGGCGAGTCGCCGGAACGGTTTCCATCCGTAACCATGCGTCATCATGGGTTGCTATACCACGGCCTTAAATCTAGAGGGTCGTTGCCGCGAGTATGGTCCCGGTACCCGACTCAACGGGCCGTCCACCCGCCGTCGACGGCAAGAATTGCCCCGGTGACGTAGCTCGCGGCGTCGCTCGCGAGGAAGACCGCGGGGCCCGCGATCTCCTCGGGGTCGGCGAAGCGGTCGAGCGGCGTGCGCTCGACGATCGACGCGCGCAGGTCCTCGTTCGCCCGCAGTTCGTCCGTGAGGTCGGTCGCGACGTACCCCGGCGCGATGCAGTTGACGCGGACGTCGGGGGCCCAGTCGAGCGCGAGGCTCTTCGTCAGGCCGACGAGTCCGTGCTTCGAGGCGACGTACGGATGCTGGCGGGGGAGCCCGACGAGGCCGCCGACGCTCGCCACGTTGATCACCGACCCGCCCCGCTCGTGCAGGTGCTCGGCGGCCGCGCGGGCGCAGAGGAACGCCCCCCGGAGGTTCACGTCCGTGACGAGGTCGAACCCCTCGGCGTCCACCCGCTCGGGCGTCCCGAGCGCCGCGGCGGGGTTGACGCCCGCGTTGTTCACCACGACGTCCGCGCCGCCGAACGCCTCCCCGACGCGCTCGAACAGCGCGTCGACGCTGTCGGGGTCGGTCACGTCGGTCGAGACGGCGAGGGCGTCCCCGCCCTCGGCTTCGATGCCCTCGACGACCGCGGCGAGGTCGTCCTCGCTGCGCGCGGTCGGGACGACCGTCGCGCCCGCCGACGCCAGTCCCTCCGCGATGGCCCGCCCGATGCCCCTGCTCCCGCCGGTCACGACCGCGGTCCGCCCCGTGAGGTCGAACTGTCCGTGCATGTCCCTGCCTGCCACGTACGCCGGGATAAGTGACGTGGTCCGGTCGCCGTCGCTCGGATCGGGTCCGCGGTACGCGACGCTACCCGCCGCGACGCTGACGTCCGCGAGCCGCGACCCCGACCTATACGGCGGTTCGATCCCTCTCTCGGCACATGTTGCTGCACTGGCACCGGCGCGACCTGCGGGCGACCGACAACGTCGCGCTCGCCCGGGCCGCCGCGGACGCCGTCCTCCCGGTCTTCGTCTTCGACGACGGCGTGCTCGCTCACGCCTCGCCGCCGCGCGTCGCGTTCATGCTCGACGCGCTCGACGAGCTGCGGCGGTGGTATCGCGATCGCGGCGGGGAACTCCTCGTCGCGCGCGGCGATCCGGCGGACGCGCTCGTCGAGATGGCCGAGGCGCACGACGCCGACGGCGTCCACTGGAACCGCGACTACTCGGGGCTCGCACAGCGCCGCGACGAGCGGGTCGCCGGGGCGCTCGACGCGGCGGGCCTAATCCACGACCGGTTTCACGACGCCGTTCTCCACGAACCGGGGAGCATCACGACGAACGACGGCGATCCCTACTCGGTGTACTCCTACTTCTGGAAGAAGTGGCGCGACCGGGAGAAGGAGGCCCCGTACGACGCTCCCGACGGGGACGCGCTCGTCGTCGCTCGCGGCGACCCGTTGCCGTCGCTCGCCGACCTCGGGTTCGACGATCCGGAGGCGGACGTCGAACCCGCCGGGACGGACGCCGCCCGCGAGCGCCTCGACGCGTTCTGCGACGGCCCCATCTACGAGTACGCCGAGCGCCGGGACTACCCCGCCGACGGGTGCACCTCGCGGCTGTCGGCGCACCTGAAGTGGGGGACGATCGGGATCCGCTCGGCGTACGCCGCGACCGAGGACGCGATGGATCGCGCGGAGAGCGACGCGGAGCGCGAGAGCGTCGAGGCGTTCCGGGGACAGCTCGCCTGGCGGGAGTTCTACGCGCACGTCCTCTACTTCGCCCCCGACGTGGTGACCGAGAACTACCGCGACTACGAGAGCGAGATCGAGTGGCGTGACGACGAGGAGGAACGCCGCGCGTGGAAGGACGGTCGGACGGGCTACCCCATCGTCGACGCCGGGATGCGCCAACTGCGCGAGGAGGGGTACGTGCACAACCGCGTTCGGATGATCGTCGCCTCCTTCCTCACGAAGGACCTGCTCGCCGACTGGCGTGAGGGCTACGACTGGTTCCGCGAGCGCCTGGTCGACCACGACACCGCCAACGACAACGGCGGGTGGCAGTGGGCCGCGTCGACCGGCACGGACGCCCAGCCGTACTTCCGGATCTTCAACCCCTGGACGCAGGGGGAGCGCTACGACCCGGACGCCGAGTACGTCCGCGAGTATGTCCCGGAACTGGCGGACGCCGATCCCGAGGAGATCCACTCGTGGGCCGAAATCGACGCCGACGAGCGGGCGTCGATCGCCCCGGACTACCCCGCGCCGATCGTCGACCACGGGGAGCGCCGCGAGCGGGCCCTGGCGATGTTCGAGCGGGCGCGAGGCGAGGACGGGTGACGGGCCGAACCATAAGATTTCGATACCATACCGACCGGCCGACAACGGGCGGGCGTATCAGAACCTGTTAACGTTGCTAAATGTTTAACCCGCCGGGCGTCGACCGGCTAGTGGGGTTACTCATGGCCGTGTACGAACTTCCCGACCTGCCGTACGACTACGACGCGCTCGAACCGAGTATCGACCAGCGGATCATGGAACTGCACCACGACAAGCACCACCAGAGCTACGTCGACGGTGCCAACAGCGCGCTCGAGAAGCTACAGTCGATGCGCGAGAACGACGAGTGGGGCGACGTGAAGGGTGTAAAGCGCAACCTCGCGTTCAACCTCTCCGGGCACGTCAACCACTCCGTGTTCTGGGAGAACATGTCCCCCGACGGCGGCGGCGAACCGGGCGGCGACCTCGCGGACGCCATCGAGGCGGACTTCGGCTCCTTCGACGGGTTCAAGGGCGACTTCTCGGCGACCGCCAAGGGCGTCGAGGGGTCCGGGTGGGGGATGCTGCTCTACGACCACGTCGGCGACCGGATGATCGTCTCGATGGCCGAGAACCACCAGAACCAGACCCCACAGGGGACGACGCCGCTGCTCGTCCTCGACGTCTGGGAACACGCCTACTACCTCCAGTACGAGAACGACCGCGGCGAGTACGTCGACAACTTCTGGGACGTCGTCGACTGGGACGACGTGGCCCAGCGCTACGACGCCGCGTCCTCGATGTAGGCCGTACCCTCGAACATCGCCGTTTTCTTCGCGACGACCCCGTGCGATCCCCGACGATCCCCTGCGACCCGCGCCGTATCGGCACGTGCTAACGTAGGTATCCTCAACGTTTAACAGTCCCGCGACCAATACACTCACGAGGTGGAATCTCATGCCTGAACACTCCAATCCCGAACTGCCGCCGCTCCCGTACGACTACGACGCGCTCGAACCGAGCATCTCCGAGCAGGTGCTCACGTGGCACCACGACACGCACCACCAGGGCTACGTAAACGGCCTCGAGAGCGCGGAGCAGACGCTGGCGGAGAACCGCGAGAGCGGCGACTTCGGCTCCTCCGGGGGCGCGATGCGCTCCGTGACCCACAACGGCTGTGGACACTACCTCCACACGCTGTTCTGGGAGAACATGTCCCCGAACGGCGGCGGCGAGCCGTCCGGCGACCTCGCCGACCGCATCGAGGCGGACTTCGGCTCCTACGAGGGCTGGAAGGGCGAGTTCGAGGCCGCCGCGTCCGCCGCGGGCGGCTGGGCGCTGCTGGTCTACGACCCCGTCGCGAAGCAGCTTCGCAACCTCGTCGTCGACAAGCACGACCAGGGCGCGCTCTGGGGCAGTCACCCGATCCTGGCGCTCGACGTCTGGGAGCACTCGTACTACTACGACTACGGTCCGTCGCGCGGCGACTTCGTCTCCGCGTTCTTCGACGTCGTCGACTGGGACAACGTCGCCGAGAACTACCAGGAAGTCGTCTCGACGTACGAGTGAGCCGACCCGGTCGGTAGACCTTCCTCCGTTTTTCGCGCCGAACAGTGGCGACGCTCGTCGGCCGCACTGTCCGCCGGGCGTCGTCGGAGATGGGACGACTTACGGGTACGGTCCGCGTACCGCCGTCCATGCCGCGACCGAAGGACGACTTCGACCGACTCCGACCGCTCGAGTTTCGGACGCCCGACGAGGTGCTGGACGCGAACGAGATGTACACGATCTACGAGATCGCGCGGCTCCTCCAGGGACTCGACGCCGATCGCGAACTCGACGCGGAGACCGAGGACGTGCTGCTCGACTGGGCCATCCCGTGGGTGATCGTCAACGCCGACGCGTTCGTCTTTGGCGAACCGGAGGCCGACGACGAACCGGGATACTACGGCCTCGCATGAGGCTGCTGGTGGTCGGGGCCGCCGGAGTGGACGCGGGAAAGACCACGTTCTCGACCGGCCTCGCGGCGTCCCTCGACGCGGCGGGGTTCAAGCCCCGCGCGGGCAACGACTACTGGTTCGACCACGACGACTACCGCCGCGCCGTCGCCGAGCGACGCCTCTACGGGAAGGACGCCCGACGGCTCGCGGCCGTCGGCGACGAGATCGAGGAGCGGATCAACCCAGTCCATCGCCTCTGGCGACCCTCGCCGGGGCCGTCGACGGGGTTGCTGGGACGCGAGCGACGGGAGTTCGTCTGCGACCGGGTGACGATCGACGGGACCGACGCGTTCGTCGTCAACGGGACGGCGGACGTTCCGGCGTCTGTCCGCGAATCGCTGCCGCTCGAGGAGGCGACGGTCGTCGAGTCGCTCCCCGCGTTCGACGACGTGATGGCCGACCTGCACCGCCGGGCGCTCGACGCGCTCGCCGAGCGCGTGGCCGCCGCTGACCGGGCGGTCGTCGAGTCGTACGCCGACATCGCGCTCCCCCTCCGGGAGTTCGTCCCGGACGCCGTCGCCGTCGTCGAACCCGGACGGGCGCGGGTCTACGACGGCGATCGGTACGCGAAGGCCTGCGCCGTCGTGAGCGGGAGCGCCTACGAGGGGCGGCTGGAGACCCGCGTCGGGAACGTCGTCGACCTCCTCGATCCGCGGGCGCAGACGTATCTCCCCGCGCTGGCGAGCGAGGCGCGGGGGGATCCTGCGTCGGTGGCGGACGCCTACGAACCTGCGTACGAGGCGCTGATGGCGGCCGCTCGGGAGTGAGGACGATCGCACACTGCGGGACGGTCACGGCCTGCGTTCGGACCGCGTGATGGCGAACAGGCGACGCGCGGGTGATCGCCGACGGGTGCGTCGCGCTCCCGCGAGGCCGTCGGCGGCGGCTCTCAGGTCACGGGAGTGCTGGTCCCGTCTTCCGTGATAAATCTGCGGGCGTCGGCGTTCGGGAGCGACGTTCAGAACCGGGCGGCCTGGCTCGCCAGCTCGAGGTCGTGGGCGGGGGTCGTCGTGACGCTCGGGCCGTGGCCGGTGTGCATCTCGGCGAGGTCGTCGCCGACGGTCTCGCGCAGCCGGTCGATGCTCTCGATGAGCGTCCGCCGGTCGCCCTCCGCGAGGTCGGTGCGCCCGAAGCTACCGTTGGCGAAGACGAGATCCCCCGCGAAGAGGATCCCCGGGTCGCGGGCGTAGAAGCAGAGGTGGTCGTCCTTGTGACCGGGCGTGTGGAGCGCGAGGTAGTCGTGATCGCCCATGCGCACGGTCTCGCCGTCCTCGATCGCGCGGTCGATCCCCGGTTGACTCGCGTCGAACCCCCACGCCTCGACGCCGAACGCCTCCTTCACGGCGTCGAGGTTGCCGACGTGGTCGGGGTGTGTGTGCGTGACGATCACCGCGTCGAGGTCGTCGACGCGCTCGCGGACGGCGGCGACGGCGTCGAAGTCGTTGCCCGGATCGACGACGACGGTCCGGTCACCGTCGATCAAGAAGGCGTTACTCGTGAACACGCGCTGGCCCTGCGCGAGGTTCGTGATCATGGCGCGGGCTACGGCGGCCCGTCGCTTGTGCGTGTCGTTCGGTTCCTTCACGCGCGCGTTCGACGCTATCGGTCCGGCGGCGGCTCAGACGTGCTCGCGGGGGAGGAGTTCGTCGGGTTCGCGCGCCGCGAGCCACTGGCAGAGTTCGATCAGCTGCTCCGTCGCGGCCTCGAACAGACGCCGTCCCTTCTCCGCGGTGGCGTCGGTCTGGTCGCCGAACGCGCCGTTGTCGGCGTTCTCGATACAGTCGTAGAAGGTTCGCGCGCCGTTGACGCAGGCGGCGTCGTACGTGAAGTCCACCCAGCCGCCGTCGCGCGCGGCTTCCAGCCGATCCTCCCGGACGAGGTCGGGGCGGAGGTGCATGATCATCGCCGTCTCCTTCGGCCCCGCGTGCGGGCCGTTGTACGCGAAGAGGTCGCTCACGAGGTCGGGGATGGACTCGTCCCACATCCACTCGAGGCAGTAGGCGTCGCCCGACTCGTGGAGGCGCTGTCCCACCTCGCGGAGGTGCTGGACGTTGCCGCCGTGGGCGTTCACGTAGACGACCCGGTCGATCCCGTGGTAGGCGAGGTTGCGCGTGAACGACGCCACGTAGTCGCGGAAGGCGGGCGGATCGACCCACATCGTGCCGTGGAACTGCCGGTGGTGGGAGCTGACGCCGACGTTCACCGTCGGGGTGCAGAGGTAGCCGGTCCGCTCGGCGGCCTCGCGCGCCAGCGCCTCCGCGATGAGGTGGTCGGTCGCCTCCGGGAGGTGGGGACCGTGCTGCTCGGTGCTGCCGAGGGGAACGAGCGCCAGCGACTCGCGCTCGAAGTAGTCGCCCAGTTCCTCCCACGTGCGGTCGGCGAGGTACATACCGTCGCCTCGGGCGGGCGGCGTGAAAGAACTATGCTGTCGGGAGGTGCTCAGGGAGCGCCGACGAGGACGAGCCGGGCGCGCTCGTCGCCCCGGTTGACGATCTGTCGAGTCTGATCGGGCGACAGCCGAATCGCCTCGTTCCGTCCGAGGGTCACCGTCTCGCCGTCGCAGTCCACGTCGACCGTCCCCTCGACGACGACGTACACCTCCTCGTGGTCGTCGCCCGCGTGATCGTGTTCCTTCCCCTTCCCGCCGGGGGCGAGTTCCAACAGCGTCACGCCGACCGCCTCGCAGCCGAGCGCGTCGCGCAGGAACCACATGCCGCCCCACTCCTCGTCGATGACCGAGTCCACGTCGTCGGTGCTCGCGGTCCGGTAGCTCATCTCACTGGCGACGACGCGCGCGGTGCACATCAGTGCACGGTCTGTCGATCCCCGGAAAGACAGTCCTTATACCGTCCACCCCCTCACCACGGACAGCGATCGCGCCCCATGAGACAGTACCTCGACCTCGTCGAACGGGTCCTCCGAACGGGGACCCACAAGCCGAACCGGACCGGCGTGGACACGATCTCGTCGTTCAGCCAGCACTACCGCGTGGACCTCGGGGAGGGCTTCCCGCTCCTGACGACGAAGAAGCTCGACGGCTTCCGCTGGGACTCGATGGTTCACGAGCTACTCTGGTACCTCTCGGGCGAGGAGCACGTTCGGAATCTCCGCGAGCACACGGGCATCTGGGACGCCTGGGCCGACGAGGAGGGGCGGCTCGACACCGCCTACGGGCGGTTCTGGCGGCGCTACCCGCTCCCCGAGTCGGGCCTCGACGGCGAGTCGTGGCCCGACGACGCCCACCGCTGGGTGAACGAGGACGAGCGCACCTTCGATCAGCTCCGGTACGTCCTCGACACGCTCCGGGAGAACCCCAACTCCCGGCGCATCGTCGTGAACGCGTGGCACCCCGGGAACGCGACCGTGAGCACCCTCCCGCCGTGTCACTACACCTTCGTCTTCAACGTCCAGGGCGACCGGCTGAACCTCCACCTCACCCAGCGCTCGGGCGACGTCGCGCTCGGGATCCCGTTCAACCTCGCCGCCTACTCGCTGCTGGCGCAGGCGATCGCACAGCGGACGGGCTTCGAGGTGGGCGAGTTCGCCCACACGATCGTCGACGCCCACGTCTACTGCGGCGCGGACGCCCGCGGCGAGTGGTACGCCGAGCACCTCGCGGACCTCCGGGCGCGCCTCGGGAGCGTCGAGACGCGCGAGGACTACCTCGACGTGCGCGAGTGGCTGGAGGGAGCCGCCCCCGACGAGGACGGCGGCGAGGAGGGATACGATCACGTGCCGGGGCTACTCGAACAGCTCTCCCGCGAGCCGCGCGACCGGCCGCGCGTCGAGATCGCCGACAAGCCCCTCGACGAACTCACCTACGACGACGTCCGGCTCCGGAACTACGACTCGGCACCGGGCATCCGGTTCGCGGTCGCCGAATGAGCGACCGATCCGACGGAAGCGATCGGGGCGATCGGAGCGACCGGGGCGATCGAGGCGATCGGAGTGATCGGGACGACCGGAGCGGTGGGGAGCGTCGCGAGGACGAGCGCGACCGCGGCGAGGGAACGGATCGAGCGAGCGAGCGCCCCGAGATCGCGCTCGTGGCCGCGGTCGCCGCGAACGGCGTCATCGGCGCGGACGGCGACATGCCGTGGCACTACCCCGAGGACCTGCGCCGGTTCAAGCGGCTCACGACCGGCCACCCCGTCGTGATGGGACGGCGGACCTACGAGAGCATCGCGGCCCGGCTCGGCGGGCCGCTCCCCGATCGGACGAACGTGGTGTTGAGCACGCGCGACCTCGCCCTGCCCGAGGGGGCGGTCCGCGCCGGATCGGTCGAGGAGGCGCTCGACGCGGCGCAGGAGGTCGCCGCCGGCACGGGCGGCGTCGAGGACGGCGGCGGTGGGGACGGTGCGGTCGACGCGGTGTTCGTCGTCGGCGGGGCGACGGTGTACGAGCAGTTCCTCCCGCGCGCGGACCGCATGTACCTCACCGAGATCCGCGCGGCGTACGAGGGCGACACGCGCTATCCCGAGTGGGATCGGGACGCCTGGACCGAGGTCGACCGCGACGACCGGGGCGAGTTCGCGTTCGTCGAGTACGAGCGGCGATCCTGACGGGCCTCCAGGGGGTGTTCGTCGCTCCGGGAACGACGGTACCGTCGCCCACAGGAGTTATACCCCGCGTCGGACTGCTACGGACATGGAGGAGCCGATCGACTACGGCGCGCTCGACGCCGGGCGCGACTGCAACTACTGGGAACTCGACCGGACGCTGCAGCGGGCGGCGGAGCGGGCGTACCCCGACGAGTCGTTCGCGTGGGCGAGCGACCGGCTCCGCGAGTTCGGCGAGGTGGTGGGGACGACCGTCGTGGAGAACTCCGAGGCCGTCGAGGCCCACGGGCCGGAACTGCACACCTACGACCGCCACGGCGAGGTGCAGAACCGCGTGGAGTACCACCCCGCGCTGGAGGAGACCGAGCGCATCGCCTACAGCGACTTCGGCCTCTCCCACGACGCGTTCCACGCGCCGCCGGGCGCGGACGCGCCGATGGGGTTCGTCCACGCGCTGACGCTCCAGACGCTGTTGTCGTACGCCGATCCCGGCTTCGTCTGTCCGGCGTCGATGACCGTCGGGGCGGCGCTCGTGCTCGACCGGTTCGCGGACGACGATCGCCTGGAGGAGTACTTCCAGCGTCTGACGACCCGCGACGCCGAGGACTACATCGAGGGGGCGATGTTCCTCACCGAGAAGCAGGGCGGGAGCGACGTCGGCGCGATCGAGACGACGGCCGTCGAGACCGACGAGGAGGGCGTCTACCGCCTCACCGGCGAGAAGTGGTTCTGCTCGAACGTCGACGCCGAGGGGACGCTCGCGCTCGCCCGCCGCGAGGGCGCGCCCGAGGGGACCGAGGGGCTCTCGCTGTTTCTCGTCCCGCACACGAAGGCCGACGGGGAGCTGAACGACCAGCTCTACCGACGCCTGAAGGACAAGCTCGGAACGATCTCCGTGCCGACCGGGGAGGTGGAGTTCCGCGGCGCGGAGGGGTACCTCGTGGGCGAACCCGAGCGCGGGTTCCGCTACATGACGGAGATGCTCAACTACGAGCGGCTCTCGAACGCCGCCGCCAGCGTCGGCGTCGTGGGGCGCTGTCTCCTCGAGTCGAAGGTCCACGCGGCGAACCGCGAGGCGTTCGGTCGGACCATCGACCAGTACCCGCTCATGCGTCGGGACCTCGTGGAGATGAGCGTCGACTACGAGGCCGCGGTCGCCTTCACCTTCGCTGCCGTGCGGCTGTTCGACCGCTACCACCGCGAGGACGACGAGGAGGCCTACCGCCTGATGCGCCTGCTCGTCCCGGTCGCGAAGTACCGCACGGCGCGGGAGGCCGTCGACGCGGCGTCCTACGCCTGCGAGGTGCTCGGCGGCAACGGCTACGTCTCGGGGTTCACCACCGAGCGGATGCTCCGGGACGCCCAGGTGCTTCCGATCTGGGAGGGGACCTCGAACGTCCTCTCGCTCGACGTGCTCCGCGTCCTCGCGCGCGAGGGGGCCCGTGAGGAGTTCGCCGACGCCGTCCAGGAGCGCCTCGACGCGGTCGAGCACGAGTCGCTGTCGGACGTGCGCGATACGGTCGCGGCGGAGTTCGCCGATCTACGGGCCGCGTTCGCCACGCTCGCGGCCGCCGCCGCCGACTACGCCCAGCTCCAGGCGAAGGAACTCGCGGACTACGTCTACGACGTGTTCGCGGCCGCCGAACTCCTCGCCGTCGCGGGGGAGGAAATCGAGAACGGCGACGGTCGCGCGGCGCTCGTGGCGCGGGAGTTCGCGACCGCCCGCTTCGGCCGACGGACCGCCCGCGGCATCACCGACGGCGACCGTCGGGCGCTCGACGCGTTCGACGCGCTCGTCCGCCACGCCGGCGTCGAACCGACGGTCGCGGAACCCGAAGTGGCCGACGACTGAGTCGCGGCTGACGACCGCCCGTCGGCGAGCGTCCCCGTACCGCGACCGGCCCGCCGCGACCCTTCCGCCGGCCCGTACCATGGTGTCCGTGACCGTCCCCCACTGGCTAGCCGTGGGGATTTTATAGTACGATTGGTTTGGGTACGATAGATGTCGCGTGCGCTAGTAGTCGTTCTCTTCGCCGTGATTCTTGTCGGTTCTTCGACGGCTACTGGCGTCGCCACCGCCGACGTGGCGGCACAAACGCAGGACTTCGACCAGACGGTGTTCAGCGTCGAGGTCTACGAGAACGGATCGGCCCGGTGGACGTTCGTCTACAAGCGAGCGCTCGACACGAACAACGACACCGAGCGTCGACAGTTCGAAACGTTCGCCGAGGAGTTCAACGGGGGCGAGACGCCGCTCTATCGCGACTTCAAGAACCGCTCGAAGCGGTTGACCACGGCCGGTTCGGACGTGACCGGGCGGGAGATGTCGGCTACCGACTTCCGCAAGCGGGCGTACGTCACCCCGCTCGGGAACCAGGGCGTCGTCGAGATGTCGTTCCTCTGGGACGGGTTCGCGTTCGTCGACGGCAAACGCGTCGTCGTCGGGGACGTCTTCGAGGGGGGCCTGTACCTCGGTCCCGACCAGCGGTTCGTCGTCTCCTGGGGCGGCGACCTCTCGCTCGTCTCCGCCGCCCCTCAGCCCAAGCAACAGGACAACGACACCGTCGTCTGGGTCGGCGGCGAGGAGGGGCGACAGTTCCTCGACGGCAACCCGCAGGTCGTGCTCGCACCGCCGGAGAGCGCGAACGGAACTGCCGATCCCGGCGGCGACGGCGAGGCCGGCGAGTTCGGCGCTGGCGTCCCGCTCTGGTCGGCCGGCGTCGTGCTCGCGGTCGCGCTCCTCGCGGTCGGTACCTTCCTCGCCTATCGGTTCGACGTTTTCGACCGCTTCGACGGGTTCGGTGGCGACGGCGCTGCCGACGGCCCGGGAGCCCCGGGACGACCGGGGCCGCCGGGGGCCGCGAACGAGCGGCGGGGCGACCGAACGACGACGACCGAGCCGTCGATCTCGGACGAGGCGCTCCTGACGGACGAGGATCGAGTGATGAACCTCCTCGCCGAGAACGGCGGCCGGATGAAGCAGGTCAACATCGTCGAGGAGACGGACTGGTCGAAGTCCAAGGTGAGCATGCTCCTCTCGGACATGGAGGAGGAGGGGTACATCAGCAAGCTCCGCGTCGGCCGCGAGAACATCATCAGCCGGGCGGGCGACGAGCCGCGGGCGGCGCGCTCGCCGTTCGATGATGACGAGTGACAAAGGACCGCCGAAGCGGAACCGTTAAGCGTCATTCCCCGGTACTCGTGAACGCAGACGCACGACGCGTCGGGCGCTCCGTTAGTGTAGTCCGGCCAATCATATTGCCCTCTCGAGGCAATGACCGGGGTTCAAATCCCCGACGGAGCACTACAGCGAACGAGTTTTTACGAGTGAGCGAAGTGCGGGGGGTTCTTCATCGAGGAATTACTTGAGCAGAACAGACCAAACGAGAGAACCCCGCACCCGATCCGCTGTAGATCGCTCCGCCTCGGTCTCCTGCCACGAATTCGCGTGATCCCGGGATAGCGTTCCGACGCCGTCTCGATGAATTGCCGGAGTTACAACGATATCAGATCTCCTGACGAATTCAACGCTTTCGTGATCGTACTTCAGAGTATCGTATGGCGTACTCATAGCTCGACGACGGGGTACTTCGATCAGACACCTGCGTCGACATTTCTCGATGCCGGGAACCGAGGAGGGTTCGTCCCCGGTCGCTCGCCGCGTCTCGACACTGCCACGTCGCGTACCGCTCGAACGAGGTCGTCTCGTACCCGGGATCGCCGCGACCGTCGGCGACCGGGAGGACGACGGTCTGGTTCGACGCGTGGCACCGCGCGTCCCCGAACGTCGGGGAACCCTGGCCGCGATACGATCGTCGACCGCGCCAGCACCGACGCCGCCCCCGAGCGCCGAGAGGATCTCGGGGTTCCTCGCGAATTCGGCGTCGCTCTCGCCGACCTCACGGACGTGAAAGCACCGACACATTCATTCGCCTGCATCTACCATTCATTCTATCAGGTTATTCACAGAAAACGATATATTTGTGCGCGTACTCGTTCGGCGTACGATCATGCCCCGGTTGTACGAGCGGCGGGCGACGGCCGACGGTGAGCGGTGGGTCGTCCATCCCGACGACGGGCCACCGGACGCGTCCGAGCGAACGGTGCAGGTGACCCCGCGCGGCCAGCGCATCCTCGCTGACGCCGGCTTCGGGGCGGACGACTACCTCGACGGCGGCCTCGTCGCTGCGCTCTCGGCGCTCGACGTCCTCTACACCGTCGACGGGACCGACCCGCTGGAGACGGTCCCCGCGACCGGGGACCGGCGGGCGAGCGAGCGCCACGTCTCCGTCGCCTGCGAACTCCTCGAGTCGTTTCCGCCGAGCGCGTTCGTCGACGACGATCTCGTGGCGTTTCTCCGCTCGCTCGGTGCGCTCGATGCGGACGCCCTCCGCCCGTTCGTCGAGGTCTGTTGCCGGGAGACGCCGTTCGATCCGGGGACGGTGCTCGCGGTCGACGAGGCCGTAGAGCGGTTCGCCCGCGGCGATCCCGACGGCGGGCCGTACGACCCGGCGCTGTTCGCGCTGCTCGTTCATCTCGGCTGGGAGACCGCCTACTCGAAGACGGTCCTCTACCTCGACGTCGCCGCCGGACCGACGACCGCCCGCCTCTGTCGGATCGACGGGTTCGACTACTTCGTCGGCGACGACCGCCTCTGGGAGGACGGTCTCTCCCACCCGCTTCGCGAGGCGTTCCCGGACAGCCCGGTGCTCGCGGCCGCCGCTCGCGCGGCCGACGGGGACGTTCGAACCTTCTTCGGTCGCGAGTTCGCCGCGCTGGCGAAGGCGCAGGCGATCCGGACGCTCGACCGGCTCGGCGACCCGCGCGCCGCGCTGTTCGCCGACGGACTCGTCGCGGCGACCCTCGACGTGGTGGCCCTCCCAGGCCCGACGGGCGCGTCCGGCCCGACGTACGTCTGGACGTCACCCTGACCCGAATCGCACTCGCTCTCCGGGCGACCGACCCGCCACGACGCGGCGACCCCCTGCACGGCAGAGTACGTTCACCGAACTGGTTAATTAGAACAATAATCGATAAGAATGAGAAGAACGTCTCGGTTCGTATGCCCTCCGATCGTGCTCGGGAGTCGTCGACCCGGAGCGAGCGACAGTCGAGCGTCTTCGGAGAGGTCGGCGACCTGGCGATCGTCGCGGTCAGCGCCGTCGTGGTCCTGGCCGGGGTCGCCACGCTCGTCGTCTGGGGCGTCCCGAGCCTGATCGACGCCGGTGCCGACGCGCCGCCCGCGGGAGCGAGCGCCGGAAACGGGACCGACGCCCCCGATCCCCGCACGGAATCGACGGCCGCCGGTGCGCCGACCGGGAACGACTCGGGTGGGACGGGGGCGGGGATGTCGGCTTCGGAGCGAACCGCGACGTCGGATCGGACGCCGACGCCAACGCCGAGTCCGACACCCACTCCGACACCGACGGCCGAGCGGTCGAACGAGACGCCGGCTCCCTCTCCCGGTACCGACGCCAACGCGTCCGGGAAGGTCTGGCACGACCTCCGCCTCGTGGGGGAGAGCGGGCAGATGGAGCCCTACGCGATCACCGTCTCCGGCGAACTCCGACAGACCGGGCCTCCCGATCCGAACGACGACCAGGACGCGATCGGCGCGAGCGGGAGGCGGGTGACCGGCGAAGTCGGCGGGGGGGCCGACACCTACGAGTTCACCGGGTCGGTGACCCGAATCCAGGCGGGCGGGAACACGACCGTCTACGTGGACGGTCGCCCCGTCGCCGGAACCGCCGGCGGTGGAGCGAGTTAGTCGTCGGTGTCGCTCGCGTTCGCACCCGGCGTTGGACGACGCGACGATACGTCCCGGCGACACGTCCCGGCGACACGTCCCGGCGACACGTCCCGGCGACACGTCCCGGCGATACATGCCGGCGACACGTCGCGACGATGTGACGGTACGAGCACCGTAGAGGGGGTGACGGGAGCGGTCGGTACGGATCGAATCGGAGCGGACCGGAGGATGGTTCGGACGCCGGGATCTGATGGCAGCACGGCACGGAGGCCGAACTGATCCCCGCGTCGTCGAGCGTCGGTGTCACGCACTTGGCGACGTCGACAGTCGTTGGTCCGGGTGTACGTGTATGAGTTTTGTGGCCAACGGGCGCTCGATTCGAGTCGATGGGCACACCGTCGAGGGGGAGACGCCAGTGGAAGATAGGAACGCTTTCGCCCTCCCGATCCCGCCTTCGAATCGTGACTCGACGGTATCGGAACGCGGCGCTGTTCGTCGCGCTGGCCGCCATCTGGGGGTCTGCGTTCGTCGTGACCAAGGTCGGACTGCGGCACCTGCCGCCGACGCTCTTCGCGGCGCTACGGTTCGACCTCGCGGCGGTCCTCCTGTTCGGCTACGTCGCCGCGACGAAGGCCGAGTGGCGGCCGCGCACGGGAGACGACTGGCTCTATCCGCTCGCTGGCGGCCTGTTCGCCATCGCCGGCCACCACGCCTTCCTCTTCGCCGGCCAGCAGTACGTCTCGTCGGGCGTCGCCGCGGTCCTCCTCGGACTCGTCCCCATCGTCACGCCCGCGTTCACCCGCGTCTTCTCGACCGGCGAACGGCTCTCGCCGACCGGCGCGGCCGGCCTGGGCCTCGGCTTTCTGGGCGTCGTCGTCATCGCGAGCCCCGACCCCTCCGACCTCCTGTCGTCGGACCTCCTCGGCGTCGCGCTCGTCCTCGTCTCGGCGGTCGTGTTCGCCTTCGGGGCAGTCTTCACCCACAGCCGCGCGCCCGACCTGTCGCTCGTCGCGACCCAGGCGTGGATGATGGCCGTCGGCGCGGTCGCCCTGCACGTCGCGAGCGTCCTCCTGCCGACGGAGTCGGTCGCCGCCGCCGCGTGGACGCCCGAGGCGCTCGGAGCCGTCGCCTACCTCGGCGCGGTCGCGGGGGCGCTCGGCTTCACCCTCTACTTCTCCCTGCTGGACCGCATCGGGCCGATCGAGGCGAGCCTCATCGAGTACGTCATCCCGCTGTTCGCCGCCCTCGCCGGGTGGCTCGCGCTCGGCGAGCGCGTGACGGCGACCACCGTCGCGGGGTTCGTCGTGATCCTCTCCGGGTTCCTCCTGATGAAGCGACGCGCCATCGCGGAGGACGTCCTCGGGCGTCGCGGCCGTCGCGCCGAGCGGCCGAGCGCGGACGACTGACAGTCCTCACGACGAGGAACGACACGCAATCGGGAAATTGTCTGACGTAGACTTATAAGCGAAGCGGCGAGTACGTGGAGGTGATGACTCGCGCCGACAACCTCGAAGCGCGGATCGAGGACCTGCAGGTGCGGTTCGCGGGACTCCTCGACGAGTATCTCGTCGTCCGGGAACGACTCCGGACGCTGGAGGCGGCGACGGGTGACGGACCGCGCGACGACGCGGCGACCGGCGAGGAGGTGAGGACGCGGACGCCGGGGGACGGTCCCGACGAGCGCGTCGCCTGGCCGGAGTGGCGATCGCGGAGCGGTCGGGGCGGCGTCGGTCCGGCGACGCAGGCGGAGGTGGAGGCGGCGATCGAACGCGTCGAGGCGACGATCGAAGACGAGGTGGGGACCGGGGGAGGGTTCGACGGCGGAACCGACGGAACCGGCGGAGCGGGCGGAACCGACGGAACCGACGGAGCGAGCCGCGGCGATCGCGGCGAAGGGAGCGGGACCGGCGGCGACGGCCGCGAGCGTCCCGCCGACGACGTCGTCGTCGGTTGACTCTCACCCCCGCGCGGTCACGTAGATGCCGAGGAGGACGACGCCGCCCCCGAGCGCCGTGAGGGGCCCGGGGACCTCCGCGAGCAGGGCGAGCGCGAGGAGCGTGCTCCCGACGGGTTCCGCGAGCAGCGAGACGCTCACGACGCTCGATTCGACGTGCGCCAGCGCCCAGTTGATCACCGTGTGGCCGAAGATCCCCGGTCCGGCGGCCATCGCGAGGAAGAGCGCCCACTCGCGCGGCGGATACGGCCAGAGCGGGTACCCCCGGGCGGCGACGAACGCGAACAGGGCGATCGCGCACGTCGCGTAGACGACGGTGACGTAGGGGAGGAGCGCGATGCGACGCCGGAGCGACCGCCCGGCGAGCACGTAGACGGCGGTCATGAGCGCCGCGAAGACCGCGAGCGCGTTCCCGTAGAGCGGCCGCGCGCCGACCGACGACCCGCCGAGGAGATCGGCCGACGCCATGAGCGCCATCCCGACCAGCGCGACGAGGATGCCGGCGACGGTCCGCCCCGTCACCCGCTCGTCGAGCAGGAGGAACGCGCCGATCGCGACGAACACCGGCTGGGCCTGGACGAGCGTGACGCTGGCGGCGACGCTCGTCCACTCCAGGCTCTCGAACCACGCGCCGAAGTGGACGGCGAGCGCCGCGCCCGCGACGCCCGCGCCGAGGAGGTCGCGCCGCGAGAGCGCGCCGAAGTCGGCGCGCGCGTCGGCGTGCCAGAGCGCGAACGGCGCGACCATCGCGAGCGTGAACAGCACCCGGTAGAAGGCCTTCACCGCGCTCGGCGCGTCGCTCCAGCGGATCAGGATGGCGCTCGTGCTCACCGCGAGGATGGCGACGCCGAGCGCGAGCGCGGGGGAGACGGGGACGGACGCCGAGTCGCGGGCCACGCCCCCGATCCGCGGACGACCGTCTTACCGGTTTTCGTTTCGATCCGCCGCCTCTCCGTTACTCGAACAGCGTCCGCGTCCGGTGGTGGCGGTAGCGGAACATCGGCCCGAACCCGAGGTCGCCGAACGCGGCGGCGACCGCCCCGAGCCGACCGCACGGCAACTCGTACTCGACGCGGTCGCGGACGATCGTCCCGTCGCCGTCGCGCTCGAACCGGTGAGTGTGCCGCCAGCGGGGGAACGGCCCGCCCTCCATCTCGTCGACGAAGCGCGCCGCGTCCTCGCCCGCCTCGCGCTCGACGATGACCGACACCCACCGCCGACGCGGGCCGACGCCGAAGGGGCGTATCGACGCGTACACGCGGGTCCCCGCCGCGAGCACCTCGGGGTTCCGCTCGTCGTCGGGCCCGACCACGCGCTCGATCTCGAGGTTCAGAAAGCCCGGCGTGAGCGCCTCCAGCCCCTGGATCCGGGAGTGGAAGCGCCAGACGTTCTCGAAGGGGGCGTCGACGCGCGTCTCGCGTTCGAATACGACCATGCGCCGGACTTCGACCGGGACTGCCTAATGGCCACCGACGGCGATCACGTCGCAGTACGTCACTTGAGCCGCTCCTGCAGGAACGAGGGGTGGGCGGCCGTGACGCCGTCGATCGAGAGGATCTCCTCGCTGATGAACTCCCCCAGGGCGTTGCCGTCGGCCCCGCGGATCTCCGCCATGAGCATGTGGTCGCCCGACGAGGAGTAGAGCGCCTCGACCTCGTCTAAGGCCTTCAGCGCGCGCGTGGCTTCGACGTAGCGTTCGCTCGCCACGTCGATGCCGACCATCGCGATCGACTTGCTGGACAGTTTCTTGGGGTCGACGTCGGCGGAGTAACCGACGATGACGCCGTCCGTCTCGAGTTTGTTGATGTACTTCCGAACCGTCGGTTTCGACACCCCCGCTCGCTCCGCGATCTCCGCATAGGAGGCCTGCGCATCCTCTTCCAGCACCGACAGGATGCGGTCCTCGGTGGTGTCAGCACTCATTGACGTTATTTTTGCGTCCAGTAAAAAATACCTTGCGAATGTGTAAACGGTCTGCGGTCGACCGCGGCGGAACTTCGCGGGTCGCTAGCGGTGGCGCTCCATCAGGTCGTAGCTGCGCTCCCACTCGTAGGAGTCGTCGAAGTAGCGCTCGGCCAGCGGCGTCTCGGGCATCTCGCCCGTCGCGCGCTTCTCCTGTCCGTAGGAGGGCCGGTCGCTCTTGAAGAACCGCCCCGTGAGCACCTCGCCCTCGTAGAGGCGCGACTCGGCCTCGTACATCGCCTCGCCGGCCTGCCGGCGGTCCTCGACGTCGAAGTCGAACTCGTCGTCCTGCTGGATGTCCGTGTAGGGGACGTACTGTCGCGCGTCCTTGTTCCACGTCGGACACTGCGTCAGGAAGTCGATGTGGGCGAAGCCGTCGTGTTCGACGGCCTCCTTGATGATCTCCTTGGCCTGGTTCGGGTTCACCGCCGCGGTGCGGGCGATGTAGGACGCACCGGCCGAGAGCGACATCGACAGCGGCCGCACGGGGTCCTTCGCGCTCCCGTGGGGCTGGGTCTTCGACTTGTGGCCCTTCGGGCTGGTCGGGGAGGTCTGTCCCTTGGTCAGCCCGAAGATCTCGTTGTTGAACACGATGTAGACCATGTCGTGGTTCTCCCGGGCGGTGTGCATGAAGTGGTTCCCGCCGATGCCGTAGCCGTCGCCGTCGCCGCCGGCCGCGATCACTTCGAGGTCGGGGTTGGCGAGTTTCGCGGCGCGGGCCACGGGTAGCGACCGCCCGTGGATGGAGTGGAACCCGTAGCTGTTGAAGTACGACGAGAGCTTGCCCGAGCAGCCGATGCCCGTGACGAGCAGCACCTCGTCGGGGTTCTTCCCGAGTTCGGCCATCGCGCCCTTCAGCGCCTTGAGGACGCCGAAGTCGCCACAGCCCGGACACCACGTCGCCTGCGGCTCGATGCCGGGGGTGAACTCGTTCTGGTCGATCTCTCGCTCCTCTCCGATCGCGCTGAATGAACTACTCATGATCAGTCACCTGCCGCGGGGACGTACTTCGTGGTCTCTCCCGGAAGGTCCCCGCCGTTGATGCTCGCTTCGAAGCCCTCGACGATCTCCGCGGGCTCGAAGGGGTTGCCGTTGTACTTCAGCAGGCTCGACAGCTTCTCGCCGAACCGACCGAGTTCCTTCTGCGTCAGCCCGCGGAACTGTGCCGTCGCGTTCATCTCGACGACGAGGCACTCGTCGACCGACTCCAGGAACGCCGTGACCTCGTCCTTCGGGTAGGGCATCAGGTCGCTCACGCCCATCGACTTCACCGAGTGGCCGCCCTCGTTGAGTCGGTCGACGGCCTCCTCGACGGTCCCCTGGTGGCTACCCCAGGTGAGGATACCGTACTCGGCGTCGCCCGAGGGATCGTGGAGGGTCTGGTTGGACTCCTCGGCGTCGTCGAGTTCCGCGCGGATGGACTCGAGCTTCCGCATGCGGCGGTCCATCTGGAAGACGCGGTTCTCGGGGTCCTCGCTGATGTGCCCCTGGGGGTTGTGCTCGTTGCCCGACGCCAGGAAGCGGCCGTCCCGCTGACCGGGGAGCGACCGGGGGCTGACGCCGTTCTCGGGGTCGTAGGTGTAGCGGTTGAACTTCCCCGAGGCGTGGTGGGCCGCCTCCGCGATCTCCTCCTCGGTGAGCGTCGCCCCGAGCGAGGGGTTCGGCTCGCGGTCGAAGAACGACTCGGGGACGTTCCGCAGTTCGCCCGAGAGCTTCTGGTCGTAGACGACGATCGAGGGGATCTGGTAGTCGTAGGCGATCTGGAAGGCCGTCCGCGTCTGCTCGTAGGCCTCCCGCACGTCCCCGGGCGCGAAGACGACGCGGTTGGAGTCGCCCTGGCTCGTGTAGAGGACGTGCTCCAGGTCGCCCTGCTCGGGCTTCGTCGGCATCCCGGTGGAGGGACCGGCGCGCATCGACTCGACGAGCACGACCGGCGTCTCGGTGATCTCGGCGAGGCCGAGCGGTTCGGACATGAGCGCGAACCCGCCGCCCGAGGAGCCGGACATGGCCTTCGCGCCCGCGTGGCTCGCGCCGAGGGCGAGCGCGGCGGCCGCGATCTCGTCCTCGACCTGCTCGGAGATGCCGCCCACGTCGGGCAGGTTCTGGGACATGATCGTGAACACGTCCGTCCACGGCGTCATGGGATAGCCGGCGATGAACCGACAGCCCTCGTCGAGCGCGCCGTAGGCGATCGACGTGCTGCCCGAGACGAGCACCTGCGTCTCGTCGTGCTCGCCCTCGGGGATCCGCAGGTCGTGGGAGTGGTCCATCTCCGCGACCTGCTCGTAGGCCATCTCGAGGATCTCGACGTTCTGCTCCAGGATGTCGCCGCCCATGCGCTCCTCCATGAGCTGTTCGAACGGGCCGGTGTCCATCCCGAGGAGGGCGGCGGTCGCGCCGACGCCCGCCGTGTTGCGCATGACCTCGCGGCCGTGCTCGCGGGCCATGCCGCGGAGGTCGAGCGGGTAGACGTGCCAGTCGTTCTCCTCGGCGCGCTCCTCGAAGTCCTCGATCTCGCTCGCGTCGAGCAGCCCCTCGTCGTAGACGATGATGCCGCCCTCGCGAAGCTCGTCCAGGTTCTCCGACAGCGGCTTCACCTCCTCGTTCCCGTAGTACGCCTCCTGCTGTGGGTTGCGCGCGAAGCTGTCGCCCAGCGCGAGCAGGAAGTTGTACCCGTCGCCGCGGGATTTAACTTCGTCCGCCGCGGCGCGTACCTCGACGTACGTGTGACCGCCGCGGATCCGCGACGGGTAGTGCCGATGCGTAAATACCGAGAGGCCCGAGCGCATCAACGCCTTCGCGAAGTTCTGGCTGGTGGAGTCGATCCCGTCACCAGAACCGCCGGCGATGCGCCAGACCAGTTCGTTGTCAGTCATGTGAAATCAACGGCCCGAAGGTCCGTACCCGGGAAAACGGAGTGTGCGAACTAAAGCGTTTACCATACGTTAGCACACATTGATTATGATAGATTGGTAAATATGAGCACGGTCGTTCGTGAACGACCGACTGTCGGGTCGGTCGACAGGTCGGGAAGTCGACGGGGGAAAATCGCGTGACACGACCGAGTAAAGGTCTATAAGTGGCGGTGGCGTGTGGGTGGACACGGAGGTATGTCACTCACCGAACTGATCGCCGGCGTCGAGGCCCACGAGAAGACCCTCACGGTCTTCAACGCCGACGCGGGCGTGACCGAGGCGTTGCGCGAGCACTTCGCCGACCGCAACGTCGTCGTCGAGCGGGGGGAGGCCGCGGGGGGCCCCCGGGAGTACGTCGTCCTGAGCAAGGACGAGCAGTTCCTTACGGCCGCGAGCGTCGAGGACGTCGTCAACCCGCGCCGCGCGACCGATCCGCACTTCGACCGGAAGGCCCGCAAGCCCATCCTCGATCACCTCGACGAGACGATGTTCACCTCGTACGATACCGGGCAGATGATCGCCGCCTCGCGCGAGATCGAGGACCGGGCCTGGCGCGTCGGGAGCGGCGAACTCCACGCCGGCTTTCAGCGGCTCTCGGTGCTCGAGACCCAGCTCGACGTCTACGAGCAACTGGGCGGTCGGGCGAACCTCGACGTGCACACCTACGCCGTCCCGGACGCCCCCGTCCCGTCGCACGAGTCGTTCACCGTCCACGTCGAGCGCTCGAGGGAGGTCGCCGACTCCTGGTTCGTCGTCTACGACGGCGCGGGCGTCGAGGCGAACAAGTGCGCGCTGCTGGCCGAGGAGCGCGAACCCCGCAGGTTCTACGGCTTCTGGACGTACGACCCCGACACGGTCGACTGGATCGTCGACCACCTGCGGACCGCCTACGGTCTCGTCGAAACGGACGGCGGTGCCCCGGTCGAGTGACGGGGCCGTCCACCGTCGACGTCCGGGGTGACAGGCTCGCCCGCCGTCGCCGTCCGCGGTCATCGGGCGCGTCGCCGCGCCCGAACCCTTTCGAGGCGCTTATCAATCGGCCGGCCTGTCTGTAGGACAATGACAACAGCGGTTGGCTGCGAGCGACGGCGGTGGTCCTGAGTGCGACGCCCCCTCCTGATCGTGACCCTCCTGCTCGTCTCGACTGCGGTCGTCGGTCTCGCGCCGACGGGCGCGTTCGGACAGGAGTCCCCGGAGAACGCGTCGAACGTCTCGAACCGAACCGCTCAGGTCGGGACGGGGAACGCGACGACGCCCGGCGCGGGCGGCGGACCGGCGCAGGGACCCCGGACGGGCACGCCCGCGCAACCGGCGACGCCGTCCGGGCCGCAGGCGGCCCCGGCCGACCTGGAGGTCGTGGACGCGAACACGTCCGCGGGCGTCGGCGGGAGCGGCATGGTCGAGGTCGTCGTCGAGAACACGGGCGAGGAGGACCTCTCAGACGTGGCGATCACGTTCGGGAGTTCGAACGCGGCGCTCACGTTCGGCGGCGCGACCACGGCGCGCACCTACGTCGGCGACCTCGACGCGGGCGAGGAGGCGACGATCGCCACGGAAGCCTCGTTCGCGCCGACCGCCGAGAACCGCTCGTACGCGATCGACCTCACCGTCGACTACACCGACGAGGACGGAAATCGGGGGCGCGTCGGGCCGTACGCCGCGGGCGTGACGCCCGACGCGCGCCAGGCGTTCGCCGTCGAGGACGTGAACGCCTCGCTCCGCGTCGGCACCGACGGCACCCTCGCCGGGACCGTCGTCAACGAGGGGCCGAACGACGTCGAGGACGCCGTGCTCGTCCTCCGCGAGCGCGGCGGGACGATCGCCGCGAGCGAGACCGAGTACGCCCTCGGCGACCTCGCCGCCGGCGACGGCGCGCGCTTCGCGTACGACCTCGCCGTGAGCGACGCCGCGAGCGCCGGCCCCCGGCAGTTCGACTTCGTCGTCCGATACCCGACCGACGACGGGGGCGTGACCGAGAGCGCGCCGCTGTACGTCACCTCGAACGTGAGCGCGGCCAGCGACGTCTTCGCGGTCGAGCCGGTGCGGACGAACGTCACGGCCGGCGGCGGCGGGGAGGTGCGCCTGCGCGTGACGAACGTCGGGGACGAGCGGGTGACCGACGTCTCCGCGAAGCTGTTCGGCGACGAACCCGTGTCGGTGGACGACAGCGAGGCGTACGTCCGGGCGCTCGACCCCGGCGAGTCCGCCACCCTCACGTTCAAGGTGAGCGTCGCCGGGAGCGCGCTGGCGAAGGACTACCCGGTCTCGCTCGACTTCCAGTACGAGGACGCGGACGGCGACACGAAGCTCTCGACCACCTACCGCGTCCCCGTCGAGGTCGGACGGAGCGAGGGCGGCGGCCTGCTCTGGCAGCGGTGGCTCCCCGGCCTGGGCGGCGGCCTCGGCGTGCTCGCGCTCGGCTACCTCCTCGTCGGTCGGCGCTGACCGACGATGGACGCAGCGCGCCTCGTCGACCGGATCGACGCTCTCGTCGTCGGGCGGACGAAGACCGTCGTGCTCGCCTTCCTGCTCGTGACGGGCGTGTTCGCCGTCGGCCTCGGGAACATCTCGACGGAGACCGGCACGGACCAGTTCACGACCGACGTGCCCGCCCAGGCGGCGTTCGAGGACGTGAACCGCGAGTTCACGCCGCCGTTCGCGCCGGGCACCGCGAGCACGTCGCTCATCCAGCGCGAGGGGAACGTCCTCTCGAAGCCCGCGCTGTTGCGGATGCTCGAGACCCAGGAGGCGCTCTCGGAACGGGAGGGCCTCCGGGTCGTCGGGACGAGCAGCGCCGCCCAGGGCGTCGCCCGACAGCTCGATCCGACCGCGACCACGCTCGACGCGCAGATCCGCGCCGTCGAGCGGGCGACGCCCGGCGAGATCGACGCCGCCGTCGAGCGCGCCGCCGAGCGCCCGGGCTTCGCCGCCGCTCTCTCGACGGACTTCAACCCCGAGGCGGCGACCGCCTCCGCGTCGATCGGCTCCGTCTCTCACTCGATCCCCGGCTACTCGGCGACCGCCGGCGGACCGAGCGGCGGTTCCGACCCGCTGACGAGCATCCAGCTCCGGTCGGAGCGGGTCGTCGCGGCGACGGCCCCGAGCATCGAGGTGTTCGGCTCCGGCATCGTCAACGACGAGTTCTCGCGGGTTATCTTCGACTCGCTGATCGTCGTCGTCCCCGCGGCGGCGCTGTTCATCGTCCTCTTCCTCGTCGTCGCCTACCGCGACCCGCTCGACCTCCTGCTGGGGCTGGTCGCGCTCGCCATGACGCTCGTCTGGACGTTCGGCTTCACCGGCCTCGCCGGGATTCCGTTCTCCCAGCTGCTCATCGCGGTGCCGCCGCTGCTGCTCGCGGTCGGCATCGACTTCGGCATCCACGCGATCAACCGCTACCGCGAGGAGCGCCTGACGGAAGCGCGCGGCGAGTCGATGCGCGTCACCCTGAGACAGCTCCTGGTCGCCTTCTTCATCGTCACCGGGACGACCGTCATCGGCTTCGCCGCCAACGGGACGAGTTCGCTCGGCCCGATCCGACAGTTCGGCCTCGTCGCCGCCGTCGGCATCACGTTCACCTTCCTCATCTTCGGCGTGTTCCTCCCCGCGGCGAAGCTCCTGCTCGACCGACTCGCCGCCCGCACTCGTATCCCGCAGTTCAGCCAGCAACCGCTCGGCCGCGAGGGAACCGTCCTCGGGCGCGCCCTCTCGGCGGGCGTCGTCCTCGCGCGCCGCGCACCCGTCGCCGTCCTGCTCGTCGTCGCCGTCCTCACCGTCGCCTCGGGGGGCTACGCGACGGGCGTCGACACGAGCTTCCAGCAGGAGGACTTCCTCCCGCCGGAGGAGGTCCCGGCCTACCTCGACGCGCTCCCCGAGCCGTTCGCGCCGGGGGAGTACACCGTCACGAGCACGCTCAACTACCTCGAGTCGAACTTCGCCTCCGGTAACCAGCAGTCGGTGACCGTGTACGTCGAGGGACCGATGGAGCGCGACACCGCCCTCGAGACCATGTACCGCGCGTCGGCGGATCCCCCCGCCGTCCTGGTCAGCGAGGACCGCCGCGCGCGCTCACAGAGCATCGTCACCGTCATCCGGGCGCAGGCGGCCGCCGATCCCGAGTTCGCCGCGCTCGTCGCCCGGAACGACCTGGACGGCAACGGCGTCCCGGACGACGACCTGGAGGAGGTGTACGCGGCGCTCGAATCGTCGCCCGCGGGCGAGCGGGCGGAGCGATACCTCGCCTCCGACCACCGGAGCGCGCAGGTCGTCTACACCGCGGAGGGCGACGCCGGGCAGGACGCCGTCGCCGACGCGGGTCGACGGATGGCAGACCGCTACCGCGCCGACGCGACCGCCACCGGCCAGACGGTCGTCTTCGCCGCCGTCTCCGGGGTCATCTTCGCCTCCGCGTTCCGCAGCCTGGCGCTCGCGCTCGCGCTCACCGCCGTCTTCCTCGTGATCGTCTACCGCGCCGTCACGGGCTACTGGTCGCTCGGGCTCGCCAACCTCGTCCCGATCCTCGTCACGCTCGGCCTCATCGGCGGGTCGATGCGCGCGCTCGGCATCCCCTTCAACGCCCTCACGGCGACGATCCTCTCGATCACGATCGGCCTCGGCATCGACTACTCGGTCCACGTCGTCCACCGCTTCGCCGACGAGTACGAGGAGCGCGACCTCGGGCCGGCTCTGACCCGGACCGTCCAGGGGACCGGCGGGGCGCTCACGGGGAGCATGCTCACCACGGTCTTCGGCATCGGCGTGCTCGTGCTCGCCATCACGCCCATCCTCGGGCAGTTCGGCGTCCTCACCGGCCTCTCGATCCTCTACGCCTACCTCACCGCGCTGCTCGTCACGCCCGCGGCGCTCGTCGTCTGGGCGCGGCTGGAGGGGCTGGTGAACGGGGTAGCGTAGGAGGGACGAACAGCTGCGAGGACGCACGTCGCCGTTATCGGTTTGAACACCTCACCACCGTAATTTCACGAAGAGAAATCCCAGAGGAAGAGCGAACGAAAAGCCGAGGATCAACGCGATGAGTGGCGTAAGAGATGATTCAAATAGAAACACGAGGCCGATGAAGACACTCGCCGCAACGATGATGAGTGTGACAGTTAGGGGGTCGCGTAAAGCCCGACGTCCCGACGTATCGTCGTTTATCGCGGTTCTATAGGAGATAGCGATCGATGCCACGCCGACCAAAGCGCCCACGATCGAGACTGTGACCAGGATACTCGTTGGATAGCCCTCCAAGCTTCGCTCAGACAGTACGAGAAGCGAATAGATGACCCCCACGATACCGAGAACGCTCTCTCTGAGTACCCAGGTGAACGGGACTTTTCTCTCTTGTCCCACCATCGTAAGCGAAACGTACCTCGAGTGGCAGATATGTTTCGTACGAACCGTCCGTGATGCTCGTGGTCGTAGTCGCCGAACCCGCCGCGAGTATACGGTGAGTTCGCCACCCACGTCCTCACTCTCCGACCTGATTGACGGTCCACGTCCTGCCGGATACTATCGACGCTCCCGACCAGGTTCGGATATTGCTCCGCCGAGATTCTACCGATAGATCATCTACAGCACCGACCGCATCTCCTCGAACCGCTCCGGGTCGTGCCCGAGGACGACGTAGGCGTCGGTCCGGCGCTCGATCTCCCGCGCGCGGGCGAGCGTCTCTCGCCACGCGGCGTTGTTCCAGAGCAGGCTCGTCGCCATCGGCCGCCCCTCCTCGTAGTTCGCCGCCACGTACGCCTCGTCGCCGACGACGAGCACCGGACGGTCGTCCCCCCGGCGGATCAGCGCGCCCAGCAACCCGGGCGTGTGCCCGGGCAGGTGGAGCAGTTCGACGCCCTCGAAGGGCGTCGCGCGCTCCCCGTAGACCACCCGCCAGTTCAGGTCGTGGTCGAAGTCAGAGGCGAGGTAGGCGATCGAGCCCTCCGTCGTCTTGGCGCTGAAGTAGGCGTAGGGCAGCTCCTCGGCGTGGACGTAGATCGGCACGTCCGTCCCGGCGAAGTGTTCGAGGCCACCCGCGTGATCGAGGTGGAGGTGGCTCGTCACCACGGCGTCGACGTCGGCCAGGTCGTAGCCCGCCGCGTCGAGGTCGTCGGGGAGGGGGTGGTCCGCGGCGTCGACGTGCGCGAACGCGTCGTACAGCGGTTCGGGCCAGTAGCCGTCGCCCGCCTCCGGGTGCGACCCGGTGTCCCAGAGCACCGTCGCCTCCGGCGTCTCGATCACCAGGTTCCACACCGCGAACTCGGCGTAGTCGTGTTCGGGCTCCGGGTTCGACGCCGTGGCGACGGCGGAGCCGTCGACGACGAAGTTCGTATCGGCGCGGACGCGCCCCCGGTCGAGCACGGTGAGATCGACGTCTGCCATGTCGCACACGTCGTCCGCTCGACGCATAAAGCCGCGAGTCGAAGCGCCGGGTCCGCCGTCGAACGGCTCGACGGCGTTACTATCATTCAAGACTACTTTATTTCGTACGTCACTGTTGCCACAGGTGCTAAGCCGCGTGAGTGCGAAGCCGTGGCATGGACCCGCCACCGACCGAGGAGTGGCCCGACGCTCCGCTGACGGAGCGCGAGGCGCGCGACCTGCTCGGCGGCGACGTCGTCGCGGTGTGGGTGATGGACCACGACGAGGCCACCCGCGCCGTCCTCGCGGACGACGGCGCGAAGGGGGGCGGCGTCATCGACGTCGTGCTCGAAACCGCCGACGCCTTCCACCCGTACAGTTACACCCGCTACGGCGACGGGACGCGATGGGTCACCTACGGAGCGAAGCGGAAGGGCTCCGACGGAGCGGCGGAGGCGCGGGAGCCTCCCGAGGGCTACCGCCTCCTCGCCGACGACCGAGACCGCTAGGCGACGCCCTCATCCGCGCCCGCGTCCTACCCGTCTCGATGGACGGCGGACGGCGTCGGACGCGCCGGCCTCCATCGGGTGAACCATGATCGACATCACGGCCGAAGTCGAGACCTGGCCCGGCGTCTCGACGGCACCCCACCGCTTCGCTGGACGGGAGTTCAGCGTCGGGGGACGCGAGATCGGCCACCTCCACGGGCAGTGGCAGGTCGACGTACCGCTCACGAGGCGACTCAGGGACGCGCTGGTCGATGAGGGCGTCGCGTCGCCGCACCACATCTACCCCGAGTCGGGGTGGGTGACCTACTACCTCGACAGCGAGGCGGGCGCGAGGGGGGCGGTACGGCTCCTCAGACTGTCGTACCTCAGGCACGTGCGGGCGCTCGGCCGCCGGGACGACGCGCCGCCCGAGATCGGGACGGTCGACGTGGACGCGGAACTCGACCGCCTGGATCCGAGCGACGCCGTCCGCGAGGCGTTCGGCGTCGGCACGGTCGCGTAGCCGCACCGATTCGGAACGCCGTGCGGTAGCGCGTGACGCTCTCGGGGTGCGTTTAAGCCGCCGCGCGCGCACCATCGGGCATGACGGACGCCGAGTACGACTACCGCCCCGTCCCCGACGACGACGTCGAGGCGTTCCGCCGCCTCGTCACCTACGCCTTCCGCCCGACCGAGCGCCCCGATCCGCTCGACGATCCCGACGACCTCCCCGCCCCGGCGCGGATCGGCGCGCGCCGGGGGATCTACGACGGCGACGAGCTGTGCTGCACCGGCCGGCACTACTGGTTCACCCACCGTATCAGGGGGGAGCGACACGCCGTCGGCGGTCTCTCGGCGGTCTCGACGCCGCCGAAGCACCGCCGGCGCGGCCTCGTCCGCCGGCTGCTCGCCGAGTCCCTCGCCGAGTACCGCGAGCGCGAACACCACTTCGCCTCGCTGTGGCCCTTCGAGTACGCTTTCTACCGGCAGTTCGGCTGGGAGACCGCCTCGCGGTACGCCGTCGCGACGTTCGAACCGGACGCGATCGACTTCCTCGACCGCGTCGATCCGCCCGAGTGCGGCCGGTTCGTCGACCTCGACGCCGACCGCTGGGCGGACTGCGAGGCCGTCTACCGCGCCGAAAACGACCGCGCGCTCGCCATGTACCGGACCGAGGAGTGGTGGCGGAAGCGCGTCTTCGCCGGCTGGGACGACGACCCCTACGTCGCGGGCTGGGAGCGCGACGGCGAACTCCGCGGGTACCTCGTCTACGACATCGAGGACGGCGACGATTCGGAGGGCCGCCGGATGAGAGTCTACGAGACGGGAGCCGTCGACTTCGAGGCGCACCTCGAAGTCCTCCGGTTCTGCCGCTATCACGACTCGCAGGTGGCGAAGGTGACGCTGCACGGTCCCGTCGATTCGAGCCTCCACGACCTCGTCGAGGACCCCCGCGCCGTCGAGATCGAGATCGAACCGGGGGCGATGATCCGCGTCGTCGACGTCGAGCGCGCGCTCTCGGGACTGGCCTCCCCCGCCGACGGCGCGACGACGATCGCGGTCGAGGATCCGCTGGTCGAGCGGAACCGCGGGACGTTCCGCCTGGAGGCGAGCGGCGGGCGGGCCACCTGCGAGCGGACCGACGGCGCGGCGGACGCCGAAGTGTCGATCGGGACGCTCTCGCAACTCGCCGTCGGCTACCTCTCGGTCGAGGAGGCGGCGCGGTTCGGTCGCCTCGACGCGAGCGCCGAGGCGCGTGAGACGCTGGCGGCGCTGTTCCCGCCGGATGAGACGTTCCTCCGCGAGGGGTTCTAACCCCTATCGGAGGTAGAGCACGATCCCCACGAGGAGGAGGGCCAGTCCGAGGAGCGTCGTCGCGGGTTCGGGGAACACGACGAGACCGATGCCGGCGAGCAGGAGCAACGTTGCGCGGCGCATACGTCCACGACGGGGTGAGGCGACGAAAACGTTGGGGCCCGATCAGAACGTCGACTGGCTGTAGATGAGGTTGCGCTGGATCTCGTTCGCCCCCTCGTAGATGACCGGGATGCGGACGTCGCGGTAGACCCGCGAGACGCGCCGGTCCCGGAGGATCGAGCGCCCGCCGTGGAGTTGCATCGCGCGCTCGGCGCAGTCGTTCGCCGTCTCGGTCGCCTTCGTCTTCGCCATCGCGGCCCACAGCCCGGCGTTGTCCTGATCCGCGACCCTGTCGGCGGCCCGCCAGGTGAGCGCTCGTGCCGACTCGAACTCCATGCGCATGTCGGCGAGGATGTGCTGGACGGCCTGGAACTCGCTCACGTCGCGGCCGAACGCCTGCCGGCCGTGGACGAACTCCCACGCCTCCTCGATGGCGGCGGCGGCCAGCCCCAGGCCGTGGCCGCCCACGACCACGCGACCGTGGTTGAAGAACTCCGCGAGCATGTAGAAGCCCGCGCCCTCGACGCCGATCAGGTTCTCCTCCGGGATCCGGCAGTCGTCGAGCACGACGTGCCCCTGCTTGGAGGCGCGCATGCCGATCTTCTCGGGGATGTGCTCGGCCTCGTACCCCGGCGCGTCCGTCGGGACGATGAACAGCGAGTAGTTCGAGTAGCGGTCGTCGGAGTCGCCCGTCTTCGCGTAGAGGGTGACCCAGTCGCCCTCGACGGCGTTGCCGATCCAGTACTTCTCGCCGTCGAGCACCCACTCGTCGCCCCGGCGCTCGGCGCTCGTGGTCATCCCGGCGAGGTCGCTGCCCGTCTCCGGTTCGGAGGCGGCGAGCCCCGTGACCACCTCGTTCTCGGCCACCGGGCGCAGGTACTCCTCCTTCTGCTCCTCGCTGCCGAACTCCTCGACGATCTCAGCGCCGAAGGAGGCGAGCATCATCGTCAGGCCGATGCCCGCGTCCGCGCGGAAGAACTCCTCCGCGACGGCGAGCATCTCGTGGAGGTCGAGGCCGCGCCCGCCGTACTCCTCGCCGACGTCCTGGGCGACGAGCCCCGCGTCCATCCCCGCCTCGAGGATCTCCCACGGGTACTCCCCGGAGTTGTGGTACTCCTGAGCCGCGGGGGCGATGTGCTCCGCGGCGAACTCGCGGGCCTCCCGCTTGACGCCCCGCGCGTGCTCCGGAACGACGCCCTCGTCTAACAGTTCCATGGTCACCGGGTACGGTTTCGAGCGTAATGTAGCTCCTGAAACCCGGAACGCCGGAACGACAGTTCAACGGGACGGTTCGAAAACGAGTCGCTTCGAGACTCAGTCGTCGTCGGGGGCCGCCTCCTCGGGAGCCTGCCCCTCGAACATGGACGCGTCGCTGTACTGATCGCGGAGGTCCTTCTTCGAGAACTTCCCGGTGGCGGTCTTCGGGACGTCGTCGATGAACACCACGTCGTCGGGGAGCCACCACTTCGGGTACTCCGCCGCGAGCATGTCCATCACCTCGGACTCGACGGTCGCCTCGTCGGCCCCCTCCGCGGCCACGATGAACGCGATGGGCCGCTCCTGCCACTTCTCGTGGGGGACGCCGATGACGGTCGCCTCGGCCACGCCGTCGTGGGCCATGATGGCGTTCTCCAGTTCGACGCTGGAGATCCACTCGCCGCCGGACTTGATCACGTCCTTCGCGCGGTCGACGATCTTGATGTAGCCCTCCTCGTCGACGGTGACGACGTCGCCGGTCTTCAGCCAGTTGCCCTCGAAGTCCTCCTCGTTCGCGTCGGGGCGCTCGAAGTACTCCGTCGTCACCCACGGACCGCGCACCCAGAGTTCGCCGAAGTCCTCGCCGTTCCACGGCACCTCCTCGCCGTCGTCGTCGACGACGCGGAACTCGAGGCCGGGCACCATGAGGCCCTGCTTGGCGCGCTTGTCCACCTGCGTCTCGTAGTCGGCGTCCGCGAGGTTCGACTTGAGGTGCGAGATGGAGCCGATCGGCGACATCTCGGTCATGCCCCAGGCGTGGAGCACCTCGACGTCCCGGTCGTCGAACCAGCGGATCATGGACTTCGGCGCGGCCGACCCGCCGACGATGACGTGCTCGAGCGACGAGAGGTCCACCTCGTGCTCCTTGCAGTAGTCCATCAGCCCGAGCCACACGGTGGGGACGCCGGCCGTGAAGGTGACTCCCTCCTCCTCGATGAGGCCGGCGAGGTCCTCGGGGGTCGGCGAGGGGCCGGGGTAGACGTGCTTCGCGCCGCCGGCGGTGGTGCTGAACGGCATCCCCCACGCGTTGACGTGGAACATCGGCACGACGGGCATCACCACGTCGTCGGAGGCGATTCCGAGCCCCTGGGGCGTGATCGTCGCCATCGTGTGCGCCCAGAGCATCTTCTGGGTGTACTCGACGCCCTTCGGGTTCCCGGTCGTGCCGGAGGTGTAGCACATCCCCGCCGGCTGGTCCTCGCTCACGTCCGGCCAGTCGTACTCCGTCGGGCGATCGCCGATGAACTCCTCGTAGGAGACGACGGGGTCGAGGGAGGTCTCGGGGACCTCCTCGCCCATCACGACGTACCGCTCCACCGCGTCGAACTCCGGCGACTGGACGGCGGATTCGAGCGCCCCGATCAGCGACGGATCGACGAACAGTACCCGGTCCTCGGCGTTGCCGACGATGTAGCGGACGTGCTCGGCCGGGAGCAGCGGGTTGATCGTGTGTAACTGCGCGCCGACGGAGGGCGTGGCGAAGTACGCCTCGAAGTGCCGGTGGTGGTTCCAGCAGAACGTCGCCACGCGGTCGCCCGCCTCGACGCCGAGGTCGTCGAGGGCGTTCGCGAGCTGGCGGACGCGGTCGCCGTACTCGCGGTAGGTGTAGCGCGTGATGCCCTCCGCCGTCCGGGAGACGATCTCCGTGTCCGGGTAGAGCCGTTCGGCTCGCCACAGAAACGGTCGAAGCGTCATGTCAGTGCCGCCTGGCATGTACGGACGGTGGGACCGTGGACTACTAACTTTTGTCATGGAACTGAGCCTCGTCTGGCGATCAGCGCGTCGCTACCCGGTGCGGTAGCTCACCGCGATCCCCTCCCCGACGGGGATCAGCGCCGTCTCGAACGCCGGGTCGTCGCGGACGGTCGTCAGGTACTCGTGGACGCCGCGGGTGTGCTCGTCGGTCTCGACCGACTCGCCCGCCATCAGCGCGACCAGCGCGTCGAAGTCGATCGGACCGGCGGTGATCGCGTTGTCGGCGACGACCACGCCGCCGGGGGCGACCTTCTCCCGGACGGCGCGGAACGCCTCCGCGTAGCGATGCTTCTCGTTGTCGATCAGCACCGCGTCGAACGGGCCGTCGTAGCGCTCGACGACCTCGATCGCGTCGCCCTCCTCGAAGACGGCGCGGTCGAGGTAGCCGCCGCGCTCCAGGTACGCGCGGGCGCGGTCGAGGTCGTCCGGGTCGCGGTCGGTGAGGACGACCTCGCCGGACCCGGGGAGTGCCCCGGCGAACCAGTACGCCGAGTAACCGAAGCCCGACCCGAACTCGAAGATCCGTTCGGCGTCCACCATCGTCGCGAGCAGGCGCAGCCACCCCCCGACGGCGGGACCGACCGTCGGGAAGCCCCGCTCCTCGGCGTAGGCGTCCATCTCCGCGACGACCTCGTCGGCGGCGGGACCGACGAGGCGGGCGAACCGTTCGACGCGCTCGGGAACGACGTCGTTCATACCATCGGCTCGCGCGGCGAGGGCAAAAGCCTCGGGGCGAACGGGCGACTCCGCGGACGATGCTCGCGAGGCACGGTGTCGCGCTACCGTGAACGAGGCCGGAGGCCGAACGGAGGCTGACCCAGCCGTTCGAACGGACTCGGCGCGGACCGAAGGGAGCACCGAGGTTTTGGTCCAGATTTTGCCAGGGAGCGGCCGGAGGCCGCTCCCGCAGCGAAAGGTGGGCGAACAGGCGACGCGGGGGGCCGGCGGGAGCCGCCCGAGGGTCGGCGGCCGGCCAGGGAGCGTGCGGCGGTGCGTCGCGCAACCGCGGGACGCCACACGGCGACTCTCAGCTCACGGGGTCGCTGGCCTCCCTCTGGTATGTAAACCTTCTCACACTCGGATCGCGTGACGACGCCTTTATCCGGTCGGTCGCCGATCCTCGGGTAATTTGCATGGGTCGCGAGGTGGACGACGTGAGTGAGGACGGATCGCGGAGCGAGGAGGAATCGTCGCTGGTCGAGTACGGCATCGAGGACAGGCCGCCGATGGGGACCTCGGTAGTCCTCGGCGTCCAGCACTACCTCACGATGGTGGGGGCGAACATCGCGGTGCCGCTGATCCTGGCCGGCCTGATGGGGATGCCGGAGGACGTGACGGCGAAGTTCGTCGGGACGTTCTTCGTCGTCTCCGGGGTCGCGACGCTGGCCCAGACGACGATCGGAAACCGGTACCCGATCGTCCAGGGTGCGCCGTTCTCGATGCTCGCGCCGGGCATCGCCATCGTCACGGCGGCCCCGGTCGTCGCCGGGTTGCCCGACTGGCAGTCGAAGCTCCTCTACCTCCAGGGGGCGATCGTCGTCGCGGCGCTGGCGGAGGTCGCCATCGGCTACCTCGGCGTCGTCGGCCGCCTTCGCTCGTACATCTCGCCGGTCGTCGTCGCCCCCGTGGTGGCGCTCATCGGCCTGTCGCTCTTCTCCGCCCCGCAGATCGTCGACGTGAACCCGGGCGTCGCGGGCGCACAGCAGAACTGGTGGCTCGTGCTCCTCACCCTCGGGCTCATCGTCCTGTTCTCCCAGTACCTCGACGGTCGGAACCGGGCGTTCAGCCTCTTCCCCGTCATCCTCGGGATCGCGGGGGCGTGGCTCGTCGCGGCCGTCCTCTCGGTCGCCGGGGTCTACGCGCCGGGGTCGATCGGGTACGTCGACCTGGACTCGGTCGCGTCGGCGGAACCGATCTACGCCATCTACCCGCTCATGTGGGGGGTGCCGAAGGTCCAGGCGTCGTTCGTCGTCGGGATGTTCGCCGGCGTCCTCGCGTCGATCATCGAGAGCTTCGCGGACTACCACGCCGTCGCGCGCCTCTCCGGCGTCGGCGCGCCGAGCCGGAAGCGCATCGACCACGGCATCGGCATGGAGGGGCTGATGAACGTCTTCGCGGGGATGATGGGCACGGGCGGGTCCACCTCGTACTCGGAGAACATCGGCGCGATCGGGCTGACGGGGGTCGCCTCGCGCTACGTGGTCCAGATCGGCGCGGCGGTGATGCTCCTCGTCGGCTTCGTCGGCTACTTCGGGACGCTCATCGCGACCATCCCGGATCCCATCGTCGGGGGGCTCTACCTCGCCATGTTCGGGCAGATCGTCGCCGTCGGGCTGTCGAACCTCAAGTACGTCGACCTCGATTCCTCACGGAACATCTTCACGATCGGCCTCGCGGTCTTCGCGGGGATGGCCGTCCCCTCGTACATGGGCGCGGTGGGCGGCACGGCGGCGTTCCAGCAGGGACTCGCGACGGTGCCCGTCGTCGGGTCGATCCTCGCGACGAGCGCCGTCGGCGGGACGCTCTACATCCTCGGGACGACGAACATGGCCGTCGGCGGCATCGTCGCGTTCGTCCTCGACAACACCGTCGAGGGGACGCCCGAGGAGCGCGGCCTCGCCGACTGGGCCCGCATCGCCGAGAGCGACGAGGACTTCCAGTCGGCCTACGACCGCTTCTTCCGCGACGAGGGAACGACCGCGGAGAGCGCCGACTGACCGGCCGGAGGGGTCGGTCGCCCCGCCCGTCTCAGGCGTTCGGCGTGATGACCGCCCGCCCCTCGATCTCGCCGTGTTCGAGGCGCTCGGCCACGTCGTTGATCTCCTCCAGTCCGTAGCGCGAGGTGCGGAGTTCGACGTCGCCCTGAGCGACGAGGGCCATCAGCTCCTGGAGTTCGGTGTACTTGCCGACGAGCGTGCCGACGTAGGAGAACTCGCCGTTGACGAGCGACTGCGCCGGTTCGTGGACGTGCCCGCCGTACCCGACGACGTGGTGCTCGCCCGTGCCGGCGACGATCTCCGGCGCGAGCGCGAGCGTCGGATCCCGCCCCACGAAGTCGACCACCTGCTTCGCCAGCTGGCCGTCCGTGATGGACTCGATCTCGGCGGGCACGTCGTCGTCCTGCGGGTCGAGCGTGTAGTCCGCGCCGAGTTCCTCGGCCAGGTCGCGGGCCTCCGGCTTCACGTCCAGGGCGACGATCCGCGCGGCGCTCATCGCCTCCAGGCACTGGAGCCCGATGTGGCCGAGCCCGCCCACGCCCACGACGACGGCGTAGTCGCCGGGGACGAGCCGCGAGACGGCCTTCTTCACGGCGTGGTAGGCGGTGATCCCCGCGTCCGCGTGGGGCGCGATGTCGATCGGGTCGACGCCGTCGGGGAGCGCCACCACCGACCGTTCGGAGGTGAGCAGCGCCTCCGCGAACCCCCCGTCGGTCGTGAGCCCCGGGAACGAGAGGTTCACGCAGTGCATGTCCTCGCCGAGGCGACAGGGCCGACACTTCCCGCAGGGGAGGACCGGGTGGCAGATGACCCGGTCGCCCTCCGAGACGGTCGTCACCTCCTCCCCGGTCTCGACGACGGTCCCGGCGTTCTCGTGGCCCAGCGTCAACGGGAGGTCCTGCTCGACGTAGTCGGTCCACATCCCCTCGATGATGTGGTTGTCCGTCTGGCACCAGCCCGCGCCCTCGACCTCCACGACCACGTGGTCAGAGCGCGTCGGTTCGGGTCGGTCCACGTCGTCGATCGAGAGCGCCTCGCTCATCTCGTCGGTGTACTCGTGCAGTCGGGCGGCTCGCATGGTATCCCACCGCACGACCGGCGACGAGTAAAAGGTATGTCCACGGTCTCCTGACTCTCTGGTGTGTGTTAACCAGTCATAAGTAATTTGTTATCATGCCTCGATGTAGGATCGGTATGTACCACCACGAAGGGGAGGACGTGTTCGTCCTCGACTCGCACGTCCACATGTGGGACGCGAGCGAGGAGAACATCGTCCACGAGGGGGGAGAGCAGTTCATCCAGTGCTTCTACGACTACCACACCGGGTTCACGCCCGAGGAGCACCAGTGGGACCTCTCCACGTACCGCAAGTACGGACCCGATCGGCTGCTCCGCGACCTGTTTCGCGACGGCCACGTGGACATGGCGATCTTCCAGCCGACGTACCTCACGGAGTTCTACGAGGAGGGGTTCAACACGACCGAGCAGAACGCCGAACTGGCGGAGGAGCACCCCGAGCGGTTCGTCCTCAACGGGCGGTTCGACCCGCGCGACGGCGAGGAGGGCCTGGAGCAACTCGAACGCGACCACGAGCGGTACGACCTCCAGGGCGTGAAGGTCTACACCGCCGAGTGGAAGGGCGACTCGAAGGGCTGGCGGCTCGACTCGGAGGAGGCCTTCGAGTACCTGGAGAAGTGCGCCGAACTCGGCATCGAGAACGTCCACCCGCACAAGGGACCGACCATCCGGCCGCTCAACCGCGACGCATTCGACGTGGCGGACGTGGACGACGCGGCGACGTCGTTCCCGGAGTTGAATTTCGTCGTCGAGCACGTCGGGCTGCCGCGGCTGGACGACTTCTGCTGGATCGCCGCCCAGGAGCCGAACGTGTACGGCGGGCTGGCCGTCGCCGCCCCGCTCGCGCTGTCGCGCCCGCGGAAGTTCGGCGAGATCCTGGGCGAACTCCTGTTCTGGCTGGGCGAGGACAGGGTGCTGTTCGGCAGTGACTACGCCATCTGGGAACCCGACTGGCTCGTCGAGGCGGTCATGGAGTTCGAACTCGCGCCCGATCAGGAGGCCGAATACGGCGTGGAGTTCGACCTCGACGTGAAGCGGAAGGTGATGGGCGAGAACGCCGCGCGGCTCTACGACATCGACCTCTCGCGGCGGGAGCGCGACCTCCGGGGCGACGAGATCAGCGAGCGGTTCGACCTCGCCGATCAGTACGACCGGGGGCCGGCGACGGCCGACGACTGATGAGCGGACGCACACCCACCCCCACGCGCGCCGCCGTCCTCGACCGGCTGGATCGGGTCACCGACCCGGAACTCGACCGCTCGATCGTCGAACTCGAGTACGTAGAGCGCGTCGAGGTCGACCCCCCGCGCGTCTCCGTCCGGATCGCGCTCCCGACGGCGTGGTGCTCGCCCGCCTTCGCGTGGATGATGGCGAGCGACGCCCGCGAGGAGACCCTCGCGCTCGACGGCGTGGAGGCGGTCCGGGTCGAACTGGTCGATCACATGCACGAACGGGAGATCAACGAGGGGGTCAACGGAGGGCTCGACTTCGAGACCGTCTTCGAGGACGCGACCGAAGGCGTGGAGGCCATCCGGGCCGTCCTCGACGACAAGGCCAGACTGGCCCGCCAGCACGGAGCGGTCGAGGCCCTGCTCGACGCGGGCGTACGCCCCGAACAGATCGCCCGCCTCCGCCGGGGGGACGTGACCCTCGACGCCGAACCCGACCGCGCCGCGATCTCGCTCGACGGGGACGCGCTCGTCGTCTTCGTCCCCCGCGAACCGCTCGCGCGCTACGTCGAGAAGGCGACCGACGTGGGGATCGTCGAGGAGCCGGACGACCGCCTGTTCGCCACCCCCGAGGGCGACCCCCTCACCGCCGAGTCGTTCGACCTGGTCCACCGCCGCGCGCGCCTCGCCCGGACGAACATGACGGGGCAGGGGACGGTCTGCGACGGCCTCCGCCGGGCGCGGTACGGCGGGGCGCGCGAGGCGACGGAGACGTCCGACTGACGGCCCCGCCCGGTGCGGGGAGCGGGAACTGAACGGCGTCGTCGCCGGAGGGGTCCGACGAGTCGGCGACGCGGGTCGCCCCCACTGCTGTCAGGTCGCGGAAACCTTTTCCGTCGCAGGTCGCTATCGACGACCATGGCACGTGGAGGCACGGTAACGGAGGAGGTCCTCGTGGGTTCCGCGACCGGCGAGGTCGGCTTCGGCCTGTCGGGCGGCGAGGAGACGCCCCCCGAGTCCGTCGTCGAGGAGGTCAGGCGGCGGAGCGAGGAGCGGTACGATCTCTCGGCGATGTCGCCCGGGACCGTCCTCGGCTTCGTCGACTACGACGACGAGACCGGCGAGGTGATCGACCTCCGGTGGGAGGAGCCGGCGACCCGGTCGTCGTCGGGGGAGTGACCGACCGTTCGGTCCGACTCGCCGCCCCTCGGTCGGGCGGGGCACCTGCTACCGCTACGGACGCGCCAGCAGTCTACGGGTCGGCGCGTCGGGAGACTGCCGGCACGTCTAGTCAGACGGACGGTCGCCCGCGTCGTTCTCCCGGCACGTCCACTTCCTTCCCTCACTTCGTTCGGCCAGTCGTGGACGTGCCGACGTCACACTCGCTCCCGCTCGCGTGACTCCCGCGGATCTCGCCACGGCGGATCGACGGACGATCGGAAGACGTATGCCCGAACGAACGTCACTCCCGGTGATACATGCCCTCCACCACGCGTCGATCGCTCCTCGGAGCGATCGGAACGGTCACCGTTGGGAGCCTCGCCGGCTGCTCGACGCCGCGACTCGGACGTGACGGACCACCCTCGGGAAGCCTCGGTTTCGCGAATCTGGATCGACTTCCGCACACGCTCGGCGTCCACGTCATCGACGCCCCCGAGACGTACACCGTGGACGGCGACCTCCGAGGGGTCCCGCCCGCCCAGCGGTCACTTCGCTCGTCAGTTTCGCTGAGACCGGACGAGACGCTGCTCGTTCCCGAAGCGTTCACCGAGGCCGTGCAGTACCACGTCGGGTTCACCGTCGACGGGCGGCCTCCCGAACACGCGGAGGAGGTCTCATTCAATCCGTACCGGGACGGCGGGACCTATCTCTATCTCCGGGTGGACGAGGGCGGGGACGCGACGTGGGTCATCAGCGCGGCGGGGACCTCCGGCCCGTTCTGACGGGGATCGGCGTCCGACGATTCAGGCCTCCCTCCACTTGATCGAACAGCCCCGCGAGGGCATGAACTCCAGGTCGACGTCCTCGCCCGCGAGGACGGCGTCGATCGCCTCGCGGACGTAGAACTCCGTGGGGTCCGCGTCCGGGTCGAGCGCGTCGTCGAGGCGGCCGTGGTACGCGAGGCGGAACTCGGCTCGCGGCTCGTCGCCGCTCGCGCTCTCCGAGGCGCGTCGGGCCTCGCTGCCCTCGCGCCGGGCGAACAGGAACGGATCGGGCGTGCAGACCGCGCCGTATGCGCGGGCGACCTCCTGACTCTCGTCGCGGAGGTAGGCGTCGTAGCGGATCGTCCCGTCGTCGACGAGTTCGACCATCCGGTCGAAGGAGTCCTCCGGGTACTCCTCGGCGTCGTTGGGGTTGATCCCGACGACGGCAACCTCGTCGTACTCCTCGGCGAGGTCGTTGAGCAGGTCGAACTTCGCCCGCGCGTAGGGGCAGTGATTGCAGGTGAACACCAGCAGCAGCGCCTCGCGGTCGGCGAAGTCGGCGAGGGAACGCTCCTCGCCGTCCGTGTCGGGGAGCGCGAAGTTCGGTGCGGCGTCGCCGCGTTCGAGCGATCGTTCGGATTCTTCGAGTACCATGGCGGGACGTAGGGACCGGGGGAGAAAGGGCGTTGTCCTCGCGCTGCCGGAATCAGCGAACGGCGAGGGGCGTGGCGACCGCCGCGGGCTCCTCGGTTCCCTGTCTGACCTCGACGCCGCGGGCCCGGAGGCTCTCGGCCATCCGACCCGGGGTCACTCCCGCGTAGCTCGCGGCCTGTTCGAGGGTGATGTCGCCCGTCTCGTAGAGCGCGATCGCCGTCCCGACAGCGTGGGTGCGCATGTGAACAACGATGTGGTTAACCCCTATAAGTATATCGTGAGATAATATATCTATAAGGTTCGTTCCCCCTCCCTTTCAGGCGCGTTCGAATGTGGTGGAGGGCTAGAGGGACCGAACCGCGCGCGGAAGCGGTCGGGCGACCGGCCCGCGTATCCGGCGGCCTGTTCGAGCGGGAGCGCTCCGGCCCGGTACAGCGTAGCGGCGAAGGCAACGGCGTGTCGACGCATGAGTACGCACCACGGTAGTTCGACCGGAGATGTAAACGTATCTCCGGTATCTGCTAGTGGTCCTAGTACTATTCTGGACTATTTCGACACGTCCGAGGAGGAATTTTCGAACTCACTCGTCGTTCTCGATCTTTCGAGGGGTCGAGTCACCGAGCGCCGTGGGCCGAACGGCGTTGCCCGAGGAGAAAGCCTCTTTAGCGCCGTCGCCCCGACACGTGGCATGGACACGCAGCGCGACGTCCTCGACCTGCTGTGCGAGAACGCCCGGTACGACACCGCCGACATCGCGCGCCAGCTGGGCGCGCCGGAGGAGGAGGTAGCGGCGGCCATCGACGCGCTCGAGTCCGACGGGGCGATCCGCGGCTACCAGGCGGTCGTCGACTGGGAGTCCGTCGCCGAGGAGCGCGTGCGCGCCTTCGTCGAGTGCAACGTGACGCTCGACCGCGAGACGGGCTACGACGACATCGCCGCCCGCCTCGTCAAGTTCGACGAGGTGCGCACCCTCCGGCTGGTCAGCGGCGACTACGACTTCGCGCTGACGGTCGAGGCCGACTCGATGAGCGAACTCTCCCGGTTCGTCAGCGAGCAGATCGCGCCCGTCCCCGAGGTCACCCAGACGGTGACGCACTTCATCATGGAGAGCTACAAGGAGGCGGGCATCGAGTTCGGCGACGGCCACGACGACGATCGGCTGTCGGTGACGCCATGAACGAGGGGACCGACCGGGGCGGTCCGATCCAGCTTGCAGAGCGGGTACGGCGGGTGCCACCCTCGGGCATCCGTCGCTTCTTCGAACTCGCGGAGGAGATGGACGACGTCATCTCGCTCGGCGTGGGCGAACCGGACTTCACCGCCCCGTGGCGCGCCCGACAGGCGGCCATCGAGTCGCTCGAACGCGGGCGCACCTCCTACACCGCCAACCGCGGGACCCGCGAACTGCGCGAGGCCGTCGCGGCCGACTGCCGCGAGCGCTACGGCCTCGACTACGACCCCCACGAGGAGGTGCTCGTGACGGCGGGCGCGAGCGAGGGCATCGACCTCGCGTTCCGGGCGCTCGTGGACCCCGGCGACACCGTCGCCGTCGCCCAGCCCTCCTACGTCTCCTACGTGCCGGGGGTCGTCTTCGCGGGCGGGGAGGTGCTCCCCGTCCCGACGCGCGTCGAGGACGACTTCGCGCTCACCCCCGAGGTGCTCGCCGAGGCGGGCGCGGAGGAGGCGGACGCGCTCGTCATGTGCTACCCGAACAACCCCACGGGCGCGACCTTGACGCGCGAACAGGTGGCCGCAGTCGCCGACTTCGCCCGCGAGCACGACCTCGCGGTACTCGCGGACGAGATCTACTCGGAACTCACCTACGAGGGCGAACACGTCTCCGTCGCCACCCTGGAGGGGATGCGCGAGCGCACGATCGTCTTCAACGGCTTCTCGAAGGCCTACGCGATGACCGGCCTGCGCCTCGGCTACGCGCTCGGCCCGGCGGAGGCCATCGGCGCGATGAACCGCGTCCACCAGTACACGATGCTCTCCGCGCCGACGACCGCCCAGCACGCGGCGCTGACCGCCATCGAGGAGTGCGGCGACGAGGTGGTGGAGATGCGCCGGCAGTACGACCGCCGCCGGAAGTTCGTCCTCGCGCGGTTCGAGGAGATGGGGATCGACTGCTTCGAGGCCACCGGGGCGTTCTACGTCTTCCCCGAGTGCCCCTGGGACGACGCGGACGCGTTCGCGGAGGCGCTGCTCGAGGCGGAGTCGGTCGCGATGGTCCCCGGGAAGGCCTTCGGCGCGGGCGGGGAGGGCCACCTCCGGGCCTCCTACGCCACCGGCTTCGACGACCTGCGTGAGGCGATGGACCGCATCGAGCGGTTCGTCGGCTGATACCGCCTTCCGTACCTCCGTCGAGATGTTCGACGCTCAGCGCCGAGATCCCTCAGCGGCGCACGCCGGCAGTACGACGACCCGTACGATCCGCCGGATCGGTCTCCGCCGGCCTGGTCCGCCGGATCGGCCCGCGCCAGACAGGCCCGATTCGGATACATTCACGAAATGGACAAAAAGTTTTTTGACACGTGGGGCGTGGAACCGTCATGGCCAGCAAGGACGCCCGCTCGGGACGCGCGTGGCTCCCGGGGAGTTCGGACGACGGGGAGGTGTCCGACGAGTCTGACGGCTCCGACGACTCCGACGCCCCCGGGGAGTCGCGCGTCGCGGTCGGGGAGTACACGTGGGAGGACTACAAGCGCGAGTACTACTACGACGAGGACGGCGAGCCCCCGCGAACCGGGGACGGCGAGGTGGTCCCGTTCGACGGGAGCGAGGCGCTCGGCTTCGATCCGACGCTGCTCTCGGGGCGGTTGGGTCGGGGCGGGGCGTCGGCGTCGCTCCTCGACGGGATCGTCGAGGCGCGCACGGTCGACGTCGATCCCGACCTCGACGAGGACGACTTCTTCTCGACCGTCGAGGGGCACACGACCGTGGTCAACCGCTACGATCTCGAACGGACCGTGCCGCTCGCGAAGAAGTCTCACTTCCGCGAGGTCGATCGCTACTGGGTGAACGAGCCCTACGCGTTCGTGATCATCTTCCACTCCGAGCGGGAGAACGAGCGGAAGTACTACGTCGTCGAACCGCACCTCACGCCCGTCGAGCGCGACCTGCGGGAGTTCCTCACCGAGAAGCTCCGCACCGCGATCAAGTACTCCGACGACGACGTCATCGTGAAGGGCGGCGAGGGGTCCCGAGCGGGGGTCATCACCCGCGAGACCACGCGCCTGCTCGACCGGTACGACCTCTACGAGGGCGACGTCGCGTCGCTGGGTCACGGACCGGGCGGGAGCGCGGGGCGCGGGGAGGAGGCGGGAGGCGAGGGGAAGGGGAAGAGAGGGGACGAGAGCGGCGGCGAGAGGGAAGGGGCGGAGGAGAGCGCGGACGAGCGGTCGGGGATCGTGGCCCGACTGAAGGGGTTGCTCGGATTCGACGACGAGCCGATCGTTCGCTCGGGGGAGTTGGCGGGGATCGCCGCCCGGCCCGAGCCGGCGCTCCTAGCGGAGGACGCGCCGACGCTCACCGAGTACCAGATCGAGAAGCTCCTCTACGCCCTCCGGCGCGACTTCGTGGGCTACGAGCGCATCGACCCGATCAAGCACGACATCAACGTCGAGGACGTCTCCTGCGACGGTTACAACTCGCCGGTGTTCGTCTACCACACCGACCACGAGCAGATCATCTCGAACGTCTATCACGGCGAGGCGGAACTGGACGACTTCGTCGTCAAGCTCGCCCAGCGCTCGGGCAAGGGCATCTCCAAGCGCCAGCCGCAGGTCGACTGCACCCTCCCGGACGGGTCGCGCGCGCAGCTCACCCTCGGGCGGGAGGTGTCCGACCACGGGACGAACTACACCATCCGGCAGTTCAAGGACGTCCCGTTCACGCCGATCGACCTCATCAACTGGAAGACGTTCTCGCTCGACGAGATGGCCTTCCTCTGGCTCTGCATCGAGAACCACAAGTCGCTCGTCTTCGCGGGCGGGACGGCCTCGGGGAAGACCACCTCGCTCAACGCCGTCTCGCTGTTCATCCCCTCCCAGTCGAAGATCGTCTCGATCGAGGACACCCGCGAGGTGGAACTCCCCCAGCGCAACTGGATCGCGAGCGTGACCCGCCCCTCCTTCTCGGACGACGGGAAGGGCGACGTAGACGAGTTCGACCTGCTCGAGGCCGCGCTCCGCCAGCGCCCCGAGTACATCGTCATGGGCGAGATCCGCGGCGAGGAGGGCCGGACGCTCTTTCAGGTCATGTCCACCGGCCACACCACGCTCACGACCTTCCACGCCGACTCGGTCGGGGAGGTGATAAAGCGGTTCACGACCGAGCCGATCAACGTCTCGAAGACGATGTTCACGGCCCTCGATCTCGTCTCGATCCAGACCTCGACGCGCGTGGCCGGGGACAAGGTCCGGCGGAACAAGTCCATCACCGAGATCAACCGCTACGACGCGGAGAACGACGAGATCAACGTACAGGACGTCTACCAGTGGCAGGCCGAGACCGACGAGTTCCTGGAGATGGGCCAGTCGAACACCCTCCAGGGGATCACCTTCGACCGCGGGTGGTCCACGGAGACGCTCGAGGAGGAACTGTTCAAGCGCCGACTGGTGCTCGCCTACCTCGTCGAGCGGAACCTGAACACCTACACGCAGGTCGCGGCGACCCTGCAGGCGTTCATCAACGACCCCGACACGATCCTCGCGCTCATCGCGAACGACGACCTCGAACGGAGCCTCGAGGACCTCCGGGAGATGGAGTCCGTCGAGATCGACATCGACCCCGAGAAGGAGGAGATGGTCCCCCGACCCGACCCGCGCCCGGAGAACCTGGCGGAGGCGCGCGGGATCCTCAGCGAGGGCGAGTCCCTCCTCGCGGAGTACGAGGGCGAGCGCGTCGACGCGGCCGCCGTCGTCTCCATGGCCGCGACCGACCCCGACGGCTCCGGTGACGTCGGCGACGACGGTAACGACGGCGACGGCGAGGCCAGCGACGATGCCCGGAACGCCGGGGACGACACCGCCGATGGCTCCGCGAACGGCGACTCCACCGACGACTCCGGCGACGGCTTCGGCGGCTTCAGACCCAAGGGAGGGTCGGAATGAGCGTCGAATCGGCGCGCGGTTCGCCCGCCGGGAGCGCCGACGCGATCGGGGACGCCTTCTACCCCCTCTACCGCTGGGCGTTCGGCGAGGACAGCGAGTTCACCGACTCGATCGAGCGGAAGCTCGCCGAGGCGAGGATGGCCGACACCGTGGAGCTGTACCTCGCCCGCGCGCTCGCCGTCGGCCTCCTGGTCGGTCTCCTGCTGTGGGTGCTCGGGACCGTCCTCACCTACACGATCTTCGAGCTGTTCGTCCGGGGGACGCCGAGCATCCTCGGGGTGCCGCTGGATCCGCAGCTGCTCGCGATCGTCCAGGCCGTCAAGGTGCCGGCGCTGATCGTCCTCGGCGGGATCGTCTTCGGCCTCGTCGGGTTCGCGCTGGGCTTCGGGACGCTCGCGGCCGTCCCCTACTTCGTCGCCGGCGAGCGGAAGCGCGAGATCAACGTCCTCCTCTCCGACGCCGTCTCGTTCATGTACGCCCTCTCCGTCGGCGGGCTGAACCAGCTCGAGATCCTGGAGGCGATCGCCACCGCCGACGACACCTACGGCGAGGTGTCGAAGGAGTTCCAGAGCATCGTCCTCGAGACGCGGTACTTCGACACCGACTACCGGACGGCCATCCGAAACCAGGCGCTCCGGACGCCCAGCGACGAGCTGGGGGGGTTTCTCACCGACATGCTCTCGATCGTCAACTCCGGCGGGAACATGACGCGCTTCCTCGAGGACCAGAAGGACAAGCAGATGCGCACCTCACAGCAGGAACAGGAGACGATCCTCGAGACGCTCGAACTGTTCGGCGAGATGTACATGACCCTCTCGCTGTTCCCCCTGCTGCTCATCATCATCCTCGTCATCATGAGCATGATGGGCCAGGCCCAGACGACGCTGCTCTACGGGACGGTCTACGGGCTGATCCCGCTGGTCGGGGTCGGCTTCCTCGTGCTCATCTCGACCGTCGTCCAGGACGAGGTCGGCGACGGCTACCTCCGGGGGGACGACGGTCGGGACGACGACGGCGGCGGCCTGTTCGGTCTCGGCCTCGTCGAGCGGTACAGCGGGCGCTACAGCGTCTTCGACCGCATCGAGAGCCGCGAGGGGACCTACGAGACCCTCGAGATGCTCTCTCGACCGCACCACTTCTTCCGCGATCACCCGCTGACGGTGCTGCTCGTCACGGTGCCGGCGACGCTCGTGCTGCTCGCCTTCTTCGTGGTGTCGGGGTTCGTCCCCCTCTCGATCGACGGGCTGAAGCGCGCGCCAGTCCGGGGGACGTTCTTCCTCCTCTACGTCCCGCTCTACGTCAACCTCGTCCCGCTGACGGCGTTCCACGAGTGGAACGTCAGGACGCGCCGCAGCGTCGTCGGGAAGCTCTCGGAGGACCTCCGGAAGCTGTCGTCGGCGAACGACACGGGGATGACGCTGCTCGAATCCATCCGTGTCGTCTCCGACACCTCGAGCGGGCGGCTCGCCGACGAGTTCGAGACCATCCACGCGAAGGTGAACTACGGGACGGGACTCAAGGAGGCGCTCCGGGAGTTCAACAACGCGTATCGCATCCCGCGGCTCGCCCGGACGGTGAAGCTCATCGCGAAGGCCCAGGAGGCGTCGAGCCAGATCACCGCGGTCCTGACGACCGCCGCCCAGGCGAGCGAGAACCAGGACGACATCGACCGCGACCGAAAGTCCCGCACCCGGATGCAGGTCGTCATCATCATCATGACGTTCATGACGCTGCTCGGGGTGATGGCGATCCTCAAGGTGAAGTTCCTCGACGTGATGGCCGGGCTGGCCTCGCAGGCGTCGGGTGGCGGGGGCGGAGCGGGCGGCGCGGGGGGCACGGGAGGCGGCGGGTTCGGCGGTAACGTCGACACCGACCTGCTGACGCTGCTGTTCTTCCACGCGGTGACGTTCCAGGCCGTCATCTCGGGCGTCATCGCGGGGTACATCCGCGACGTGAGCCTCCTCGCCGGGGCGAAGTTCGTCGTCGTCCTGCCGACGTTCGCGCTCCTGGTGTTCCTGTTCATATGAGGGGGGGATCGACTCACGGTCGACGCGGACGCGGGCAATCGACGCTCGACTTCACGATCGGCGTCAGCGTCTTCCTGATCGCGGTGACGTTCACCTTCGCGTTCGTTCCGGGGCTGACCCAGCCGTTCGCCGACACCGCGCGCGTGACGCCGGCGACGGCCGACCGCGTCGCGGATCGGCTGGCGAGCGACGACCTCGCGCGACCCGATCGCCCCTACCTGCTCGACGCGACGTGCACGGCGGCGTTCTTCGATTCGACGCGGGACGACGCCGGGTGCGCCTTCGACAACGGGCGGCCCATCCCCGACCGACTGGGCCTCCCGAAGCCGACGACGGCGACCAGCCCGAACGTTCGCGTCGGGCTGTACGACAGCGGCGGCGAGCCGCTGTGCTGGGACGACGAGGGGGGGACGGCCGTCCCCGAATCCGACCCGGACTGCGACGGCGACGACCCGACGCTGGTCGGCGGCGGCCCGCTGACCGACTCCGGGGGCGTCGTGGTGGCCCGGCGCGCGGTCGTCGTCGGCGGGACCGACGCGCTCCTCCGGGTGAGCGTATGGTGACCGGGCGGCGCGGCGACCGCGGGCAGGTCCACACGCTCGAGGCCGTCGTCGCGGGCGTCGTGGTCGTCGCCGGGCTGGTCTACGCGCTGCAGGTGACGGCGGTGACGCCGCTGTCGGCGAGCACGTCGAGCCAGCACATCGAGAACCAGCAGACGGCCGTCGTCGAGGGCGTCCTCGCCGCGTCGGTGGCGGACGGCTCGCTCGAGCGGACGCTGCTGGCGTGGGACGACGCGAACGAACGCTTCTACGGGACGGCCGGCGACCGGGCGTACTTCGTCACCGACCTCCCCGACACCGCGTTCGGGGACCGTCTCTACCGGACGTTCGAGGCGCGGGGCGTCGCCGTGAACGTCGTCGTCCGGTATCGGACGCCGAGCGGGAGCGGGACCCAGCGGGTGATCTACCGGGGGAAGCCGAGCGACAACGCCGTGACCGTCGTGCGGCCCCTGACGCTGTTCGACGGGGACGAACTGCGCTTCGAGAACGGGACGGCGACGGGCACGACGGTGAGCGGGGCGACCCCGTTCTACGTCGAGGCGGCCGTCGCCGACGGCTCGTCGGTCGCGTACAAGGTCGTGACCGTGGAGGTGACCGTATGGCGGATGTGAGCGAGCGGGGGCAGATGCTCCTCGTGGCCGGGCTGACGCTCGCCACCGCGTTCGTCGCGCTGGCGCTCGTCCTCAACACCGCCATCTACACCGAGAACCTCTCGACCCGGACGAGCGATCCGGGCGCGAGCGAGGCGATCCGGTTCGCCGAGGCGGTCGAGGTCGATCTCGGGGACGCCGTGACGTACGTGAACGAACGCGAGGCGACCTACCCGGACCGCAGGGCCGCCTTCGAGGACGTCGTCGCGTCCTGGAGCGACGCGACGGCCGACTCGGCGGCGATCGACGGGGTGTTCACCGCCGTCTCGCTGTCGAGCGTCGAGCAGGGAACGAGGGTCGTCGACGGTAACGCGAGCGACGGCCTGACGAACGCCACCGGGGCGGGCGACTGGACGGTCGTCGCGGACGGTCGCGTCCGGGCGTTCGAGATGCGCGTGGATCCGCCGACCGGGCGCTCGCTGGTCGTCGAGTTCGCGAACGCCTCCGCGACCTGGACGACGACCGTCGAGCGAGTCGATTCCTCGACCGTCGAGGTTCGGACGACGCACCCCGACGCGACCGTCGCGACGTGCACCGTCGCCGCGAGCGGCGGGGCGACGATCGACGTCTCGCGGGAGACGGTGGCCGGCGACGGCGACCCGAGGTACTGCCGCGCGCTCGATTACGCCTCCGAGATCCGCGGCGCGTACGACCTCGAACTGCGGGACGCCGACGCCGTGTCGGGCACCTTCGAACTCGTCGCGAATCGGGCGGTCGACGACGGGCCGTCGACCGAGACGGTCCTCTACGGCGCGACCGTCTCCGCGACCTACGACAGCGGTCGGGTCACGGCCCGGTGGGCGGACCTCCGGATCGCGCCCGGGGAGGTGGGGCGATGAGCGGCGACGGGAGCGGCCAGGGGACGGCGCTCGCCCCCGACCGCCGCGGCGTCTCGACCGCCGTCGGGTACGTGCTCAACCTCGGCCTCGCGACGGTGCTCATCACCGGGCTGGTGTTCGCGGCGGGGACGCACGTCGAGCAGGAGCGCGAGACGGTGATCCGCTCCGAGCTGGTGGTCGTCGGCGAGGGGATCGTCGCGGACGTCGGTGCGGCCGATCGGCTCGTTCAGGGCGGCGCGGAGGAGGTGCGGATCCGCCGTACGATCCCCGAACGGGTCGCCGGCGCGCCGTACGCGGTGCGCGTCGAGACCACCGGCGGGGAGGACTACCTCGTCCTCTCGACGCGTGATCCGTCGGTCGAAGTCAGGTTCGAACTGGTCGTCGAGACGCCGGTATCGGGTGTCGCCTCCGGCGGGGGGGTCGTCGTCGAGTACGTCGACACCGGCGACGCGGACGCCGACGGGGACGCGCTGGAGGTGCGCGGTGGCTGAGCGGGCGGTGAGCGAGGTCCTGAGCTTCGTGCTGATCTTCTCGCTCGTCGTGACCGCGGTCGGGATCGTCTACGCGAGCGGACTCGCCGGCCTCGAATCGGCGCGCTCGGCGGAGCAGGTCGACAACGCGGCGCGCGCGTTCGACGTGCTCGCGGACAACATGGCGGACATCCACCGCAGTCGGGCACCGGGTCGGAAGACCGAGATCAAACTCTCCGACGCCAGTCTCGCCTATTCGGGCACCGCGACCGAGATCGACGTCACCGTCGAGGGCGTCGTCAGCGACGGCAACCGTACCCACTTCGACGCGGAGAGCACCCCCATCGTCTACGGCACCGACGGGGAGGCCCGCCTGGTCTACGAGGGGGGAGCCGTCGTCCGACGGGACGGCGACTACGTCAGGATGCTCCGCGAACCGCCGTTTCTCTTCCGCGACGATCGGGTCGTGCTCGCGTACGTCGAGACGGTCGCCCCCGCCCGGAGCGTGAGCGGCTCCGAGACCGTGCTCGTCCGCGGCGAGCGGACGCGGTCGGCCCTCCTGGTGACCGACGAGGCCGGCGACCCGACGCTGAACGGCGACGCGAACGCGGTGACCGTGAACCTGACCGTCACCGCGGCGGACGGGCGCGTCGAGGCGTGGCGCGACTACCTCGTCGGGCAACCGGGCGTGACGTGCGGTTCGCCGTCGGTCGTCGACGAGGATCGGCGGACGGTCGCCTGCCGGTTCGAGACCGAGGAACTCGCGGTGAGCGTCACGAGCATCGAACTCGGGCTCAACTGAGTTCCACCCGCACGTCGTTCTCCGTGACGTGCAGGAACGTGATGACGCGGTCGTCGCCGGCGTAGTAGATCGTCCCCGACGACGTCGTCTCCGACACGCCGGCGGCGTTACCGCTCTGCTGGTCGGACGTCTCGAGCTGGAACGTGGGACCGAACGTACCGAAGTAGTGTCGCGTGAGGTACGCGAGGTCCTCCGCGTCGGGCGTGGTGTAGGTCGTCGCGTTCTCGGCGGTGTCGTCCTCGGGGTGCGCCGCGAAGTCGAGGGAGGTGACGAACTGCGCGTTCTCGCTGTCGAACTTCGAGAGGTCGCTCTTCGGGACGTCGGTGTAGTTCATCCGGTGGCCGCTCCCCGTGAAGTCGAGCGGGAGCGTGGCGACGTACCCGCCGTCGCCGTCGGGGACGCACTCGACCTCGAAGTCCTCGGTGTTCTGCCAGCCGTGGGACTTTCGCACCCCGTCGTCGAGGTAGCTGTAGTACATCGACACCGTCACCGGGTCGTCGATCGTGCCCGCGGCGTCGCACTTGAGGTTGCCCCTGTTCCGGACGGCGATCTCGAAGTGTCTCCCGCCGTCGTCGACGAACATGCTCCAGCGGAGGTTGCTGAACTCGGAGGACTGATCGTCCTTCGGGCGCAGGGTGAACTCGAACTGGCGCAGCGAGTGACCCGACTCGATCCCCCGGATCCCGAACTCGGAGCCCTCCGCGGGGACGCCGAAGTTCCCCTGGGTTCCGAGCGTCAGCAGCTTCACGCGGGCCCGCCGTTCGCCGTGGTCGACGGAGACGACGCCGTCGGTCCGGGTCCGGAAGTACTCGGCCCACCCCTCGTAGAACTCGCTCTCGACCGTGACGGTGACGTACCCCTCCGAGAGCGGATTGGCGAACGCCCTGCCGTTCGCGTAGCTTGCGCTCTCGTTGGGGTACGTCCGTCGGAAGGAGGGGGCGGGCCGCTCGACGGTCACCGTCGTCCGACCGCTCGCTGCGTGGGTACTCCCGCCGCTCACCCGGACGACGGGGAACGTGAGCGTCCCGTCCCGGTAGTGAAACTCCGGCGGCGAGACCAGTCGGGCGGGGCCGTCTCCCGTCTTCCGCCAGACGCCGCCGCCCTGGTAGGCGATCCGCGTGTCGCCGTTCGCGTAGACGAACGAACCGAGTTCGGTCGTTCGGTAGACGATCTGGTCGTCGCCCGCCGGATCGTCCGCGGACGCGTTCCCCCCGGTGTAGTTGTAGTCCACGTGAGTGATCGTGAGCGTCCCCGTCCCCTCCCGCACCTCGAACGTCCCCCCCGACCAGCCGAAGTCGACGGTCTGTCGACTGGACCCGCCGAGCGCGACCTGGGCCGCCCGCGAGTCGAACTGGGTCATCGCCTGTTCGGCCCGCTCCAGGTCCGCCTGCCGGCTCCAGTCGTCTATCGCCTCCGATCCGAGGACGACGACGCCCGTCGTTCCGATCACCGTGATCGCGACGAGGAGGCTCGCCCCGACCGTCGCCGACTGCGCTCGGGTCGCCCGAAGCCCCCGCGTCCGTCGTCCCCACCCGCGACTCATACTCCGTCGTAACGGGTCGATCGGTTAAAAATAATCGCATTAGTGACTGTCTCTAGAAAGGACGTGTCAGCGAGTTTCGGACCGCGTCGATGGGGCGTCGACGCTCCGTAACCGGCCCCCGAGGGTGGCCCCCGAGGAGACGGTCGCGCGCGGTCGACGGCGGCCGGCCGTCGGACAGGAGACCGGCTCCATACTAGGGGCATTATACACTTCAAGTCACCTGGGAGAGTTAGTGTTACTCCCATGAAGGAGTTAAATAGTAGTCCTCTGCTATTGCGTAGCAATGACAGAGAAGCAGACGCTGAAGGACGTCGATCACACGCCGCCGAGCGGCGAGTCCGTGGACAACGTGTGGGAACGAGGGGCGGAGCGGGCGGACTGACCGCACCTGCCACACATTAATACGCACCGTGGCCGTAGGTCCAGCCGTCATGCCCACCGTGGAACTACGCGAGGAGACCATCGAGCGGCTGAACGGCCTGCGCGAGGAGGACGAGTCCTACGACGAACTCGTCACGGAGCTGATCAACATCTACGAGGCGGAGGAGCTGACGCTCTTTCACGGCGGGGACGAACTGTAACTCTCGGCCGGCTACCTGATTCAAGGAGAGAGTCCCGCCGTTTACGGCGGGCGTGAGTCCGACAACTGCGGAACAACCGCTGACACCGCTCAGTCCGGGGTATCCTCCCGGACGCGCTTCTCGCCTTCGAGGAGCAACCCCTTCCACGTCAGGCCACGGTGTTTCTTCAACGCTTTCAACCGCTCGTACTGGTCGTCGTCATCGAACTCGATTCGTATTGCGACCATGAACATCACATGAACGGAACAGTTATGTGCGTTCCGGTAGTACGTAGTAATGATGAAGCGGACCAACACGTTCGACGTGGTTCCTCAGTCCGACGCGGACGAGGAGTTGCTTCGACGCCTGTTGGACGCTTCTGCCGCTCTCTGGAACGAAATCAACTTTGAGCGACGCGAGAACTACGCCGATCCAGACGCCGACGTGTGGGACATCAGCGAGTATCGCGGCCGCTACGGCGGCACGCTCGGCGCGTCAACCGTTCAGCAAATCGAACGGAAGAACCGCGAAGCGTGGCGCTCGTTCTTCGCGCTCAAGAAGAAGGGCGAAGCCAACGGCAAGCCCGGATACTGGGGCAACGAACGCGAAGGCCGCGAACTCCGAACGTATATCCGCAACACCTCGTACTCGGTCAAGTGGGGCGACTACTCCCGACTCGAAATCCTCGTCGGCAAAGACCTGAAAGACCAGTACGGTCTTGGACACCGCGAGAGGCTTCGACTCGAAGTTCGGGGCAAACCCAACTGGGACGAGTACGACAAGCAGGGCCGGTTAGAGTTGGTCTGGGACGAGAACGCACAGACATTCAGGGCCTTTCAGCCAGTCACAATCGACAATTCTCGACTGGCACAACCACTGGCCGACGAAACGGCCGCTCTGGATATTGGTGCGAACAATCTCGTCGCCTGTACGACCACGACCGGCACGCAACTGCTGTACGAAGGGCGCGACCTGTTCGAGCGGTTCCGCGAGGCGACGCGAGAAATCGCCCGTCTCCAATCACTCTTGGACGATGGCCGGTACTCCTCGAATCGGATACGCTCGCTGTACCGTGGGCGGACGAGACGCCGCGACCACGCCCAAGACGCGCTTGCCCGCGACCTCATCGAACGGGTGCACGGCGAAGGCGTTTCGACGGTATACGTCGGGGCGTTGACGGACGTACTCGATGCGCATTGGTCGGTGCGAGCGAACGCGAAAACGCACAACTTCTGGGCGTTCCGTGCGTTCGTCAAGCGCCTCGCGTGTACCGCCGAGGAGTACGGCATGACGGTCGAAGTCCGCTCGGAAGCGTGGACTTCCCAAGAGTGTCCGCAGTGCAGTTCGACCGACCGGACGACGCGCCACCGCGACACGCTGACGTGTCCGTGCGGCTTCGAGGGGCACGCGGACCTCACCGCCAGTGAGACGTTCCTGAGACGTCATCAGAAATCGAAGATTTCTGATTGGCGAACGAGACACGCAGTGTCTCGTCAACGGCAGACAGACGTACCACGGCCGATGGCACGGCCCGTGCGCCTCAAGTGGGACGACCACGAGTGGTCAGAGTCACCACGCTCTTGTCCCAACGAGGAGCGCACGAACCCGCAAGTTGCCTCCGTGGGCCGGTAAGCGATACCCCCCAGCGCGAGGGAACCCCGGCGTCTCGCTGAACGACGTGAAGCGAGGCTCGGGAGACGCAGGCGTCTCCCGGCGTTTACGCCGGGGAGGATGTCATACACCTTCCGATCGCTCGACGCCGCGAGCGTCCGCTCCGAGACGCGAACCGCTTCGGCGAGCAGGCCGCCCGCGAAGTTACCGAGCGCCGGGAGCGCGCCCAGCGCCAGCGCGGTGAGGTAGCCGGATAGTGCCATGCCGAGCAGATGGAATCGTCGTACGGCCGGGCGCGTAATGCGCGTTGTGCCGGCGGTGTGTGCGCCCGGCGAGGAGAGATACGCCGGCGGCAGAAGTGCGCTGGCGGCGTCCGTCACGCCGGCGGAGCGCGTTCCCGCGGGTCGTCCTCGGCCTCGGCTCGGCCCTCAGTCGGCCGGCCGCGCCTCCCCGTGCGGGGAGACGCCGCGCAGGGTCGGCACGGCGAGGTCCGCCCGGCGGAGGAACTGGGCGTTGATCGCGACGATCACCGTCGAGAGGGACATCAGGATCGCGCCGATCGCCGGCGAGAGCAGGATCCCGATCGGCGCGAGCACGCCCGCCGCGAGCGGGATGGCGAACACGTTGTACCCGGCCGCCCAGACGAGGTTCTCCTGCATCTTCCGGTAGCTCTTCCGCGAGAGAGCGACCAGCCGAACCACGTCAAGCGGGTTGTTCTGCACGAGGACGACGTCGGCCGACTCGACCGCCACGTCCGTGCCGGACCCGATCGCGATGCCGACGTCCGCGCGCGTCAGCGCCGGGGCGTCGTTGACGCCGTCGCCGACCATCGCGACGAGTTTACCCTGCCGCTGGAGTTCGACGATCTTCCCGTCCTTGTCCTCCGGCAGCACCTCGGCGAAGTAGGTGTCGATGCCGAGGTCGGCGGCGACGGCGCGGGCCACGTCCTCGGAGTCGCCGGTGAGCATCGCCACCTCCACGCCCATCTCGTGGAGCGCCTCGATCGCCCGCCGGCTCTCCTCGCGGATCACGTCGGCGAGCGCGACCGCCGCGATCGCCTCGCCGTCGCGAACGAGGTAGACGACGGTCCGGGCGTTGGCCCCCGCCTCCGCCGCGAACGCGGCGAGTTCGGGGGCGGGTTCGACGCCGAGCAGGTCGAGGAGGTTCGGCCCGCCGACGTGGACCGTCCGGCCGTCGACGGTCGCGCGGACGCCCCGCCCCTCGATGGCCTCGAACTCGCTCACGGCCGGCACCGCGAGGTCGCGGCCCTCGGCGGCCTCGCGGACGGCCCGGGCGATGATGTGCTCGGAGTCGCCCTCGACCGCGGCCGTGAGCGCGAGCGCCTCGTCCTCGTCCGTCCCGTCGACGGTGGCGACCCCGACCACCCCCTGCTCGCCCCTGGTGAGCGTCCCGGTCTTGTCGAAGACGATCGTGTCGACGTTCCGAGCCTCCTCCATCGCGATCCGGTCGCGGACGAGCATGCCGTTTCGGGCGGCGAGGGAGGTGTTGATCGCGACGACGAGCGGGATCGCCAACCCGAGCGCGTGGGGACAGGCGATGACGAGCACCGTCACCACGCGCTCGACGACCGCGACGTCGAAGCCGACCGCGACGCTCCACGCGACCGCCGTGACGGCCGCCGCGGCGAGCGCGACGTAGAACAGCCAGCCCGCCGCTCGGTCGGCCAGCATCTGCGTCCGGGACCTGCTCCCCTGGGCCTCCTCGACGAGTCGCATGATGCCCGAGAGGGTCGTCTCGTCGCCGGTCGCCGTGATCCGAACGCGGAGGCTCCCGGCCCCGTTGATCGTCCCCCCGATCACCTCGTCGTCGGGTGCCTTCTCGACCGGGCGGGACTCGCCGGTGATCATCGCCTCGTCGACGTCCGAACTCCCCTCCTCGACGACGCCGTCGGCGGGCACGTTCGCCCCCGGGCGGACGAGCACCTGGTCGCCCGGTTCGAGGTCACCGACGGGCACCTCCTCGGTCTCCCCGTCCCCGGTGACGCGCTCTGCGGTGTCGGGGAGGAGCTTCGCGAGTTCGTCGAGCGCGCTCGACGCCTGCCGGACGCTACGCATCTCGATCCAGTGACCGAGCAGCATGATGTCGATCAGCGTCACCAGTTCCCAGAAGAAGTCCATGCCGGGGAGGAAGACCACCGTCGCGAGGCTGTAGACGAAGGCGACGGTGATCGCGAGCGAGATGAGCGTCATCATGCCGGGCTGGCGCGCGCGCAGTTCCGGGACCGCCATCCGGAGGAACGGAACGCCGCCGTAGGCGAAGACGACGACCGAGAAGACGGGCGACGCCCACTCGCTACCGGGGAACGCCGGCGCGGAGAACCCGAGCAGTTCCTGCAACCCCTCGCTGTAGAGCAGGACGGGGATCGACAGGGCCAGCGAGACGAAGAACCGCCGCCGGAACAGCCGTTCGTGCCCGGCGTGCATTCCGCCCCCGTGTCCCTCGTGTCCCTCGTCTCCCCCGTGAGCCCCGTGTGTCCCGTGTGTCTCCCCTCCCTCGCGTCCCCCGCGACGCATCTGCGGGTGCGTCTCGTGCGACGTCGCTTCCTCCTCTACGAGCGACTCCTCCACCCTGGGCTGTGCGTGTGTGCCGTGTCTCGCACGCGACTCCGTCTCGTCCGCTCCGTCGTTCGCGTTCGGAAGGTCGGCGTGCCCGCGCGTCTCGTGGTCGGTTTCGTCGGGTCTCCCTGTCATTATCGTCCCCTCCTGATCGGCCACCGTCCGGCCGCCGCGCCGCGGACCCCACCGGGTCGAACGGCCGACTCCCCCACGCGGTCGAATCGAACCCGTCGGGGGAGGACAACACTCCTCCTAACGCCCCGTCGAGCTTTATCGGTTCTGCCTTCGAAAACGAAGCTCTCGGGCCGATACACCGTCGTAAATGAGGTCTATCGACCGACGAGTCCGCATTACGACACTCTGTCGGGGGTTCGACGGTCGCTCGTTCTCGGCTTCGTCCGGCGCGGACGACGGTCTCGCCGGTCGGTGGGAGCGTCGGTCGAAGAACGGGGGCGGACGATCGGTGATAGTTCCGCCCCCGCTGACGAACTTACTCGAGTGTCGCCGCGGCGTCGATCGGTCTGTGCGCGGCGACGTTTCGCTACGTCGGCCGGGGATGTAATAGTTACTCACAGAGATAGCGAAGCGACGCGACCGACGAGCCATCGGGGGACGTATCTCGCCGCCGTGGCAGTTCACGCGCGTCGATGCGGCGTGACGTGACGTAACGTAACGTGACGTGACGCGACCGCGCGCCGAATCGAGCGATCGCACCGTGACGTCTTCCGTGCGTTACGGCCGTCCTTATCGCGAATGCACGGCGACTAACTATTTCACCGGGCGGTGACGATCCGGTGTCGCCGCGGGTCTACCCGCCCCTCGCGTGCGACCGCACCAACACCGGGACGACCGGCGGTCGGGACTCCGTCCCCCGACCGCCCGTCTCTTCCTTTCGCGTCGATTCGAGGACATCGTGCTGCGTGTACCGACCGGTGGGCGTCGTTGACGCCGTTCGCGTACGGCCGTGGCTCGACGGACACAGGCACAATTATTTTCAGTATCGGATTCTACGGTATTTTGGGGAGGACGATCCGTTCGATCCCGTTACGACTCGATGTAGTACCGTTACTTAATTCCTTTTAGAGCGACTGCCGTATAAAACGTGGAATTCTCAACCCCCTCCGCAGTCGAACGGGGCGGGGAGTCGAGCGCTCTACTTTGGGGTGTCGGCCCCTCCGGCGGTGCTCGGGGCCCGGCAGTTCGTCGGACTCGCCGCGCGAGGGAGCAGCAAGGACGGACGCGACAACCGGACGTCCGCCGCCGCCGCGGATCGCTCGGTCCTCGGAGGACATCGACGAGCGTCACGCGACGATCGGTAGGCCCCGGATTTCGGTTCGGATCCACGAACTATATACTATCAAAGAGCTTATTAGTATTCGAACATACATGTCGTCATGGTTGATGTATCGACACTGTTCGAGTTGTTGACCGCCGACGTCCGGCGGCGCTTGCTCGTAGCACTGTGTGACGTCCGTTCGGTTCAGGTTCCCGAAGGAATCCTCGCACGCGGGCACGCCGCTGCCGTGTCGTCTCCGGACTTCCGCCCCGGACAGCGGCGATCGCTCGACGGGACGTCTCCGCATTCGGACACCTTTCAGCTGTACCACAACCACCTCCCGAAGCTAGCCGACGTGGGTCTCATCGAGTGGGACCGGGAGGCGCAAACCGTCTCACGGGGGCCGAACTTCGAGGAGGTCGAACCCGCCGTCCGTCTGCTGGCCGCGAACGCTCACGAGTTCCCCGGCGAGTTCTACTGATCGGTCCACGTCCCCCGTCTCGCTCCGATGGACGTGCCGGGGGACGACCGAATCGGGTGTTCGCGGCGCTCCGGTGTGCTGGCTGTGCTCCCTCTATCGTGGATTCGCGTCATGGTTCATCGTCCTCGAAGAACTCGCGTCGTAGATCCATCTTCTCGCGCTCTGTCCGTCGGTCGTGTCGATCCAGAATATCGTGAGGGACATTCACGCGGTCGCTCACGACGCGCTCCGGCACACCGTCGCGCAGGAATCGCGTGATAGCTCCGCGACGGATACCGTGCGGCGAACGCGAGCTTGGACACTCGCTTTCGTGGCCGTGGGCCGTCGCTTCGCAGGTCTCCGGTTCGCGGTCGTGCGGACAAGACCCGATCAGACACGGCTGGGTCATCTGATAGACCGTCGCGCGGATCGACGTTTCCGAGAGACGGCCATTCTCGGAACCCCTCTCAACGCTGGATTGGCTACTCGTCCGCGCTCGGGGTCGCTCGCCCGGCCCCAATCGCGACGAGTTCCGCGTTTAGTTCCGCGACGAGCTGGCCTGTCGGGCTTTCGAGATCGTAATGGTATCGCTTCCCCCCGGCCGTCTCCGCGACGATCCCCGCTTCAACGAGTTTATCCAAATGACGCCGGACGCTTTGAGTACTAATCCCGGCGAATTCGGCGAGTTCGGTTTTGGTGAACTCCTTTTTCGGATCGACCTGAAGGAGCGCGTCGATGATGAAGTGGACGCTATCGTGTTGACAGAGGTACAACCATCCCGACGGATATTCGAGCCGCTCCTCTTTCGTCGTGCGCGTATTGGCTGTTCTGCTCATGCCTACTCTATCGTTGGTCCGTCGTATATCAATTGTGGCCCTAACCCTACATCAAAGTAGGCTGGTTTATTATCCCTACATCGTTGTACGGTGTATGAGCGAGACGGAACTTGTTTGCGCGGTACTCCGCGTCCTCGTCACGAACCACGCCTACGGCCGACCACTCCCCCGTGATGTCGTTCTCAATAAGACGGCCTATCCAGCCCACAAGGGCGACGCCGCAAAAGAAGCGTTCGAGACCGTCCGAAGGCAGGAATTCGTCATCGACTACGGCGACCGTGGGATCATGCTCGATAACTCCGAGTTCGGTGCCCTCGTTCAATACCTCTACGGTGACTGCGACTGGGAACGCTTCGAACTTGAGCTACGAATCAAACATTTCGAGGGGTGGGAAAATATTGAGTGGGGAAAATAGATCACGCAAAGCCGAGTTCCGATACGTGGGTTAAATGAATCTGGTCGGCAGGGTCATGTACCCTCCCCCTCGTCGAGCGCGGATCACGGACGATGGTCGTGCGGGATACCGATCCCGCAGTAGGTGCAAATCGGCGCGTGGGGGTCGTACTCCCTCGCGTCATCACCCGAGGGCGTCGGGGGGCGCCGAGATTCTCGATGGTCTCTCTTCCCTGTGGCTACGTCAGATAACCCCGATTCGCCGTTTTTCGAAGGACTGTGGCTGTCTCTGATCGTTCCAAAGTCACCGCTCACGGCAGTTAATTTCGAATGGACTTGCCGGGATTTGAACCCGGGGCCTCTCCCATGCCAAGGGAGTGATCTGCCGCTGATCTACAAGCCCGCAGTACGCATTCCAACGTATTTCTGCTCTCCACTTAACCCCATCGAAGCGTCCGCCATCTGCGGCTGAGCGCTCGCCCGCCCGCACGCGATCGCCCCCCGGCGCGACGGGGAGCGTCGAGGGAGAGAGCCGGGCGTATAGAAACCGTTTTGAGTCCGACGCGACAGTGGTAGGTGGGAACGGCACGGCCGCATATCCGACGTCGCCGCGGGGTTCCGCGGCTTGGGAGTGCGGTAGTGCACGCGCGCCGGTCGCACGGACGCGACCGGCGCGGCGGCGCTGCAAGCGCCACTCGCGGTTCGTGCAGTTCCAATTCACACTATGGCACGAATGCACACCCGCCGTCGCGGGTCGTCCGGTTCGGACCGCCCGACGGCAGACGAACCACCGGAGTGGAGTGACGTGGACGCAGAGCGCATCGAGGAGCGCGTCGTCGAACTCGCAGAACAGGGGCACGACCCGAGCGTCATCGGGATCAAGCTCCGGGACGAGGGCGTCCAGGGCACCCCCGTCCCCGACGTGAAGCTCGCGACGGGCAAGAAGGTCACCGAGATCCTCGACGAGCACGACGCGAGCGAGGACCTCCCCGAGGACCTCCGCCACCTGCTCGAGCGGGCCATCCGCCTGCGCGAGCACATGGACGAGAACCCGGGCGACTACCAGAACAAGCGCGCCCTGCAGAACACCGAGTCGAAGGTCCGCCGCCTGGTGAACTACTACCGCGGCGACGTCCTCGACGAGCAGTTCAAGTACTCCTACGACACGGCCAAGCGCCTGCTCGAATAGGGAATCCATGTCCACCGCCGGTCCCGCCGAGTCCGCCCCCGACGCCAGTGCCATCGCCGCTCGCCTGCGCGAGGCGGCGTTCGTCCGCCTGTTCGCCACGCCGGACGGCGACGCGCTGGCCGCGCTCGGGTTGCTCGCCAGAGCGCTCGCCGAGCGCGACGTCGCCTACCAGGCGAGCGTCACCCGCCGTCCGATCGCGGACGGCGACGACCTGACGGTCGGCGTCGGTCACCCGGACGGTGACCTCGCCATCGCGGGCGGCGCTGCGCTCTCCGTCGTGGCGGCGGCCGTCGCCGCGGAACTCGACGCGACGCCCGACGCCACCCTGGCGCTCGCGGGTGCCGTCGCCGCTGGCGACGGTCCCGGCGCGCACGCCGACCTGCTCGACGCGGCCGAACTCGACCGTCGACCTGGCATCGCGATCCCCACCGACGACCTCGCGGACGGTCTCGCGCACACCACGCTCGCGCACGCTCCCTTCTCCGGTCGCCCCGAGGCGGCCGCGAAGGCGCTCGCGGGCGTCGAGCGCGAGGGCCGGACGATCGCGTCGCTGCTCGCCCTGTCGGTGCTCGAGGGGGCGAGCGACGCTCCGCGGGCGTCCGAGGCGGTCGAGCGTTCCCTCCGACCCTACGTTCCGGGGGGACCGTTCGCCACGCTCGCGGGGTACGCGGACGTGCTCGACGCCGTCGCGCGCGAGCGTCCCGGCGTCGGCGTGGCGCTGGCGCTCGGGTACGACCGCCGCGAGACCGCGCTCGACGCCTGGCGCGAACACGCCCGGACGGCACACGAGGCGGTCCGGGACGCCGCGCTCGAACGGTACGACGGGTACGTCGTCGTTCGGGCGGCCTGCGGGAGCGCGCTCGACACCGTCGCGCGACTCGTCCGGGACTTCCGCTCGCCGGAGCCGATCGCGGTCGCGATCGACGGCGAGGCCGGTTCCGCGGCGGTCGCGGCCGGCCGCGACGTCGCGGCGCTCGTCGCCGAGACCGCCGACGCGGTCGGCGGTCGGGCGACCGGCCGCGGGCGTCGCGCGCACGTCGACCTCGACGAGGGCGAGACGGGACCGGAGGCGTTCCTCGAGACGCTCCGACGGGGGGTGCGCGCATGAAGCGCGCGACGCTCCGCACCCGATTCGACGACGCGGCGACCGTCGCCGCGGCGCTCGAACCCGACAACACCCCCGAGATGCGAACGACGGTCGAGGGGGACGTCGTCGAGACAGTCATCGAGCGCGAGACGACCGGCGGCCTCCGCACGACGGTGGACGACTACGTCACCAACCTCACGGTAGCATCGCAGTTGACCGACACAGACACCAATCATGAGTGAACGATCCGTCTCCCGACGACGACAGGAGAAACGCTGGTACACCGTGCTCGCCCCGGAGCGATTCGACCGGGCCGAGATCGGTGAGACCACGGCCGACGACCCCGAACTGGTCTACGGCCGAACCATCGAAACGACGCTCGGCGCGATCAAGAACGACGCCAGCGAGAACAACACGAAGCTGACGTTCAAGATCGACGACGTCGGCTCGGACGCCGCCTACACGGAGTTCGTCAAGCACGAACTGACGCGCGACTACCTCCGTAGCCTCGTGCGCCGCGGGTCCTCGAAGATCACCGCGTACGTGACGGTCCTCACGTCCGACGACTACCGCGTGCAGGTACAGCCCGTCGCGTTCACGACGAAGAAGGCGGACCACAGCCAGGAGAAGGCCATCCGCGACACGATGGTCGACATCGTCCGCGAGGCGGCGCGCGAGCGCACCTTCGACGACCTCGTCGACAGCGTCGTCGAGGGTCGTCTCTCCTCCGCCATCTACGCGGAGGGCAAGACCATCTACCCGCTCCGCCGCGTCGAGATCCAGAAGCTCACCCTCGAAGCGCGCCCCGAGGAGGTCGCCGAGGAGGAGGAGACGAGCGTCGACGTCGACGAAGAGAACGTCGAGAGCGAAGCGTAGTCGGTCTTCGAGCGGACTTTTAGCCGACCGGCCGATCGGTCGAACCCGTACCTCCCCGACGTTTCGACACCGAACGGGGTCCGTCTCCCGACGCGGCCGCGTTCCGACGCGGGCGAGGACGCGAGCGCTACGTCCACCACTCGCGGCGTCGGTCCTCGTAGCCGGCGTCGACGAAGGCGGGCGGCGTCTCCTCGCCGTCGAGACCGAAGATCGTCGCGAGGTTCGCGCCGACGTGCCAGCCGACCGCCTCCGCGTCGATGCCGACGATCTGGATGCGGAGCCGAGTGTAGTACTCGATCGCCCCGTCGTTGTCCGTGTCGACGCCGTACGTCTGCGCGCACGACCCCGCCTCGTTTTCGCAGTCGAGCGACTCGGGGAACGTGACGACGACGTTCGCCGCGGAGCGGTTCTCGACCAGCCCGAACGTGACGTTCGTCTCGAGTGTCCCCTCGGCCCCCTGCTCGTAGTACGAGAGCGCCCCGCGCGCTTGCTCGGCGAGCGCGTCCCGGTCGGCGGAGTGGTTCGCGGCGTCGACGTAGAGCCTCAGGGCGTCTGGCTTCCACGGACGACGACGGTCGGAGGCGTTCGGCTCGGGGAGACGCGATGCGTCGAAACTCTCGTTCATCACGGGAAACGGCGGTTCGCCGTGCTCGATCCCGAGGAGGTGGCCGAACTCGTGTCGGAGCACCCGGACCGTCGAGGTGTCGTTGTAGCCGCCGGCGATGCGGACGACCTCCGGCGGGGTCGCTCTCGTCCCCTCGTTCAGGACGGGCGCGCATCCGAGGGTCGTTCCGTCGCCGCCGCCGTCGTCCTCGACCCCGCAGTGCGGGATCGACGCGACGAACCGGACCTCCACGTCCGGGTCGGCGGCGGCGGGCTCGAGGACGAACGTCACCTCGTAGTCGCCGTGCTCCGTTCCCTCGCCCGCCCAGTAGTCGAGCGCGCGCCGGACGTGCGGCTCGAAGGACCGCGAGTCGTTGACCGAGTTGTTGATCCCCACGACGACGACCGCCGACCGCCAGGGGTTGTCCGGCGGGACGGACGACGTCCGGTCGGACGGCGGGTCCGTCCCCCCCTTCGCGTCGTCGTCCGCGTTGTCGTCCGTATCGCCGTCCGCGTTGTCGTTCGCCCCCGCGTCCGTCGCGGCGGTTTCGACCGCCGCGGATCCGTCGGCGGCGGTGCGGACGCCCGCGGACGAGTCGTCGGCTCCGAGGACGAACGATCCCGCCGCGCCGACGGACGCCGCCGCCATCAGGAGCGCGGCGAGGGCGAACGCGCGTCGTTGCACGACACGAAGTAAACAGCTTCGAGACAATCAATATTTCGATACAATCAGAAGTGCGTACAATATCGGTGCCGCCGCTCGACGGCGCGTCGACACGTCCGGCGACCGGCGTCTCTCGGAGGAACTGGAGTTACGTTCGCGGGGCGGTCACTCGGTCACGACGATTCGCCCGACCATCCCGGCGCGCTCGTGGGGGACGCAGAAGTACTGGTACTCGCCGGGGACGTCGAACGTGTGCTCGTAGGTCTCGCCGGCGTAGACGACGCCCTCGCCGTTCCAGTAGCCGTCGCGGGCGGCCCGCTCGCTCTCGAATCCCCCGGAGGCGAAGTACTCGGCGGCCTCGGGGATGCCGCCCTCGTAGGCGGTGACCGAGTGCGATCGCGACCCGTTGTTGCCCCAGACGACCGTCTCACCGACGGTCGCCTCGTACGTGGGCGGCTCGAACGCGTTGGCCGCCATGCCGACGTCGTGGTCGCCTGGAGCGCCGCTGCCGAGACAGCCCGCGAGGACGCTCGCGGAGACGCCCGCGGCACCTGCGAGGAACGTTCGCCGTCTCATGCGTGAGAGGAGTCGGCGGCGACGTATAGCCTCCACGATCGGTTCGCGCGAACCGAACGCCCTAAAGCGTCGTCCTCCCAGCATCGGGTATGCGTCCCCGATTCGTCGGCCGGCTCGGCCTCGCCGACTGCGTGACGGTGACGAACGCGGCGCTCGGGTTCGCCGCCGCGGCGTTCGTCCTCGTCGACGTGGCGACGGCCGCCCGGCTCGTCCTCCTCGCCGCGGTCGCAGACGGGCTCGACGGGGTGCTCGCCCGCGCGACCGGGGGAACGCCGATCGGGGAGTACCTCGACTCGCTCGCCGACGTGGCGTCGTTCGGGATGGCCCCCGCGCTGTTCGTCTTCGGGGTCGCCGTCGCGGCGTGGGGGACCGACCCCGGCCCGCGGTTCGCCCTCGCCGTGATCGTCCCCGCGCTGTTCGTCGGGGCGGCGGTCGTCCGCCTCGGCCTCTACACGGCCTACGACGCGGGGGAGTCGGCGACCCGGGGCGTCCAGACGACGCTCGCGGCGACCGTGCTGGCCGTGAGCTACCTCGCCGGCCTGCGCGATCCGTGGGCGCTGCTCGGCGCCACCGCGCTCCTCGCCGCCCTGATGGTGACGCGCGTCCCCTACCCCGACCTCTACGCCCGGGACGCCGTCGCCATGGGCGTCGTGCAGGTGCTCGCCGTCGCCGCCCCGGACGCGCTCTCGCGGCTCTTCCCGAAGGTCCTGCTCGTCGGCGCGCTCGCCTACCTCTCGCTCGCGCCGCGCTTCTACTGGCGCGACGCCGAGTTCGAGTGACCGAACGTCGAAAGGAAACGCTCTTGCCGGGCACTGCCGGACCGTTCTGTATGAGCAACGGGGATGACGAAGCCGACGCGCCCGCCGAGGAGTCGGAGGAGCGCCCGGACGAGGAGCGCGAGGACGCCGAAGCGACCCCGACGGACGAGGCGGGCGAGTCGGAAGAAGCGGATGAGGCGGGTGAGTCGGACGAGTCGGACGAGGAGACGGACGCCGACGCCGCCGAGGCGACGGAGGCGACGCCCGAGTCGTTAGACGAGCGCCTCGACGCGATCGAGGCGGACCTCGACGGGGCGGAGACGGAATCGGACCTCGACGCCGTCGAATCGGACCTCGACGCCGTCGAGTCCGACGTGGAGACGCTCCCGGAGGCCGAGGAGGACGCCGAGGAGGACCCCAGGGGCGACCTCGAAGCCCGCGTCGGGGACGTTCGCAGCGCCATAGAGGACCAGCGCGGACCCTACGCGTCGGACGTCGCGGAGGGGATCCGCGAGTCCGCGGGTCGCATCCGCGACACGCGCTGGACCGAGCGCGGCGACGACGAGGTGGTCGCCGCGGTCGACGCCTTCCTCGACGACGCCGGCGAGATCCTCGGCGAGGACCTCGGCGACGCCGGACGGTCGCCGGAGGCCGCCGCCGACGCGCTCGATTCCGCCGCCGAGACCGTCGAGAACGCCGGGCTCGACCCGGACGAGGACGGGGAGCCCATCGCCGCGCTCCTCGAAGCGGTCGACGGGCTGGAGACGGGGCTCGACGAGGCCCAGGAGTGGGACGACCTCACCGTCGTCCAGAAGCTCGACTACCAGGGGTTCTACGACGTGCTGACGCCCATGAACCGCAAGGACTTCCCGCCGGAACTCTCGGTCGTCCGCATCGCCGAGGCCGAGCGCGACCCCGAACCCATCCTCCTCGCGTTCGAGACGTTCGACTCCGACTTCATGCAGGAGAACTGCATCGACGCGCTCAGACGCCTCGGGGCACCCGAGGCGTACGACGCGATGATGCAGCTCGCGAACCGCCGCGATCAGGACGCCATCCGAGTGCTCGGCAAGATCGGCAACCCGGACGCGCTCGAGACGCTCCTCCCGTACATCGAGGGGGACGCGAACCCGCCGCTCCAGCGCGTCGTGCTGAAGACCGTCGGCGAGATCGGCGACGAGTCCGCCACGCAGACGGTCGCCGACCGCCTCGTCGCCGACGACCCGGAGATCCGAAGCGGAGCCGCCCGCGCGCTCGGCATGATCGGCGACACGCGCGCGATCGAACCGCTCTCCGACGTCCTGGAGGACGACGACAGCGACGCCGTCCGCGCCAGCGCGGCGTGGGCGCTCAACCAGATCGGCACCGAGCGCGCCCTCGAGGCCGCGAGCGAGCACGCCGACGACCGCTCGTACATCGTGCAGGTCGAAGCCGAGCGGGCCGCCGAGGCGCTCGACGAGGGCGGATCGACCGGCGCGGAACCCGAGGCGGCTGCGTAGGCCGACGATCCCCGGCGAACCTTTTTATCCGAGAACGGGACCAAACCCCCCGTGCGCAGGGTCGTCCTGATCTGGCTGGTCCTCGTCCCCGGACTCGTCGCGAGTCCGCCAGCCGCGGCCACCCTCCCCGCCGCCGAGCACCAGCCGGCTCCGCATCGGGATACGCACGCCCTCTCGGATCCACACCGGGAACCGCGCCGTGAGCCGCGACTCGCCGGCGTCTACCCGAACCCCGTCGCGGCGGACGACGCGGGCGAGTTCGTCGTCCTCGACGCGCCCCCCGCGACGCGACTGGGCGCGTATCGACTGGCCGACGAGGAGCTGACCGCCGACCTGCCGGCGACGACCGTCGGCGGTCGGATCGTCCTGACGACCGCGCCCGACCGCGTCCGTCGCCTCCTCGACGAGCGGGTGATCGGCGTCTCCGAACTCCCCGCGCTCTCGAACGCAGGCGAGCGCCTCCGGCTGCTCCGGAACGACGCGCCCGTCGACTCGCTCCGGTATCGGAACGCGCCGGAGGGGGAGCGATACGTCCGCGGGGCGGAGCGTCGCCGTTGGCGACCGCTCGGCGCGACCGACCGCCGCGTCGTCGAGAGCGGCCCGGCGAACGCCACGGCGTTCGTCCTCCCCGATTCCCCCGGAATCCCGGTTCGCGTCCTCGCTGACGCCGAGGAGCGCATCCTGCTCGCCGGGTACACGTTCACCTCCGACCGGGTCGCGACCGAACTCCTCCGGGCGCACCGCCGCGGCGTCCGGGTCGAGGTGCTCGTCGAGGGCGGTCCCGTCGGCGGAATGACGACCGCGCAGGCGAGCGCCCTCGACCGGCTCGCGGCGGCGGGGATCCCGGTTCACGTCGTCGACGGGCCGCGGGCGCGCTACGCCTACCACCACGCGAAATACGCCGTCGCGGACGACCGGGCGCTCGTACTCACGGAGAACTGGAAACCCTCCGGGATAGGGGGGCGCTCGAGCAGGGGATGGGGCGTCGTCGTGAACGACGCGCGGACCGCCGAGGCGCTGGCGGCGACGTTCCGCGCCGATACCGGCTGGCTCGACACGCGCCCCTGGCGCGCGTTCCGCCGGGACGCCTCGTTCGTGAACGCCACGGTCGCGGCGGGCGACTACCCGCGACGGATCGCTCCGGAGCGCCTCCGCGTTGAGCGCGTTCGGGTACTCGCCGCGCCGGACAACGCGGAGCGCGCGCTCCGCGGCGTCGTCGCGAACGCGACGCGCTCGGTGGACGTGGTGCAGGTGTCGCTCGGCGGTCCCGACGGCCCCTTCACCGGCGCGGCGGTCGCGGCGGCGCGACGCGGCGTTCGGGTGCGCGTCCTGCTGAGCGGCGCGTGGTACGTCCGGGAGGAGAACGCCGCGCTCGCAGAGCGGCTGAACGCGCTCGCGACCAGGGAGAACGTCCCGCTGTCGGTGCGCCTCGCCGACCCGCGGGGGCGATTCGAGAAGGTGCACGCGAAGGGCGTCGTCGTCGACGGCGACCTGGCCGTCGTCGGGAGCCTCAACTGGAACGCGCACGCCGCGCGAGAGAACAGGGAGGTGGCGCTCGTGCTGGAGGGCGAGGCGGTCGGGGAGTACTACGGCCGGGCGTTCGAGGCCGACTGGCGCGCGAGTTCGACGCGGACGCGCGTCCCGCTCGGCCTGCTCGGGGCGATCGCCGCGGCCGCGGCGGGGGTGCTGGCGCTCGCCAGGCGGGTGGAGTTCGAGTGACTCGAGGCGAGCCGAGAGAAAGGACTACTCCCGCAGGAGCGTGCTGCGGAGTTCCTCGTCGATCGCGGCGTCGGCCATCTTCTCGACCAGGGCGTCGAGGACCTCCTCGCGTCGACCGGAGACGAACTTGATGCTCCCGACGACGAGGTGGCCGCCGCCGGAGACGCCCGCACCGGGGTGCTCGTCGGTGAGCTGGGTGACCATCTCGGGAATGTCGAGGCGAACGCCGTCGCTGCGGAGGACGGCGAAGTCGGGACCGTAGCCGATGGTGATGACCGGGTCGCCGGCGTGCTCGCGGACCTTGCGGTCGTGGATCGCGCCGGTGGTCTTGCCGGGGGCGGGGTAGGTGAAGCGGTGGGCGTGGTTCTCCACGTCCACGCGGTAGAGGTGCGCGCCGTTGTCGAGCGTCCCGTGCTCGGTGTGCGGGAGCGCCACGTCGAGCTGGCGGTCGCGGTCGCGCTCGGCGCGCGAGGCGAGCAACTCGACCAGCCGCTCGTGACGCTCGCGGACGGCCGGGTCGACGCCGAGGACGTCGTTCACGAGGTTGGTCCCGTCGTTGTAACGGAGCCAGAAGGCGGCGTAGTCGAGCGCCTCGCCGACGTCGTCGAGGTCGTCCTCGTCGTACCCGGCCTCCGCGGCGAGCGCGAGGTAGTCGTCCATCGCGTCGGCGCGCGAGCGGTCGCACAGCCCCGCGACGGCCGGGATGTGACGCACCGAGTCCGTGAGGTCGGGATCGATCATGCGCGCGAGTTCGACGCACATCATCCCGGTCGTGATGCGGTAGTCCTCGCCGTGGAGGTAGGGGTTGACGTGCGCCTCGACGTACGGCTCGACCGCCTCGGGGTCGGGGTGGTGGTGATCGACGACCACGATGGGGATGTCGTACTCGGCGAGCGTCCGGTAGGCCGGCGTGTCCTCCTCCGTCGAGCCGTTGTCGAGCATGAGCAGGAGGGGGAGTTGCTGGCCGTGGCGCTCGCGGTCCTCCAGGGCGAAGTTGAGATCGCGCGTCACGTCCTCCATCTCGTAGAAGGGGGCCTTGCTCGGCAGGCGGCGAAGGAGGTGCCGCGGGGCGTCGGGGTCCTCGTTGACCTCGGCGATGTAGCGTTCGAGCGCGAGCTGGAGCGGGACCGACGCGCACATCCCGTCGCCGTCGGCGTGGTGGCGCATCCGGATCGGACGACCGTCGAGGATGGCCCGGCGGAGGATCTTCGCCACGCCGGCGAGGTCGTCGCGCAGTTGATCGAACGCGGGCCACTCGACGAGCGGTTCGGTGTCGTGCGGTTCGGCCGCCTCGTCGAGCGCGGCGTCGAGGTCGGCGCGGACCGACTCGGGGTCCTCGATCGACTCGACGCGCTCGACTTCGAGCTGGAACGAGCCGTTCCGGCGCTCGACCACGCCGACGAAGCGGACGAGGTCGCCGACGGCGAGGTCGGGGTAGGCGCGAACGCCCGCCTCCTCGAAGCCGGCGCAGGGCACGACGCCCGTCGCGTCGCGGAGCTGGAAGATCGTCGGGCCGCCGGTCTGGCGGATCTGGACGATCTCGCCCTCGAGGTGGACCGTGTCGCCCACCGCGTCGTCGAGGTCCGCGACGGCGACGCCGTGGTCCTGCTCGACGACCTCGGTACGGTAGTCCTCGGGCTGGATCTCGGTGAAGCTCAGGTCGCCGTTGTCCCGGATCTCCTCGAGACGGACGATGAGCGAGTCGCCGACCCGGTAGCTCCCCTGGAGTTCCGACTCGTGGACGAGCCCGGAGACGCTGTCGGAGAGATCGACGAAGACGCCGTACTCGACGACGCCGTTGACCGTAGCGTGGTAGTTCGCCCCGACTTCGACGACGTCGGCGGTGCAGTCCGGTGCGAGGTCGTACACCGTGATAGTAGAGACCGAGCCGGAGTCGTTTCCGGCGTGGAACGGAGACATTTGCCCATGCTCGGTTCCGATCATTTTTAAGTGTTGGCAAGCGTCCCCGCCGACCGCGCGCGAACGCGACGCGGCGGGCCGCCCGTTCCGGAACGCTTAGATGGAAACCGGGTCACCTCTCCTACATGCGGCTGTTCCGCTCGGGCGAAATCCTCGGCATCGCGCGCGCGACGCTCGAGTTCGCCCTCGAGGCGTCCGCCCAGACGCACCCCAACGAGTACATGGGCCTGCTGCGCGGCGAGGACGCCCGAACGCTCGGCCTCGACGAGTCGGGGACGGTCATCACCGACGTGCTCGTCATCCCCGGCACCGAGTCCAATCCCGTGAGCGCGACGGTAAAGACCGGTATGGTCCCGAACGACCTGCGCGCCGCCGGCTCCGTCCACTCCCACCCGAACGGCGTGCTCTACCCGAGCGACGCCGACCTCGCGACCTTCGGCAAGGGCGACGTTCACATCATCATCGGCGCACCCTACGGTGACGACGACTGGCGCGCGTTCGACCGCGACGGCGAGGAGACCGACCTCGCCGTGCTCGACGTGGAGATCCCCGAACCGGAGGAGCGCTTCTTCGACTTCACCCAGGCGGACATCGACGAGGAACTCTCCTACGACGAGGAGTGGAAGACCGGCGATCGAGAGACCGACGACGAGTGGGTCGACGACGAGCGGGCCGACGACGAGGGGTGGCGATGACCCGGACGGTCGTCGCGCAGGGGACGTTCGACATCCTCCACCCCGGTCACCTCCACTACCTCGAACAGGCCGCCGAACTGGGCGAGGTGTACGTCATCATCGCCCGCCGGGAGAACGTCACGCACAAGGCGAAGCCGGTCCTCCCGGACCGCCAGCGCCGGGACATGGTCGCCGCGCTCGCCCCCGTCGACCACGCCGTCCTCGGCCACCGGGAGGACATCTTCGTCCCCATCGAGGAGATCGCCCCGGACGTGATCCTCCTGGGCCACGACCAGCACCACGACCCGGCGGCGATCGCGGCCGCCCTCGACGAGCGGGGCATCGACTGCGAGGTGCGCCGCGCGACCGGCCGGGACCCCCGCTACGAGGGCGAACTGTTCTCGACGGGCGACATCGTCGACGCGATCTGTCGGGAGCGCTGCTAGCCCACCTTTTGCTGCGGTCGCGTGGCGGCGACACGCTTCGCGGTCGCCGCCGGCTCCCTGGCAAAAGCTGGATCAAAACCCTCCTCACCCCCTCAGTCGCTTCGCTCCTTCGGGGGTTCGTCGGTCCGCTCGCTCACTGCGTTCGCTCGCGGGTGCCACGCTGGTGTCGGCGGTGGTGAAACCAGTCTACCGTCGCGTATCTTTATATCTGAGAGCGGGACCAGTGGCCCCGTGCGCTGACTCTCGTCGCAGGGTGCTCGCGGTTGCGCGACGCCACGCCCTGCGAGTCGTCCACGGCGTCGCCTGTCCGCCAGGACGTTTTGCTGCGCACGCCTTCGGCGTGCTAGCAAAACCTCCACTAAAACCGCGCCTCACCCCCTCGCTTCGTTCGGGGATTCGGCGCGTCCGCTCGCTCGCGGTTCGAAACGGAGAGGGGACCGTTTCGTCGGTTCGCGATCAGCCGAGGAACCCGCCGTCGGCGAGGCGGTTCACGCCCTCCCTCAACCGCTCCTCGCTTGCCGCGTAGGAGAGGCGGGCGTAGCCGGGCGTGCCGAACGCGCTCCCGGGGACGGTGGCGACGTGCGCCTCGCTCAGCGCGTCCTCGCACCACCGGGCGTCGTCCTCGCTGACCGGCAGCATCATGTAGAACGCCCCGTCCCCGACCGGCACCTCCACGCCGCGGTCGGCGAAGAGATCCGTGAGGAGGTCGCGGCGCTCGCGGAACGCCTGGGCCATCTGGTTCACCGCGTCGTCGCACTCGCGCAGGGCGGTGATACCCGCGTGCTGGACGAAGTGGGTCGCGGAGGAGACCGAGTGCGACTGCACCTTGCCCGCCTGCCCGATCAGCTCCTCCGGCGCGGCGAGGTAGCCCAGCCGCCAGCCGGTCATCGAGAAGGCCTTCGAGAAGCCGTTGATCGTGACCGTGCGCTCGCGCATGCCGTCGAGAGTGGCGAGGCTGGTCGGCTCGACGTCGTAGGTGATCCGGTCGTAGATCTCGTCGGCGATCACCGTCACGTCGTGGTCCACGGCGAGGTCGCGGACGCCCTCCAGGGCGGCGTCGGAGAACACCGCACCCGAGGGGTTGCTCGGGGAGTTGACGACGAGCAGTTCGGTGTCGTCGGAGACGGTCTCCGCGAGGTCGTCGAGGGCCGGTTCGAGCTGGAACGTGGATTCCGAGAGGTCGACCCGCGAGAGCGACCCGCCCGCCAGCTTCGCCATGGCCTCGTAGGAGACCCACGCCGGATCGAGGAGGACGACCTCGTCCCCGTCGTCGACGAGCGTCTGGAAGGTCTCGAACAGCGCCTGCTTCGCGCCCGGCGTGACGACGATCTCGTCGGCCTCGTAGTCGAGGTTCCGGCGCGCGAGGTCGTCGGCGATGGCCTCCCGGAGGCCGCGGACGCCCCTGGTGGGTGCGTAGCCGGTGTGGCCGGCCTCCATCGCCTCCGTCGCGGCCTCGACGATCGCCTCGGGGGTCGGGAAGTCTGGTTCGCCGACGCTCAGGTCCACCACGTCCACGCCCTCCGATTCGAGTTCGGTGGCGAGGCCGCTGATGGCGAGCGTCGCGCTCGGTTCGACGCGTTCGACGCGGTCTGCGAAGTCGAAGTTCATCTCTCGTGTACCTCCATCGTCACTCTGCTACCTCCAGTTCGTCGACGAGCGCCAGCGCGCTCTCGACGGCGCGCGCCCCGTAGTCGACGCGGGCGCGCGCCTCGTCCATGCTCATCCCGGGGCCGGTGACGCCGAGCGCGACGGGCGTGTCGCGCTTCAGGCTCACGTCGGTCAGCCCCCGCGCGGCGGCGTGCCCGATCACCTGATCGTGGTCGGTGTCGCCGCCGTGGATGGCCCCGACGACGACGACGGCGTCCACGTCGTCGCGCCGGGCGAGGCGGTCGGCCGCGAGCGGCGCGTCGTACGCGCCCGGGACGGAGAGCGTCTCGACGACGTCCGCGCCGGCCTCCGCGGCCGCGTCGCGGGCCGCCTCCTCCATCTGCTCGGTGACCTCGCGGTTGAACCGCGCGACCACGAGCCCTAACGCTACCATACCTGCGCCGTAGCGAGGCCCGTTAAAAGAAGTACCGCTGTGCGGCCGATACTGCCGGAGGGGGCGACGGAGAGCGACCGAGTGAGGATTCCCGTCACGACCGCCTCGAGAATCCCCCACGCGGGCGCGATCCGGTGATCGCTCACCCGACCGCCGGCGGAATCGCGACCACAAGGGTTCTTACGCGCGGGCGACTGTTCCGGGGCAATGGCAGCAGGCGTCCGGAACTGGACCCCGCGACGCGCCTCCCTCGCCGTCGCCGCCGTCGCCCTCCTCGCGCTCGCGGCGCGCCTCCTCCTCCTCGGCGACCGGGTGGCTCACTGGGACGAAGCCCGCGTCGGCTACTGGATCCTCGACTACGCGCGGACGGGGAGCTACGAGTACCGCCCCATCATCCACGGGCCGTTCTACCACCACGTCAACGCGGTCGTGTTCTCCGTCCTCGGCCCGACCGACGCCGCGATGCGCCTCGTCCCCGCGGTCGTCGGCGGGCTCCTCCCACTCTCCGCGCTCCTCCTCCGCGAGCGCCTCCGGGGGGGCGAGCAGGTCGCGCTCGCGCTCTTTCTCGCCGCGAACCCCGTCCTGCTCTACTACACCCGCTTCATGCGCGGAGACCCCCTCGTCGGCGCGTTCATGTTCGTCGCGTTCGGCCTGTTCGTCCGGTACCTCGACACGCGCGCGTACCGGTACGTCCTCGCCGGCGTCGCGTTCGTCGCACTCGGGTTCACGGTCAAGGAGAACGCGCCGGTCTACCTCCTGTGCTGGGTCGGCGCGGCCGCCGTCGTCGCCTACTTCGAGCTGTTCGCCGCCGCCCGTCGCGGCGAATCGGTGAGCGGGGTCGTAGAGCGGTGGCTCGGCCTCGACCGCCGTCGCGCGGTCTGGCGGGCCGCGCTCGATCGGGCGCGGGCGGGAGACGACCAGCGGACGGACGACGATCGACGGACAGACGACGACGCCCCCCGGTCGAACGACGATCCGCGGACGATCGAGGACGGCGGCAGCCCCCGCGGCGCGCGGCGCGCCCTCGCTCCCCTCGCCGTCGCCGCCGCGGCCGTCGCCGAGTTCCTCGCGATCGTCGTGTTCTTCTACGCGCCGCGGTCGGGCGATCCGGACGAACTCGGCCTCGGGAACGCGCTCGGCGACCCCGCGATGTGGGGTCCGGTGGTCGAGGCGGCCACGCTGGGGTCGTGGCGCTCGTTCGTCGAGATCTGGATCGACGGGAGCGCGACCGAACACGGCTACCTCCCCTACCTCGGCGACTACCTCCTGACGCTCGCGTTCGGCGCGGCGATGCTCTGTCTGTTCGCGGTCGTCGGCTTCCTCGCGGAGAGCTTCGCGGAGGAGCGCCCCCGGGGGCTCGTCCTCGGCACCTTCGCGTGGGGGGTCGCCTCGGTGCTCGGCTACCCCGTCATCACCGACATAAAGGCCCCGTGGGCAACGGTGCACGCCGTGCTCCCGCTCGCGGTCCCCGCGGCGGTCGGCGTCGCCCTCGTCTACCGCTGGGGGCGGGCGGCGTTCGCCTCGAACGATCGGCTCGGCGTCGGCGTCGCCGCGACCGTCCTCCTGCTCGTCTCGGCGCAGGTCGGCGCGATGGGTGCCACCGCCGTCTACCTCCACCCGCAGTCGCCCGAGAACGAACTCGTCCAGTACGCCCAGCCCGCCGCCGACCTGCACCCGACGCTCGCCGACGTGGAACGCGCCGCGGCGACCACCGAGGGGACGGACGTGCTCGTCTACGGCGAGCGCTACGTCGACGAGCACCCGTCGCGGTCGAGCGCGTACCGCCCCGCCTGCGTCAAGTGGTTCGAACTCCTCCCGCTCCCGTGGTACTTCGAGCGCGGCGACGTCGCGGTGTCCTGCGCGCGGACGCCGGCCGAACTCGACGCGATGGCCGAGCGCCCGCCGGTCGTCGTCGCCGACGCGGGCGAGCGGACGGAACTGCGCGCGCGCTTCCCGGGCTACGAGGCGCGCACGGGCAAGCTCCGGACGACGGACTCCGAGGTGCTCTTCCTGGTCGACACCTCCCGGCTCCCGCGAGAGGGGGATCGGGGGCCGGAACGGCGTCGGCGCTGACGGCGCGAGCCGACGGTTCCGACCCGCCCGTCGGTCTGCGTCGGTCGCGAGTCGAGATGTCAACGGTTATCCCGACGGACGGGCGAGACGCTCACATGCAACTGTCAACGCCCGGCCCGACCGTCGGCGTGGTCGGCGGCGGACAGCTCGGCCGCATGCTCGGCGAGGCCGCGGGACCGCTCGGCGTCGAGGTCGTCGCGCTCGATCCGACCCCCGACTGCCCGGCCGCCCCCGTCGTCCGCGACCAGCTCGTGGGCGACTTCGACGACGCTGACGGCGTGCGCGAACTCGCGGAGCGCGCGGACGTGCTCACCTACGAGATCGAACTGGCCGACCCGGACCTCCTGGAGCGAGCGAGCGAGGCGACCGGGACGCCCGTCCATCCCTCGCCCGACACGCTCCGGACGATCCAGGACAAGCTCGTCCAGAACGAGTGGCTGGCCGACGCGGGCGTCCCGATCCCGGAGTTCGTCCGGGTGGACGACGCGGACGACCTCCGGGCCGCGGGCGAGGAACTCGGCTGGCCGGTGATGCTCAAGGCCCGCCGGGGCGGCTACGACGGCCGCGGGAACGTCCCCGTGGAGGGTCCGGGGGAGTGCGAGGGGGCGCTCGCCGAGGTGGGCGCGGGCGAGGCCGGCGCGCTCGCCGAGGCGCTCGTCCCCTTCGAGCGCGAACTCTCGGTCATCGGCGCGAAGGGCGCGGACGGGACGGCGACGTTCGCCGTCACGGAGACGATCCACCGCGAGGAGATCCTCCGGGAGTCCGTGACGCCCGCCCGGACGAGCGACGCGGTGCTCGAGCGCGCGCGAGAGGTCGCGGAACGCGTGCTCGACGCCACCGAGGGCCGGGGCGTCTTCGGCATCGAACTGTTCGAGCGGGAGGGGGAGGTGCTCGTCAACGAGATCGCCCCGCGCCCGCACAACTCCGGGCACTGGACCATCGAGGGGGCGCACGCCTCGCAGTTCGACCAGCACCTCCGCGCGGTGCTGGGGTGGCCGCTCGCGGAGACCGCCCTGCGCGACCCGACGGTGACGGCGAACCTGCTCGGTGCGGTCGAGCGGCCGACGGAACCCGCGACGCTCGACGGGGTCGAGGCGATCCTCGCGGAGCCGCGCGCGCACCTCCACTGGTACGGCAAGCGCGAGACGCGCCCCCTGCGGAAGATGGGCCACGTGACGCTCGTCGGCGGAGAGGGAGAGGAAGAGGAGGGACGAGGACCGAGCGACGGGTCGGAGGCGGACACGCTCCTCTCTCGCGCTCGCGACCTGCGCTCTGAGGTGACCGTCCGATGACCGTCCCCGAGGTCCGGTCGCTGATCGACGACCTGGAGGCCGAGGCCGACCGCGACCGGCCGACCGAGGAGACGCCGGAGGTGGGGATCGTCATGGGTTCGGACTCGGATCTCGACGTGATGTACGGTGCCTACGAGGCGCTGACGGAACTCGGCTTCGAGGAGGTGACCGACTACGACGATCCGCCGGGGGCGCGCTTCACGTTCGAGACGTACGTCGTCTCGGCCCACCGGACGCCCGACCTGATGTACGCCTACGCGACGACCGCCCGCGACCGCGGCCTGGACGTGATCGTCGCGGGCGCGGGGGGGAAGTCCGCCGACCTGCCGAACATGACCGCCTCGCTCGCGTACCCGCTGCCGGTCGTCGGCGTCCCCGTCCAGGAGAAGTCCGTCGACTCGGTCATCGGGATGCCGACCGGCGCGCCCATCACCGCCGTCGACGCGGGCAAATCGTTCAACGCGGCGCTGTCGGCCGTCCAGATCCTCGCCCGCCGGCACGGCGAACTGGAGGAGCGACTGGTCGAGTACCACGAGGCCCTCCAGTCCTCGGTCGGGCGCGTCTCCCGGCGGCTCCACGAGTCCGGAACCGAGTCGTTCAGGGGCGGAGACCCCTGAGGCGGTCGCGGCGCGGCCGGCCGTCGAGCGGACGCGACCCGACGCTGGAAAAATCGGCGGTCCCGCCGCCAGACGCGAGAATCAACTCTTATATGCGGGGGATGCTAAGCCGCAATACGATACACGTACTATGAGTAACCCGTGGATAGCGATCGGCGCGTTGGGGGTCGTCGCGATCGGCCTCCCGCTGGTGATGATGGCGATGTCTGCGATGCTTCGCCCCACCGTGCCGGAGCAAGGGAAATCCGCCACCTACGAGAGCGGCGAGGTCCCGACGGGCACCACGCGCATCCGGTTCAACATCCAGTACTACATGGTTGCGCTCCTGTTCGTCATTTTCGACATCGAGACGGTCCTGATCTTTCCGTGGACCGTCATCTACCGAAACGCCGTCTCGGAGGCGGGCCTCGCACAGGCGCTGGTCCCGATGTTGATCTTCATCGGCGTCCTCCTCGTCGGTCTCGTCTGGGCGTGGCGCAACGGTGCGGTCCGCTGGGTGCGTTCGGACCGCACAGACAGACAGCAGGTAGAAACATGAGTAGCCAAAACACAACGACGACCTCGGCACAGACCACGCAGGAGGCTCGGATGGGCGAGGGGGTGGACGCCCGGTTCAACTCCAAGCTCCGCGAGGCGTTCGGCTCCACGCCGTTCATCCTCACCAAGTTCGACAAGTTCATGAACTGGGTCCGGGGCTCCTCCATGTTCATGCTGCAGTTCGGCATCGCCTGCTGCAGCATCGAGATGATGCACACCTACGCGGTCAAACACGACCTCGACCGCTTCGGTGCCGGCGTCCCGCGCGCCTCGCCGCGACAGGCCGACGTGATCATCGTCCCGGGCACCATCGTCTCGAAGTTCGCCCCGCGCATGAAGCGCGTCTACGACCAGATGCCCGAGCCGAAGTTCGTCGTCGGGATGGGCTCCTGTACGATCTCCGGCGGCCCCTTCCAGGAGGGCTACAACGTCATCAAGGGTGCCGAGGAGGTCATCCCGGTGGACATCCACGTCCCCGGGTGCCCCCCGCGCCCCGAGGCGCTCGTCTACGGCGTCGCGAAGCTCCAGGAGCGCGTCGCCAACGGCGAGACCTCCCCGGTGACGGTCAAGCCGTACGAACTCGAGCAGTTCGGCGACCTCGACCGCGACGAACTCGTCCAGCACCTCGCGAGCCAGATCGACGAGGAGGACCTCGTCATGCGCTACAACTGGGCGGAGTCGCCATGAGCCTGGAAGAACCCACTCCCGGATCGGCGACCGAGGTCGGCGTCACCGAGCAGGGACTCGACTACGACGCGATCGAGTCGCTCCTCGGCGACCTCGTCGTCGGCCGCGAGTCGCACGTCAACGCCGAGTCGTTCGTCGTCCGCCCCGACCGGGTGGCGGCCGCGCTCGACCGCCTCAAGAACCGGGCCGGCTTCGATCACCTGTCGTGCGTCACGGCCCAGGAGTACGAGGACCGCTTCGAGAGCATCTACCACCTGAAGAAGTACGCCGACCCGACCCACGAGGTCAACCTCGTCGTACCGACGGGGCGCGAGAACCCCCACAGCCAGTCCGGGAACGCGGTCTTCCGCACCGCGGACTGGCACGAGCGGGAGGCCTACGACCTCGTCGGCATCGAGTACGACGACCACCCCGATCTCCGGCGAATCCTCCTGCCGGAGACCTGGCAGGGTCATCCCCTTCGCCTCGACTACGATCAGGAGCAGCCCCAGGTCGTCGCCTTCCGGGAACACGCGAACCCCCTCCAGCAGGACCAGCGCGACGACGACACGGACACGATGTTCGTCAACATCGGGCCGCACCACCCGGCGACCCACGGGGTGTTGCACCTGAAGACGACGCTCGACGGCGAACAGGTCGCTGACGTCGATCCCGACATCGGTTACCTCCACCGCTGTGAGGAGCAGATGTGCCAGCAGAGCACCTACCGCCACCAGATCATGCCCTACCCCGACCGCTGGGACTACATCTCCGCGGGCATCCTCAACGAGTGGGCGTACGCGCGCGCGGCGGAGGACCTCGCCGACATCGACGTCCCGGAGTACGCACAGATCATCCGCACCATGAGCGCGGAGCTGTGCCGCATCGCGAGCCACATGCTCGCGGTGGGGACGTTCGCGCTCGACGTCTACGGCGACTTCACCGCCATCTTCATGTACGCGACGCGGGACCGCGAGATCGTCCAGAACATCCTGGAGGACCTCACCGGCCAGCGGCTCATGTTCAACTACCTCCGGCTGGGCGGCGTGGCGTGGGACCTGCCGGATCCCCGCGAGGAGTTCTTCGAGAAGACCCGCGACTTCCTCGACGACCTGCCCGCCAAACTCGAGGAGTACCACGACCTCATCACGGGCAACGAGATCTTCCAGCTCCGCTGCGTGAACACCGGCGTCCTCGAACCGGACGTGGCGAAGAGCTACGGGACGACGGGACCGGTCGCGCGTGGGTCGGGCATCGACTACGACCTGCGGCGGGACGATCCCTACGGGTACTACCCCGACCTCGACTGGAACGTCGTCGTCGAGGACGGCTGTGACAACTTCGCGCGCGTGCTCGTCCGCCTCCGCGAGGTCGAAGAATCCGCGAAGATCATCGAACAGTGTCTCGACCTGCTCGAAGACTGGCCGGAAGACGATCGCGAGATCCAGAGCAACGTCCCTCGCACCCTCAAACCCGAGAACGATCGGGAGATCTACCGGGCGGTCGAGGCGGCGAAGGGCGAACTCGGCATCTACATCCGGTCGGACGGCACCGACAAACCCGCGCGCTTCAAGATCCGAAGCCCCTGCTTTTCGAACCTGCAGGCGCTCCCGGAGATGTCCGAAGGCGAGTACGTCCCCGATCTGGTCGCCTCGCTCGGTAGCCTCGACATCGTCCTCGGGGAGGTCGATCGATGAGCGCGGGCGATCTCACCGTCGCGCTGCTCCAGCAGGGTAACGCCTCCAACGCGAGCAACGCGAGCGGTAACGCGACGAACGCGACGAACGCCACCAACGCGACGGCACCCCCCGTCAGCGGGGGGACGCTCACGGACACGATCGGGAACCTGCTCGGCTTCGGCGGGAACATGGGGCCGCTCGAGACGTTCGTCGCGGCGCTGATCGCGGCGTTCATCGTCGGCAACATCATGCTCATCACGACCGCGATCGCGGGGCCGTGGGCGAAGCGGAAGATCACGGCGGCGTTCACCGACCGCATCGCGGTCAACCGGGTCGGGCCGTTCGGCCTGCTCATCATCGTCGCCGACGCGGTGCGCCTCCTCTCGAAGGAACTCATCATCCCCGAGGGCGCGGACCGCCCGGCGTTCGACCTCGCGCCCGTCGTGATGGTCGCCTCCGCCCTGCTCGGGTTCGCGGTCATCCCGATGGGTAGCGGCATCCAGCTCGCCGACCCCGAGGTCGGCCTCGCGTACGTCTTCGCGGTCTCCTCCATCGCCAGCGTCGGACTGGTGATGGGCGGCTACGCGTCGAACAACAAGTACTCGTTCCTCGGCGGTCTGCGCGCGGTGGCGCAGAACATCGCCTACGAGATTCCGCTCGTCGTCACGGCGGCGTCGGTGGTCATCTTCGCCGGCTCGCTCCAGATGAGCACCATCGTGAACATGCAGGCGGAGCCGCTGTTCACGGTGGCGGGCATCACCGTCCCCTCGTGGTACGCGTTCGTCAACCCGTTCGCGTTCGTGCTGTTCATCGCCGCCAACCTCGCCGAGGTCGGGCGCAACCCGTTCGACGTGCCCGAGGCCCCGACCGAGATCGTCGCCGGGTACCAGACGGAGTATTCCTCGGTCTACTTCGTGCTGATGTACCTCGCGGAGTTCCTGCACATCTTCCTCGGCGGGGCGATCATCGCGACGATCTTCCTCGGCGGCCCGGCCGGACCGCTCCTGCCCGGGTTCGTCTGGTTCATGATCAAGATCTGGGCGGTCTTCCTGCTGACGCAGTGGGCCCGCTCTGCGGTCCCGCGCGTCCGCATCGACCAGCTCATCGAGATCGGCTGGAAGGGGATGCTCGTGCTCTCCTTCGCCAACCTCCTGCTCACCGCCGTCATCGTGGGGGTGATCGTCTGAGACGGCCGGCCCCGGGGCGTTCCGGGGCGAGTCGGGCACCGCCCGACGACGCCCGGGCAGGCGGAGATCCCGGGGTTGAAATCCCCCCTTCGAGAAGGGTATACCAATGATTGGAATCCTCAAGGGCATGGCGACCACGATGAAACACGCCCTGGACGGGACGACGTTCACCGTCGAGTACCCCGACCAGGCACCGGAGGTCAGCCCCCGGTTCCGCGGCGTGCACAAGTTCAGCCAGGAGCGCTGCATCTGGTGTCGCCAGTGTGAGAACGTCTGCCCGAACGACACCATCCAGATCGTCACGGACGAACAGCGCAACGGCGAGCAGTACAACCTCCACATCGGCCAGTGCGTCTACTGCCGACTCTGCGAGGAGGTCTGCCCCGTCGACGCCATCCTGCTCACCCAGAACTTCGAGTTCACGGCGGACACGAAGGACGAGTTCGCCTACAACATGGAGCAGTTGAAGAACGTCCCCTGGTACAAGGACATCGACCCGCTCGCCTCCCGCGAGCCCGACCGCGGCGCGTGGATCGGCGAGGGCGAAGGCGACGTGGACTACCAGTAAAGCACCACTTTTTTGGGCGAGGTCCTCCTCGGCGTGGCGAAGCCACGCCTCGTCGAACCCCGCCCAAAAACCTGGACTAAAAACGCCGCTCGCTCGTTCGCTTCGCTCACTCGCTCGCGGTACGACACGGATCGAGCCGCACGCAAAACCTGTTTCCGCGAGCGAGAGCGAGGCGTGAGCGAAGCGAGCGCCTCGAACAGCCGAGCGGCGGAGCCGTGAGGCGAACGCAGTAAGCGGACGCTTGCCGAACGAGAGAAGCGAGTCCAGCAGTGGACGAAAAAGGCCGCTCCGAGCGGTAACGGGAGCGGTGACCCTGCTCTGTGAGGTGCCGCCAACGTTTCGCATCGATGGGTTCACCGCGTGGGGCGGAAAGTGACTAATAGCCGTAGATAGTACGGTACGTATGCCGGTAGTCAGCACGCCGAACGTACTCGGCGGCGACCCCCGTCTCGAAGGACGTCGTATCTCGGTACTACAGGTCGCTGATCTCGTACTCGCGGGGCACGGACCCGAGCACGTCGCCGACCAACTCGGCATCACCCTCGCGGAGGTCCACGAGGCGATGGCTTACTACTACAATCATCCCGACCAGATGGAGGCCGTCCGAGAAGCCTACGAAGACCTCGAAGCGGACCTGGCTGAACGGTCGAACGCGCCACACGCACCACCGTAGATGACTCGACTGGCGTTTCTCGTCGACGAACACGTTCCGCGCGTGTTCACCACCTCCTTACGGTCCAGTGGGTTCGAGGCGACGACCGCCCGAGAACGGTACGGAGAGAGGAGCAACGATCGAACGATCCTCGACGACTGTCGACGGGAGGAGATGGTCGTCGTCACCAACGACCGTGACTTCGTCCGGATGGGCGACGAACACGCGGGCATCGTGATGTATACCGACCGGACCCTATTGCTCGATGCGCCGCTCGAGGCAGTCGAGGCGATCACCCGAATCAATCGGTACTACACGCCGGCGGAGATTCGCAACACCGTCGAATGGTTGGACGACTGGACATAGCCGTCGGCTCGACGGACGACAGCGACTCCTCTAAACCGCTGCCCGTGCATGCGCGCTCGTAGACGATTCTCGAAACGTTGAAACCCCGAGCGCAACGACAGACACCAATGGCAGTAGCAGAGACACTAGCATTCGCGCTGTTCGCCATCGTAACGGTGGGGAGCGCACTCGGCGTCGTGCTCGTGCGTGACGTCTGGCACGCGGCGCTGCTCCTCGGGGTGGCGCTGCTGTCGGTCGCGGTGCACTACGTCATGCTACGCGCCGAGTTCCTGGCGGCGATGCAGGTCCTCGTCTACGTCGGCGGGGTCCTCATCCTCATCACCTTCGCGGTGATGCTGACCCGCGAGTCCGCCAGCGACGAGGAGGTGCCAGCATGACCACGCGTCCACGCTTGAAACTCGACGGCAGTAGCATGGTGCCGGGCCTCGCCGCGGTGGCGTTGTTCGTCGTCATGGCCGCGGTGTTCCTCACTGCGCAGTACGGCCAGCCGCAGGGCTTCGCCGAGGGGAGTATCACCGCGAGCATCGGCTACGCGATGTTCGACCTCGTGAACCTCGCCACCCACGAGTCCGAGGGCTTTCTCATCGCGTTCGAGATCATCGACGTCGTCCTCGTCGCCGCGCTGGTGGCGGCCGTGATGCTGGCGCGCCGCGAAGGCGGCTCCGCTCACGGCCCCGCCGGCGCGTCCGTTCGCACCGACGGCGGACGGGCGGACCGGGACGACTCGACCGAGGACGAACTGGCCGACGAACCGACCGACGGCGAATCCCCGGGGGAGGGCCGCTGATGGCCGTCCCCGTCCAGTACTACCTCGTGCTGTCGGCGGCGGTGTTCTGCATCGGCCTGTTCGGCATCCTGACCCGTCGCAACGCGCTGTTCTTCCTGATGAGCGTCGAACTCATGCTGAACGCGGCGAACATCAACCTCGTCGCGTTCTCCTACCAGTTCGGCAACCTCACCGGGCAGGTGTTCAGCCTGTTCACGATGGCGCTGGCCGCCGCGGAGGTGGCCGTCGGGATCGGCATCATCCTCGTACTGTACCGGAACTTCAGCGACGTGGACGTCACCAAGGCGACCACGATGAGGTGGTAAGATCATGGCAGGAGTATTCGACTACGCGCCGGCGATCGCACTGTTGCCGTTCGTCTCGTTCCTCGTCGCGCTCTTCGGGGGGAAGTACATGCCGAAGAAGGGCGCGCTCGCCGGCATCGTCGCGACCGGCGGCTCGCTCGCGCTGTCCGCCTGGGTGGCGCTGACGGTGCTCGGCGGCGAGACGTACAACCAGGTCATCTACACGTTCGTGGCCACCCAGGACCCGTTCGCCCTGGAGTTCGGCCTGCTGCTCGACCAGCTCTCCTCGCTGATGCTGGTCATCGTCTCGCTCATCGCGTTCCTCGTACACGTGTTCAGCCTCGGCTACATGAACGACGAGGGCGAGATCGGGCTACCGCGGTACTACGCCGAACTCGGCCTGTTCAGCGCGAGCATGCTCGCGTTCGTGATGTCCTCGAACCTGCTGATGGCGTTCATGTTCTTCGAACTGGTCGGGCTCTGCTCGTACCTGCTCATCGGCTTCTGGTTCCGTGACGACGGCCCGGCGTCGGCGGCGAAGAAGGCGTTCCTCGTCACCCGCTTCGGTGACTACTTCTTCCTGATCGGCGTCGTCGCCGTGTTCGCCACGTTCGGCACGGCGGCGTTCGCGGGGGGAGAGAGCTTCCCCCACCTCGCCGAACAGGCCCTGCACGGCGAGGCCCAGGTGAACACCTTCGGCTTCGCGCCGGAGACCTGGTTCACGGTCCTCGGCCTGCTCGTGCTCGGGGGCGTGATGGGCAAGTCCGCCCAGTTCCCGTTCCACACGTGGCTGCCCGACGCGATGGAGGGCCCGACGCCCGTCTCCGCGCTCATCCACGCGGCGACGATGGTCGCCGCTGGCGTCTACCTCGTCGCGCGCATGTACGGCTTCTACGCCCTCTCGCCGACGGCGCTCGCGGTGATCGCCTTCGTCGGCGGCTTCACGGCGCTGTTCGCCGCGACGATGGGCGTCGTCAAGCGCGAGATCAAGCAGGTGCTCGCCTACTCGACCATCTCCCAGTACGGCTACATCATGCTCGCGCTGGGGACGGGCGGATACGTCGCCGCCGTCTTCCACCTGACCACCCACGCGGTGTTCAAGGCGCTGCTGTTCCTCGGCGCGGGGTCGGTCATCATCGCGATGCACCACAACGAGGACATGTGGGACATGGGCGGGCTGAAAGACCGCATGCCCGTCACCTACTGGACGTTCCTCTCGGGGTCGCTCGCGCTCGCGGGCATCGTCCCGTTCTCCGGCTTCTGGTCGAAGGACGAGGTGCTGTTCGAGGCGCTCGTCCACGGCCTCGGCGGGAACCCGCTGCTCCTCGCCGCCTACGCAATGGGCCTGCTCGCCGTCTTCCTGACGGGCTTCTACACCTTCCGGATGGTCATACTGACCTTCCACGGCGAGCCCCGGACGGACACGGCGCGTGATCCCCACGGCGTTCGCTGGAACGTCAAGGGGCCGCTCGTCGTCCTCGGCGTGCTCGCGGCGGTCGTCGGGTTCATCAACGCCGCGCCGATCGCGGAGCTGACCGGCGCGCACGTCGACTTCCTCCACTCGTGGCTGTTCCACGGGCCGGAGAACCTCACCGGCGAGCACTACGAGACGCTGCTCGAGGAGTTCGCCGGCTACGAGGCCGCCTACCCGCTCGGCGAGGTCGGCACGATGCTCGCCTCCGCGGCGGTGTCGCTCGGCCTCGCGCTCGCCGGTGCCGGGCTCGCGGTGGCGCTCTACCGCGGCCCCGCGCCGGTCGAACACACGGACAGACTCGGCTCGATCAAGACGTTGCTCTTCAACAACTACTACCAGGACGAGTACCAGGTGTGGCTCGCCGAGGGCCTGACGGCGAACGTCGCCCGGGGTGCCGACAAGTTCGACCAGGGCGTCATCGACGGCGTGGTCAACGGCGTCTCCAGCGTCTCGCTGTTCTCCGGCAGCCGCATCCGGCGCATCCAGACCGGGATCGTCTCCAACTACGCCGCGCTGCTCACGCTCGGGCTGGTCGCGCTCATCGTCGCGCTCGGGCTGGTCGGGGGGTGGTTCTGAGTGCTGATCGAGGTCCTCATCGCCGCCTGCCTGCTCGGGGCGGCGATCACCTTCCTCGCCCCCGACCGCGTCGCCGGACGCCTCGCGTTCGCGATCAGCCTCGTGCCCGTCGTCGTCAGCGTCTACATGTACTCGGTCTTCGACGGCACGGGTAACGTCCTGCTGCAGGGCGGCCAGCCCGCCTTCGAGACCACGGTCGAGTGGTTCACGCTCGGGGCCTACCAGCTGTCCTACCACACCGGTCTGGACGGCATCTCGATGCCGCTTATCGCGCTCTCGACGATCCTGACGACGCTCGCCATCCTGAGCGCGTGGACGCCGATCGACGAGCGCCAGTCGCAGTTCTACGGGCTGATGTTCGTGATGGAGGCGAGCCTCATCGGCGTCTTCTCCGCGCTCGACTTCTTCGTCTGGTTCGTCTTCTGGGAGGCCGTCCTCATCCCGATGTACTTCCTCATCGGCGTCTGGGGCGGTCCGCGCCGGAAGTACGCCGCGATCAAGTTCTTCGTCTACACGAACGTCGCCTCGCTGGTGATGTTCGTCGGCTTCTTCACCCTCGTGTTCGGGCTGGGCGACTCGATCGCCAGCCTCGGCCTGCCCGAGATCGCGCAGGCGCTCAACCGGGGGGCGCTCGGCTCGGTCTACGGGCTCTCCGGCGACGCGGTCGCGCTGATCGCGTTCGTCCTCATGTTCTTCGGGTTCGCGGTGAAGGTGCCCGTCGTCCCGCTGCACACGTGGCTGCCCGACGCCCACGTCGAGGCCCCCACGCCGGTGTCGGTGATGCTGGCGGGCGTCCTCCTGAAGATGGGGACCTACGCCATGCTCCGGTTCAACTTCACGATGCTGCCGGAGGTGGCGACGGCGCTCGCGCCGTACCTCGCCGCGATCGCGGTGATCAGCGTCATCTACGGCGCGCTGCTCGCGCTCGCCCAGCAGGACCTGAAGCGCATCGTCGCGTACTCCTCGGTCTCGTCGATGGGCTATGTCATCCTCGGTCTCGTCGCCTACACCGTCTACGGGCTGGGCGGCGCGACCTTCCAGATGATCTCCCACGGCCTCATCTCGGGGCTGCTGTTCCTGTGCGTGGGCGTCATCTACAACACGACCCACACGCGCATGGTGGGCGACATGAGCGGGCTGGCCGACCGGATGCCCGTCACGGTCGGCGCGCTGGTCGCCGGCTCGTTCGCCTACATGGGCCTGCCGCTGATGGCCGGCTTCGCCGCGGAGTTCTTCATCTTCGTCGGCACGTTCGACGCCGGGTTCGCCGGCGCGCCCGTGTTCACCGCGCTGGCGATGTTCGGCATCGTCATCGTGGCCGGGTACCTGCTGTTCGCGCTCCAGCGGACGGTGTTCGGCGGGTTCTTCTCCGCGACCGACTACCCGGTGCGTGAGGCCGGCGTCCACGACCTCGTACCGCTGGTCGTGCTCGTCGTGCTCATCGTCGTGCTGGGGACGGCACCCGACATCGCGTTCGCGATGATCCGCGACGCGGTCGGCCCGATCCTCGACCTCGACGCCGCGGGCTACGCCAGCGTCGAGACGCTCAACGCGCTCTCCGCGCTCGGAGGTGTCCAATGATTCCGCTACAAACGACAGAACTCTCCGGGCTGGTCGCGCTCGCGCCGACGCTCGCGTTCGGCCTGACCGCGCTCGGCCTGCTCGTCGTCGACAGCATCGAACCGGAAGCGTCGAACCGCGGCCTGCTCGCGGGGCTCTCCGTCGTGGGGTCGCTGCTCGCGCTGCTCGCGACGGGCTTCGTCCTGTTCGCGACGGGCGGCGAACCGGTCCGGCTGTTCGGCGGACAGCTGATCGTCGACGGGATGAGCCTGTTCTTCACGTTCATCTTCGCGAGCGTGACCGCGCTCGTCAGCCTCGCGAGCTACGACTACCTGCGCGACACCCCCTACCAGGCGGAGTTCTACGCGCTGGTGTTGCTGGCGGCGACGGGCATGTCGCTGATGGCGACGTCGAACTCCTTCGCCACGGTGTTCGTCAGCCTCGAACTGTCCTCGCTTCCCTCCTACGCGCTCGTCGCGTACCTGAAGCGCAACCGCGGGAGCGTCGAGGCGGGCATCAAGTACTTCCTCATCGGGGCGCTCTCGTCTGCGGTACTCGCCTACGGGATCAGCCTCGTCTACGGCGTCACCGGGAGCCTCCTGCTGCCCGAGGTGGCGAGCGCCCTCTCCGGGGGCGTCGGCGACGGCCTGCTCGGCGTGCTCGGCATCGGCGTGCTGATGATCGTCGGCGGGGTCGCGTTCAAGACGGCCTCGGTGCCGTTCCACTTCTGGGCCCCCGAGGCGTACGAGGGCGCGCCCGCACCCATCTCGGCGTTCCTCTCGTCGGCCTCGAAGGCCGCCGGGTTCGTCGTCGCGTTCCGCGTGTTCGTCACCGCGTTCCCGCTCGAGGCGAACATCGGCGTCGACTGGGTGCTCGCGTTCCAGGTGCTCGCGTTCGTGACGATGTTCATCGGGAACTTCGCCGCCGCGACCCAGGAGAACGTAAAGCGCATGCTGGCGTACTCCTCGATCGGGCACGCCGGCTACGTCCTCATCGCGCTCGGCGCGCTCACTGGCGCGGGCGACAGCGGGTTCATCCTCGGCGCGGGGATGCTCCACCTCGTCGTCTACGGGTTCATGAACACGGGCGCGTTCCTGTTCGTCGCGCTCGTCGAGTACTGGGGCGTCGGGCGCACCTTCGAGGACTACAACGGCCTCGCGACCCAGGCACCGGTCGCCTGCGTGGCGATGACCGTCTTCCTGTTCAGCCTCGCGGGGCTGCCCATCGGCGGGGGCTTCCTCTCGAAGTTCTTCCTGCTGATGGCGGCCGTCGACGGCGGCGTGCTCCTGCTCGCCGCCGCGCTCGTCATCAACAGCGCGCTGTCGCTGTACTACTACTCCCGCGTCGTGCGGGCGATGTGGATCGAGGATCCGTCTACGCCCTTCGACATCGAGAGCTACCCGACGGGACTCTACGCCGCGGTCGTCGCCGCGGCCGTCGTCACCGTCGCGCTGCTGCCCGCCCTCGGACTGTTCTCCGACGTGGCGTTCGAGGCGGCCGCGACGCTCTTCTGACGGGCGGGGCGTCGTTCCGACTCGTTCGGTTCCGTTCGCGTTCGTTCCCGTTCTCGCCGTCGCGGGTCCGCCCGTCCCGGCGCTCCCGCCCCGCCGCTCCCATCCGCCTCGAGTACCGTCCGTCCGGCGGGACGCTCCCGCCGGAAGAACCGACCGATGGCGATCGATTCGATGCTCCGCCCGCAGAGTTTTACCCGCTCGCTCCGGTAGGGAGTGTATGACAACCCGGCTCGTCCTCGCCTGCGGGTCGTTCGGCCACTCGCTCTACGACGACCTCGGCGATCTGCCGGGGGAACTTCTCGTCGTCACCGACGAGGAGAGCCGCGTGGAGGCGTTGCGCGAGGAGAGTATCCCGGCGACCCGGGGTGACTGTGGCGACCCGGAGACGATCCGGGCGGTCGTCGACGAGGACGACCGCCCGGTCGAGACCGTCGTCGTGGCGGGCACCGACGCGGCGACGAACCGGCGCGCGGTCGCGGCGGCGCGCGAGGCGTACCCCGACGCGATGCTCCTCGCGTACGTCCCCGCGGAGACCGACGGAGAGACGCGCGACGCCATCGAGGCGGTGGCCGATCGGGTCGTCGACCCCGAGACCGTCCTCGCCCGGCGGATCCTCGAACCGACGCGGCGGGAGGGGCTTCGCGTCCGCCAGTTGCGTCGGCTCCTCCGCGAGATGGAGGGTCCCCTCGCCGTCGTCATGCACGACAACCCCGATCCCGACGCCATCGCGAGCGCCGTCGCGCTCTGCGCCATCGCGGAGACCGCCGGATGCGACGCCGAGGCGATCTACTACGGCGACATCACCCACCAGGAGAACCTCGCGCTCGTGAACCTGCTCGAGTTCGACCTGAAGAACCTCGAGCCGGGGGACGACCTCTCTGCGTACGGCGGGTTCGCGCTCGTCGACCACTCCCGGCCGGGGGTGAACGACCAGCTCCCCGAGGACACGGCCGTCGACGTCGTCATCGACCACCACCCGCCGCGCGAACCGGTCGCGGCGCGCTTCGTCGACCTCCGGAGCGACGTCGGCGCGACCAGCACCCTCCTGGTCGACTACCTCCGACTGCTCGGGGTGCGCCCCTCGACCGAGGTGGCGACGGGCCTGCTCTACGGCATCCGGGTGGACACGAAGGAGTTCAGCCGCGAGGTGTCGACCGACGACTTCGAGGCGGCGGCGTACCTCCTGCCGTACGTCGACCAGGCGACCCTCGAGCGGGTCGAGTCCCCGAGCGTGAGCGTCGACATCCTGGAGACGATCGGGCGGGCCATCCGCAACCGGCGGACGGAGGGGTCCGTGCTCACCTCCTGCGTCGGCCGCCTGCGCTCCCGGGACGCGCTGGCGCAGGCGGCGGATCGCCTGCTCGACATGGAGGACGTCACGACGACGCTCGTCTACGGCATCCAGGACGGCACCATCTACGCCTCGGCGCGCACCCGCGGCGCTGACCTCGACGTGGGCGAGACCCTCCGGGAGGCGTTCTCGCCGATCGGCGAGGCCGGCGGCCACGCCGACATGGCGGGCGCGCAGATCCCCCTCGGCCTCCTCGGGAGCGTCGAGGAGGACAGCGACGAGGAACTCCGGGGAATCATCGAGGACGTCATCACCGATCGCTTCTTCGAGACGCTCCGCTCGCGGCCCCACTGGGACCTCACCGAGCGGTTCGACGACGGGGTCGAGGGACTGCCGGCGGGGACCGGAACGCCCGACGACGAGCGGGGGTGAGACGGGGAGGGAAGGGACGAGAGGAGCGACCGGAGCGAGAACGACGGCCGAAGGGGAGTCGGCAGCCGCGGAGCGAGCACGGAGCACGGAGCGCGGACGAGGTGAGCGGGGTCGTCTCGACCGGGAAGGCTTTTGTCCGCGCGTCGTATGGAGTGGGTGATGCTCGACGCCGAGGAGCGCAAACTCCGCGTGAAGGACTACATGACGCGCGACGTGGTGACGGTGAGCGTCGACGACACCGTCGCGGACGTGAAGCGGCGCATCGCGGAGAACGAGGAGCACAGCGGGTTTCCCGTCTGCGACAGGCGGCGCGTCCACGGGTTCATCACCGCCCGCGACCTCCTGCTCGCCGGCGACGACGAGCCGATGTTCAAGGTGATGAACGACGACCTCATCGTCGCGCACCCGGAGATGGAGATCACGGACGCCGCGCGCGTCATCCTGCGCTCCGGCATCCAGAAGCTCCCGGTCGTCGACGACGCGGGGAACCTCGTGGGCATCATCTCGAACGCCGACGTGGTGCGCAGCCAGATCGAGCGCGCCACCCCGGGGAAGGTGAACAAGCTGATCGAGACGCTCCGGAACATCCACGGCGTCGGCATGCGCCAGGAGCGCCGGAAGGTGCCGCTCGCGTCGCTCACGCCCACGCAGTCGAAGGTCTACACCGACGAACTCGAGGGGCGGTCCTACGAACTGGAGAACGGCCTCGCGGAACCGCTCGTGGTCATCGACAACGGCGGCGATCGCCTCCTGCTCGCCGACGGCCACCACCGCGTGAAGGCGGCCAAGCGCCTCGGCATCGAGGAGATGGACGCCTACGTCATCGTCCTCGAGGAGCGCGTCCCGCTCGGAATGGCCGAGACCGCCCGCAAGGCGAACCTCGAGACCATCGACGACATCCAGGAGGTGGACTACGCCCACCACCCGCTGGTCGAGACGATCGAGCGCCTCCAGAAACAGGACGATTGACATCCTCCCCGCCCTGAAGGGCGAGGATTCCTCACGGTGGAGTCTCAGTCGTCCTGAGTCTCCACGGAGGCAACTTTCCCACTCGGTGTGGTACTCTGGTTTGTGTAGTCCTCGTTGGCCGTTGTCTCCACCGCGATGGAGGGCGGGCTATGATCGTCCCGCCAACTGTGTTTGTTCCACTTGAGGTACACGGGCCGTGCCATCGACCCAACCGCGTTCGTCTGCTGTCTCAGGAACGATTCCGAAGCCACGAGGTCTGCGTGTCCCTCGAATCCACACGGGCACGTCAGCGAATCCTCGTGACGAATCGTCTCCTCGCGCTCTCCGCACTCAGGACACTCCTGACTCGTCCACGCCTCGGACTCCTCCTCAACCGCAATACCGTACTCTTCACAGACGCTTTCGTTGTCTTCGAGGAAGGCTTGGCGGCGAGCGTAGTTCGTCTCGTTCCAGAGACTCGCAGAAGCGTCCAACCAGCGAACGAACACCTCTCGCTCTTTCGCAGAACGAGGGCGAACGTCGAACTGATTGGCTCGCTTCATCACCACATCTCACGAAATGTTCGTTTGTAAACGTATGGATTGGCATTGGAGACTCGACCCTGCTATCGTCGGTTGATTGTGAAGATGACGTCGGATTCATCCCCGCCCTTTAGGGCGGGGATCTCTCCTCGATTCTCCGTAACTCTCCGGATCCGACGTGAGAGACCGCCGCGACCGGCGGTTTTTTGCGCGCTCGGGTGGTACTTCTGTCACTCGGTACCCCGCCACGATGAGCGTCGAGACAGCACAGCGAAAGAGGGGAGGAGAGCGAGCAGCGGTCGTCATCGAGGGGCTGACGAAGACCTACGGCGACGTCCGGGCGGTCGACGACGTGACGCTCAGCGTCGAACCGGGCGAGGTCGTCGGCCTGCTCGGCCCGAACGGCGCGGGCAAGACGACGCTCGTCAAGTGCGCGCTCGGGTTGCTCGTGCCGACAGCGGGGTCGGTCCGCGTCGGCGACGTCGACGTGCTGGCAGACCCCGCCCGCGCGTACCGCCACGTGAGCGCGATGCTTGAGGGCGCTCGCAACGTCTACTGGCGGCTCACCGTCCGTGAGAACGTGCGGTTCTTCGCCGGGCTACAGGGCATCGACCCCCGGACGCGCCGCGAGGAACACGCGGCCCTCCTCGAGTCGCTCGACCTCGCCGAGCGCGCCGACGCCCCCGTGATGGACCTCTCGCGGGGGATGAGACAGCGGACGGCCCTCGCCTGCACGCTCGCGCGCGAGACGCCCGTGGTCTTCCTCGACGAGCCGACGCTCGGCCTCGACGTGGGGGCGTCCTACAGCCTCCGCCAGCGGATACGCCGTCTCGCCGACGAGGAGGGGCGCGCCATCGTCCTGAGCAGCCACGACATGGACGTGGTCCAGGAGGTGTGCGACCGCGTCGTCGTCCTGAGCGAGGGGCGCGTCGCGGCGGCGGGGAGCGTCCGGGAACTGGTCGGCCTGTTCGACGCGCGCGCGTACCGCGTCACCGTCTCGGGGTCGCTCCACGGGGCGACGCGCGATCGCCTCGAACGCGACCACGGCGTCGAGCGGTGGTTCCACACCCCCGAGGGGCTTCGCTTCGAGGTGACGCTCGCCGACTCGGGGGCGCTCTACGCGCTCGTCGAGGACCTCCGGGAGTCGAACGTGGCGCTGGTCTCGGTGGCGGCCATCGAACCGGATCTCGAGGACGCCTTCCTGCAGTTGACCGACCGGGGGGGACCGACGTGAGCGCGTCGTTCGCCGAGACCGTCGTCCTCGTGCGGGCGGTGGCCCGGAAGTCGCTCGTCCTCCGCGCGCGGTACGCGTTCGACACGGTGACGACCCTCCTCGTTGTCTACGCCTTCTTCGCGCTGGCGGTGTTCGGCGGGCGCGAACTCGCCCCGCGGGTCGTCGACGAACACCTCGGCGGGATCGTCGTCGGGTTCTTCCTCCTCCTGATGGCGAGCGTCGCGTACGCCGACCTCTCGTGGGAACTCGTCCGCGAGGCGGAGTGGGGGACGCTCGAACAGCTCTACGTGTCGCCCCACGGGTTCGGTCGCGTCGTCGCCGTCGAGACGGCCGTGACCCTCCTCGTGAGCTTCGCCTACGGCGTTGCCCTCCTGGCGCTGATGCTGGCGACGACGCGGACCCGGCTCCTGCTCGACCCCCTCACCGTCGTCCCGCTCGGCGCGCTCGCGCTCTGCTCGGCGGTGGGGGTCGGCTTCGCCCTCGGCGGCCTCGCCCTCGTCTTCGAGCGCGTCGAGAGCGCCCTCCGGCTGGCGCAGTTCGCGCTCGTCGCGCTCGTCGCCCTGCCCGTCGACGCCTACCCCGTCCTGAAGCTCCTCCCGCTCGCGCTCGGGAGCGACCTGCTCCGGGAGTCGATGGCCGCCGGCCGGCACCTGTGGGGCCTCCCGCCCGCCGACCTCGGGCTGCTCGTCGTCACGGCCGTCGTCTACGCGGGCGGGGGGTACGCCGTCTTCCGGCTGGGGATCCGGCGCGCGCGTACGACGGGGCGGCTGGGCCGGCACTGACCTCCGAGGACGACCGAACGCTCCCGATCGCCCGCGACTCGTCGCCCCCGTCCGAACCTTCATAGCTGTCCTTTACGAACGTCGATGCATGTTCGACGAGGACGACCTGCGCGAGATCCGGTCCGAGCGCGAGCGCTGGGAGGAGGAGACCCTCGATCCCGCGCTCTCCGCGCACGGCGAGCGACGGGAGCGGTTCGCGACGGTCTCGAACCACGAGGTAGATCGCCTCTACACCCCGGAGGACGTCGCCGACCTGGACTACGAGGAGGACGTCGGGTTTCCCGGCGAACCGCCCTACACGCGGGGCCCGTACCCGACGATGTACCGCGGGCGGACGTGGACGATGCGCCAGTTCGCGGGCTTCGGCACCGCGGAGGAGACCAACGAACGGTTCAAGTACCTCGTCGAGGAGGGACAGACCGGCCTCTCGACGGCGTTCGACATGCCGAGCCTGATGGGACTCGACTCCGACGACCCGATGAGCCTCGGGGAGGTCGGAAAGGAGGGCGTCGCGGTCGACACCCTGCGCGACATGGAGGTGCTGTTCGACGGCATCGACGTCGGCGAGGTCTCCACGTCGTTCACGATCAACCCGAGCGCCATCGTCGTCTACGCCATGTACCTCGCGCTGGCCGACAAGCAGGGCGTCCCGCGTGAGCAGGTCCGGGGGACGCTCCAGAACGACATGCTGAAGGAGTTCATCGCCCAGAAGGAGTGGGTCGTCCCGCCGGGACCCTCCCTCGACATCGTCACTGACACCATCGAGTACGCCGTCGAGAACACGCCGAAGTTCTACCCGGTGTCGGTGTCGGGCTACCACATCCGCGAGGCGGGGTCGACGGCGGCCCAGGAACTCGCGTTCACGCTCGCGGACGGCTTCGCCTACGTCGAGGCGGCCGCGGAGCGCGGCCTCGACGCCGACGAGGTCGGGCCGCTTCTCTCCTTCTTCTTCAACTCGCACAACTCCGTGCTGGAGGAGGTGGCCAAGTTCCGCGCCGCCCGCCGCATCTACGCGCGGGTGATGGCCGACCGGTTCGGCGCGACGACCGACGCCGCGAAGCGCCTCAAGTTCCACACGCAGACGGCGGGCCAGTCGCTCACCGCCCAGCAGCCGCTCAACAACGTCATCCGGGTCACGCTGCAGGCGGCCGCCGCCGTCATGGGCGGGACGCAGTCGCTGCACACCAACAGCTACGACGAGGCGCTCGCGCTCCCCTCGGAGGAGGCGGTGCGCATCGCGCTTCGCACCCAGCAGATCATCGCGGAGGAATCCGGCCTCGCGGACACCGTCGACCCGCTCGGGGGCAGTTACGCCGTCGAGGCGCTCACCGACGAGATGGAGGCCGAGGCGATGGCCTACATCGAGGAGATCGAGGAGATGGGCGACGGTTCGATCCGCGACGGCGTCCTCCGGGGCATCGAGGAGGGCTACTTCCACCGCGAGATCCAGGACGCCGCCTACGAGTACCAGTCGCGGGTCGACGATGGCGAGGAGACCGTCGTCGGCGTGAACAAGTACACGACGGGGGGCGAGGACGACGACACGGAACTGCTCCACGTGAGCGACGAGGTGAGAGACCGACAACTCGCCCGGCTGGAGGCCGTGAAGAAGGAGCGCGACGACGAGCGCGTCCGCGAGACCCTCGACGCGCTTCAGGAGGCGATCCGCGGGGGCGAGAACACCATGCCCTACGTCGTCGACGCCGTGAAGGCGTACGCGACGATGGGCGAGATCATGCAGGTGTTCGAGGCCGAACACGGCAGCTACACCGAGACCGTCACGCTGGCCTGACGGGACGAGAGTCGGGGAACTCAGTTCTCTTCTCTATTCAACGAGACGTAGTGCCCGCCGAACCGGGGATCGAACGTGAAACGGCGGAATTCTTTTGCGACGATACGCCGTTGTGTCACGTATGGAAGCGACCGACGGGCGCTCGCGATTGCTCGCCATCCTCGGAGAGTCGCCCTGCCGTGATGCGGACATCGACTTCGCGGTGGCGTTCGGTTCGCGGGTCGCAGGTACCCCGCAGCCGTCGTCCGATCTCGACGTCGCCGTCAAGTTCGCTGACGGCCTCTCCTCCCGCGAGCGATTCCAGAAGCGGTGTTTCCTCTCGGGTGACCTCCAGCGAGAGGACGCCCCGTTCGTCGACGTCTCCGACGTCGAAGCCCTCCCGCTCGACGTGGCCCACGACGCTGTCGACGGCGAGTTCCTCTGTGGCGACGAGCAGACGTTCCGCCGATTCAGGGCGAACGTCGAGGCGACGTTCGAGGAGCGGCGCGACGAGATCCGTCGCCACCAGCGTGGCGTGATAGACCGCATCGCGGAGAACGGACTACATGGCTGACGAGCGGGCCCCCAATCCTCAAACGGCGAGCGGACACCCGTCGCACGGCGTAGAGGAACGGGATTCGACCATCGGATATTCGTGTAACGAGAGTACTTCGACCGTGGTGCGTTAATCCTATTACTACGGCAGTAAACCGCTACCATGGTGATGAAAGTTCATGAGTGACTCAGGGGAGCACGCGCTCGAATCCCGACTGCGGGAGCAGGAGTACTTCCGTCCGTCGCCGAAGTTCGTCGGCCAGGCCAACGTCAGCGACCCGGCGGTCTACGACCGATTCGAAGACTTCCCGGCGGGGTTCGAGGAGTACGCCGACCTCCTCGACTGGGACGAGCACTGGGACGAGGTGCTCGACGCGTCGAACCCGCCGTTCTACGAGTGGTTCGTCGGGGGGAAGCTGAACGCCTCGTACAACTGCATCGACCGCCACCTGGAGGAGCGAAAGAACCAGACCGCCCTGCTGTGGGAGGGCGAGAAGGGCGAGGTCCGGCGGATCGCCTACCAGGACCTCTACCGCGAGGTGAACGAACTCGCCGCGGCGCTTCGGGCGGCCGGCGTCGAGGAGGACGACGTCGTCACCCTCCACCTGCCGATGGTGCCCGCCCTGCCGATCACGATGCTCGCCTGCGCGCGCATCGGCGCGCCCCACAGCGAGGTGTTCGCGGGCTTCTCCGCGACCGCGCTCGCCGATCGCGTCGACAGCGCGGACTCCGACTACGTCGTCACCATCGACGGCTACTACCGCCGCGGGGAGTTCCTCAACCACGTCGAGAAGGCGGACAAGGCGATGGAGGAGGTCGACGGCGACCCCGAGGTGCTCGTCTGGACGCGCCACGACGAACCCCACGAGAGCGTCGACGTGAGCGAGGACTACACGCTCGTCTCCGACCTGCTCTCCGAGCACCGCCGCGAGACGGTCGAACCCGTCTCGCGGGACGCCGAGGACCCCCTGTTCCTGATGTACACGTCGGGGACGACCGGCGAGCCGAAGGGCTGTCAGCACCGCACCGGCGGCTACCTCGCGTACGTGACGGGCACGTCGAAGTACGTCCTCGACATCGAGCCCGAGGACACCTACTGGTGCGCGGCCGACATCGGGTGGATCACCGGCCACTCCTACATCGTCTACGGCCCGCTCGCGCTCGGCACGACGAGCGTCATGTACGAGGGCGCGCCGGACTACCCGCACAAGAGCCGCATCTGGGAGATCGCGGAGAAGTACGACGTGGACGTCTTCCACACCTCCCCCACGGCCGTCCGGCAGTTCATGAAGTGGGGTCCCGAGTACCTGGAGGGCTACGACTTCGACTTCCGCCACATGACGACGGTCGGCGAGCCGATCCAGCCCGAGGCGTGGCTGTGGTACTACAAGCACATCGGGGACGAGGAGGCCGTCATCGTCGACACGTGGTGGCAGACCGAGACGGGCGGCCACCTCATCACGAACCTGCCCGCGCTGGAGGACATGAAACCCGGCAGCGCCGGACTGCCCTGTCCCGGCATCGAACCGGCGCTGCTCGACGACGAGGGCGAGGAGATCGAACCCGCCTCCGGGCAGGCCGGCAACCTCATCATCAAGCGCCCGTGGCCGGGGATGCTCCAGACCGTCTACGGCAACGACGAGCGGTTCATCAGCGAGTACTGGGAGGACTTCTCCGACACGGAGAGCGACGACTGGCGCGACTGGAACTACAAGGCGGGCGACGGGGCGGTCCACGAGCGCGACGGCTACTTCCGCATCCTCGGTCGCCTCGACGACGTGATGAACGTCGCCGGCCACCGGCTCGGCACGATGGAACTCGAGAGCGCGGTGGCGGAGGTCGAGGACGTCGCCGAGGCCGCCGTCGTCTCGCGCGAGCACGCGGAGAAGGGCGAGGTGCCCGACGTGTACGTCATCCTCCGCGAGGGGGTCGAGGAGACCGAGGAGGTCAGAGATCGCATCGTGCGCGCCGTCGAGGACGAGATCGGCAAGTTCGCCCGCCCGTCGAACATCGTCTTCGTCGACGACCTGCCGAAGACGCGCTCGGGGAAGATCATGCGCCGCCTCCTCGAGAACATCTCCAACGACGAGGACCTGGGCGACACGACCACCCTCCGGGACCCGAGCGTCCCCGAGGAGATCCGCCAGCAGATCCGGGGCGACTGAGCGGCCGGCCCGCGACCCACGGCGCACGCGGGGCGCTCCCCCGCCGACCGACCGGATAGTCGTCCTCGTCGGCACATACTCGACGGATTTTCAATCACGTTGACTCCTTTTGCGAAAATATAAATAGAAGATCGTTACACAGTGGTGACGTGGTGGGTGTGAACGGTACACGTGACGGGTCGGCGGGCGGGGGAGCGCAGCGTCGAGGAGGTCCGATCGGACGGCGTTCACCGACGGTCGGCCATCGACACGCGATCGACCACCACGGAGACTGATACTCATGAGTGAAGCCACGCCAGAGAGTGAGGCCGTGACGGAATCACGGGTGGAATCGCGAACGCAACCCGATTTGAACGAGTACTGGCGGCGGAACGTCAGGCTCATCGCCGGACTGTTCGCCGTCTGGTTCGTCGTCTCGTTCCTGATGGCGATCCTCCTCGCCGAACCGCTCAGCGACGTGTATCTCGGCAACCTGCCGATACCCTTCTGGTTCGCCCAGCAGGGTTCGATCATCGTCTTCGTCGTCCTCATCTTCGTCTACGCGCGACGGATGAACAAGCTCGACCGGGAGTTCGGGGTGGAAGACTGAATGTCGTCGCTCGTCACGCCCGTCGTCGCCCAGCTCGGACTCGGCGTGGACCAGTGGAGCCTCGCGCTCATCGTCGGGACCCTCCTCGTCTACTTCGGCGTCGCGATCTACATGCACGTCGGCGACACGGACGACTTCTACGTCGCCGGACGGTCCATCCCGGCGGTGGCGAACGGGGCGGCCGTCGCCGCGGACTGGATGTCGGCGGCGTCGTTCATCTCCATGGCGGGGCTGGTGGCCGTCCTCGGCTACGAGGGGTCGGTTTACCTGATGGGCTGGACCGGTGGGTACGTCGTGCTGGCGCTGCTCATCGCGCCGTACCTGCGGAAGTACGGCCAGTACACCATCCCCGACTTCATCGGCGATCGGTACTACTCGAACACCGCCCGCGGGGTCGCGGCGGTCGCCACGCTGTTCGTCTCGCTCACGTACATCGCGGGGCAGATGCGTGGGGTGGGGATCGTCCTCAGTCGCTTCCTCGGGATCAACATCGCGCTGGGCATCGTCGTCGCGCTCGCGCTCGTCGCGTTCATCGGCGTGCTCGGCGGCATGAAGGCGATCACGTGGACGCAGGCGATCCAGTACTTCGTCCTCATCGTCGCCTACCTCATCGTGACCGTCGCCATCGCCTACTCGCTGACGGGCATGCCCGTCCCGCAGGTGGCGCTCGTCACCGAGGGGATCGCCTCCCGGCTGAGCCAGCTCCAGGCCGAGATCGGCATGGGACGGTACATCCTGCCGTACAACGACTTCACCCTGCTTCAGGTGTTCACCATCACGCTCACGCTGATGATCGGGACCGCCGGCCTGCCGCACGTCATCATGCGCTTCTACACCGTCCCGAAGGCGTCCGACGCGCGCCGGTCCGTCGGCTGGGCGCTCCTGTTCATCGCCATCCTCTACCTGAGCGCCCCGGCGCTCGCCATCTTCGCGAAGTACAACCTGATCAACACGCTCAACGGTATGCCCGTCGAGCAGGCGCAGTCGATCCCGTGGGTCAGGCGCTGGGCCGAGACCGGCCTGCTGTCCATCACGGACAAGAACGGCGACGGGATCGTCCAGATGGCCGGCGGCGCGGCCAACGAGGTCGTCCTCGACCCGGACATCATCGTGCTCTCGACCCCGGAGGTCGCCGGGCTGGCCCCGTTCGTCGTCGGACTGGTCGCCGCGGGCGGGCTCGCGGCCGCGCTCTCGACGGCCGACGGGCTGCTCATCGCCATGTCGAGCGCCGTCTCGCACGACCTCTACTACAAGATCTTCCGCCAGGACGCGAGCCAGCGCGAGCGCCTCATCGTCGCGCGCGTGGTCATCCTCCTCGCGGCGGTCGTTGCGGCGGTCTTCGGCATCTACCCGCCGGGGTTCGTCGCCGAGGTGGTCGCGATCGCGTTCGGCATCGCCGCGGCGAGCCTCTTTCCGCCCATCCTCCTCGGGATCTTCGACAAGCGCATGAACAAGGAGGGGGCGGTCTCCGGCATCGTCGTCGGTCTCGGGTTCACGCTGGTCATGGTCGTGCTGATGCGCGCCCACGTCGTACTCGGACTCGAACGGCCGTTCCTCGACACGTTCCTCGGCATCAACGCCCAGGGGATCGGGCTGGTGGGGGCGATCCTGAACTTCGCCGTGGCGTTCAGCGTCTCGCGCTTCACGCCCGCCCCGCCAGACCGCATCGGGGAGATGGTCGAGGACATCCGCCTGCCCCGCGGCTCCGCGCACACGGTGACCGAAGGCGGCGGGACCGCGGCCGACGGCGGCGAGGACGTCGCGACCGACGGCGGGATCGACGGACCGGTCGACGGACCGGTCGACGGACGAGCCCGACGGGTCGACCGGGAGGACGCGACGACCGACTCGACGACGGACGATCCGACGACGGGCGATCCGATGACGGACGATCCAACGACGGACGATCCGACGACGGACGACCCGACGGCGGTCGACGACGCCCGCCCGGGGGACGAGTAGGTCGGTGTTCGACGCGGTCGGGGCGCGGGTGCCGCCGCGGCGGACGCTCGCGCTCCTCGTAGTCCGTCGGACCCTCGGCGTGTCGGCGTTCGTCTCGCTCTTCTACGTCGCCGCCTACTACCTCTGGGACCAGCCGTTCCCGACGCCGCTCGACCTCGCGGTCATCTTTCTGCTCGTCCTCGCGGGGACGCTCCTCGGCGTCGCGTTCAGCAGGGCCTGGCCGCTCCCGGCGGAGCGGGGACTCCCGCGGGTCATCAGGACCGTCCTGCTCGCGGTCCCGGCACTCGGCATCGGCATCGCGCTGCAGGTGCTCCTCGCGGGTGCCGTCGCCGATCGCGCGTACTACGTCGTCTTCGGGCTGTCCGCGTGGCTCGGCTCGACCTTCATCCGCGAGGGGGAGCGAGAGCCCGGGACGGAAGCGGGGGTAGAGACGGAAGGAGATGCGGAGGCCGAGACGGAGGCGGGAACCGACCGCTCCGACGCCTGAGCGTGCCCGACGCTCGGGCGTTCACGACGCTCAGCGGTCCGCGTCGATCGGTTCGGCGTACCGCTCGGAGACGAACACGATCGCGACGATGAGGACCCCGAGGATCGTCGCGAGCGTGATCGCGCCGTAGGCGGCGACGCCGAGCGACGTCCCCGGGAGCGGAACGACGCCGAACAGCCGCGGGTCCCACGGACCGGGGCGGACGATCGGCAGGATGTAGCCGAGTCCCCCCGCGACGGCGACCACGATGGCGTAGAGGATGAGCACGGCGGTCCGTCCCCGGAGGTGTGGCGTGTCGTCGCTCACACCCGCACTACGGAATCCCGTGTGATTACCCTTTTGAACCGCCCGCTCGAACCCACCCTATGGGCCAGAAGGAACTCATCCTCCTGATTCTCGTCGCCATCGCCGTGTTGATGTTCGTGAGCGGCATCGTCCTCGTCCTGAACACGGTCTAGGCGGGCGATCCGACCCCGCGCGCGGGCGGAGCGCGAATCGAGGGAGCGTGAGAAACAGTCGAATCGGGTGGTCGGGTTCGGTCGCGCTCAGGCGTCCTCGGTCGGACGCCCGCCGTCGGTCACCGCCTCCGTCTCCTCGCCGCCGTCCGCGACGGTCGTCTGGAGGCGGCGGTCGTTCCACAGGAACTCGCGACCCTCCAGGCCGACCTCCTCCAGGTTCCACGGGTCGGGGCCCGCGTCGGGCCCCTCGTACCACGACTGGACGAAGTTGTAGAGGAAGACGATCCCGCCGAACAGCATCAGGAACGCGCCGAGCGTCGCGGCGACGTGCAGCAGCTGGATGAGATCGAGCGACACGAGCTTGTCGTTGAACTCGTAGGTGGCGTACCGCCGCGGCATTCCCTCGTAGCCGAGCAGCAGCATCGCCAGGAACGTGATGTTCGTCCCGATCATCCACGTCCAGAAGTGCACCTTCGCGAGCGTCCGCTGGTACATCTTCCCGGCGTAGATCGGGAACCAGTAGTAGAGTCCCGCGAAGCCGGCGAACGCGATCGCCCCCATCACGATGTAGTGGAAGTGACCGACGACGTAGTAGGTGTCGTGGAGCACGAGGTCGACGGGGATCGACGCGAGGAACACGCCCGTCACCCCGCCGATGATGAAGTTCTGCACGAACCCGATACAGAACAGCATCGGCGTCGTCAGTCGGATGCGCCCGTTCCACATCGTCGTGATCCAGTTGAACACCTTCACGGCGCTCGGGATGGCGATGGCCAGCGAGACGGCCATGAACGACGCGCGGATGCGCGGGTCGATGCCCGTCGAGAACATGTGGTGGGCCCAGACGCCGAAGCTGAGCACGCCAATGGCGAGCGTCGAGTAGACGACGAACTTGAAGCCGAACAGCTTCCGACCCGCGAACCGCGGGAGGACGTAGCTGACGATCCCCATCGGGGGGAGCACCAGGATGTACACCTCGGGGTGGCCGAAGAACCAGAACAGGTGCTGGTAGAGGATGGGCGAGCCGCCCTGGACCGTGAAGAACGTCGTCGCGAAGTTCCGGTCGAGCAGCAGCATGATGAGCACGCTCCCGAGCAGCGGGAAGGAGAACAGGATGAGCCCCGACTGGGTGAGGATGGTCCAGCTGAAGATGTCGAGGTTGGCCCAGTTTACGTCCTCGCCCGCCTCGGTGAAGATGGTGGCGATGAAGTTGATCGCCCCCATGGTCGCCGAGACCCCCGTGAGGTGCAACCCCAGCAGCATCAGGTCCGCGCCGGCCTCGGGCTGTTCGATCGACAGCGGCGTGTACATCGTCCAGGAGAGCTGCGAGGGATCGACGCCGAACGGGGCGAGGAAGAACCCGGCCCAGATGAGGAGCGCCCCCGGCGGGAGCAGCCAGAAGGCGATGGCGTTGATCCGCGGGAACGCCATGTCGTCCGCCCCGATGAGGAGGGGGATCAGGTAGTTGGAGAACGCGGCGATGATCGGCGTCCCGAACAGGAACAGCATCGTGATCCCGTGGGTCGTCAGGAGGGCGTTGTAGAGGTTCTCTCCCTCCCCGACGCCCATCGCCTCCGCCAGGGGTCCGAGCACGTCGGCGGCGGGGGTGAGCAGTTCCGTGCGCATGAGGATGACGGCGAGACCGCCCCACACGAAGGCGATGACGCCGTACGCCCCGTACATCATCCCGATGTCCTTGTGATCGACCGTCGTCAGCCAGCGGATGAGGCCCGCCGGTTTCTCCTCCGTCGCGTACGCCGACTCCTCGCCGTACCCGCCGCCACCCCCGGCGAGCGGCGTGTACGACCGCCAGTCCTCGACGCGGGCGAGCATCACCGCAACGGCGGCGAGGAACACGCCCATGAGGACCGTCAGCGCAAGCTGTGCTGAGACTTCCATACGTTCCCTGCGTACTGGGGGATTAGAAAGGTTGTGTTCGCGCGTCGATCCGCCGACGGCGGGCGATCTCGCTCATCGGATCGACCAGCTCGTCGGGGCGAATCTCGCGTCCGAACCGGTCGCACGCCGGGACGCGACGAGCGGTTTCGCCCACCCGCGCGGTGCGGCCCGGCGGGATCGCTTCACTCGGCTGTCGTGGTCGCCTCGTCGTCGCCGGGCTCGAGGTCCCCGGACGAGCCCTCGACGGCACCCGCCACGGGCTCGCTCTCCCGCGCCTCGGTCTCTCCTTCCGCCTCGGCGATGGCCTTGCCCGCGTAGTACGTGAGGATCGCGAGCGCGAGGAACGGTGCGACGAGCAGCCCCATCTGGATGGTCGTGTCTACCGGACTGTACCCGAACGGGGCCAGGACGAGGAACACCCCGACGAAGAACACGATGATGAACAGGGGGATGATGTTCACCGAGAGGTCGAGCAGAGTCTCCCGGTCGAAGACGTCCGATGCCATACCGACACATTCGCGAGCGTCGTAAATAGTGTGTTGGTTCGACGTATGCCCCGCCCCCGGTCGGTCGCCGATCAGAGCGCGTCGGCGTCACGCTCGACGAGCTGGGCGGCCTGAGCCGCCGCGACCGCGATGACGCCGGCGAAGAGGACGGAAACGCCCCGCTGGATGACGCCGTTCATGTCTGGGCCGACCAGTCCGCTCCAGACGGTGTCGAGCGCCGTCGAGACGCCCTCGAACGGGAGGAGTTGCGACGCGACGACGACGGCCCCCAGGGCGACCAGCAGCCCGCCGACGATCGAGAGGGTGCCCCACGGTCGCTCGGCGTAGCCGGACTCCTGTACGATGCCCGCGACGCTCCCGGCGAACAGCAGGAGACCGCCCACCGACAGCGGAACGACGTTGAGGAAGACGCCGATCTCGGAGATGACGAACCCGAGGGCGACGAACAGCGGCCACGGACTCGACATCCGGTATTGATCGCTCAGTCCCGGTTGATCGTCCATACGGTACCGACGGGGCGACGCCACAAAAGGAGGTCGAATCGCGCGAGCGACGGACGCTCAGGCGAACGTCCGCGAGACGTCCTCGTTCTCCGCCGCCTCCTCCTGCTGGATCTTCTCCCAGGCGGCCTCGAAGTCCGTCATGTACACCTCGGTCCGGTCGTCGCGGATGGCGAACATCCCCGCCTCGGTGCAGACGGCCTTCACGTCGGCACCGCTCGCGTCCTCGGTCGCCTCGGCGAGTTTCGCGAAGTCGACGTCGTCCGCGACGTTCATGCTGCGGGTGTGGATCTGGAAGATGCGCTCGCGACCCTCGACGCCCGGCTTCGGCACCTCGATGAGGCGGTCGAAGCGGCCGGGGCGGAGGATGGCGCGGTCGAGCATGTCGAAGCGGTTCGTCGCCGCGATGATGGAGATCTGCCCGCGCTCGTCGAAGCCGTCCATCTCCGAGAGCAGTTGCATCATGGTGCGCTGGACCTCCGCGTCGCCCGAGGTCTTCGAGTCGGTCCGCTTCGACGCGATCGCGTCGATCTCGTCGATGAAGATCACCGCCGGCTCGTGCTGGCGGGCGAGTTCGAACAGGTCGCGCACGAGCTTCGCGCCCTCGCCGATGAACTTGTGGACGAGTTCGGAGCCGGCCATCTTGATGAACGTCGCGTCGGTCTGGTTCGCGACGGCCTTCGCGAGCATCGTCTTGCCGGTCCCCGGCGGCCCGTACAGCAGTACCCCCGCCGGCGGGTCGATGCCGACGGCGTCGAACATGTCCGGGCTGGTGAGCGGCATCTCGACGGTCTCTCTGACCTCGTCGATCTGTTCGTCGATGCCGCCGATGTCGGCGTAGGTGACCTCGGGCTTGTGTTCGACCTGCATGACGCGGGCGCGAACGTCGGTCTCGTTGTCGAGCGTCTTGACGATGGACAGCGAGTTGTTCACCGCGACGCGGCTGTCCGGCTCGATCTGCGACCGCATCTCCTCGGTGACGTCGGTGAGGGCCTCCTGGTTGTTGCCGTGTTGCTTGATGATGACCCCGTTTTCGGTCACCTCCTGAACGGTGGCGACGAACAGCGGCGACTGCTTGAGCTTCTTGTTCTCGTGGGTCAGCCGCTCGAGCTTCTGCTGGAACTTGTTGTTCTCGGCGTTCGCGTCGAGGAGCTTGTCCCGTATCTCCTCGTTCTGCCGTTCGATGATCTCGAGCCGTTCGCGGAGGGCTGAAATCTTGTCCTGCTGTGACGCGTCGTCGTCGTAGGGCAGGTCGACGTCGTCAACAGTGTCGGTCATTGGACCCGTCTAGCACGTGCGTTCATAAGAGGTTTCGGGTCAGTACAAGACCGCAAAAGCCGCGGTGAGCCGACGCCTGTCGGGCGGTTTCGGTCGGACGACCGTCCGCAGGAAGATTCATGGCGGTAATTTTGAATACAGAAATATTATTACGCAGCATCGAGAAGGGCGGGGCATGAGTACGACGTGCGAACCGGAGTCGGATCGAGGGGACGGCTGGGAATCGGTACGCGACCTGCCGCCGAGTGCGAAGCTCGTCGCGAAGGTACTCGAGTACGACGGACCGCTCACGCAGCGCGAGATCGCCGAGGCGACGCTCCTGCCGACCCGAACGGTCAGGTACGCCCTCACCCGGCTCGAGACGGTCGACGCCGTCGCCTCCCGGGTGTCGTTCACCGACGCGAGAAAGCGGATCTACTCGCTCGAATTATCAGATAATCAGTAACGTGTAACACTCAGACATTTGCCACTGTTCTTCGGACGGAACACTCACCGGTATGTGCGGGTTAGAAGGCCATTTACCGGCTGATACGGCGTTTTTCGGTAGGTCCCGGGTGCAGTGACTAACGCTAAAGACTGTCCAACAAAAACGAAGTCAGCACCTCAATGATCATATGTGTTTCATAACTATCCGAACGGAAAGTGAACGCCGGTGTAATGGCGCACGCAGTCATCTCGCTCGACGCGGAACTCGCCTGGGGGTTCCACGACCACCCCCACCCGCCGGCCCACGAGCGACGGCGCATGGCGGCCGGCCGACGCGGCTGGGAGACGCTCGTGGACCTCCTCGACGAGTTCGATCTCCCGGCGACGTGGGCGATCGTCGGACGGCTGTTCCTCGATCGGACCGACGATCAGCGCTACGCCACCTACGCCGCCGACGGCGGTGCGCCGGTCGACCCCCGGCCGCGTCCGGCGGACGACGATCAGTGGTACGGACGCGACCTCATCGATCGAGTCCGAGACGCGACGGTCGACCACGAGATCGGCTGCCACACGTTCACCCACCTCGACTTCACGGCTAGCACCACGACGGCCGACGTGGCCCACGCCGAACTCCGCGCCTGCGTCGACGTGGCCCGGGAGCGCGGGATCGAGATGAACTCGTTCGTCTACCCGCGAAACCGGGTCGCCCACCGGGACGTGCTCGCTGAGTACGGGTTCACCTGCTACCGCGGTCGGGAACCGTCACGGTGGTACGACGGCACGCCCCTCCGCGCCCTCGGGAAGTTCGCCTCCTACGCTGCCGGACTCTCCGCGCCGCCGGTCACGCACCCCTCCGTCGACGAGTACGGGCTGGTGAACATCCCCGCGTCGCTGCACCTGTTCGGCTTCGAGCGTCATGCCCGACTGTTCTCCCGCCCGTTCAACCGGCGACCGATCGTCACGCAGGCGAGGCTGGGCCTCGAACGCGCCGTCGAGGAGGACGGCGTCTTCCACGTCTGGTTCCACCCGAACGACCTCGTCGGTCCGGAGGAGGTGGGCCGCGTCCGGGACGTCTTCGCGCTCATGGACGCCATGCGCGAGCGCGGCGACCTAACCGTCGAAACCATGGGGGAGGTCGCGAAACGAACGGTCGCATGAGCAGTGACGAGTACACGGTTCGCCCGTTTCGGGCGGGCGACAGGCAGGGATACCTGCGCCTCTACGAGACGGTGTTCGGCGGACGGAAGGACCGCCGGTGGTTCGCCTGGAAGTACGAGGACAACCCGTACGTCGACCACGTCCCCATCTACGTGACCGAACGCGACGGCGACCTCGTCGGCGCGCGGTCGTTCTTCTGTCTCCGCCTCCGTGCCGACGGTCACACCTACGAGAGCCTCCAGCCGTGCGACACGATGGTCCACCCGGACCACCAGCGCAAGGGGCTGTTCACCCGGATGACCGAACGCGCCATCGAGCGCTACGCGGACGAGTCGTTCGACCTCTTCTTCGACTTCCCGAACGAGAAGTCCCTCCCCGGCAACCTCAAACTCGGCTGGGAGGTCGTCGAGACGATCCCGACGTACTACCGGATCCAGCACCCCGGCGCGTTCACCCCGTTCGGCGACGAGAGCCTCGTCGGCCGGGTCGTCGACGGGGTCGGGGCGGCGGCGATGAGCGCCTACTTCGACCTCCGGGGGGCGCGCGCGCGCCGACTCGCCAGGAGCGCGGGCGTCACCGTCTCCCGGTACGACGCGATCCCCGCCGAGACGCTCGTCTCGCTGTACGAGGAGTACGTCCCCGATCGCTTTCACGCCTGCCGCGACGAGACGTTCTACGGCTGGCGGTACGAGAACCCCGAGTACGAGTACACGACCTACGTCGCCCGACGCGGCGACGATCCGGTCGGGGCGGCGGTCGTCGGGACGAGCGCCCGACGCGGCGTCGCCAACCTGATGGACGTCCACCCGCTCACCGGCGGGTCGACCCACGGCCGGGTCTACGCGGCCCTCCTGCGGACGCTCCTGCGCGACGCCGAGGACGTGCCGATAGTGGCCGTCCGTCGGGGCGTCGTCCCCGAACCGGTGCTCTCGAGCTTCGGCTTCTTCCCCGACACGACCGTCCCGCTCTCGCAGTTCACGCAACCCGCGATCCTCGTCGCGCGCCCGCTGACGGACGAGCACTCGTGGACGATCGACGGGAAGGACCTCACGGACCCGGCCAGCTGGGTGGTCTCCATCTGCGAGAAGGACACGACGTAGCGGCGTTCGGCGAGGCGAACGGCGCGGAGCGGTCGACCGTCGCTCCACTGCGGTCACGGTTCGTCGGCCGCCGCCCCCTCGACGCGGTCGCGGTCCGCCGGTCGCCGCGTCGTCTCGGACCGCTCGGTCGGCGACTGCGCGTCGCCGTTCACCAGGTACACCCCGAGCAGCAGGAGGCCCCCGCCGCCGACGAACCCGGGGCCGACCGTCTCGCCGAGGAACGCGACCCCCAGCAGGACGCCGACGAGGGGCTGGGCGAAGAAGAACGCGGCGACCGCGCTCGCGTCCGCGTACTCCATCCCCTTGTACCAGCAGTACCAGGCGGCGGCGGTGCTGAGCAGTCCGAGGTAGAGGACGGCCCCGACGACGGGGGGCGTCGTCGGGATCGACTCGAGGGCACCGGGCCGCAGGGCGAGTTCGACCGGGACCAGCGCGCCGAACAGCGGAACCGACAGCACTGTCGCGTACGTGACCGTCTCGAGCGCGGAGTAACGCCGAACGAGCGGTTTCCCGAACGCGGTGAACGCGGCGAAACAGAACGCGGAGAACAGCAGGAGTCCGGCCCCGAGGAGAGTTCCGCCGGCGAGCGTCCCGAAGTCGTACCGGCCGGCCAGCACGACGAGCGTTCCGACGGCCGCGAGGGCCGTCCCGACGGCCCTCCGACGCGTGAGCCGCTCGTCGAGCGCCGTCACCCCGAGGCCGATGACGAACACCGGCGTCGAGACCGTCAACAGCGCGCCCTGGCTCGCGGTCGTCAGGTCGGTCCCCACGAACTGCGTCGTGAGCGCCGCCGTCAGCCAGACTGCCAGGCCGCCGAGCCGTCGCCACTCCCGCCGGGTGAACGATCGAGTCGGTCGCGTCAGCCGAACGATCGAATAGAGCGCGCCGGCCCCGATCGCGACCCGCAGGAACGCGAGCGTCAGCGGCGGGACCGCGCTGAACCCCCACTTGCTCACGACGTACATCCCGCCCCACAGCGCCGCCGCCAGGAGCGGTGCGGCCGCGAGGAGTCGATCGCGATCCATCGGGCCGACGGACGTTCGCCGGGCCGAAGAGTCGGTCGGTTCGTATCCCCCCTCGTCTGCGCCGGCGCGTCCCGAGATCTGTCGGGGCCGTCGAGGTCGTCAGCCCGAGCGATCCTCGGCGGGTGGCGCTTCTAACCCCGGCGGGAGCCCGAGGTGTTCGATGCCGACGCGCTCTTCGATCTGGAACCGGTAGAGCGTGGTGGCCTCCGACGCGCCCGCCCGTTCGAACACGTCCGGACGCCACTTCATCTCCAGGGCGGACCGAACGGCGTCCCGGTCGCTCGCGGGGACCTCGTCGATCGTCCCGGTGAGGAGGACGCTCCGCCAGTTGAACGGCGTCTCCGCGCGGTACACGAGGAACCGGGCGGCCTCCGCCCGGTCGCTCAGTTCCCCCTTCCGGTTATCGGAGCCGAGGACGTAGACGAAGTAGAGCCGGGCGTCACCGTCGAACCAGAAGGACATGGGACGCATCGCGGGCGCTCCCTCCGCAGGGAGACCGAGCACCCCCACGCTCTGGCTCGACAGGAACCCTCGAATCGCCTCGTCGTCCATGCGGACCATGCCGTAGTCGCCGAGATCGTCAATTGTCATCGAGTAAATAGAAGCGGCCAGGTCCCATAACGGGTTCGCCGGTTCCCGGGCGGCGGAGACGACGTCGTACCCCCTGAACTTCTTATACCGGTACGCACCATCCGACGGCATGGCCGACCCCGTCGCCGTCAAGCGCGCGCTCGCCCGGCTCGCCGCACCGACGGATCACGACAGAACCGTCGTCGAGCGGGCCGTCGCCGCCCGCGAGGACATCGAGCGGGCCGCGACGTTCGTCGAGTCGGTCGGACTGCCGCGGCTCCGCCGGGCCGTGGCGCGTACTCCGGGGGAGGAACGCGAGGGATTCGAGGAGCGCGGGGAACGCGGGGAACGCGGGGAGCGCGACGGACGCGAGAGGCGCGACGGACGTGCGGAACGCGATCCGACCGTCGCTCGGGAGGGGCGGGCCGCGCTCCGCGCGTTCGAGCGCTGTCGCGCCGCCGCCAGGGGGGACCACTTCCGCCCCGGTCACGCAACGGATTTAGGACCGGATACGAAACGAGGAGACAGATGACGCGCGTGATACATACCGGGGACACACACATCGGGTACCGACAGTATCACCGTCCGGAGCGCCGTCAGGACTTCCTCGAGGCGTTCGAGCGGGTCGTCGCGGACGCCGTCGGCGACGGCGTCGACGCGGTGGTCCACGCGGGCGACCTGTTTCACGACCGCCGGCCGGACCTGCCCGATCTCCTCGGCACGCTCTCCGCGCTTCGAACCCTCGACGACGCCGGGGTTCCGTTTCTCGCCGTCGTCGGGAACCACGAGTCGAAGCGGGGCAGGCAGTGGCTCGACCTCTTCGAGTCGCTCGGCCTCGCCGTCCGCCTCGACCGCGAGCCGCACGTGATCGGATCGACGGCGTTCTACGGTCTCGACTTCGTCCCCCGATCACAGCGCGACGCCCTCGACTACGAGTTCGCCGACCACGACGCCGACCACGCGGCGCTCGTCACCCACGGCCTGTTCACGCCCTTCGACTTCGGCGAGTGGGACTCGGCGGAGGTGCTCTCCGAGTCGACCGTCGCGTTCGACGCGATGCTCCTCGGGGACAACCACGCCGCGGACCGGGCGCAGGTCGAGGGGGCGTGGGTCACCTACTGCGGGTCGACCGAGCGCGCCAGCGCGGACGAGCGGGACGCCCGGGGGTACAACGTCGTCACCTTCGACGGCGAGGTGTCGATCGCCCGACGGGGGCTGGACACCCGTGAGTTCGTCTTCGTCGACGTCGAACTCGCGCCGGGGGAGGGGATCGAGCGCGTCCGCGAGCGGGTCGATCAGCACGACCTCGCGGACGCCGTCGTCATCGTCAGCGTCGAGGGCGACGGCGAGGAGATCGCCCCGGCCGAACTGGAACGCCACATCGTCGACCGGGGCGCGCTCGTCGCCCGGGTGAACGACCACCGGGAGTTCGAGGAGGTGCGGGACCTGGAGGTGAGCTTCGCCGACCCCGACGAGGCGGTCACCGAGCGCGTCCGCGAACTCGGCCTCAGCACGGCGGCCCGCCACGTCGACGAGGTGGTCCGGGCGAGCAAGGTCGCCGACGCGAACGTCGCCGAGGAGGTGGAGTCGCTCGTCGCGGAGGTCGTCGAGACGGGCGAGACGGAGGCCTTCGCCCGGACGGAACCCGGGACGGAAGTCGAGAACGCGGCGGACGAAGACGGGCAGGACGAGCAGACGGCGACCGGGAGCGAGGCGGCAGGGGGATCCGATTCCGGGGAGACGGGGACGGGAGCGGAGACGAAGATGGAGACGGGAGCGGAGACAGAGGGAGAGCCGGGGGCGGAGCCGGACCCCGCGACCGCGGCGACGACCGCATCCGACGCCGAGACCGACGAGGCCGGGAGCGAGGGACAGTCCACGATGGGTGAGTACTGATGCAGTTCGAGCGCATCCGGCTGGAGCACTTCAAGTGCTACGACGACGCGGACCTCCACCTCGACCGCGGGGTGACGGTCATCCACGGGCTGAACGGGAGCGGGAAGTCGTCGCTGCTCGAGGCGTGCTTCTTCGCGCTGTACGGCGCGAAGGCCCTCGACACGACGCTCGACGAGGTCGTCACCATCGGGCGGGACGAGGCGACGGTCGAACTCCGGTTCGTCCACGGGGGCGAGCGCTTCCGCCTCGAGCGTCGCGTTCGCGTCAGCGACGACCGCGCGCAGACCGCCTCGTGCGTCCTCGAGACGCCCTCCGGGACCGTCGAGGGCGCTCGCGACGTGCGCGCGTACGTGACCGATCTCCTGCGGATGGACGCGGAGGCGTTCGTCAACTGCGCCTACGTCCGCCAGGGCGAGGTGAACAAGCTCATCAACGCCTCGCCGAGCCAGCGCCAGGACGTGATCGACGACCTCCTCCAGCTCGGGAAGCTCGAGGAGTACCGCCAGCGGGCGAGCCAGGCCCGCGTCGGCGTCGGGCGGGTCCGCCGCGACCGGCGCGCCGTCCTCGACAGCGTCGAGGAGCGCATCGCCGAGAAGGAGGAGGAGGACCTCCACGGTCGCCTGAACGCCCTGGAGACGGAACTCAACGAGGCGAACGAGACGCTGGAGAACTACGAGCAGCAGCGCGAGAGAGCCCGCGAGAGCCGCGACGACGCCGAGGAGGTGCTCGACCGCTACGAGGAGACCCGAGACCGGCTCGACGCCCTCGACGCGGAGATCGACGACCTCCGGTCGGACGTCGCCCGGGCGGAGCGCGAGCGCGAGGAGCACCGTGAGGCCGCGCGGGAGAAACGAGAGCGCATCGCCGACCTGGAGGAGCGGGTCGAGCGCCTGCTCGCGGACACCGCCGTCGGGGAGCGGACCGAGGAGGCGATCGACGCCCGGCTCTCGGCGCTCGCGGAGCGCGACGAGGACCTCGCAGAGCGGGCGAACGAGCGACGGATGCAGGCGCAGGCGTTCGACAACCAGTCAGAGCGCCTCGCCGAGCGCGCCGACGAGCACGAGACCCGGGCGGCGGAGAAGCGCGAGCGCGCCGAGACGCTCGCGGCGGACGCCGAGGAGGCCGAGGCAGCCCTCGAGGCCGACCGCGAGACGATCGAGGACCTCGACGCCGAGGCGGAGATCCTCCGGGAGCGGTTCGTCGAGGCGTCGATCGAACCGGGGGAGGCGGCCGCCCGCCTCCGCGACCTCCGCGAGGAGCACGAGTCCGTCCAGGGGCGAGTCGCGGAACTCGTCGCCGATCGGAACACGACGGCGGAGCGCCTCGAGGAGATCCGGGACCTGCTCGACCAGGGGAAGTGTCCGGAGTGCGGCCAGCCGGTCGACGACTCGCCTCACGTCGAGTCGCAGTCGGAGTACGAATCGAGGGTGAGCGACCTCGACGCGAAGCTCGAGGCGCGGCGCGACGAACTGGCGGCGCTCGACGCGCGCGTCGAGCGCGCCGAGGACCTGCTCGAGGCGGAGAACCGCCTGGGAGAGATCGAGAGCCGCCGCGAGTTGCTCCGGGAACGCATCGCGGAGCGCGCCGAGTCGGTCACCGAGAAGCACGAGCGCGCCGACGAACTCCGCGAGGAGGCCGCCGACCTCGAATCGGCGGCGGCGGAGAAACGCGCGGTCGCGGCGGAGAAGGCCGACGAGGCCGACGCGGAGCGCGAGACGCGCGAGTCGATCGTCGAGGAGCGCGAGACGCTCGCGAGCGAGCGGGAGGCGCTCGAATCGGCCCGCGACCGCCTCGCCGAGATCGCGGAGGCGGAGGCGGCCGTCGAGGACCACCGCGGGAAGCGCGCGCACCTGGACGAACTCAACGACCAGCGCCGCGACCGCCTCGCCGAGAAGCGCGAGCGCCGGTCGGAACTCGCGGAGGAGTTCGACGAGTCGAGCGTAGAGACGGCGCGAGAACGGCTGGAGAACGCCGAGGACTACCTCGAGCGGGTCGCGTCGGCCATCGAGGAGGTGACCGAGCGGCGCGACGACCTCGTCGGCCGCATCGAGCGGACCCGCGGTGAGCTGTCCGACCTCGAACGCCTGCGCGAGGAGCGCGAGGACCTCCTCGCGACCGTCGAGTACCTCGAGTCGCTCTACGACGAGACCCAGCAGCTCCAGGCGATGTACGCCGACCTCCGGGCGGAGCTTCGCCAGCGAAACGTCAGGAAGCTCGAACAGCTACTCAACGAGACGTTCGACCTCGTCTACCAGAACGACTCCTACGCCCGCATCGAACTCGACGGCGAGTACGAACTCACGGTCTACCAGAAGGACGGCGAGCCGCTCGACCCCGAGCTGCTCTCCGGCGGGGAGCGCGCGCTGTTCAACCTCTCGCTCCGGTGCGCCATCTACCGCCTGCTCGCGGAGGGGATCGAGGGGTCGGCACCCATGCCGCCGCTCATCCTCGACGAGCCGACGGTGTTCCTCGATTCGGGGCACGTCTCGAAGCTCGTCGAACTCGTCGAGTCGATGCGTCGGGTGGGCGTCGAGCAGATCGTCGTCGTGAGCCACGACGAGGAACTCGTGGGCGCGGCCGACGAACTCGTCCACGTCGAGAAGGACCCCACGAGCAACCGCTCGACCGTCGAGCACCACGAGGCGGCGTCGCTGACGGCGCTGCGGGCGGAGGGGGACTGACCACCGTCGATCGGGTCGTCGATCGCGCCCGCCGTCCCCGCTCACCGGCGCTCAGCGGAGCGGGTCGAGCGCCTCGCGCGCCCGCGGCGTCGCGTCGTAGCCCGGTTCGCCCGCCACGTCCGCGGGTTCGACGAGGCCCGCCGCGCGGAACTCCGTGAGCAGACCGAGCACGTCGCTCTCGCAGAGGTCGTACGCGCCCATCAGATCGCGGGCGGCGATCGGGCCGCGGCGGTCGAGTTCGAGGAGGAGGCCGAGACCGCGATCGTCGTGGACCGCGGTGAGCAGCCGACGGACAGGGTCGGGCACCGCTCGCGCGGCGGTCTCGAGCGGCGACTCCCCCTCGACGCGTTCGAGGCGGTCGTTCGCGACGTATCGCTCCTCTCCGGTCGCCGGATCGCGAACGCGAGAGGCGTCGCTCGAGCGCTTGAGGAGGAGGTAGATCGTTCCGTCGTCGGCGCGAACCGTCTGCATGCCCGCCCCTTCGGTCCCCACGGATTAGTCCCGTTCGGCGCGGTCGTCCTGGTAGCTCCGGTAGTACCGGTAGCCGAACAGGAGCGCAAGCGCGCCGACGCCGAAGACGACCCCGCCGAGGCGGTACTGCGCGCGGAAGACGACGAACATCAATCCGAGGCTGACGGCGAACAGGCCGACGTTCGCCATGAGGACGGTCGCCCAGAAGGCGCGGAAGAGTTCGTCCGACACGTCCGCGTCCGCGAGGTCCTCGGGGGCGGCGTACTCGACGCGAGGGCCGATGCTCTCGGGGTCGAACTCCTCCGGCTCGTCCGGCCAGGCGTCCTCCTCGTCCTCCTCGAAGGGGTTCACGGCGTTACGTACTCGCGCACGGCGAAAAAGGTCCCCGGTTGCAGCGTCCCCGGTTGCGGTGCCGCCGTCGTACGCCCGATCCGTTCGGACCGTGTCTGCATCCTTACGCCCCGATGACGGTTCGGCTCCTCTCAGAGTACGTCGTCGAGTCGGATCGTGCTCCCCGCGAGGATCCAGGCGAGGGGGTTCTGCGCGTCGTAGAAGACCAGCCCCTCGTCCGTCTCGTACGTCTCCGTCGTCTCTACGGCCTCCGAGACGTCCGGCTCGTGACGCGACTCGTCGATCGGCTCACCTTCCGACGGAACATCGTTATCGGCCATGGTCGCACCGGAGTGGTATGCCATGTCACAGTAAATGCTTTGCGGCAGCGGAGATTCCCCCGCGCGCCACCGGGGCCGACACCGCGGGGATTTTTACCGGAGAGGGCAAAGTCCACCTATCATGCAACAGAGCGGGTTGGGCGACTTCGAGGCGGGCGGCGGTGGCCGCGACGCCCGCGACCTCGTGGAGGCCGAGGCCGAGGCGGTGGCCGGCGACGGCGCGGGCCTCGCCCCGGAGGTGGTCGACACCTCTTCGTACCGCTATCCCGACGCCGACGGTGCCGTCGAGCTGTTCGTCACGCAGGTCGACTACACCATCGAGGGGAGCGGCCGCGACGAGCACCCGGTCGTCCACGTCTTCGGCCGGACCGCGGACGACGAGGTCGAACACGTCAGGGTCCGCGAGTTCGAGCCCTACTTCTACGCGCCGACGGACTCGCTCGAGGGCCGCCCCGAGGAGGAGTTCGACCGCCTGCTCGACTCCCGCGAGACCGACGAGGACGGCGACCCGTTCGTCAGCATCCGCGGCGAGCGGTTGACCAAGATCGTCGGACAGACCCCCCGCGACGTCGGGCAACTGCGCGACCGCTTCGACCACTACGAGGCGGACATCCTCTTTCCCAATCGCCTCCTCATCGACAAGGACATCACGAGCGGCGTACGGGTGCCCTGTCGCCGGAACGACGACGGCGCGATCGACGTTCCCCACCAGGAACTGCGACCCGTCGAGATGGACGCGACCCTCCGGGTGAACACCTTCGACATCGAGGTCGACGACCGCTCGGGCTTCCCGGAGGAGGGCGAGGAGCCGATCATCTGTCTCACCAGCCACGACAACTACCGCGACGAGTACGTCGTGTGGCTCTACGAGGCTCCCGACGGCGCGGGCGGCCCCGACTCGCTTCCGGGGTACGATCCGCTCCGCGAGGGGCCGGCCGTCGAGGTCCGGGCGTTCGAGCGGGAGGAGGACATGCTCGCGGCGTTCCTCGACTACGTCGACGAGACCGACCCCGACGTGCTGACGGGGTGGAACTTCGCCGACTTCGACGCGCCCTACCTGCTCGACCGACTCGAGGTGCTCGGCGGCGACGGCGCCCTCGACCCGAACCGGCTCTCCCGGGTGAACGAGGTCTGGCGCAGCGAGTGGCAGGGCCCGAACGTCAAGGGTCGGGTCGTGTTCGACCTGCTGTACGCCTACAAGCGCATCAAGATCTCCGAACTCGACTCCTACCGCCTCGACGCGGTCGGGGAGGCCGAACTCGGCGTCGGTAAGGAGCGCTACCCCGGCAGCATCGGCGACCTCTGGGAGGAGAACCCCGAGCGACTGCTCGAGTACAACCTGCGCGACGTCGAACTCTGCGTCGAACTCGACCGCAAGCAGAACATCGTCCCGTTCTGGACGGAGGTGGCGTCGTTCGTCGGCTGCAAGCTCGAGGACGCCACCACCCCCGGGGACGCGGTGGACCTCTACATCCTCCACAAGGTCCACGGCGAGTTCGCCCTCCCCTCCAAGGGGAGCGTCGACAGCGAGGAGTACGAGGGCGGCGCGGTGTTCGACCCCATCACCGGCGTCCGGGAGAACGTCTCCGTGCTCGACCTGAAGTCGCTCTACCCGATGTGCATGGTGACGATCAACGCGTCCATCGAGACGAAGGTCGATCCGGCGACCTTCGACGGGGACACCTACGTCGCGCCCAACGGGACGCACTTCCGCCAGGAGCCGGCCGGCATCATCCGGGAGATGGTCGACGAACTGCTGGAGGAGCGCGACCGGAAGAAGGGCCTGCGCGACGAGCACCGACCGGGGTCGGACCAGTACGAGACCTACGACCGCCAGCAAGGAGCTGTCAAGGTTATTATGAATTCTTTATATGGAGTACTCGGTTGGGATAGATTTAGGCTCTACGACAAGGAAATGGGGGCCGCCGTAACCGCGACGGGACGCCGAGTTATCGAGTTCACCGAGACCGTGGCGAACGAGATGGGCCACCGGGTCGCGTACGGAGATACGGATTCCGTCATGTTGGAACTCGGCGGTCAGGTTTCGAGGGACGAGGCGATCGAGCAGGCGTTCGCCATCGAGGAGGAGATCAACGCCTCCTACGACGAGTTCGCGAGCGAGGAACTCAACGCCGACCACCACCGGTTCCAGATCGAGTTCGAGAAGCTCTACCGTCGGTTCTTCCAGGCGGGCAAGAAGAAGCGCTACGCCGGCCACATCGTCTGGAAGGAGGGCAAGGACGTAGACGACATCGACATCACGGGCTTCGAGTACAAGCGCTCGGACATCGCGCCCATCACCAAGGAGGTCCAGAAGCGCGTCATCGAACTCATCGTCAGGAGCGAGGGCGAGGGGTACCGCGAGGAGGTGAAGGAGTACGTCCACGACGTGATCCAGCGGTTCAAGGAGGGCGACATCGGCGTCGAGGAGATCGGCATCCCGGGAGGTATCGGCAAGCGCCTCGACAACTACGACACGGACACGGCGCACGTCCGCGGGGCGAAGTACGCGAACCTCCTGCTGGGGACGAACTTCGGGCGAGGGTCGAAGCCCAAGCGCCTCTACCTGAAGGGCGTCCACAACGACTTCTACGGACGCGTCGAGCGCGAACTCGGTATCGACGCCCGGACCGACGCGCTCTACCGCGAGTTCCGACAGAAGGAGGACGTCATCTGCGTCGAGTACGCCGATCAACTGCCGGAGGAGTTCGAGATCGACCGGGAGAAGATGCTCGATCGCACCCTCCGCGGCCCCATCGAGCGCATCCTCGACGCCATCGACGTCTCCTGGGACGAGGTCGAGAGCGGTCAGACCCAGACCGGCCTCGGGCAGTACTTCTGATCGGGGAACGGGCCGGTCCGAGGCGCACCCGTTTCGAACCGGGCGCTCGGAACGCGAGGCGTCGCCACGCGCCGGCCCCCGGCCACTCGGTGAGCGCCGAGTGGCCACCATTGACTTTGCTATACGAAAACATCGTTTGTCGCTGCCGGAAGCGGAATTAGGTCAGATACGAAAACATTATACACGTCACGCACCGATGGTGGGACGATAACCGTAGGTGCTCGTTATGGCACGATTAGAGATACAGAACCTTCACGCGGAGGTCAACGAGGAAGGCGGAGAGCAGATCCTGATGGGCGTCGATCTCGAGGTGGAATCCGGCGAGATCCACGCGCTGATGGGACCGAACGGGTCCGGGAAGTCGACGATGGCGAAGGTCATCGCCGGGCACCCGGCCTACACGGTCACCGAGGGCGAGGTGCTGATCCACCTGGAGGACGGCGACTTCGGCGAGGACTTCGAGATCCCCGAGGACAAGCGCACGTGGAACCTCCTCGACCTGGAGCCGAACGAGCGCGCCGCGCTCGGCGTGTTTCTCGGCTTCCAGTACCCCGCCGAGATCGAGGGCGTCACGATGGTGAACTTCCTCCGCACGGCGCTCAACGCCAAGCTCGAGGAGCGCGAGGAACTCTTCGAGGAGGACGAGGGCGAGGAGGACGAAGCGGAGGAGTCGGGGTACGCCACCTCCCCGATGGAGGGGCCGGTCGACGAGGGCGAGGTCGGCGTCGCCGAGTTCCAGGGGCTCCTGCGCGAGAAGATGGAGCTGCTGGACATGGACGAGAAGTTCGCCACCCGGTATCTCAACGCCGGCTTCTCCGGCGGGGAGAAGAAGCAGAACGAGGTGCTGCAGGCCGCCATCCTCGAACCCTCGATCGCCGTCCTCGACGAGATCGACTCCGGGCTGGACATCGACCGCCTGCAGGACGTCTCCGCGGGCATCAACGCCCTCCGCGACGAGCAGGGGACGGGCGTCCTCCAGATCACCCACTACCAGCGGATCCTCGACTACGTCGAGCCCGACCACGTCCACATCATGCTGGACGGGAAGGTCGTGAAGAGCGGCGGTCCCGAACTCGCCGAGGAACTCGAGGACAAGGGGTACGACTGGGTCCGCGAGGAGGTCTACGGGACGGCGTGAGGCGGTCACGTAACCGAATTCGGCTAGGACAAGCACATAAGTAAGCAAGCGTAACCACAGACAATGAGTTCCGAACAAGACCACCTCAAAGAGACGGACACGGAAGCTCGCTTCGAGTTCAAGAAGGAGCAGCGCGCCGCGTTCAAGTCCGAGAAGGGGCTGACCGAGGAGACGATCCGCGTCATCTCCGAGGACAAGGACGAACCGGAGTGGATGCTGGAGCGCCGCCTGCGCGCGCTCCGGCAGTTCCACGAGATGCCGATGCCGACCGACTGGCCGGGCCAGCCCGACCTCTCGGAGGTCGACGTCGACGAGATCGTCCCGTACATCCGCCCGGACATCGAGACGCGCGGCGGTGCGGAGAGCTGGGAGGACCTCCCCGAGGAGATCAAGGACACCTTCGACAAGCTGGGCATCCCCGAGGCCGAGAAGAACGCCCTCTCCGGCGTCGGCGCGCAGTACGAGTCGGAGATCGTCTACCAGAACATGCAGGAGCAGTGGCAGGAGAAGGGCGTCGTCTTCATGGACATGGACCGGGCCGTGCGCGAGCACCCGGAGATCGTCGAGGAGTACTTCATGACGAAGTGCGTCCCGCCGAGCGACAACAAGTTCGCCGCCCTCCACGGGGCGGTCTGGTCCGGTGGGAGCTTCGTCTACGTCCCGGAGGGCGTCACCGTCGAGATGCCGATTCAGGCGTACTTCCGGATGAACTCGGAGGGGATGGGCCAGTTCGAACACACCCTCATCATCGCCGAGGAGAACTCCGAGGTCCACTACATCGAGGGCTGCTCCGCACCGAAGTACTCCGCGTTCAACCTCCACAGCGGGGGCGTCGAAGTCTTCGTGAAGGAGGGGGCGCACGTCCAGTACTCGACGGTCCAGAACTGGTCGAAGAACACCTACAACCTCAACACCAAGCGCGCCATCGTCGAGAAGGACGGCACGATGGAGTGGGTCTCCGGCTCGATGGGGTCGAAGGCCACCATGCTCTACCCCTGTTCGATCCTCAAGGGCCCCGGTGCGACGGACAACCACATCACGATCGCGTTCGCGGGCAAGGGCCAGAACATCGACACGGGCGCGAAGGTCTACCACAACGCCCCCGACACCAAGTCCACGATCGAGTCGAAGTCGATCTCGAAGGACGGCGGGCGCACCAACTACCGCGGGCTCGTCCACATCGCTGACGGGGCGACGAACTCCTCGACCAGCGTCGAGTGCGACGCGCTCATGTTCGACAACGAGTCCACCTCGGACACGATGCCGTACATGGAGATCGAGGAGTCGAAGGTCGACGTGGCCCACGAGGCGACCGTCGGGAAGATCGGCGACGAGGACGTCTTCTACCTCCAGTCGCGCGGACTGGACGACGACGACGCCAAGCAGATGATCGTCGCCGGCTTCATCGAGCCGATCACGGAGGAGTTGCCGATCGAGTACGCCGTCGAACTCAACCGGCTCATCGAGCTGGAGATGGAGGGAAGCCTCGGGTAACCCCCGGAGGATCTCATGAGTACGCAGGTACACGCAAACCTCACCGAGGAGCAGGTACGGGAGATAAGCGATCGGCTCGGCGAGCCCGAGTGGCTGCTCGAGACGCGCCTCGACGCGCTGTCGGCGCTCGACGACCTCCCCTTCCCGGACGTGATCCACACGCCGGGGCGCAAGTGGACGGACCTCGCGGATCTCGACTTCGAGTCGTTCGTCGATCCGCTCACCGCCGCGGAGGAGAAGGACCTCGTCGCCCCCGAGACCGAGGGCGTCGAGGTGCTGCCGTTCGCGGAGGCGGTCGACGAGCACGAGGCGCTCTTGAAGGAGTACTTCGGCTCCGTCGTCGATCCGGAGACGAACTACCTGACGGCGCTCTCGACGGCGCTGTTCAGCACGGGGACCGTCGTCTACGTCCCGAGGGGCGTCACCGCGGAGGACGTGAAGATCCGCACGACGATGAACTCCCGGTCGCTGTTCAACTACACGCTGATCGTGACCGAGGAGTCCTCCTCGGTCACGATCCTCGAGCGGCAGGATAGCGGCGAGGAGGCCGTCGAGGGCGACCGCTACTACAGCGGCCTCGTCGAGGTCGTCGCGGGCGAGAACGCCTACGTCCAGTACGGCAGTCTCCAGGACCTCTCGGAGGAGACGTACAACTACCAGCTCAAGCGCGGGACGACCGACACCTACGGGACGGTCAACGTCGTCGACTGCAACATCGGCTCGCGCCTGACGAAGACCTCCGTGGAGGTGGCCCTCGACGGCGACGCCTCGGAGACGAAGATCGTCGGGGCGTTCTTCGGCCACGAGGACCAGCACTTCGACGTGGACGCGCGCGTCTGGCACAACGCCGAGCACACGACCGCCGACCTCGTCACCCGCGGCGTCGTCGACGACCGCGCACGGTCGGTCTACGAGGGCGTCCAGCACGTCGGTCGCGACGCGTGGGACACCAACTCCTACCAGCGGGAGAACACCCTCATGCTCTCCGACGAGAGCGAGGCCGACGCCTCCCCGAAGCTCATCATCAACAACCACGACACCGAGGCCAGCCACGCGGCGACGGTCGGGCAGGTCGACGCCGAAGACCTGTTCTACATGACCTCCCGCGGCGTCCACGAGCGCCTCGCGAAGAACATGCTCGTGGAGGGCTTCTTCGTGCCCGTCCTGGAGGAGATCGCGGTCGACGAACTCCGCGAGGACGTGCAGTCGCGCATCCGCGACCGGTTGCGGGCGCGCACGAAGTGAGCAAAACAGGGACGCGGGGACCTCCCCCCTCGTAACTCGTACGCTGTTCTTCTCGCCTTTCGAGCGCCGATCTCTCCCTCAGCGGTCGTCTAACAGATCGATGCCCCGTTCGACGACAGCGTCGGTCACGAAGAGGGTAGTCTCGCGTTGAAGCGCCCGCATGAGCGAGGCGGCCTCCTCTCGCTCGAGCGTCCCGCGTGCGTATCCCAGTGCGATGATGCCGAGCGATCCGTGCACCTCGACGTCGGCCGCCGTCGCCGCCTCTCGGGCGGCGAGGTCGTCGGTCAGGAGGATCACGTCGCGTTCGTTCGCCACCGCCAGGGCCGCCGTCTCCCCCGGATCCAGCTCCGCGGTTACGCTCGGATCCCCCTCTGCGGTTACGAGATCGTGATCGACCTCGGACAGTCCCTTCGGAACGCCGCCCTCTTCCAGTTCCCGGTAGACCGTTCTGGGGATAACGAGGGCGTCGAAGGCGGCCAGGAGGTCGAGCGAATCGATCTCCGCGAGATGGATGAGCGGCCCGCGTCAGAGGCTGCGACGAGCGTCACGCATTGAGACCCCACTCCACGTCGTCCTCGACGATCGCGCGCTCGCGCTCCGCCCGCTCGATCTTCGTTCGTCCGACGCGCTCGATAGCCTCCTCGCGACCGAGATCGCCGTCGAAGTACGCAGAGATGACGACGTCCACCCACAGGTCCTCGAGACTCCGTTCGAGCGCGCGCTCGAAGACCTCCGACTCCGGAACGCCGCGGGCCGACGCGATCTCGCGCACTCGATCCGAGAGTTCTGCGCCCATACCGGTTTATCCTTCGGCACGCTACTTAAACTCACGTTGGGGCGGAGTGTCGCGGCTCCTCCGACGAACGACCGCGAACGACGGAACGACGTCGTCGGTACGCCACTGTGATCGTTCCACCCGCGTGAAAGCGGTAACCGACGCGGCGTTGCCCAACGATCAAGCGCGTGACGCTCGAATCGAGACAGTTGCTACCATGGGAGACATAGACGTCGCCATCGGCATCGACGCGGACTGCGTCGCGGGCTGGCTGGGCTCCTACGGCGGGGCGGACTCGCCCGCGGACCTCTCGCGGGGGCTCCTCGCCGGGACGGAGGGCATCCCGCGGCTGCTCCAGGTGTTCGAGGACATGGACGTGGACACGACGTGGTTCGTCCCGGGGCACACCATCGAGACGTTCCCCGAGGAGTGCGCGGCGGTCGCCGAGGCGGGCCACGAGATCGGCACCCACGGCTACACCCACGAGAACCCGACGGACCTCGCGCGCGAGCAGGAGGAGGCGATCCTCACGCGATCGATGGACCTCATCGAGGACCTCACCGGGTCGGAGCCGGTCGGTCACCGCGCCAGCTGGTGGGAGTTCAGCGAGAACACGCCCGAACTGGTCGAGGAGCACGGCTTCCTGTACGACAGCAGCCTCATGATCCGGGACTTCGAGCCGGTCCGGATGCGCAAGGGCGACGCCTGGCACCGGATCCAGTACGATCAGGACCCCGAGACGTGGATGAAGCCGTACGAGCGCGGCGAGGAGACGGACGTCGTGGAGATACCCATCAGCTGGTACCGCGACGACATCCCGCCGATGATGTTCATCAAGCAGCCGAACTACAACTACGGTTACACCAGCCCGCGGATGGTGTACGAGGAGCTGTACAAGGCGCACTTCGACTACCTCTACCAGCGCCGCGGCGCGGGCGTCTACACGCTCACGATCCACCCGGACGTCCACGGTCGCCCGCAGCTGATCCCGCTGCTGGAGGAGTTCATCACGTACGTGAAGGGCCACGACGGCGTCGAGTTCAGCACGCTCGCGGACGTCGCCGAGAAGTACGACGCGGACGAGAGCGTCTACGAGAGCGAGGGGCGGTTCGTCTGATCGGTGGCGATGGCGGGGAAACCGACGGTCGCCGTCCTCGGGACGGGCGGGACGATCGCCAGCACGGATACGGACGACGGTGCCGAACCGACCCGGAGCGCGGCGGACCTGCTCGAGGCGGTCCCGGAACTCGCGTCGTACGCCGACCTCGTCGTCGAGGAGGTCGCGGAGCGGCCGAGTTTCGACGTGGACTTCGAGACGGTCCTCGCGCTCGCGGACGCGGCGCGCGACGCGGACGCGGACGGGATCGTCGTCACCCACGGGACGGACACGATGGCCGAGTCGGCCTACGCGCTCGATCGCCTGCTCGACGGAGGGACGCCGGTCGTCTTCACCGGGGCGCAGCGGCACGCGGACCTGCCGGGAGCCGACGGCCCGGCGAACCTCCTTGCGGCGGTCCGCGCGGCGGCGGACGACCGACTGCGGACGGCGGGCGGGACATACGTGGCCTTCGACGACGAACTCCACGCCGCCCGGTCGGTCGAAAAGCTCCACACCAGCCGCCTCGGGGCGTTCGAGTCGCCGACCGTCGGGCCGGTGGCGTCGTTCCTGCGGGGCGGGATCGAGTTCCACCGATCGCCGGGGAGCGACGCGCCGCGACTCGACGTGGAGCGGGCGACGGCGACCGTCCCCGTCCTGTCCTCGGGGATCGGCGTCGGCGACGCGGGGTTCCGGCGGGCGCTCGACGCCGGGGCCGACGGCGTCGTCGTCGAGGCGACCGGGATCGGGAACACGACCGGCGCGCTGGGTGAGGCGATCGCCGAGGCGGTCGCCGGCGGCGTTCCGGTCGTCGTGACCTCCCGGTGTCCCGCGGGACGCGTCCAGCCCGTCTACGGCACGCCCGGCGGGAGTCGAACGCTGGCTGAGGCGGGCGCGCTCTCCGGCGGTCGCCTCTCGGCGGCGAAGGCGCGCGTCGAACTGCTCCTCGCGCTGAGCCGGCGGGAGCCGGAGCCGGAGCCGCCGACCGAGGCGCTGTTCCCACCGTGGAGTCCCGCGGACGGGGAGGAAACGACTTAACTGTCCACGCGCGAGAGGTCCACGTATGACCGGATCGGACACCGAACGCCCCCGCCGTCGTCGGCCATGAGCGTCTCGCGTCCCGTCGCGTCGGACCACCAGCTCGCCCGGCTCCTCCAGATCGGGATGGTCCTGGAGGAGGTCGTCGAGGCCCGGTCGGCGAAGCACGCACAGACGATGGACGGCGACGAACTCGACGCGGAGGTGTACGCGCTCCTCGAGCACGCCGCCGAGGAGTCGGCGGACCACCGCGCGCGGCTCGAGGCGCTCGTCGACGAACTCGACGCGGAACCGGTCCCGTTCGACCAGATCGAGGCGCTCGTCGAGGCGCAGTACGGCCAGACGAAGCCCGAGGACTTCGACGGCGTCCTGTACGATCAGCTCTGCAACGAGGAGACGGCGTACAAGTTCTACGACGACGTCATCGCGGCCATCGAGACCTCGGAGGCGACGTTCAGCATCGACACGAAACGGCTCGTGACCACGCTCTCTCGGATCCGCGAGGAGGAAGCCGAGGGCGTCGAAGAGGTGACCAAGCTGATGGAGACCCGAGCATGAACACGGCCGACCAGTACCTGAAAGCCATCTACCTCGCCCAGAAGTCCGAGGACGGACCCGCCGCGACCGGCCGCGTCGCCGAACTGCTCGACGTCAGCCCCGCCAGCGCCAACGAGATGATCGGCAAGCTCGAGGCGCGGGGGCTGGCCGACCACGAGAAGTACAAGGGCGTCTCGCTGACCGACGACGGGATCGTCCGCGCCCGCGACGCCCTCCAGAACTACTGCATCATCGAGCGGTTCCTCGTCGAGGTGCTCGACGTAGAGGAGTTCCGCGCCGAGGCGAAGACCCTGGAGAGCGTCATCGACGAGACGGTGGCAGAGCGCCTCGACACCATCATCGACCGCGAACCCGCCTGCCCCGACTGCTTCGACCCCGAGGCGGACGTCTGTGCGCTCCTCGAAGTCGAGTACCCAGAGACGGCTGACTGACGGCTCGAAGCCTTGAAGTACGGCGGCGCGGAACCTCAGACCGTCGTCCCGCGGTGAGCGAATCCAGAGGGTTCGCGCTCCGCCGAGCGAACTGAAGCCCCGTGGTGGTGAGTAAATCCGCAGGATTTACGAGGTACACGGGACGGGCGAACGAAACGGTCGAAGTCCCGTGGTGGTGAATGAATCTTGCGGATTCGTGAGGTACACGGGGCTGAGAGCGTGAAACGAACGAAGTCCCGTGGTGGTGAGTAAATCCGTAGGATTTACGAGGTACACGGGCCGAGCGAACGAAGCGAGTGAAGTCCCGTGGTGTAGCGGCCAATCATAACGGCCTTTGGACGTGTGCGGACCGTTCCGGCGCGGAAGACAGCCGTTGACCCCGGTTCGAATCCGGGCGGGACTATCGTTAACTAGTGAGAGAGTCCCAGTTTACGACGAGCGAGGGCGTTACTCTGTCCACAACGACCAGAAACTCGTCGGGTAGTCCGTTCGGATGGTGCTCGCGGCAGGGGGGACCGCAGTCCGAGCGCGGTAACACACGCTCCCCGATCGAGTCCCCGGCGAGTCACTCCGTCGGTCCGGGGGCCGCTCTCCGCGCAATGACGTCGCCGGTGGATCGGACGGTCACCTCGTAGCCGGCGTACGTCACCGACAGCGAGACGTCGGTCGGGGATCGGCCGTCCGGGATCGACTGGAACAGCGCGTCTAACGCGTCCGGATCGACGCTGTCGTGCAGCGGGTTCATGGCCATCGGTTCTCGACCCCTCGCTCGGGCGACGGTTTCGATGACCGCGACAGATGGCGAGGTGACCGACCAGTCGTATGTGGCGTAAATCGTCTCCGTAGCCTGGGCGGGGATTCGTCGGTCGGTGGCTCGCTCATCGTCGCTCATCGTCAGTCTGTGAGAGACACGGGGAGAACCCGGATAACTATTTCGTGAGTATCCGAGTAACAGAGCGTGTCGTCGCTCGTTCTCCGGATCGATCGAGTCACGGTGGGGGATCGGGCGGTGGTCTCCGAGGACCGCGAGACGATGATCCAGATGCACCACGTACATCTCCCGAAGGTAGCGGACCACGGGTTCGTCTGCTGGGATCGAGAGACGGGGACGGTGACGAAGGGGCCGCAGTTCGACGACATCAGGCCGCTCCTGACGGTACTGATGGAGAATCGGGACGCCCTCCCGGACGGGACGATAGTCGATAGCCCGCCGCCGCCGTAGAAGCTGCCACGGGTGTGGCAGCGATGGCACGGAAGGTCAGTGGTTGGGACCCTACCGAACTCCGTGCCACGTGGCGATTCGAACCGACTCCGTATAACCTTACTGTGATTATCTGGGTAAACGTTTGGGCGGCGTGGTTCCTCGCCGTTTCCGCCTCGAACGGCCGGCATAGAGTACATACGCCCCGTCGGCCTAATCGAACTATGCCGAAGGAGTTAGACCAGGTAGACAAGGGGATCCTGTACATGCTTCAGCGGGAGGCCCGGGAAACGACGGCGCAGGCGATCGCCGATACGGTCGGCGTCTCACCGAGTACCGTTCGGAATCGCATCGATCAACTCGAGACGGACGGAGTCATCCGGGGGTATCATCCGGAGATCGACTACGAGATGGCGAGTCTCCCCCTGCGGGTGCTCTTCATCTGCACCGCGCCGGCGACCAAACGGACGGAGTTAGCGAACGAGATCATGAATGTCCAGGGAGTGATCGACCTCCGCGAGATGATGACCGGACGGAGGAACGTCCACGTCGAGATCGTCGCGACGAGCACGACCGACATCTCCCGCATCGCGGACGCCATCCACGACCTGGGGCTCGAAATCGAGAGTTCCGAACTCGTGAAACGGCGACAGATGCAACCGTTCGACCACTTCCAGTTCAGGGAGTAGATGGGCGGGACGCGGACGCCGCCGGCGAGCAGGTGGATTGTTGAATCCGCAGCTATACGGGGTATATTCTACGATGAACACGATTATCGATCGGGCTTTCTGAATTTATTGCCGAATATTTGCGAGATTCACAACGTAATTGGCGCGCGATACGTAGATTCATGCTTGTTGAGCCACTGTAACCCACTACGCTGAGCGATTCCGGCGCGCGGGACTGGTCGACCGAACAGGAACTGTCTTGTGACCGCCGAGTCAACAGCGGAGACGGTGCCGGACGATCCGGTAGCATGGTTGGGACCCATGGACGAGTTATCTAATCACCAACAAGCGGTCGAATTGCTACAGCAACTTGGCTTGAAGGAGTACGAGGCGAAGTGCTTCGTCGCCCTCTCGCGGATGCCGAAGGGAACGGCCAAGGAGATCAGCGAGACGTCCGACGTTCCCCGCACGCGCGTCTACGACGCGATCAGGGTGTTGGAGACGAAGGGGCTCGCGGAGGTCCAGCACTCGAACCCCCAGCAATTTCGGGCCGTCCCGATCGCCGAGGCCGCCGAAACGCTCCGGGAGGAGTACGAATCGCGGACGGAGACGCTCGTCCGGACGATCGAGGACATCGATCCGGCACCGGCTGACGAAGACCGGGAGATAGCACACGAAGTCTGGGCGCTGTCGGGCGTCCCGGCGATCACGAACCGGACCCGACAACTCATCGACGCCGCCGAGCGAGAGATCGTCCTCGTCGTCGGTCGCGAAGCGGTCCTCACGGAGGAGTTGGTCGAACAACTGGGAGCGGCCCAGGAGACGGGACTTACGGTCGTCATCGGGACCGTCTCCGAGCGGCTTCGCGATACCATCCAGGATGCGCTCCCCGACGTCGAGGTGTTCGTCTCGGGCTTGGAGTGGCTGAACAGCGATCCGACCGACGCCAGCGACGAGACGGCGATCAGTCGACTCCTGCTGATCGACCGGAACACGATCCTGGTCAGTTCGGTCACGACCGACGAGACGGACGGGGACACCACCGAGACGGAGCGGGCGGTGTTCGGCAGAGGGTTCCACAACGGGATCGTGGTGATCGCTCGACGACTCATGGCGACGGGGTTACATACGGACGACGATCCGCAGTGACCCAGAACGTCGACGCTCCCGATTCGAATAGCGCTCGAAACTGTTGAATTCCGCGCGCGTCCGTCGGGCGGAGCGGTCGGCTGGCCGTAACCCCTTGGCCAATCGACAGTGTGGTGTGATGAAGAGGGTGAATCGCCCACCCTACGCGAAAGTCCTCACGACTCCGGCCGGCGCGAAATCATCGCAGCACCCTCCCGTTTCGCCCGGATCGTGACAGACACGAGTAGGGGAGCGACATCGGCGAACGCGCCCTCGTGTGCCATCCGTCCATGCGTGGTTCGGTGTCGAGGCGTGCCACCTCACGCCGGACCGTACGGCTTTTATGTGATTCCGCGTCCCTGTACCGGCATCCTCCGCGGCGTCGGTACACCTCGAATAGTTGCAGGCCCGACGCATCTCTCCTAGCCGTTCGAAGCACCGTACATCGAATCTGTTTTCACGCAGATCACATCTGCGTATCACAGAACATCTTATAATTTAATTAATAGCATATGTCTATAAATAGAAAATTACTCAAGGATCGGGGGTAAATGGTAGGACGAGGATAGCTGGCACTCCACCGAGGGGTGAGGGCGCATCCCGCTCCGCCCGAAATCATCGACGTTTCCGCCGTGGTCAGGTCGAAGCACAGGTGTGGGGAAAGATCAGCCGGCTGTCCTCACGGTCGCATCGTGGGGATGGGATCGGTCGATCCGCGGGCGGTGCCTCTGACAGTTCGCCCGCGCTCGAACCGTTATTCGGTCGGATCTCTTCGCCCCGAGTGCCACTGTGGCTGGGATTATTTTAAGAATTATGGCCGTAGAGAGGGGTGCCTCGACGATATAGTGCCCCTCGATGGTGACCCGGGGAGCGAATGTCCTCGCTCCGCCACGGATCTCGTGGAGTGATTCCGCGAGTGAGCGCATCCCGGGTTCGGTAACGGAGGTCGGTCGCCCAACGTGAAGGCGAGCGCGGAGCGTTACGGGATTTCGAGGGGAAGGCCCCGTGCTTTAGCGCGGGGATGAATCCGACAACGGGGGTGCCACCCACGATTATTACGTAGTCCGACGGCGTGTCCAGAAGCGAGCACATCGGGCAAAAATTGGAGTTGGATTGGGGTCTCCGTCAACAAAAAGCAACCCTGCGTCGGATGTCTACTCGCCCCCTTGTGGGTGAGTCGGGTCGATGGCACGACCCGTGAGGTGCGAGCGGATACCCAAGCATCCCACGCCTCGAATGAGGCCCGACGCACTACTCACGAACCACAGCCAGACCCCGTGGTCTGGTCAGGGTGCCTCCGGGGACGCACGAACGACGTGCTGTCCCACGAAGGAATCCTCGCCCGTCAGGGCAGGGAGGATATCAAAGGTACGCCGCGTCCCAGCGGGAGGCCTTGCTGACGTTGCCACACTCGTTGCAGTGGACGCGGTCCATCGTGTCGACGGCGATGTCGAGGCTACCGCAGTTCCCGCAGTAGTAGCCCCAGCGCGTCTCCCGATCGGTGTCCGAGAACGCCGTGAAGAAGGGACCGAGGCTGGCGCGGAAGGCGTCGTCGTGGTCGACGTAGACCCGTTTGCCGTCGTCGGTCGTCACGGCCTCCAGTTCGGTCGGTTCGCCCTCGACGTAGACGTTCTCGACGTAGTCCGTTCCGTCGATGTCGACGTGATCCTCGCCGACCTTCTGGAAGCCGAGGTGTCTGTAGAACTGGTTTCCGTCGGTGTTGTCCCGGAGGACGCGCCCGTGCAGACGAGTGCCACCCATCTCCTCGAGGCGCTCGCGGGTCTCGGCGAAGAGCGCGCTGGCGATCCCTTCGCCTCGGTAGTCGGGGTCGACGTGCAGCCAGTTGAGGTCGGCGTCGCCCTCCTCGTCGAGGACGACGCTCTCGCTGAAGGCGCGCGGTTCCCCACCCTCCTCGGCGACGAGGACGAGTTGGTCGTCGTCTTCGATCCGCTCTGCGAACGCCTCGTCGCTGTACCACTGCTTGACCGCCCCCTCGATGGTCTGCGGACTCAGCGTGTAGGATGCCTCCATCGACCGGCGGGCGATCTCCCGAACCGTCTCCACGTCGGCGGCGTCGGCAGCGCGTACCTCCATGCCCCATCGCACACGGTGGGAGAAAATAAAGCTACCCCGCCAAACGCGTGAAGCTCCCGATTCCGTTCGCCTCAGTGCCCGAGGGCCCGTTCCAAGAGGCCACAGATCACTCACGGAAGAGAGAGATATAGCAGCGACGGAGGTCCGCCGGAGGGTGTGATACCTTGTCGTAAACCTCAAGAGCGGAAGTGCAGTAATTACGGTCAATATGAACGAAGGGATTCGTCGGGGGTGGTCTCATGGGGGTCGAAATTAGGGAGTCCCCCGTTACTGATTCGGGGTTCGAGGAGATGAAGCAGTTCGCGCACGACTACCTCGCCGCGAGCGTCGAGAGCGAGGACACCGGCGGGCGGATGCGCTGGTACCCGTGGCACTCCGCTGAGTACCGGTTCAACCACATCCTGAACGTCGTCGATCTCGCGACGAGGATCGCGGAGCGCGAGGGTGCGAACGTCGACGTGGTCCGGGTCGCCGCGCTGTTCCACGACATCGCGAAACTGGAGGTCGACCAGGACGTCCACGCGGAGGAGGGTGCCCGCGTCGCGCGCGAGTACCTGACCTCGCACGGCGACTACCCGCAGTCGTTCGTCGAGGAGGTCTGCGCCGCCATCCGCGATCACTCCTACCAGGGGTCGCTCACGGACCTACCCCTCGAAACGCGCTGTCTCATCGAGGCGGACCTGCTCGACAAGGTGGGCGCGAACGGGACGACGCTGATGCTCCTCCGGATGGGCTACGAGGCGCGCACCCACATGGACGCCTCGGAGATGGTCGCCCGTGTGCTCGAACGCGGCGAGGACGCCGTCCGGCGCATCGAGAGCGACACCGCCGAGAGCATCGCCCACCAGCGGCTCAAACGCGTCCGCTGGTTCCGCGAGTGGCTGGAGAGCGAGATCGCCGAGGTGGAACCGGGCGACGATCGCGCCTGATCAGATCGCTCCGGCCACCGCCCGCGCCGCGTCGACGAGGAAGTAACAACCGAACCCCGCGAGCACGAGCGCGCTGAGTCCGGCGACCGCCGGTGCGAGCGTCCGGGTGCGCCGCTCCGCCGCCGTCAGCGCCGCCGGGAACGCCGTTATCCAGACGACGATTCCGCCGAACAGCCCCGCGAGCAGCGCCGGACTCCCCGTCCGCACGACGAGGACCCCGTCGAGCCCCGCCGAGAGCGGTTCGAGCACGTCGAGCGTCCCGGGGTTCAGCAACCCCACGCCGACGGTGAGCCAGAAGAGGATCTGGTAGGGGTTGGTCAGCGCGAGCGCGAACGCCTTCCGGAACCCCCTGCCGTCGGCTCCCGCGGCACGAAAGCCCGCGCGCACCTCGCGGACCGCGCCGTACGCGAAGTAGAGCATCAACGCGCCACCGGCACCGACCATGACCGCCCGCACGGTCGGAAAGCGCCGCACGAACGTGACCACGCCGAGCAGCGACCCGACCAGGAAGCAGAGGTCGGCCGTCATCGCCCCCAGACCGGCGCGGAAGCCCGCAGACCACCCCCGGACGACGCTCTCCTCGGCGATGATCGCGTTCATCGGCCCCGGCGGGGCGGCGAGCGCGAGACCGAAGACGACCCCCGCGAGGAACGTGACGACTGCACCCATCTCCGACTACGTGTTCGCGGACGGGGAGAAAAACCTGTGGAAGCCCTGCGAGGGTTTATCACCGATACCGCGGCCAGGGTCCCCGTGATCTGACGATCGCCGCGGGCCGCCCTGCGATCGCGCGGCACACCGGTCCGCGGACGCGACGTGCCGCCTGTTCGCCCCGTTCCGCTCAGAACCCCTGTCCCATCAGGTGACTCCTGAGGAGGTCGGCGTCCTTCGCTCCGGCCGCCGTGTTGACGAGGACGACGGTGGCGTCCTCGTCCAGATCGTCCGCCATCTCCCACGCCGCGCTCGCGGCGGCGGCCGCGGAGACGCCCACGCCGACGCCCTCGCGACTGGCGACGGTTACCGCGCTCTCCAGGATGTCGTCGTCGTCGGTAGCGACGGCACCGCCGCCGCTCTCGCGCAGCGCCGTCTGGACGAGGTCGCCGCCCGGGGGATCGGGTCGCTCTAGCCCGCCGCAGACGGTGTCCGGAACCTCCCACGGCTCGTGCTCGCTCGCACCCGCCTCGAACGCCTCGACGATCGGGGCGCAGCCGGTCGACTGGGCGGCGTACAGCGGCGGCACGTCGTCCACGAGCCCCAGCTCTCGGAACTCCCGCGCGCCCTTGTGGAGCCCGACGAGCCCGTCGCTCCCCTCGAACGGGTAGAAGACGGCGTCCGGTACCTCCCAGTCGAGCTGTTCGAGTAGCTCGAACAATATCGTCTTCGCGCCCTCGTGGCGGTACGGCGTCTCGAGCGCCGCGAGCGAGTACCGCGGTTCCTCGGCCATCGCCTCGCGGAACGCCTCCTCGGCGTCCGGCAGTCGCCCCTCGACGACGCGCATGTCGCCGCCGTGGACGTTGATCATCGCCTTGTTGAGGAACGTCGAGCGCGTCGGAACGAACGGACGGCTAGCGACGCCCACCCGAGCGGCGTACGCCGCCGCCGAGTACCCCGCGTCGCCCGTGGTCGCGAGCGCCACGTCCTCGGCCCCGTGGAGCCGAGCGGCCGTCAGCGCCAGCGCCATCCCGCGATCGGCGAACGTTCCCGTCGGGTTTCCCCCCTCGTCCTTCACGACGACGCGCTCGACCCCGAGTTCGTCCGCGAGGACCGGACAGTCGATCAGCGGCGTCCCTCCCTCGCCGAGCGTCGCGAGCGACGCCGCCGGAAACGGAAGCAGTTCGGCGTACTTCCCGAGCCCCGGCCCGCGGGATTCGATCGCCGCCCGGTCGAGATCGATCGCGTCGTAGTCGTAGACGGCGTCGAGGACGCCGCCGTCGGGATGGTGGCTCGTCTCGACGTCGAAGCGTCGACCCGTCTCCGTGCAGACGAGACCGTCGAAGGCCGCAGTCGTCTCCATGCGGACGCTATCGTCGGGGGCGACAAATCGCTGTCCTTCGCCGTCTCGACGGGAGGGCAGGCGCGGCGGCCGTGAATAGCGCCTGCCGTACCGATTCGTTCCTGCTCGCCACCGACGGGTCGGCGGAACCGTCCGGGGACGGAGAGTCGACAGCGTATTTACCCGTTCCGCGAGAACGCCCGGCATGACACGCGCAGCGGTCGTGGGTGGTGGACTCGCCGGACTCGTCGCCGCTCGACGCCTGGCGGACGCGGGCGTCGACGTCGAACTGTTCGAGGAGAACGCCGAGGTCGGCGGGCGCGTCCGCAGCGTCCACGAGGACGGGTTCACCTTCGACCGCGGCTTTCAGGTGCTGTTCACCGCGTACCCGGCCGCGCGCCGCGAACTCGACTACGACGCGCTCTCCCTCAGGTCGTTTAGGCCGGGGGCGGTCATCGCCCGCCCGGGGGAGCGGTCGGTGCTCTCGGACCCGCTTCGCGACCCCGGTGCGCTCACGGAGACGCTGTTCAACCGGGAGATCGGCCTCGCCGACAAACTCCGAACGTTCGCGCTCCAGCGCGAACTCAGACGGAAGGACGGCGAGGCGATCCTGAACGGCGGCGACGACGACATCGGGTCGTACCTCGCCGACCGCGGGTTCTCTCGGCGGTACGTCGAGAACTTCGCCGCGCCCTTCTTCGGCGGCATCACCCTCGACCGGTCGCTGTCGTCGTCGAGCGTCGTCTTCGAGTACGTGTTCAAGACCCTCGCGAGTGGCGCGATCGCCGTCCCGGCCGACGGGATGGGCGCGATCCCCGAGCAACTGGTCGACCGCGCTCGCGACGCGGGCGCGACCGTCCGCCGCGAGGCCCCCGTCGAGGCCGTCACGCCCGACGGCGACGGCGTGACGCTGGCGGTCGACGGCGCGGAGGCATCGTTCGACGCCTGCGTCGTCGCGGCGGACCCGAAGACGGCGGGCGACCTGACGGGCGTCGAGACGCCGACCGAAGCCCGGGACTGCGTCACGCAGTACTTCTCGCTCCCCGAGCACGTCGACCTCGATACGGGACGACGCATCGTCCTCAACGCGGCCGACGACAGGCCGAACGAGATCGTCCCGCTCTCGGCCGTCGCGCCGGAGTACGCGCCGGAGGGGACACAGCTTCTGAGCGCGACGTTCCTCGGCGACCCGGACGACTCCGACGCGGACCTCACGGCGGAGGTGCGCGAGGCGCTCGAATCGTGGTACCCTGCCCGCCGGTTCGACGACCTCGAACACCTCCGCACCGAGCGCGTCCCGTTCTCGCAGTTCGCCCAGCCCCCGGGGTTCCGTCGGACCCTCCCGGCGACGGACGCGCCCGACGGACCGATCTACCTCGCCGGGGACTACACCCGGTGGTCGTCGATCGACGGCGCGCTGGAGAGCGGGAGGCGCGCGGCGGACGCCCTGATCGGGAATCTAGAGTAACCGTCGGAGGTCGCCGAGCGGCGGGAAGGCGCGCGTCTCGTCGGCCCCCTCGTCGCGGACGATCGGCCGGAAGCGGTCGACGTCGTCTGTCAGGGGGGATCGAAGGGTCGATCCACGCCCCACCGTCCCGTTGACCGCCACGCCGCTCGCGAGGCGGGTGAAGGCGGGGAGGACGAGCACGTCTGCCCCGCGGTAGCAGCCCTCGCCGTAGAGGAAGCACGGCCAGTCCCGCCCCTCGATGGTGATCTTCGGGTGGTCGTGGCCGACGACGTAGCGCGGGGCGTCCCGGTCGTCGGGTTCGGGTGGCTCGTGACCGTGGAGGACGACGGTACCGTCCGCGAGCCGGTAGGTACGGGGGGTCCGCCCCGACCACACCGCGTCGAGCATCGCGTCGTGATTTCCCGGCGTGACGACGAGCCGCGCGCCCGACTCGAGGACGAGTCTCTCTAGCGTCGCGACGGTCTCCGGAACCCCCGCCGGGACGCGGTCGAACGCGTGGAGCACGTCGCCCGCGAAGACGACCTCGGCGGGGGCGAAGCGGTCGAGCAGCGCGCCGAGACGCTCGACGAGGTCCGCGCGCTCGCCGAGCGGGAACGTCACGTCGGAGGTCGCGTCCTTGCCGACGTGGAGGTCGGCGAGGACGAGCGCGTCGGCGTCCGCGAGATGGACCGCGCGGTCGCGGAACGCGAACCCGTCCGGCACGTCAGCTCGCCGCCTGTTCGCGGGCGGTCGCGTACGCCTCCTGTAGTTGCCTGAACGCCTCCCGGTCGCCGCCCTGGTCAGGGTGGGCGGTCTTCGCCTTCTCCCGGTAGGCGACTCGCACCTGCCGCTCGGTGGCGGTCGCGGGCAGGCCGAGCACCGCGAACGCCGCCCGGGTGCGATCGAGCGCCCCCGAGTCGTCCGCCCGTGAGTCCTCGCCGCCGCCGAAGTCGATCGTCGGCGTCTCGAACGGGAGGCGGCTCCCGAGGTAGAACCCCGGCATCTCGTGTTCGACGAGGACGGCGTACGTGGGCGACGCCTCGATGGCGATGAACGCGCGGCCGTCGAACGTGATCGCCACGTCGCGCTTCGGGAGGTAGAACTCGACCGTGTACCCCTCGACGAAGTGGTCCTCGGCGAACGGTTCGCCGATCGCGGTGAGGTACTCGCGGATCTCGGCCCGCCGGCGCGTCTCGGTGCTGCGGCTCGGCTCCGAGGGCGGCGGGTCGGGGTAGAGCCATCGCCCCAGGAGGAAGGTTCCCGCGGCGACGGCGCTCAGGAGGAGGCCGATCAGGACGCCGAGGAACAGCCAGTTGGGGACGACCGCCAGCACCTTGAACACACCCGCTATTGGAGGTGCGATACCAAGAATCCCTCGCTGACGGCGCGGACGCGGGACCGACTCAACCGATGTACCGGAGGTCCTCGTCGCTGGGGGCCTGCTGGGCACCCTCCATCTCCTGGATCTTCTTGATGACTTCCTCCATCTCCTCGGCCCGCTCCTCCAGGGAGTCGTAGCCGACGTCGAAGCCGACGATTCCCTGGAGGACCTCGAGGACGGCGCGGGCGCTCTTCGGATCGACGAGGTAGCCGCTGGTCTCGCCCATCAGGCAGGCGGTCGGAATTCCGCGGCGCTCGCCGAGACCGAGCAGGAGGCCGCTGACGCCGACGATGCCGCCCGCGGGTTCGTCCTCGCGGAACTCGACGCGCGGTTCGAGTTCCTCGATGAGCGCGTCGTCGGAGGCGGCGGCGATGACGTCGTACTCGTCGATGAGTTCGCCCGTCGGGACGCCGCCCAGGGCGTAGATCCGGGAGACGCCGTGGTCGACGGCCACGTCGATGATCGCGTCGGTGATGAGGTAGTGGCCCTCGTTGTCCTGCGCCTGGTGGTCGCCCGTGAGCACCAGCAGGTCGGCATCGTCGGTCTCGACGGCGTGGAACTCGAGACAGACGAGCTGTGAGCGACCGTTCTCGACGGTCACCTGCGGGGGGAAGTGCCGGGAGTAGAGCCGCGCGACGAGGGTCGTCTCGAACTCCTCCAGCAGGTGCTCGGCGGCGAGTTTGCCGACGTGCCCGACGCCGGGCAGCCCCTCGATGAGCACGGGATCGTCGAGGGCGACGTCGGCGAGGACCTCGGTGTGAACTTCGTCCATGTGCGCCTACTCGCGAGCGCGGCGCTTAAGTGCGCGTCGGTACTCCCCGTACCGGTCCGTCGGGTCGTAGGGCGCGGGCGCGCTGTTGACCGCCGAGCCGCCGCACTCGGGGCAGGCGTCGGAGAGGGTGTACACCGGGCGGTCGTGACGGTCGCGCCACGACGCGCAGACCCGGATGTCGCTCTTCATTTACTCGTCTTCGGTCTGGCGCTCGCGGTGGAAGACGGCGCTGCCGCCGCGCTCCTCGATCGTCGCGCGGGCGCGGTCGGCGCTGGCCTCGAGGGCGCTCTCCGCGACCTTGTAGCTCGGCGCGCGCACCTTGATCCGGTACTCGGGCGCGCCGACGTAGCTGACGGAGAGTTCGATCTCCTCGGGGATCTCGCCGTTGCCCTCGGCGGCCTCCAGGGCGGCCTTCACGTCGTCTACCCCGTCGGGGCTGGGCGAGCGCAGGTGGACGTACCCCGTGATGTTGACGTACGGGACGGAGACGTTCTCGCGGGCGGTCTCGACGATGGCGCTCACCTCCTCGTCGTCGAGGTCGGTTTCGGAGAGCGCCTCCGCGCCGTGGATGGCCGCCTGCTCGAAGCCGTCGTAGAGCGAGCCGAACTCGCCGAGCAGTTCGTTGGCGACGGCGATGTACTGCTCGTCGGTCATCTCCTCGCCGAACGCGAGCGTCATCCACTTGTCGGCCTTCTGCTCGTTCTTCCATTCCTGGACCTTGTCAGAGCGCTGGTGCTCGTTTACGTCCTTGATCGAGAGGTCGATCTGCTGGGAGGACTCGTTCACGTCGAGCACCTTGCAGACGACGAGTTCGCCGGGCGTGACGTGGTCGCGGATGTTCTTGATCCACCCGCTCGCGACCTCGCTCACGTGGACGAGGCCGCGTCGGTCCTCGTACTCCTCCAGGTCGACGAACACGCCGAAATCGGTGATCTCGTCGACCTTGCCGACGACGAGGTCGCCGGGGTCGGGCCAGCCGGTGTACTTCATACCCGGTGGTAACCGTCTCGCGAGAATAAAAGCACCGTCACGCGAGCGCCGGGCGTCGGGGGCCGGGCGTCGCCGTCGCTGGTCGGCGGAGAACACGAACGGCGAGCGGTATCGGAGGAGTCGCGTCGGTTCAGTCGAGTCGGTCGGTTCCGTCAGTTCCGTGGGGTCGGTCAGTTCAGGCGCGCCGCTCGACCGTCTCGAGGACCTCGCCCTCGATGTCGGCCTTGCCGCCGGTCGGGCGGACGAGGACGTGCCCGCAGACGGCGCAGGCGACCTCGGTCGCGGCCTTGCCGTAGACGACCTGCTCGTTCTCGCAGTCCGGGCACCTGACCTGGTAGAAGTTCCCCGCCATGGTCTACTCCTGGAACTCCAGGCGGCCCGCGCGCCAGCCCTCGCGGAGGTGCGCCTTCCCGCACTCGCTGCAGCGGTAGACGAGGTTCGTCTTCTTCGTCGGCTTGTCGCCGCCGGGCACCTTCGAGAACTTCCCGGCGTTACCGATGCCCGACCCGCGGCGGCGGCGCTGGCGGTCGTTGACCTTCTTCATCCCGGTGGTGCGGCCGCGTCGGACCTTCTCCACCTCGTGTTCGTTGTGCTCCTTGCAGTGGGGGCAGTACGTGTTGAACCGGCGTGGCATCTGCATGGTTATTGCAGCGTGGTACTCGACCGCCGCTTAAAACCCGTTTGGTATCGAGTCGGCCGATCGGGCGCGGAGACGCGGCCCGCACGCCACGGCCGCCAGCAGGATTTATTACATAGGTATTCTCATCGATAATTGGGTAGACGCCGGCGAATCTCACGATTCCCGGCCCGTCTATCCGGAGAGAGACATCGATGCGAGAGACATCCACGCGATCTACGCGACGCCAGTTCGTCCGCCGCGCGACCGCCGCGACCGCAGGGGCCCTCACCCTGGGGGCGCTCGGTTCCCCGGCCGCGGCCGCGACGTACGTCCCGGTGGTATCGACGCGCGAACACTTCGACGACAGTGCGACCCTGACGAGCGGTCACACCGCGACCGACTACGACACCGACGGAACCGTCCCGGGGGTCGACGTCGGCTGCGTCGACGACCTGCTCGTGTTCGTTCACGGCTGGGACAAGAAGAGCAGCGAGAGCGAGGCCGAGGCCGCCGCGGAGGAGAAGTTCGAACACGCAGACGCCCGCCTCGACGCCGAGGGCTACTGGGGCACCGTGGTCGGCTACTCCTGGGACAACGACAAGGGCGGCGGCGTCGACTACGGCTGGGCCGAATCGAAGGAGATCGCCACGAAGAACGGTCCGAAGTTGGCGAACTTCCTGACCGACTACGCGTCCGCCTGCGGCGGGACGATCCGCCTCGCGTGTCACTCCCTCGGGGCGCGGGTGACGTTCAGCGCCCTCCAGACGCTCGACGGCTGGGGGTACGCCGACCTCGTCGAGTCGGTCCACGTCCTCGGCGGGGCGGTGGACAACGAGCGCCCGACGCTCGAACACGGCGACGGGTACGACGCCGTGGCGAACGTCACGCGCGCGACGTTCAACTACTACAGCGGGGAGGACGACGTGCTCGAGTGGGTCTACAACTCCTTCGAGTTCGACCAGGCGCTCGGCGAGACGGGCGCGGAGAGCGGGAACGCCGTCCCCGGCAACTACACCGACTTCGACGCCACCGGCCAGGTCGGCGACGATCACTCGGGTTACCTGGACGCCCTCACAGACGAGATGGTCTACCACATGCGGTACGTCTCGTACTACGACTGAACGGCCCGAACCCGGCGACGAGGCGCTGATCACCACGCGTGTCGGGTCTGTCCCCGGGGCGTGAACGATTTATTCGTCTCGGAGTAAACTTTTTTGTACATGCGGCGCGAAGTGTTACCATGGCCACCAGAGGAGTCCACGCTCACGACCGACTGTACGTCGACGGACGGTGGGTGTCCGCCGAGCGGACGCGCGACGTCAGCGACCTCGCGGAGGGCGGCACCTTCGCGACGGTCGCGGCCGCGACCCCGGAGCAAGCCGACGCCGCGCTCGCGGCCGCGGAACGCGCGCAGGCCGCGATGCGCGAGAGCACCGTCGTCCAGCGCGCCGAGTGGCTCGACGCCATCGCCGACGGGATCGAGGAGCGCGCCGACGAACTCGCGGACGTCATCGTCCGCGAGGCGGGGAAACCGATCACGAGCGCGCGAAACGAGGTCAACGCCGCCGCGGAGCGGTTCCGCCGCGCCGTAGAGGAGGTCAGGACCATGCGCGGCGAGTACCGCGAGGGGACGACGTCGGGCCACGAGGGGTGGCGCGCCATCGTCAAGCCCGTCCCGCGCGGGACCGTCCTGTGCATCTCGCCGTACAACTACCCGCTGTCGACGACGGCGCTCCAGGTCGCCCCCGCGCTCGCGGCGGGCAACAGCGTCGTCCTCAAGCCCGCCAGCCAGACGCCGGTCAGCTCCAAGCTGCTCGCCGAGGTCGTCGCCGACGTCGGCCTGCCCGACGGGGCGTTCAACTACGTCACCGGCCCCAGCAGCGAGATCGGCGACGTCCTCGCCGGCGACGACCGTGTCAACGCCATCGCGATGACCGGTTCGTCGGCCGCGGGCAAGCACGTCGCCCGGGAGAGCGGCATGGTCGAACTGCACATGGAACTGGGCGGTAACGCCCCGGCGATCGTCTTCTCCGACGCCGACCTCGCGGCGGCGGCGGCGGCGAGCGCCAAGGGGTCGCTCAAGTACGCCGGACAGCGCTGTTCGGCGGTGAGTCGCGTCCTCGTCCACGAGTCCGTCCACGACGAATTGGCGGGCCGCATCGACGAGGAGATGGACCAGTGGCAGCCCGGCGACCTCTTCGACGAGGAGACTGCGCTCGGCCCGCTCATCGACGAGGGGCAGGCGGAGTGGGTGGAGGAACTCGTCGAGGACGCCGTCGAACGCGGCGCGTCGCTCGTCCGCGGCGGAGAGCGCGACGGGCAGTTCTTCGAGCCGACCCTGCTGACGAACGTCCCCCACGACGCGTGCATCCTGCGCGAGGAGCAGTTCGGTCCCGTGGTCGCGATCGCCTCGTTCGAAGACGAGAGCGAGGCCCTGGAACTCGCGAACGCGGGCGAGTACGGACTCGACGCCGCCGTGTTCACCGCGGACTACGACCGCGCGATGCGACTCGCCGAGCGGATCGAGGCCGGCGCGGTCCGCATCAACGGCGCGCCGAGCCACGGCCTCGGCGACATCCCGTTCGGCGGCGTGAAGGACTCCGGCATCGGGCGCGAAGGGCTGGGCGTCTCCATCGAGTCGTTCGTCCAGCGAAAGAGCATCGTCCTGTAGACCGTGAGCGGGAGCGACGCTCACTCGCGGAAGCGACGGCCCGCCGACGCGGTCGGGTCCGCCTCGGCGCGGCGCAACAGTAAGATCGTCTGCACGCTCGGGCCGGCCTCGGCGTCGCGCGAGACCGTCGAAGGGCTGATCGACGCGGGGATGGCCGTCGCGCGCATGAACGCGAGCCACGGCACCCTCGACGACCGGCGCGCGCTCGCGGAGACCGTTCGCGCCGCCGCCGGCGAGCGGAGCGTCGCCCTCATGCACGACATCCCCGGACCCGAGGTCCGGACCGCCCCGCTCGACGACCCCGTGGGGCTGGAGGCCGGCGAGACGGTCCGGTTCGTCCCCGACGCGTCGGTCGACCTCCCGACGGTCGGGATCTCGGAGTCGATCGCGGCGGCGGGACCGGGCGACCGGGTACTGATCGACGACGGGCGGATCGAGGCGACCGTCGAGCGCGTCGAGGGCGACGCCGTCGTCGCCCGTATCGACAGCGGCGGCGACCTCGAGAGCCGCAAGGGCGTGAACGTTCCGGGCGTCGACCTCGACCTCCCGTCGGTGACCGAGGACGACCGCCGGGAACTCGAACTCGCGGCCGAACTGGAGGTGGACTTCGTCGCGGCGAGCTTCATCGGGAGCGCAGACGACGTGTACGCGGTCAACGAGGTGCTCGAGTCCCACGGCGCGGACGTACCCGTCGTCGCGAAGATCGAGCGCGCCGACGCGGTCGAGCGCCTGGACGAGATCGTCGACGCCGCGGACGGCGTGATGGTGGCACGCGGCGACCTCGGCGTCGAGTGCCCGATGGAGGAGGTGCCGCTCATCCAGAAGCGGATCATCCGACGCTGTCGGGAGGCCGGCGTCCCCGTCATCACGGCGACGGAGATGCTCGACTCGATGGTCCACGCTCGCCGCCCCACTCGCGCCGAAGCCACCGACGTGGCGAACGCGGTGCTCGACGGGACCGACGCGGTGATGCTCTCGGCGGAGACCGCCGTCGGCGACCACCCCGTCCGCGTCGTCGAGACGATGGCCCGCATCGTCCGGAGCGTCGAGGCGAGCGAGGAGTACGCCACCGCGAGGGAGCAGTGGGTCCCCGCGGCCGGGGAGACGAAGACGGACGCGCTCGCGCGCTCGGCGCGCTTCCTCGCCCGCGACGTCGAGGCCGACGCCATCGCCGCCGCCAGCGAGTCCGGCTACACCGCGCGGAAGGTCGCGAAGTACCGCCCCGAGCGCCCCATCGTCGTCGTGACGCCCGACGAGCGCGTCTACCGCCAGCTGTCCCTCCTCTGGGGGACCGTCCCCCGTCTGTCGCCGCTCAGCGTCGGCGCGGCGGACGCCGTCATCGAGGCGGCGGCCACCGAGGCCCTCCGGGTCGGCGCGGCCGAACCGGGCGGCACCGTCGTCGTCCTCTCGGGGATGATGAAGGAACTGGAGGGAACGAACACCACGAACACGCTCAAGGTCCACATGGCGGCCGACGTGATCGCGTCCGGCCGGATCACGGTGACCGGCCGCGCGACCGGTCCCGTCGTCCGGACCGAGACGGGCGACCTGCGGGACGCCCCCGAGGGGGCGATCGTCGCCCTCCCGGAGGACTTCGCGGGCGAGTTCACCGGCGACCTCTCGGCCATCGGGGGGCTGATCCACGAGCGCCCCGAGTCGACGAACTACGCCGCCATCGTCGCCCGCGAACTGGGGGTCCCGATGGTCGGCGACGTCACCCTCCCGGACGACGTGCCCGACGGGACGCGCATCACCGTCGACGGCGAGCGCGGCGTGATCTACCGGGTGCCGGGCCAGGAGGCGTGAGCAGGAACGCGACGGTCCCCCGGCGGTCTCGCGACGCGCCCGGAGACTCGAAGCGCTTAACCGCCAGTCAGTGCGAGGAGGGTACATGAAGAACCTCATCATCAACGGGGACCCCGGCATCCGGAAGGACGCCGTCATCGAGCACGACGGTGAGGAGGTCGTCTGCTTCTCGGTCAAGCGCCAGGGCGACTGGCACGGCCCCGAGCGGGTCCAGCTCTGGTGTACGATCGGCGACGAGTCAGAGCGCGAGGCCTACGAGCGCCGCGAGTACATCCCGATGCACCTCGATACGGACCACGTGGACGCCGAGGCGGTGACCGTGATCAAGGCGAAGGGCGACATGGCCGTATAAACCGCCACCTTTTGCCGCGGTCGCGTGCGCGCGTCACGCATCCGCGGTCGCGCGCCGGCTCCCTGGCAAAAGCTGGACCAAAAGCCTTCGTCACCCCCTCACTTCGTTCGGGGGTTCCTCGGCCCGCTCGCTCGCTCCGCTCGCTCGCGGTGCGAGTTGGAGTGTGACGATGGTCGCGCCCCCGTCGAATCGCCCTGCGTCGTGCTGCCAGTTGTACCCCCGTGCCTTTTACCCGGTTCCTCGTAGGCCCTCGCATGTTCCCCGAGCGCATCGAGACGGAGCGCCTCGCGCTGGAGCGGTTCTGCCGGGAGCGAGTGGACCTCCTCGACCTGTATCGCCTCTTCGCCGCGGGGAGCGCGAGCGCCGACGGCGTGTTCGAGTACGTGCCTCACGACCCCTATCGGACGGTCAAGGAGGCGCGGGACCGACTGGAGCGGGCCGAGCGGCGGTGGAGCGAGGGTGAGGCGGCCTGGTACGCCGTCTACCCGGCGGAGGGCGAACTCGCGGGGTACGCCGCGCTCTCGGTGGAGTGGGAGCGCCGAACGGGGAGCCCGGGGTTCGTGTTCGCGAGGCCGTTCTGGGGGCGCGGGTACGCCGGGGAGTGCGCGACCGCGCTCACCGAACTCGCGTTCGACCGCCTCGACCTCGACCTGGTCGCCATCGGGTACGAGGAGGGAAACGAGAACTCGAGGCGGGCCGTCGAGAAGTACGTCGAGCGCTACGGCGGGCGGTACGACGGCGTGCTCCGGAACTGGACGCCGATCGGCGACGACGTGCTCGACCACCACCGGTACACCATCACGCGCGGGCAGTATCGGCGTGCGACCGAGTGAATTCACGTCGTCAGTCGCCGCTCGGCTGTTCGAGGCGCTCGCTTCGCTCACGCCTCGCTCTCGCTTGCGGGAACAGGTCTTTCCGGGGAAGTCACTGTGCCGTACCGCGAGCGAGGCCGAAGGCCGAGCGAGCGGCCTTTTTAGTGCAGGTTTTTGACCGGGGGTCGAGCGCCCGCCGTAGACGGGCGCGAGGCCCCGGTTAAAAAAGTGCTTTCGAAGCATTCAGTTAGCCCCGTTTCGAATGGTCGGTATGGACGAAGACACGGGAATGAACCGGCGCGACTTCCTCCGCGCGGCGGGCGCGGGCGCGGGCGTCGTCGCCGCGAGCGGGGCGGCCGCGGCGCAGGGTAACGAGAGCGGCGGCGGCAACGCGTCCGGTGGGAACGCCTCCGGCGGTGGCGGTGGTGGCGGCGGGAGCGGGCCGATCGACTACGGCGGGTGGCTCGACGGCGCGAACGGGTGGGAGGAAGGCGGCACCGTCGACATGCGGGGGAAGAAGAAGGTGACGGTGCAGGTGGGGGTGGGCGAGGGGGGGCTCGCGTTCGATCCGGTCGCCGTCCACGTCGACGAGGGCGCGACGATCGTCTGGGAGTGGCAGTCGGCCGGCCACAACGTGGCGGCCCAGCAGGGAGCGGACTTCGCCAGCGACATCCAGTCGTCGGGCACCTACGAGTGGAAGGCGACGGGCGGGCCGATCGTCACCTATCAGTGCGATCCCCACGCCGGCCAGGGCATGCTCGGCGCGATCGCCATCGGCAGCAACGTCCCGCGGGCCGCGCCCACCGGTCCGGTCAAGCCCGCCGTCTCCGACGGCGCGAAGACCCTCGGCATCGCGACCATCATCGCGATGGTCTCGACGCTCGGCCTCGCGTACTTCTTCATCCGGTACGGCGGCGACTACGAACAGTAGGGCGCTCCGCTCGTCGCGTCGATCGTTCCCGTCGGGCAGTCGTTCACCGACCGTCGCGACGAACTCCTCTACGCCGGACCGCCGTCCACGCCGGAACCGGAACGGCCGCTATCAGATCGTCTCCGGACCCTCGTGAACCACGAGTTCGACCGGGCGCTCCTCGCCCTCCAGGTCGGCGACGATGCGTCTGACGACGCGCTCTGCCTCCTCCATGATCTTCGGCTTCACCTTGTCCACCACCCAGTCGAGCGAGACGAACCGCGGGAGCGAGATCGCGCTCCGATCGACCGACCCGGAGGAGAACTCGACGACGAAGCGCACGCGGGAGGCGTCCGCCTTCCCCGGGGGGGCCTCCTCGGGGACGTGCTCGACGGCCCAGTGGCCGTGCGCGTGGATGTCCTTCACGACCTCCCAGTCGATGCGTTCGGGCGGGTCCACGTCCGTCACCCGCGAGCGGGCGGTGTAGGTGAGCTTCCACCACGCGAAGGTGAGGTCGTACTCGGTCCCCGGCGACCCGTCGCCGTGCCGCCTGACCTCCGTCAGGTGCTTCGAGTAGTCGGCGTAGCGCGGGAAGTCGACGAGGAAGTCGTAGACCTCCTCGGGGGGGAGATAGACGATGGTGCTGACTTCGACGGAGTCCACGGGGTGCCGTTGACCCGCCCGCGCCGTAAGTGTTCACCACGCCGGTGAACCGGGGCGTTTGTTACCCCCTCGCGCCGAGCGCGGGTATGGAAGACGCAGCGACGCACGACGTCTGCATCGTCGGCGGCGGGATCGCCGGGCTGACCGCTGGTATCTTCACCGCGCGGGCGGGCCTCGACACGCTCGTCGTCCGGGGCGGCGAGTCCATCCTCCGGCGGAACGCCCACCTGGAGAACGTCCCCGGCTTCCCGGCCGGGGTCAACCCGCGCACGTTCCTCGACCTGACCGAGCGACAGGCCGAGCGCGCGGGGTGCGCGTTCCTCGACGGCGAGGTGACCGACGTCGCCCGCGACGCGTCGGGCTTCGACGTGCAGGCGGGGGAGTCGGTCGTCCGGGCCGACTTCGTCCTCGTCGCCACCAAGAACGCGACGGACTTCCTCGCCGACCTGGACGTGGGGATCATCAGACGCGGGAGCAAGACCTACCTCGACGTGGACGAGTACGGCCGGACCGACGTCGAGGGGCTGTACGCGGCCGGCCGCGTCGCGGAGAAGCGCCACCAGACGGTCGTCGCGGCGGGCCACGGCGCGGACGTGGCGATGACGGTCGTCGAGGACGCGGACGTGCCGTTCTACCACGACTGGGTCGCCCCCGAGGGCTACTTCACGGGCCGCGACCGCGAGGTGCCCCCCGGGTGCGAGGAGATCGACGACGGGGAGCGCCTGCGCCGCGAGCGCGAGTCGATGGAGGCGATGCGCGAGGCGTTCGCCGAACCGCACCCGGACGACCCGACGCCCCACCCGAGCCTCCGGGAGGAGTAGGGCGCGGCGATCGGGACGGGACGGAGCCAACGTCGGAGTCGGGGCCGAAGTCGAAGCCAGGGTCGGGGTCGTTTTTATACGCCGGTCACGAACCCCGGGTATGCTCGAAGGCGTCAACGTCGCGCTGGGGGTCACGGGGTCGATCGCGGCGGTCAAGACCGTCGAACTGGCCCACGAACTCCGGCGGCGGGGAGCCGAGGTCCGGGGCGTGATGACCGGGAGCGCGCGGGGGATCGTCCACCCGTGGGCGCTCGAGTACGCCACCGGCACCCCGGTCGTGACGGAGATCACGGGGCGCGTGGAGCACGTCGAGCTGTGCGGCCGGGAGGGCTGGGCCGACGTCCTCCTGATCGCCCCGGCCACCGCCAACACCGTCGGGAAGGTGGCGGCCGCCGTCGACGACTCGACGGTCACGACGTGCGCGACGACCGCCCTCGGCGCGGGCGTGCCGGTCGTCGTCGCCCCCGCGATGCACGAGCCGATGTACGACCACCCGGGCGTCCTCGACGCGATCGAGCGCGTCCGCGAGTGGGGCGTGGCGTTCGTCGACCCGCGGGTCGAGGAGGGGAAGGCGAAGATCGCGACCGAGGAGGCGATCTGCCTCGACGTCGCCCGCGCGGTGGACGGGCGACCCCTCGCCGGGCGGCGGATCGTCGTCACCAGCGGCGCGACGAGCGAGCGCATCGACCCCGTTCGAACCCTCTCGAACCGCGCCTCGGGGCGGATGGGGCGGGCGGTCGCCCGGGCGTGCTACGTCCGCGGCGCGGACGTGACGCTCGTCCACGACGGTCCCGACGTTCCGTACGCGACCGTCGAGCGCGTCGAGAGCGCCGCCGAGATGACCGCCGCGACGGAGGCCGCCTGCGACGACGCCGACGCTCTCGTCTCCGCGGCGGCCATCTCCGACTACACCGTCGAACCGAGCGACGAGAAGATCCGATCGGGAAAGCGGCTCACGCTCGACCTCGAACCCACGCCGAAGCTCATCGACGCCGTCCGCGAGGCCCACCCCGACCTCCCCATCGCGGGGTTCAAACTGGAGACCGCCGCCTCGGACGAGGCGCTCGCCGAGGCCGCCCGCGGCCCGCTCTCCCGGACCGGCCTCGCCTTCGTCGTCGCCAACGACGCGAGCGTGATGGGCGAGGACGAGACGCGCGCGCTCGTCGTCCGGGCGGACAGCGCCGACGAGTTCGTCGGGACGAAGGACGCCCTCGGCTTGCGCGTCGCCGACGAACTCGCGCGTGAATTCGCCTGATCCAGTTCGATTGATCCGGTCCGATCGCGGTTGCGACTCGGTCCGGTCCGATCGCGCGGCGTCAGCCGGTCGCGTTCGCGTTCCGTCCGTCGACGGTGACGTTCCCGGCCGCGGGACCGCCGATCGCGTCGCCCGCGTTCCCCCGGATGAGGGTCTCGCTGACGGTGACGTCGGTCGCCTCGACCAGCCGCGCCGGCAGGGCGCGGATGCCGTCGCCGCCGTTGTCCGCGACGGTGCTGTTCGACACGTCGAGCGTCCCCGCGACGAGGATCCCGTCGCCCGCGTTGTTCGAGAGGGTCGTGCTGAAGACCCCGACGTCGGTGCTCTCTGCGACGACCAGCCCCGCCGCGTCATTGCCGGTCACGGTGGCGTTGGCGAGCGTCGCGCCCGACACCTCGTCGAGGAAGACGCCCGCGCCCCCGTTGTCCCGGACGACCGTGTCGCGGACCGTCGGCGTACCCGACGCGAAGAACAGCCCGCCCTTCCCGTTGTTCTCGACGACGTTCCCGATCAGGGTGGTCGCCTCACCGGGCGCGGTGGACAGCCCGTAGCGGCCGTTGTCCGCGAGCCGGTTGTTCTCCAGGGTCACCGACCCGAGCAGGACGTTCACGCCGTCGCCGGTGTTGTTGACGACGGTGTTGTTCGCCAGCGTCGCGTTACGCGGCGCGGTGACGGTGACGCCGACGCGGTTCTCCGAGAAGGTGCTCCCCGCGATCGAACTGTTCCCCCCCGCGAGGTCCGCCCCGGCCTCGAACCCGCTCGCGGTCACGTTCCTGACGGTGACGTTGTCGCCACCGACGACGACGCCGGTGCCGGTCCCGTTGCCCGCGAGTTCGCGGCCCGCGCCGTCCAGGGTGACGTCGTCCGCCTCGATCGTCAGGCACGTGCCGTCTGCGGAGAGGTTCCCCCCGAGGACGTACTCGCCCGACACGTCGATCGTGGTGCAGGAGTCGACGGTGGTCGGGTTCGTCGATCCCGGCGGCGTCGCTCCCGCGAGCGCCGACGACGCGACGAACAATACGACGAGCGCTACCCCTCCCTGCCGCCACTGCCCAGGTGCCATATACGCTCCGTCTGGGGAGGAGACTGGCTTGGTTACTCGGCGGTGAATACCGGTTATCGGCGGCTTAACCACCGACGAAACGGGACGGACACGGCGTCCGACGGTATCACGCCTCCGCCTGCTCCTCGCCGTCTGCGGGTTCGTCCGGGCGACTGTCCGGCATCCCGGGCCAGGTCGCGCCGAGCGCGAACTCGACGCCCATGCGCTGGGCCGACCGCGAGATCATGTGTGCTCCCGTCGGAGCGGTGATGAACAGGAAGACGATGCCGACGATGGCGGTCAGCGACTGCCCCGCGGGGGTGAAGTAGACCGTCGCCGCGAGGAACATCGAGGCCGCGCCGAGGGTGGTCGCCTTGCTGGTCGCGTGCATCCGGTTGTAGACGTCGGGCAGACGCAACAGCCCCACCGTGCCGACGAACAGGAAGAAGCTCCCGACGACGACGAGGGCGGTCGTGACGGCCGCCTGTAGCGTGCTCACCATGGTCACTCGATGATGTCCCCCTCCGTGACGTACCGCGCGACGGCGACGGTGCTGACGAAGCCGATGATGGCGAGCACGAGGCTCACGTCGACGAACAGCGCCTCGCCGGTCTGGAGCGCGAACAGCAGCGCGATGGCGACGACGTTCGTCGCGATCACGTCGAGCGCGACGACGCGGTCGGGCGTCGTCGGCCCGACGATGACCCGGTAGCCGGCGAGCAGGGTGAGCCCGCTCGCGACGAGCAGGCCCGCGAAGACCACCGGCCCGAGGAGGCCTGGCAGTTCAGTCGCCACGGACGCCACCTCCGGGCCGCGGCGGGGCCGCCTCCTCGGGTTCGACCTCCTCGTCGAAGATGATCAGCGCGAGGTCCTCCCACGCGCGGATGGGGTCGACGACCGCGTCGTAGTCGCTCTGTCCGGTGATCGCGTGCACGTACAGCGTGTTGGTCTCCTCGTCGTAGTCCATGGTCAGGGTTCCGGGGGTGAGCGTGATGCTGTTGGCGATGGTGGTGATCGCGACGGGGTTCTCGACGCGCAGCGGGACGGCCACCACGTCCGGCTCGATGGGGAGCGACGGGCTCAGGACGCGGTAGGCCACGTCCAGGTTCGCCGTGATCAGCTCCCGCAGGAACACGAACAGGTAGAGCGTCGCCTCGGGGACGACCCGCACCGCCCGCGGGACGTCGATCTCCTCGGCGTAGAGGTCGCGCGTCGCGTAGGCGATTGCGAAGCCGACCGCCAGTCCGAAGACGAACTGGCCGAGCAGCCCGAGCGGGGTGAGCGGCGCGCCGCTCACGAACACCCACAGGACGGCCAGCACGCACCCGACGGCGGGCCAGCGCTTCACGCGCCACCACCCCCGCTCCGGAGGACCGCGTCGACGTACGCACCGGTGTCGGTGCCGACCCGGGCGGCCCGCTCGGCGGCCGCGTAGAGCGGCTCGAACCCGATCCCGAGGACGACGATGCTCACCGCGAGCGCGACGGCCACGACCACGAACAGCGAGTCGACCGACGACTCCTCGACGCCGGGGGAGGGCGCGCCCCAGAACCCCCGGTTCCACGCGAGCGAGAGGTACGCGATGGTGAGGATCGCGCCGCCGAGGGCGACGGCCAGCGCGAGCGCCGACTCCGCCTCGACGGCCGCGTCGAACACCAGCAGTTTACCGAAGAAGCCCGACAGCGGCGGAATACCGATCAGCGCGAGCGCGCCGACGAAGAACGATCCCGCGAGCACCGGCTCCCGTTCGGAGATCCCGCCCAGGTAGTCGAAGGTGACGGTCCCGAGGGTCTTCTCGACGGCCCCGCTGACGAGGAACAGCAGCCCCTTCGCCAGCCCGTGGTTGACCGAGTAGATCAGCGCGGCGGTGACCCCGAGGACGCGGAGAGCGCTGTCGGCGGGCGCGGCCGCCGCGAGCGCGAGCGGCAGGACGATGAACCCGACCTGCCCGATGCTCGAGTAGGCGAGCAGGCCGTCGAGGTCGGAGCGGTTCATCGCGCCGACGCCCCCGACGACGATGCTGCCGACGGCCATCGCGAACAGGATCGGCGCGAAGAACGCGAGGAACGACCCCTCGATCCCGAAGACGGCCCGGGGCAGTTCCGCCGCGGCGAAGATCGTGAAGTACAGCCGGACGATCGCGTAGATGCCCACCTTCTTCACGACGCCCGCGAGCACCGCCGTCACCGGCGAGGGGGCGGCGCGGTAGGCGTCCGGCACCCAGAACTGGAACGGGACGATCCCCGACTTCAGCGCGAACACCGAAAGGAGCATCGCCGAGAGACCGAGGACGGCCGCGAGGTCGACGTTGAACTGACCCGCGTTCGCGAGCCGACGGGCCATGTCGGCCATGTTGAGCGTCCCCGTCGTGGCGTACAGCCCGCCGATGGCGAGGAGCATGACCGCGCTCCCCACCAGGTTGAGGAAGGCGTAGTGCAGCGCCGCGCGGGTCTGTTCCGGGCCGCTGTAGAAGACGACGAGCACGTAGCTCGACATGAGCATCACCTCGAACCAGACGAACAGGTTGAACACGTCGCCCGTGAGGAACGATCCGGTGATCCCCACCACCATGAGGTGGTACAGCGGGTGAAACGAGAGCCGCTGGCCGACGTCGTTCACCGACCGGACGGCGAAGACGAGCGCCGCCAGCGTGACGACCGCCGTCAGGCCGAGCATGAACACGGAGAGCGGGTCGGCGACGAACGAGATGCCGAACGGCGCTCGCCAGCTGGAGAGCTGGTAGACGATGTACCCGTCCGCGTCGGCGGCGACGGCCATCGCGAGCGCGACGACCGTCGCGCCGTAGGCGAGGCTCCCGAGGACGCTCACCGCGCGCTGGAGGCGGAGTCGCGAGCGCAGCGCGAGCGTCGCGACGGCCGCGAACAGCGCGACGAGCAGCGGCGCGACCACGAGGTCCATCCCGCTGGCCGGTGCCACCCCGGCCTGGAGCAGCGACGGCGTCACAGCTCCACCTCCTCCTCGCCGAGTTCGCGCAGGTCGATGGTGCCGTGCTCCTCGTAGACGCGGTAGGTGAGCACCAGCGCGAACGCCGTCGTCCCGAAGCCGATGACGATGGCGGTGAGCACCAGCGCCTGCACGAGCGGGTCGGTCACCGTCGACGGGTCGACGTGGCCGCCGTGCCCGAGGACGGGCACCGACCCGGTCAGCCCGCCCATCGTGACGAGGTAGACGTTCGTCGCCTGGCTGATGATCGTGACGCCCCAGACGACCCGGACGACGTCGCGGCGCAGGAGCAGGAACGTCCCGACCGCGAACATCGCGCCGAGGACGACCGCGAGGACGACCTGGGTCATTCGCGACCCACCACCGCGAGGATCGTCAGGAGCGCCCCGACGACGACGAAGTAGACGCCGAGGTCGAACCAGAGCGCGCTCGCGATCTCCACCTCGCCGTACAGCGGCACGTGCTCGACGAACACGACCACCTGGGTCAGGAAGTTCCCGCCCAGCGCGATGAACGTCGCGCCGGCGACGGCCGCGAGACCGAGGCCGAACGTGAACGTCCGGCCGTACTCGGCGATCGCGCCGCCCTCGAACTCGGCGTCCGAACCGACGTGGAGCAGCTCGCGCTGGACGTAGTCCTGACCGAAGACGATGTAGACGAGCGCGAACGCGACCACCGTGAGCACGCCCGCGATGAACCCGCCGCCGGGCAGGTTGTGCCCCTGGATCAACAGCGCGACGGCCGTCAGCAGGACGATCGGGACGACCGCGCGCGCGACGGTGCGGGCGATGAGCGTCGTCGGGTGGTCGGAGCCCGAACTCACGCGCGCTCACCCCTGTTTCGCATCCCGACGAGGGTCAACACCGCGAGCGCCGCCATCGCGATCACCGAGATCTCGCCCATCGTGTCGAAGGCTCGGAAGTCGACCAGGATCACGTTCACGATGTTGCTCCCGCCGCCCGCGTCGACGATGAGGTGGCCGTGCTCCTCCGGGACGGGTGCGGTCTCGACGAAGAACGTCGCGATCCCGTCCTCGGGGCTCGCCGCCGTCGTCAGCAGGACGGTGAGCGTCACCGTCCCGCCGACGATCCCCGCGACGACCGCGTCCGGGATCGCCTCTCGGCGGTTCAACTCGCCGTAGAACGCCGGGAGCTTGTCGAGCACGAGCAGGAAGATCAGCAACACGAGCGTCTCGATGACCAGCTGGGTCAGCGCGAGGTCCGGCGCGCTCGCGAGGATGAAGAAGATCGCCACCATGAAGCCGACGATCGAGAGCGTCAGCACGCCCGCGACGTGCGAGGGAGCGACGCTCACCGCGACCGCGCCGATCACGGCCACGAACGCGACCACCATGATGGGGAGTTCGAGGCCGACCCCCGTGATCGCCGGGAGCCCGACGCCGCCGACGACGTACCCGGAGAGCGCGAGCGCACAGACCGACAGCAGCACCGTCGCGGCGTAGGTGCGGAGCTGCCGGGTCTGGACGTACGCCGGCACGAGGTCGCTCCCGACGGCGAGCGCCCGCATCGAGCCGTCGTAGTAGGCGTTCGGCGAGAGGACCGGGACCGAGGCGAGGCGTCTGACGCCGAGGTGCAGGCGGTCGTAGAACGGGTACGCCGCCGCGCCGATCGCGATGGTGACGGCGCTCATGAGCACGTAGGGACTGAGCGTCGTCGGGAAGTGGAGGTCGAAGTCGTGGGCGTGGAGGAGCACGCTGTCGAGCGCCGGTTGCGCGACGGTCGCGACGAACACCTGCGGCAGCAGCCCGGTGTAGGAGAGTGCCGTGTACGCCCCGATGACCGTCAGCGCGAGCGGCGGTAGGAGCATCGGCAGCGGCGGGCGGTGGACGTGTCCGAGGTCGTCGGACCGCTCCCCGAGGAACAGCGAGAGGAACTTCACGGAGTAGAGGAACGTGAAGACGCTCCCGAACACCGCCACGACGGGCAGGAGCCACCAGATCCCGCCGAGGTCGTGGGCGACCTCGTAGGTCGCCTCGAACAGCAACTCCTTCGAGTAGAACCCCGCGAACGGGGGGACGCCGGCCATGCTGAGCGCGGCGATCGCCGTGACGCCCGCGGTGATCGGGAGGTCGTGGCGCAGCCCTCCCAGCTCCGAGATGGCGCGCGTCCCCGCCTCGTGGGCGACGATGCCCGCGACGAGGAACAGCGTCGCCTTGAACACCGCGTGGTTGAAGATGTGGAGGACGCCCGCCTCCCCGCCGTAGAAGGTCTCGAGGCCGAAGCCCGCGACGATGAGACCCAGGTGGGAGGCCGTCGAGTACGCGAGCAGCTCCTTGATGTCGGTCGCCCCGACCGCCAGTATCGCGGCGACGGTCATGGTCAGCAGGCCGAGCGCGGCGAAGAACACCATCCACTCCTCGGTCAGCAGGAGGGGGCGGAACCGCCCGACGAGGTAGACGCCCGCCTTCACCATCGTCGCGCTGTGGAGGAACGCGGAGACGGGCGTGGGGGCCTCCATCGCGTTCGGTAGCCAGACGTGAAGCGGCACCTGCGCGGACTTCGCCGCCGCGCCGATCCCGAGGAGCACGAGCACCGGGACGTAGAGGCCGCGCGCTTCGAGCGCCTCGCGGACCGCCCCCGCGTTCTCGATCAGTCCGGGTGCGTTCTCGGTCCCGAACAGCGCGAACGTCGCCTGCCCGAGCGCGTCGGGCGAGACGTAGTTGAGCAGGAGGAACCCGACGAGCATGAACAGCCCCCCGGAGACCGTGATGAGCATCGACTTGCGCGCCGCGTAGAGCGAGGAGTCGCGGCGCTGGTAGTGGCCGATGAGGACGAACGAGGAGACGCTCGTGAGTTCCCAGAAGACGAACAGCGCGACGAGGTCGGCCGCGAGCGCGATCCCGAGCATCGCGCCCATGAACACCAGCAGCGTGGTGTAGTACTTCGCCTGCCCCGGCTCGCCGTGCATGTACCCGCCGGAGTAGGTGAAGATGAGGACACCGACTCCGCTCGCGAGCAGCCCGATGAGGAACGCCAGCCCGTCGAGATAGAGCACGAGCGAGACGTCGAGGGAGGGGATCCACTCCACGCTGACGGTGCCCCGGGTCCCGTACTGCGTGAGCAGGAGCCCGAGACACCCGGCGGCGATCGCGGCCGCGTAGTACGCGGTCCGCTCGCCGAGCCAGCGGTAGACGAGTGGGGTCGCCGCCGCGCCGACGAACGGGAGCGCCAGCACGGCGAGGAGAATCGCCGGTTCCGGTTGCACAGTAAGAGGAGCGGGCGAGGCGCGCTTAATAGTTCTCAAACGCCACCGACGACGGGAGCGCGCGGTAGCGACGGCGACGCGGCCTCTCGTCCCCGCGAAGGTCTCCACGCGCCCCGTTACCTCGATCCTGTCGACCACCCCACACGGTCACCCCGACCACACTAACTTATATTCTTGTATGTCACGTTTTAGATAATGAACCTCCGCGCGACACCGACTCGCGTCACGGTCGGGATCGTCGTCGCGACGCTCCTGCTGTCGGGTCCCCACGGCGTCGTCGATCTCACGCCGGAACGGGGTTCGGGGTTCGGCTCGGGCGAGGGGGCGGCGTCCGTGCGCGACGTGGCGCTCCCGGACGCCGCGACGCTGGAGCGCGGTCGCTACGGCGCGGACGCCTACGCGCTCTCGGTCCCTCCGGCACGGGCGACCGTGCGCGACGTGACGGGACGGCCGATACTGGTCTACGCGGTGAGCGTCCCCGACCTCGGGTACTCGCGCGTGACGCTCCGCTCGCTCGACGCGACGACGACGGGGCGGGTGGAACTCGCGCTCGCCCGCGACGCCTTCGCGCCCGACCGGATCGACCGGGCGACGTACGAGGCGGAACTGTCCCTGACGCTCCGATCGGGCGAGGAGGTGACGGTCCTCCGCCGGGAGACGGTGACCGTCGAGGTGGTCGGGTGAGCGTCGTCGGACGGCTCGACCGCCGACGCGCCGACGCGGCCGCGGGACTCACCGCCGCCGCGCGCGCGGCGGGCCGCGCGCTCTTCGGCGACCGCCTCGGGGTCGTCGTCTTCCTCGCGACGACGCTGTTCGCCCTCTCCTGCTGGCGGGTCGGCTTCTTCATCACCGACAACTACACGATCGCCAACGCGCTCGTCGGGGTCTCGCGGGGACACCTCTGGATCCCCCCGGCGGTGACGTACGGCGGTTCGCCGGATACCCCGGGGATGCACCTCGTCGGGGGGCGGCTCTACGGGCGCAACTACGGCCACGTCTTCCTCGCGCTCCCCCTCCTCCGGGCGGTCGAGGCGGTCGCCGCCGTCGCCGACCCGCGCGTCGCGCTCGCCGCCTGCTACGGCCTCCTCCTGCTCGCCCTCTCGACGGCGATCGGGCGGATCGCGGGACGCCGACGCGCGTTCGAACTCGGCGGGAGCGCGCTCTCGCTCGCCGTCTTCGCCGCGAACCTCGCCGTCGCGACGCCTCTCGATCCCGTCTGGTTCCCGATGCTGGCGCTGCAGGCGAGCACGATCGTCGCCGCCGGAATGGTCGCGGTCCTCCTCTACCGCCTCGTCGCGCGCGCCCACGACCGGCGCGCTGGACTGTTCGCGGGGCTCGCGGGCGTCCTCGCGACGCCGGTCGGGTTCTGGGCGTCGATCCCGAAGCGCCACGTCGTCGTGACCGCGCTGACCCTCGCCGCGCTCTACTCGCTGTACCGGAGTCGCGAGGGCGACCCGACGTCGGAACGACGGTTCCGGGCGCTCGCGTACGCCTGGGTCGCGCTCCTCGCGTGGGTCCACGCGCCGGAGGCGCTCGTCGTCCTCGTCGCGCTGCTCGCGGTCGATCTCCCCACCGCGCGCGCGAACGACCCGCGGACGCTCGCGACCGTCGCGGCGGCGTTCGGGGTCGCGCTCCTCCTCTTTCTGCTCACGAACGCGCTCGTCGTCGGCACGCCGATCCAGCCGCCGCGCCTGTGGCCCGACTACGCCGGGGGACCGCTGCCGCCGGTCGCGGGGGACGGCGGGGCGACACCGGGCCCGGGCACCGGCGGCGACTCCGCCGTCGGCGGTCCCCGCGGGGCTCGCTCGCCGGACGCCCCCACCGGACGGCCGGATCCGAACGCGGGCGGCGGCGTCCTCGGGAAGGTGGGCGTCCTGCTCGCGCTCCTGACTCGCGGGGCGCGCGCCGTCGTCGAACGCCCGGCGCGCCTGCGCTACACGTTCCTCAGGAGCGGGACGATCCCGGGCGTGGACGAACCCGGGATCGGTCAGGCGATCAACCTCACCGTCCTCGAATCGGTCCCCCTGCTCGGGGCGCTCTGTCCCCTCCCCGTCGCGCTCGCCCGGCACCTCCGCTCCGGACGGCGACTCCCCGACGGGCGCGACCCGACGGTCGTCGCCGACGCCTTCGCGGTCGCCGTGAGCGTCGGCCTGACGCTCGTCTACCTCCCCCGCCTGCCGCTCCACGCGCAGGTCACCGTGCGCTATCTCCTCCCGCTGTTCGCCCTCGGCGTCTACGGCGTCGCCCGACAGACGCCGGTTCGGCGCGTCCTCGCCGCGCGGGGGCCGCTCGTCGGGTGGACGGTGGTCGTCGGTGTGCTCGTCGGGGGACAGGCCGTCTTCGCGTGGCTCGCGCTCACCGACGCGGCGCTCGGCGAGGCGATGCAGTTTCACGCGTGGCTCGGCCTCGCGACGGCCGGCGGACTCGCCGCGTGGCTCCTCGTCGCCCGCGCCGGGCGGTTCCTGCCCCGCGTCGGTGCGGTCTGCCTCGGCCTCGCGCTGGCCGCGGGCGCGGACCTCGCGCTGTTCGCGTCGTTCGTTCACTTCGCGGACGCGGGCGTCCACGCCCTCCCGCTCGCCCGGGCGCTGGCCGCCGCGCTCGCCACCGGGTGACGACGGGTCGATCGCGACGGCGACGTGTGACGAGGCGAGCGGCGACGCGAGGCGACCCGACGACTCCCCGGCGTGCGACGGGGAGTCAGTCCCGTCGCGTACCACCGTCATTTTTACCACCCACCGAATAGGGGCGACATGGACAAGCTCGCCCGGTCACTGCGCGAGGCACCGATCATCGAGAAGGGGGACTACCACTACTTCGTCCACCCCATCAGCGACGGCGTGCCGATGCTCGAACCCTCGCTCCTGCGCGAGATCGTCATCAAGATCATCCGGAAGGCGAACTTAGAGGAGGTCGACAAGATCGTCACGCCCGCCGCGATGGGCATCCACATCTCGACCGCCGTCTCGCTCATGACCGACATCCCGCTCGTCGTCATCCGCAAGCGACAGTACGGGCTGGAGGGCGAGGTCTCGCTCGCGCAGGTGACGGGCTACTCGGAGAACGAGATGTACATGAACGACGTCGCCGAGGGCGACCGCGTGCTCGTCCTCGACGACGTGCTCTCGACCGGCGGGACGCTCCGCGGGATCACCCAGGCGCTCGAGGAGGTCGGAGCCGACGTCGCCGACATCGTCGCCGTCATCAAGAAGGTGGGCGGCGAGAACGCGATGGCCGACTACGACGTGAAGACGCTGATCAACGTCGACGTCGTCGACGGACGGGTCGTCATCGTCGACGAACACGGCGACGGGTGAATTTCGAGGGAGGACGGCGAATCGGCGGGCGACATAACGGGCGCGAAAGCGGCGACCGGCGCGGGGTAACCCACACTTTTCCGGAGGGCGCGCGTAACGACGACGATGGCATCAGCGCTGTTCGTCGTAAGCGAGGAGGGGTACTGGGGCGAGGAGTGTATCGAGCCGCTGACGACGCTCGACGAGGCGGGCGTGGACGTCACGGTCGCGACGCCGACCGGAGGCCCGGCGGTCGTCGACGAGCGCTCGGTGGACCCCGAGACCGTCGGCGAGGAGACCGCAGAGCGGATCAGGGAGGTACACGAGACCGACGAGCGGCTGAACGACCCCGAGGCGCTCGCGACCGTCGACGCGGCGGACTTCGACGCCGTCGTCTTCCCCGGCGGCCACGGCACCGAGTGGGACGTGAACCAGGACCGCCACGCGCGGGCGCTCCTGCGCGACGCCGTGGAGAACGAGGGAAGCGTCGCGCTCGTCGTCTGCCACGCCGTCGGCCTCCTCGGGTTCACCCGGGCGAGCGACGGCTCGTTCCTCGTCGAGGGGCGCGACGTCACCGGCTTCCCGAACGACTGGGAGGAGGGCATCGTCGACGAGAACGACCTGATGCCCGACGGGCGAAAGCTCCCCTACTGGGTCGAAGACGAGGTGATCGCCGCCGGCGGCGACTGGGACGCCGAACTCGACGAGGACGTGAGCGTCACCGTCGACGGCGACCTCATCACCGCCCGCGGCCCGGAGTCCTCGGCCGCCGCCGCGAACGAACTCCAGCAGGCGCTCGCGAGGGACGCCGACGCAAAGCCGTAGGCCGGTCGCGCGGTCGAATCGCTCCGGAAACGATCGGAAACGAATGGCCGATTTTCTACGTGGGATCGCGACTCGACGCTCGGTGTGTGGATCCGAGAGAAGTAGCGGGAGGTAGATTCGAACTACGCGGACTCGCTTCGCTCGTCCTCTCGTTCAAATCTACTCCGGACGATATACACGGAACCACGTAGGGGCGTCGAGCTAAAACTCACGCCCGGAGCGTGGGTCTGAGAGAAGTAGCGGGAGGTAGATTTGAACCACGGTCGCTCATCCCGCTCGCTCCCTGATTCAAATCTACTCGACGCTATCGTCGTGGCGCACGGCTCACGACTCGCTTCGCTCCTCGTTCGCTGTGTGCGCCACAGAAGATAGCGGGAGGTAGATTTGAACTACCGATCTCCGGGTTATGAGCCCGGCGGAATCTCCTGGCTATCCCATCCCGCTACATCTTCGTACCGCACTCGGGTAAGTAAGGGTTGTGATTCGACCGCCGTCTGTCACTCGGGGGCATCGGTCACCGTCGCGACCGGCGAGACGGTCGGTCGCGAGGACGGCGTCGGGCGTCAAGGCGTCCTCCCCCTCGGACGGAAGACGTATGCGCGAGGCGACCGGTCACCGGACATGGAGTGGGGGCTCGTCGCCCGGTGGCTCGTCGTCTCCCTCGGCCTGTTCGCCGCCGGGCTCCCCGTCGCCGCGGCGCTGACGCCGCGGCTCCCCGACCGCGGCGCGGGGATCGCCCTCCCCCTCTCGCTGCTCGTCGTCGGGAGCGTCGCCTACTGGGTCGGCCACCTCGCGTTCGGCCCGATCGCGCTGGGCGCGGGGCTGCTCGCCCTCGCCGGGGCGTCGGCGCTCGCCCACCGGCTCGGGGCGCGACCGCACGGGCGGCGCGCGGTCGAGACGGCGCTCGTGTTCGCGGTCGCCTTCCTGTTTCTCGTCGCCGTCCGCGCCGTCGATCCGGCGGTCCACGCCACGATGGGCGAGAAGTTCCTCGACTTCTCGCTCCTGCGCGCGCTCCTCCGGACGGAGGCCCTCCCCCCGCTGGATCCGTGGTTCGCGGGCGAACCGGTACGGTACTACTACGGCGGGCACCTCCTCGCCGCGCTGCTCGCTCGGCTGACCGACATCGAGGCCCGGTTCGCCTACAACCTCGCGCTCGCCGGGTTCTACGCGACCCTCGTCACCGCGGCCTACGGCCTCGCGGGCGCGCTCGGCGACGCGAGGGGGGCCTCCCGACGGACGGCGGGTGCGCTCGGGGCGTTCTTCGTCGGGTTCGCGAGCAACCTCTACACGCCGCTGCGCGTCCTCGGCGCGTTCCTCCCCGAATCTGTCGCGGAGGCGGGTGCGGTCCTCGTGGGCGTCCGGGGATTCGAGGCCGCAGGCTACCGGCCCGTCGCCGACTTCACGTACTGGGGGGCGAGCCGCGTCGTCCCGGGGACGATCAACGAGTTCCCGCTGTTCGCGTGGCTCAACGGCGACCTCCACGCCCACATGACGAGCGCGCCGTTCCTCCTGCTCGCGGCGACGCTGTGTTACGCCTACTTCCGGACGCCCGCGGCGGCGCACCCGCGACGATGGGCGCTGCTCGCCGTCCTCGCGCTCGACGCCGGGTTCGTCGCGGTCGTCAACACGTGGTCGCTCCCGACCGTGCTCGGCCTGACGTGGCTCGCGCTCGCCTTCGCCCCGGCCTCGCCCGCGACGCTCCTCCCGCGAACGCTCGGCGGAGCGCCTCGCCCCGACCGGCGCGACTCGGCGGGCGACTCGGTGGAGGGCTCGCGCGGGCGGCGAGTCGCTCGGCTCGGCCGCGAACTCCGCCGGGACGGATCGGCGCTCGCCGTCGTCGTCGCGCTCGCGCTCATCGCGCTGCTCGTCTCGCTCCCCTTCTGGACGACCAGCGCGAGCGCCCGGTCGGTCGCCCTCGTCCCCCCGGGGGATCGAAGCCCGATGTACGCGCTGCTGGTCGTCCACGGGGGATTCCTCGCGGCGTTCGTCCCCCTCCTCGCGCGACGGACGAGGGCGGTCGCGGGGGACCCGCGGGCGCGGCGGCTCGCGTGGGGGGCCGCCGCGGGGGGCATCGCGCTGTGGCTGCTCGGGTTCGCCGCGCTCGGCCTCCTCCTGCCCCTCGCGCTCTGCGCGTGGTGGCTCCTGCGCGCAGACCCCGACGACGGGACGGCCTTCGCGACGCTCCTGATCCTCGCCGCGGCGGGGCTGGTGATGCTCGTGGACCTCGTCTACGTCCGGGAGCGGGCGGGCCCCGGCCGGATGAACACCGTCTTCAAGACCTACGCGCAGGTGTGGGTGCTCTGGTCGCCCGCCGCGGGGGCCGCGCTCGCCGGCCTCGCTCGCAGTCCCGGGTCGACCCCAGTCGGGGCGTCGTTCCGGCGCGCCGCCCGCGGTTCGTTCCCCGGGAGGATCGGGGCGAGGGCGAGCAGGGAGAGGGGATCGGGGCTTACCGCCGGGCGCGTCCTCGTCGCCGCGCTCGTCCTCTCGATGTCGGTCTACGGCGCGCTCGCGCTGACCGACCACTTCACCGCCAACCCGGGGCGCTACGACGCCGAGGCCGCCGAGGTGTACCCCCGCACCGACGACCCGACGCTCGACGCGCTCGCGTTCGTCGAGACGTACCACCCCGACGAGTACGAGGCGATCCGCTGGCTCGGCGCGCGCGAGGGGCGGCCCGTCGTCGCCGCCGCGCCCGGCCTCGACAGCTACGGGTGGACGAACGCCGAGACGACGCTCACCGGCCTCCAGACCGTCGCCGGGTGGCGACACGAGGTGGGCTACCGCGGTCCGGAGGCCTACTCCGCCCGAGTCGAGGACGCGGATCTGATCTTCACGGGGACTCCCGCACAGCGCGCCCGTCTGCTCGATCGCTACGACGTGCGCTACGTCTACGTTGGCCCGAACGAGCGCGAGCGCTACGGGACGGTGTCGTTCGAGGACGTACCCGGCGTGCACGTCGAGCGGCGGTTCGAGGACGTGACGATCTACGAGGTGGAGCGGTCGGCGGGCGACGATCCGCCCTCCGATGCGGAGGAACGATGAAGAGCGAGGAGCAGGTCGTGAAACAGGATCCCGCTGGGTGGGCACACGACAATTACCCGGGTAATCGTTATCCGTCCGAGGGGTGTATTCGCGCACATGGCGACCGAGGACGACGAGACGACGGTGAACGGGAGTTACGCGGTCACGATCCCGGCGTCGGTGCGGGAGGACCTCGACCTCGAACCGATCGACATGGGTGAGACGAACGCCGTCGAGATCACCGAGGACTACGACTGGTCCTGAGTGCAGCGCTGACGCATCCGGGATATTTGAGCGGGGGAGGAACCCCGCTGGCGCGTTCCTCTGTTGCACCCGCGAGCGAGACTGCCGAGCGTCCGCGCCGCGAAGCGGCGCGGTTCACCGCGGACGCTCCGCGTCCGCGGCCTTTTTTGGTCCAGATTTTTTGGCGGGGGTCGAGCGGCCGCCTTCGGCGGCCGCGAGGCCTCCGTGAAAAAAGGTGGTTTCAGAGCGTGTAGTCGTTCTCGCCCGTCTCGCTCTCTAAGAACGCCGTGATGAGGTCGATGGCCGCACTGACGTCCTCGCGGTGGGCGCTCTCGGTGACGGTGTGGAGGTAGCGCGTGGGGATCGAGATCGCGCCGACCGGCTTCGCGCCGTAGGAGTTCTGGAAGCCCGCCGTGTCCGTGCCGCCGCGGGGGAGCACCTCCGGCTGGACGGGGATCTCCCGCTCCTCGGCCACCGCTCGGAGGCGGCGGTTCACCTTCGGGTTCGTGATGACCGACGAGTCCTTGAGCTTGATCGCCGCGCCCTCCCCGAGGCGGGTGACCTGCTCTCCCTTCTCCACGCCGGGGAGGTCGCTCGCGACGGTCACGTCCATCGCGATCGCGAGGTCGGGATCGAGGTCGACGCCGAGGGCCGCCGCGCCGCGCAGGCCGACCTCCTCCTGGACGGTGGCGGCGAAGTGGATCGTCGCGGTCGGGTCCTCGATGCGGCGGGCGGCCTCGAGCACGGCGAACAGGCAGACCCGATCGTCGAGGGACTTGCCGGTGACGAGGTCGCCGACGACGGTCGTCGTCTGGTCCATCGAGACGAGGTCGCCGACCGAGACGCGCTCCCTCGCGGCGTCGCCGTCCATGCCCAGGTCCACGTAGACGTCCTCGACTTCGAACTCGTCGCCCTCGTCGTCGGACTCGAGGTGCGGCGGGGGCGAGCCGATGACGCCCGGCAGGTCGCCGTCCTCCGTGTGGACGGTGACGCGCTGGGCGCGGAGGACGTCCGCGTCCCACCCGCCGAGCGCGTCGATCTGGAGGAACCCCTCGTCGGTGACGTGCCGGACCATGAAGCCGATCTCGTCCATGTGCGCGCCGACGAGGACGGCGTAGTCGCGCTCGCCGCGAATCGTCCCGACGACGTTGCCCATCGCGTCCGAGCGGACCTCGTCGGTCGTCTCCGCGAACTCGCGGCGGACGATCTCGCGGACGCGGTCCTCGTACCCGGGAACCCCCCGCGCTTCCGTCAGTTCCTTCAGAAGGTCGTAGTCGAAATCGAACTCCGCCATACCCACGGTCGGCGCGGTCGCAGTATAGGCGTAGCGACTCGCGAGCGCGTTGGCCGCTCGCGAGTCGCCCCACGCAGTGTTCGCCCCTCCCCGTTCCTCCTCGCCCCTCCCCGTCTCTCCTCGCCCCTCCTCACCAGTTTTCGGCCCGCCCGCTCACATCCCCCGCTCACAATCCCCGCTCACACCTCCCGCTCGACGACGAAGCGGGTGAACGCCGTGAGTCGCTCGGCGGGTTCGGATTCGAGGTCGAGTGCGGCGACGTGATCGCGGGCGCTGGCGGCGAGGTCGCGCGCCTGCCGGCGGGCGTACTCGACGCTTCCGGTCGCGGAGAGCAGTTCGACGACCTCGCGCACCTCCTCGTCGGTGTTCTCCTCGGCCCAGAGCAGTTCCTCGAGCCTGGCGACGTCCGCGGGGTCCGCGTGTTCGGCCGCGTGGATGACCATCAGCGTCTTCTTGCCCTCGCGGACGTCGTTGCCGACGCCCTTGCCGAACTCGCCGCCGGCCTCCATGCTCGTCTCCACGTCGAGCACGTCGTCCGCGATCTGGAAGGCGACGCTCATCCGCTCGGCGTAGCGGGCGACCTCGCGTTCGGTCTCGCGGTCCTGCCCGGTGACGATGGCCGCGAGGCGTGCGACGATTCGACCCAGACAGCCGGTCTTGCAGGCGCACATCTCCAGGTACTCCCGCTCCGTGATGTCGATGGCTCGCCCGTTGTGCCAGCAGATGTCCATCCCCTGCCCGAGGTGCGTCCGGTTGAGTTCGTGCATGAGCATCTCGTAGGCGGCCAGCCGGGTCTCGGCGTCGAGTTCGGCGGGGTTGCGGGTGATTACCTTGAGCGGGAGGAAGTACATCGCGTTCCCGGCGTTGAGCGCCACGTCGACCCCGTGGTCGTGGTGGAGCGCCGGTGCCCCGCGGCGCATCGTCGCCCCGTCCTCCACGTCGTCCACGATGATGGTGCCGTTGTGGAGGATCTCGGGGATGCAGGCGTAGGGGAGGAAGTCGCGCGGGTCCTCGCCGAACGCCTCACAGAAGACGAGAAAGAGCACCGCGCGCCAGCGCTTGCCGCCCCGGTCGAGGAGATCCCAGAGCGGCGAGGCGAGCGCCCGCTGGATCGCGTCCGGATCGTAGGCGTAGGACGCGGGGCCGAAGAAGTCCGTGAGGTACGCCTCGTCGATCGTCCGGGGGAGCAGGCGCTCGATTTCCGCGTCGATGACTGGCCGCCACTGTTCGAGGACGTCCCGCATGCTACCTCCGGTGTCGCGCGCAGGGCAAAAAACGCTCGCCATTCGCGCGGCGCGCGGAATCGGAGTTGGGGCCGGGACCGGGACTGGTGAGTCGACCTCCCGATCGACCCCGCGACGGACTGACAACGCTTAGGCCGCTGCCCGTCCGACCCGACGACATGACCGAGTGGATCGGCGTGACGTTCACGAGTCGAGTGGGGTGGGACCACCTCGAGACCCTCGTCGACGTCGGCGACCGGATGGCCGGCAGCGACGGGGAGCGCGAGGCGGCCGAGCGCACCCGCGACGCGCTCTCTGCCGCCGGCGCGCGCGACGCCCACCTCGACGAGTTCGAGGTACAGAGATGGACGCGCGGCGACAGCGTCGTCCGCGCGGGCGGCACCGAGCAGGCGTGTCTCGCCCTCCCGCGCAGCCCCGCGGGGAGCGCCACCGGCGAGTTCGCCGACCTCGGCTACGGCCTGCCGGAGGACTTCGACGGCGACCTCGACGGGAAGGTCGTGATGGTCTCGTCGGACGTCCCGGACTACTACGAACGGTTCATCCACCGCCGGGAGAAGTACTACCGGGCGGTGCGGGCGGGGGCGTCGGCGTTCGTCTTCAGGAACCACGTCGAGGGCTGTCTCGCCCCGACGGGGAGCGTCGGAACGCCGGAGGATCCCATCGGCGACGTCCCGGCGGTCGGCGTCTCGAGCGAGGTGGGCGCGCGGCTCGCGCGGCGGTTCGGCGACGCTGGCGAGGCGGTCACCGTCGAGGTCGACTGCGAGCACGGCCCGGCGACCAGCCAGAACGTCCACGCGGTCCTCGGGCCCGCGACCGACGAGGAGGTGTTCGTGACGAGCCACGTCGACGCCCACGACATCGCCGAGGGCGCGATGGACAACGGCGCGGGGACGGCGATGGTCGTCGAACTCGCCAACGCGCTCGCAATGCGCGAGCGGGAACTCGAGACGCGGGTCCACTTCGTCTGTTACGGCAGCGAGGAGGTGGGCCTCTGCGGGTCGAGTTACGACGCCGGGAAGCGCGACCTCGACTCGATCAAGGCGATCGTCAACTGCGACGGCGTGCTCCAGGGTCGGACGCTCTCGGCGTACACGCACGGGTTCGACGACCTCGACGCCGTCCTCCGGTCGGTCGCGGAGCGCTTCGACCACCCGATCTCGACGAACCCCCAGCAGGGACCGCACAGCGACCACTGGCCGTACGTGCTGTCGGGAGGCGTCCCCGCCTACCACGTCACGAGCGAGACCGGCGAGCGGGGACGGGGGTGGGGCCACACCCGGGCGGACACGCTGGACAAACTGGAGTCGCGCGACCTGCGCGAGGGGGCCATCCTCCTGACCGACCTCGTCGTCCGCCTCGCGCGCGAGGACACGACGATCGCCCGCCAGTCGCGGGAGGAGATCGTCGCCGCCCTCGAGCGGGAGGGCCACGCCGAGGGGCTCCGGGTCACGGGGGACCTCCCGTGATCGGGGCCGCGAGCGTGAGTCACGCTTTTGGACGGGCGACGCGAGGGGGGCAGTAATGACGAGCGACGAGGGCGGGGGCGCGGGCGACCGATCGACCGACCCGGACGGCGTCGCCCGGGTCGGCGTCCCGGGGTCGGTCCCCGGGTCGGTCACCTCGGCCATCGAGGACGCGGACGCGGAGTACGTCGCCGTCTCCCCGGACGACCTCCCCCCGGACCTCGACGCGGTCGTCGCGGTCGGCGAGGGGACGGTGCTGTCCCTCGCGCCCGACTGCCGCACGCCGATCCTCGCGGTCGACGCGGACTCGCCGCTCTCCGTCCCGCTGGCGGCGGTCGACGAGGCGATCGCGACCGTCGCGGCGGGAGCGGGTCGGACCGTCGAGGTGCCGGTCGTCGCGGCCCGCCACGCCGGCGGGCGGACCCACGCGCTGATGGACGTGATGCTCGTCGCCGCCTCCCCGGCGCGGATCTCGGAGTACTCCGTCGAGAGCGGCGGGCGGACGGTCGCGCGCTTCCGCGCCGACGGGGTGGTGGTCGCCACCCCGTTCGGCAGCCACGGCTACGCGCGAGCGGCGGGCGGCCCGGCGCTCGCGCTCGGGAGCGGCGTCGCCGCGGTCGTCCCCGTCGCGCCGTTCGCCATCGATCCCGACCGGTGGGTCCTCCCGCTGGGAACGGTGACGCTGCGCGTCGAGCGCGACGAGGCCGCCGTCGAACTGCTCGCTGACGACCGCAGCGCGGGCCCGGTCGCGCCGAACGATCCCGTGCGCGTCGAGCCGGCGGGGTCGCTCCGATTTCTCGCGACCGACGGGCGAGGATTGGAAAGGCACTAAAGGGAGCGCAACGCCCACCTACGTATGGAACCCTCGGCTTCCTCGGTCTCGCTGTTCGGCCCGATCGACGCCATCCTCGGGCCGTACATCGGCTACATCCTGCTCGCCCTCGTGGTGGTGAACATGGTCGCCCGGGCGGCCGAGCACGGACAGCACGTCAAGCAGGCGCGCGACGGCGGCGCGGACGCGCTCACGCGCAGTCCCGTCCGCGTGGCGACGAACGCCCTCCTGCTCGTCGGCGCGTTCTACTTCGCGACCGTCGAGTACCACGCGGGGATCGTCCTCTCCGTGCTGGTCGTCGGCCTGGTCATCGCCGACCTCTTCGAGTTCGAGTCGCGGCTGGTCGAGGCCCGCCGCGAGATCGACATCGAACGACCCAAGGGCTCCATCGCCGCGTCCGTCCTCGTGCTGCTGTACGCGGCCTACACCAGCCTGTTCTTCCTCATCGCCGGCGTCTGGGACGCGATCATCTGAGGCCGGCGCGACGCCCGGTCGCTCGCTCGTCCCGGTCGCGCCCCCGAATCGCCCCCGCCGCGACGCCCAGGATCGCCGCGGCGGGACTCACTTCTCTCGCGACTGGCTGATGTTCCGCATCCGGCCGCCGCAGTTCGGACAGTCCCCGGGGCGGGAGTCCGCCTCGACTCGCTCGCCGCACGCCACGCACTCGTACGTGTACGGCGGATCCCGCTCGTACGGATCTTCGGCACCCATGTGAGGCGCTACCGAGGCGACGCCCCTATGCCTTGTGGCAGTCGTTTCGACACGCGGACAGGAACTGTCGGGTCGAGCGTCGGCGTCGAGAAACGAGTGAAGGCGGTCGCGTCCCGCGTCGCTCGCCGACGCGTACCGCGGGAGAGGACGGTGCGGTGGTTCCGATTCGATTCGATCCGACGCCGGCCGACGCGACTCGACTACTGTCCGGCGCGCGCCTCGCGGAGCTGGTTGATCGCCGGGATGACGACCCAGAAGGTGAACGCGCCGATGAGGGCGAAGTAGAAGAACCCTTCCTTGAGGACGAGCGCGAGCTGGTCGTAGAACGTCAGCGTCTCCGGAGCCGGCGTGATGAGCTGTCCGCTCGCGAATTCGGGGGTGTTGTACCAGCCGGCGAAGACGAGCCAGCCGAACCCGCCGAGGATGAGCGCCGAGAGTCCCTTGATGAATTCGTCAGCCATTATCGGACGTTAGTCACGGTCGTCTTTAGGGTTTCCCATTCCCTCGGTGCGAAACCGGGTCCCGAGGACGTAGGTCCCCGCGCCGACGCCGATGAGTACGATCCCCAGGAGCGCGAAGACGACCTGCAGGACGCCGGAGGGGACCGGGAGCCGCGGGAGCGCCGACTGGACGGCGAACGGAACGGGGGGGAGGACGGCCGGGAGGCCGACCGCCGTCCCGACGACCCCCGGGACGCCGAAGAGCGACGCGTAGAACAGCGCGCCGCCGACGAGGACGCGCTCGCCGACCGACGCCGTCGGCCGCAGTCGGCGGTAGCCGAGGTAGAGCGCGAGGGGGAGGGCGACGCCGACGACCAGCCCGAGCAGCAGGAACCGCTGGACGACGTTGGTCGCGGCGTCGAGAAACAGGAACCCGAGGACGACGAACGTAACGGCGACGAGCGTCGAGGAGACGATGACGGTCTTGTAGAGGTCGAGTGAGACCACCACGTCGCCGTCCGCCCCGCGGCGCGGCTGGTCGGGTCCGTCTGACATGATAGCAGTGAGGGGCCGCGCTTACTTCACTTCGGCGGACGGAGCCGGTAGTACCGCCGGTTGAGTTCGAACATGTACCCCTCGCGCATCGACTTGAGCACCGCGTAGGCGATGAACCCGCCCACGAACGGGAGCAGGAACGTCAGGTCGAACAGCAGGTGCGGCTCGACCGGCACCAGGTTCTTGATCGACAGGACGCTGATCGTCGCCGCGAAGATCACGCCGAAGACGCCGACGGCCGCCCAGAACGGCTGCTCGACGGGGCGGCGGGCCGACCCCTTGTTGAGGAAGGGGACGATGGCGATGAACCCGACGACGACGAGGTTCGCCAGCACGCCGTAGGTCCGGTCTGCCATCAGCTTCTGGCCGCCCAGGAGGCTGATCTCGGGGTTGAGCGGGCCGAGCTTGAGCAGGCCGAACGACCAGTAGAGATACCAGTCGGGCAGGATGACCGGCGGCGTCTGACTCGGGTTCGCCGGCGCGTCGATGTGCGGGGGCAGCGCCGCCGCGAGGAAGATGATCATGCCCACGAAGAAGCTCGTCAACGCGAGGTTGCGAATCATCTCGTGGGGCCACGTCGGGAAGCCGAGGACGTCGCGCTCGATGTAGCTCGACTCCGTGCGGAGGTCCTGGTCCTCCCGGCGGGCGCGTTCGAAGTACTCGTACGTCAGGCGAGGCAGCCCCTGAGAACGAGCCTTCCGCTCGCTCCACGTGGGCGTCTCGTCGTCCGGGGCAACGATGCCGGTCCCGTCGGCCCGAACCTCCTCGCCGCTCTCGTCGCTCGGAGGCATGTCTACGTACCACTCTCTAGCTGGGGGGCAATCTTCAACGTTGTGTTAGACGCCTCGGCGGTACGGAGGAAAAACGAGCGACCGCTTGCCGATGGCCGGGACGTGACGCGACGCTCGCGAGGGACGAGAGGGAGAAGAGGACGGACGAACCCGCGTGCCGGCTCAGTGCGGCTCAGTGCGGCTCGGCGATGCCCTGCATCCAGACGATGCCGATGTGGATGGCGATGAGCGTCGTCGCGACGAACGGGAGCAGGAAGACGTGGATGATGTACATCCGCTGGAGCGTCGCCTGGCTCAGCGTGAAGCCGCCGAACAGCAACTGGGCGACCCACTCGCCCGCGAGCGGGATCGAGAGGCTCATCTCGACGCCGATCTGGCCGGCCCAGAAGGCGAGCTGGTCCCACGGGAGCAGGTAGCCGGTGTACCCGAAGACCATCGTCAGCGAGATGAGGACGATGCCGATGATCCAGTTGAGTTCGCGCGGTTCCTTGTACGCGCCGGTGAAGTAGACGCGAAGCATGTGCAGGAACACGGCCGCGACCATCACCTGCGCGGACCACCGGTGTAACGACCGGAGGAAGAACCCGAAGTTCAGCTCGGTCATGATGTAGGTGATGGAGCTGTACGCCGCCGTCGGGTCGCCCGTCGTCGCGGGCGAGTAGTAGAACCCGAGGAGCGCGCCGCTGATGGCGGCGACGACGTAGGCGATGGTACTGAACGACCCGAGGGCGTACAGGGGATACCAGTACCAGAACTTGTTGTCGAGGTTGTACTGTTCGGTGTGGCTCTTGGGCATCTGGAGGTTGACCTTGTAGTAGAGGTTCTCGAGGACCTCGAGGTAGTCAACGATGCGCAGACGCCGGTCGAGCCAGATGAGGACCGTCAGGTAGCCACGCTCGACCGGCGAGAGCTCCTTGCTCTGCATCCAGCCGTCGTGGTCCATCTCGTCCTTGCGTTCTAGGCTCATGGGGTTTGGTGACTCACAGGGGTTCGATCGGTTTAGCTATTCTCCACTGCCGCCGCTCTCCGGTTCGGGCCGCGGGAGCGCGACGAAGGACTTCTGGACCCAGCTGTAGGGGGCGTACACCGACTGGTGACACTGGCAGTACACCTTGTTCTCGGCGTTGAACTTCGCGCTGTCGGGGTAGGCCTTGAACGCGGGGACGCAACAGAAGTGCGTGCACTTGTCCAGCCACGCCATGAAGCCGGTCTCGGTGGTCGCCGCGCGGATGAACTCGGCGATCGGGCCGTCCTGCTGGCGCATCTCGATCACGTCGTCGCTGCGGACGACCTGCACCGGGATGGTCTCGGACGCCTCGACGTCCTTCGAGCGCCAGGTCGCCATCGCGGGCTTGCCGAGCCCCGGTCTGCCGACGCCGGTGTCGAAGTTCTTGTAGTCGTCGAACATCGAGACGTTCAGCGGTTCGCCCTCGGGGATCTCAGCCTGCCACTCGTAGGGCGAGTCCGCAGAGGAGAGAAACGCGTTGTCCTGGTCGGCGCTGGGCTGGATGCCCGAGTAGGTCTGGACGCCGCAGTACTGGAACCACTCGGAGGAGTACGTGACGCCGCCGAGTTCCGTCTCGGCGACCTCGAACGTCTGTCCGGCCTCCTCCTTGGTCTTCACCTCCGGCCAGAGACCCTGAATGGTGCCGTCGTCGGCGATCTCGACCGGGATGACGGGCATCCCGCGCGGGGCGGGACCGTCGGTGTTCTCGATGCCGACGAACTTCGTGATACCGCCGCCGGAACCGATCGGCGCGGTCGCCGTCCCGAGGGCGGCGGCCGCGCCCGTCCCGGCACCGGCGAGCACTCCTGCGCCGACCACTCCCTTCACGAAGCGTCGGCGACCCGTTTCTGTCGGATATTTGTCGTCGTCTGCCATGTTATCGTTTGTAGTAGGGGTAGACCGCGCGCTTTACGTTCTCCCACGCGTCGCCGCCGGACTGCGTGCCGTGGACGTCCTCCTCGCGGACGTAGAGGTCCTCCCACTTGCGCCGGCGTTTCTTGACGATCATCACGTCCGGCAGGAACTCCTTGCGGTAGAGCAGGAGGATGAACGACAGATCGACGAAGACGAGCGCGAGCAGGCCGCCCAGGAACATGTTCCCGAACGGGTCGAGGCCCCACCCGCTGGTGAGGCCGTAGGTGAACATCCCGACGAGCACCACCTCGATGACGGTGAGCAACACGATGGCGATGGCCGCCGTCGTGCTCTCGCGGGCCGGTTCGTAGCGGTGGATGTCGCCGTAACTGTTGTTTCCTGAACTCATCAGTTACCACCCTTCGTGTTGGGGCTCTCGCCGTACTTCAGCAGGAAGAACGTGAAGATGAGCGAGGAGAGCATCATCATGATCGTCGCGATGCCGACGAAGTGCGGCTGGAGGGGCACGCCCATCTCCTCGGGGTCGGCCGGTTCCGCGGCCGCGGCGGTGGCCGACTTCCGCGGGACGTTGTCGCCGATGGCGATCGCGCCGAGCATGCCCTGGCCGGCGTGGGGATCGCACTGATAGGTGACGATGGGCCCGCCGGTCGCCTTCCACTCGTAGGTACCGGACGACTGGATGTCGCTGGCGAAGTCCGCTCCCTGCTGGGCCGCCACGTTGTGGCCGGCCGACTGCCACTCCCAGACGATCGTCGCGCCCTCGTCGACGTGGACGGCGACCGGATCGAACGCGAGCCCCCCCTCGCCCACCCCCACCTGCACCGTCACCTTCTTCTTCCCGCGGGCGTCGACGGTGCTCCCTTCGGACCAGCCGTTCGCGCCGTCGAGCCACCCGCCGTAGTCGATCGGCCCGCTCCCGCCGCCACCACCGCCACCGCCGCCGGCGGAGGCGTTCCCACCGGACGCGTTGCCCCCTGTAGCATTGCCCCCGGTGGCGTTTCCCCCGGTGGCGTTACCACCGGAGGAGGCGTTTCCGCCGCCGGTCGTGTTGTTCCCGCCCGCCTGGGCGGCGGCTGACCCGGCGGCAGCCGTGACGACACCGGCGGTCCCGCCGGCCGTCATGAGAAATTCCCGTCTATTCATGCACAGTCTCACTCCGAACCGGGTTCGTATAAACCCACCGAACGCACCGAGAGGGTCGCTCTCGCCCCTACGCGGCGTTCTCGCCGGAATCAGTGTCGGAGCGTTCCTCGCCGGGGTCGGGCAGTCGCCCGCGCTCGATCTCGTCGAGGAACGCCGGGCGCTCGTCGGAGTCCAGTCCGATCGCCCGCAGGCGGTTGCGGTACTCCTCGGCGCGGAACCGATCGGACAGGCGGGCGTTCGCCACGATCAGGAACAGCAGGCCGCCGATGACCAGGAGGCCGAACCCAACCGTCACGGCGAGGAGCACGTCGACGCCGAAGAGGGGGACGGACGCGAACATGAACAGCGCCATCAGCAACTGGACGCCGCCGACGATCTGGAGCATCCGATTGCCGAGTTCGCCGCTCCCCTCGGGTACGTCGAGCGGCCGGGGCAGGGTCTCGCCCTCGGGCGGGTCGGGCACCTCGTAGTCGTCCATCGAGCAGAGCGCGACCGTCGGTTTCACGTCGCGCAGGACGGTGCCCGTCCCCTCGACGCTGCCGTCGAGGGAGACGACCGCGTACCCCTCGTCCGAGTAGGCGACGACGCGATCCGGCTCCGAGAAGCGCTCGAGGCGCGCGAACACGTCGCGGTCGGCGATGCGGTTCTTCAGGTCCGCCTCGACGCGGTCGAGCAGTTCGGGACCCGTGATCCACGTCTCGGGGTCGAAGACCGCCTCCCACTCCTCCGCGGACATGCGGGCCATGTCCTCCGGCCCGAAGTCGTCGAAGTCGTACTTCTCTTCGACCTGCGCGCGGAGTTCGTCGAGTGAACTATCGTCGTCCGTCGCCCCGCCCGGCGGCGACTCGCGGACGTCCCCCTCCCCGTCCGCAGGGTCCGTCGCGTCCGCGGCGTCGTCGGGTTCGTCGGCCGACGACCGGGGGTCAACCATGTCCGCGAGTACGCCGGCGCGTCGTATAGGCGTTCCGACGACGGCCGCCGCACCGCCGCCACACCGCCGCCTCGCGGCGCTTTCGTCACCCTGAAGCGCCCGCACCTCGAAATCCGTGTATGTTCGGACTCGGCGAGGCGGAGATCGCGACCGTCGTCGCCGTCTCGGTCACGCTGAGCTTTCCCCTCTTCCTCTACGGCGCGTGGATCATGATCGACGCCGAGGCGGTGACGTGGGGCGTCCTCGTCCGCCACCTGAAGTTCATCCTCAGCGGCCTGACGCTGACGACGGTGCCGCTCCTCCTCTGGATGGCCCCGCGCTTTCTCGATCAACTGAACGGCTTCGCGGCCCTCCACGCCTTCCTCGGCTTGCAGGCGTACGCGATGCTCGCCTTCGGCGGGACGGGCATCGTCCGGGTCTTCCGCGCGAAGTGGCGGCACAACCTCTATCACGACTACGACGAGGACGTCCTGCTCGACGAGATCGGCGACGAGAACATGCGCTTCTGGCGGCGACGCATCCGCATCGGCGTCTTCGGCTACGTGTTCTTCTGGCTGCTCGCCTACGTCGTCGGCATGGCGCGCTACGTCGTCAAGTACGGGATCGTCTAGCCCCAGGGTTCGCCGCTCGCCAGGTCGACCTCGTGGTCGAGCTTCGAGGACGGACAGATCGTCTCGAGCACGCAGTCGGCGCAGTCGGGGTTCCGCGCGGTGCACGTCGCCCGCCCGTGGCTGATCATCAGGTGCGTGTACTGCTGCCAGTCCGCCTCGGGGACGACGGTCATGAGGTCGCGCTCGATCCGCTCGGGCGTCTCCTCCTCGGTGATGGCGAGGCGGCGCGAGAGCCGCCGGACGTGCGTGTCGACGACGATCCCCTCGACGGTGTCGTGGCCGTGCTGGAGGACGACGTTCGCCGTCTTCCGGCCCACGCCCTTCAGGTCCGTCAACTCCTCCATCGTGTCCGGGATCTCCCCGCCGTGCTCCTCGACGATGGTGTTCGCGGCGCTCTTGAGCCACGTGGCCTTGTTGTAGTGGTACGTGATCGAACTGATGTCCTCGTCCAGTTCGTCCACGTCGGCGTTCGCGTAGTCCTCGGGGGTGCGGTACTTCTCGAAGAGATCGGCCGTGACCTGATTGACGCGCTCGTCGGTGCACTGCGCGGAGAGCACGACCGCGACGAGCAGTTCGAGGCGGTTCGAGAAGTCGAGCGAGATGGTGGAGTCGGGGTACTCCTCGTACAGCCGCTCCAGTACCTCCTCGACCTGCTCCTCGCGCGTCGGCAGTGGTGAGCCCATGGGTGATCCCCGGATGGGCGGAACTTCCCGGTGTCGCCTTCGATCTCCGGCCCGCGTTTCCCCCCGCCCGCATACTTATAGCATTTCGTGACTATCTCGCGGTATGGCACCGTCGCTCCGTCCGCACGCGGTCGTCTCGCCGGAGTCGGGGACGGCGTGGCTCGCGATCTGGTTCTCGCTCCTGTACGCCGTCGTCGACCGCGCCGCCGGAGCCCTCGTTTACGCGATTCGCTCGTTCGTCCCGGGGCTGGACGCCGCCCACGTCTCGACGGCGCTCGCCGGACTGCTCTGGGGCGCGCTCCTGACCGTCGTCGGCGTCGAGATCGTCCGGCAGTACCGCGCCAACCCGCGGGCCTTCGGCGATCGCGACGTCCTCCGGGCGTTCCTCGACGGACACCGCCCCGACCGGGAGCGGCACGTCGCAGCGCTCACCGCCGCGCTCGTCGGCGGGGCCGTCGTCGCCGTCGCGCGCGATCCCTTCTTCGCCGCGCTCGACGGGGCGAGCCGCGTGCTCGTCGCGCTCGTCGAGACCGGGACGCTCGCGTCGTTCTCGCGGACGAGCCTCGTCGGCGGGGGAATCTTCCTCTGCGGGTTCGCGCTGTTCGCCTACGGCGTGGATCGCTTGCTCACGGGCGCGCACCGGGAACTGCTGTTTCTGTATCACAGCCGGCGGTAGGACTCACGTCGAGTCAGGCGAGGAGGCCCCGCACGTCTCCCCTGATGCGGTCCACCACGGCCGGTTCGGTTCCGTCGGGTACCGTCAGGTGGTGAAAATCGTTCATGATTCGGACCATCGCCAGCGCCTCGTAGAGCGGTTCGGGCATCGAGAGCGTCTCGGCGCGGTCCGGTGCCGTCGCTCGATAGCCCGAGAGCATCGCGTCTCGTACGAGCGGTCGGCGGTCCGGGACGTCGGGGAGGCCGGCCAGGAAGGCCCCGCTGAGGAGGTAGACGGCGAACTCGACGTCGAACGCCGCCGGCACGGCGAGCGTGTATCCCCAGTCGAGCATCCCCGTGATCTCCCCCGTTTCGGGCTCGACGAGGAGGTTGTGGAGCCCGTGATCGTTGCGCCCCAGGACGGGATCGAACGGCCCCTCCAACTCACCGATACCCGCCGCGAACCACTGACTCAGTTCGTCCGTCAGATCCGAAAACCGGGAGTCTGCGTGCCGGTCGAGTTCCCGGCCGACGCGGTCGCGCAGGTAGGTCGGCCAGTCCTCGCGCGGGTCCCCGACCGTCAGCTCTGCCGGATCGTCGCTTGGCCGCCCGCCGGTCAGTTCGGGGCCGTCGTGGCGGACGTGGCCGAAGCGATCGACCGCCGGAACCGAGTGCAACTCGGCCAGGTGCTCGCCCGTCTCCCGGGCGAGTCGCCGAAGCACACCGTCGTCGAACCGGGAGACGCACTCGTACGGGAGTTCCTCGCCGGGAAGCGCACGCATGAGGTAGAACGGCGTCGGGAGGGTTCCGTGACCGTCGACGACGCCGAACACGTCCGGAACCGGAATCGACGTGTGGGCGGCGAGGATCGCCTGGATTCGAGCCTCGGTCGGAATGCCCCAGGGCCGTCCGTCGGGTGACGCCTTCAGATATCGTTCCCGTGCGGCGTCGCTGCCGGAAGCGACGATCCGATAGACTGAACAGAAGCCCCGTTCGGCCGCGTCGATCTCGCGAGGTTCCAGGGTCGGCTCGATCGACCGAACCATCTCCTCCACGGTCGACTCGGGAATCTCCCGAGCCTCGGGGATGTCGTCCACGACCCGCGTTCCGGGGCGTTCCGTAGAACCCTTTCGGTGCCGTGTCAGCGTCTCCCATGCCGTCGGCGTCAGCAGGGACGGAGCGTAATGGGAGGTGGTCGAACCCGCTCTCGACAGAGACGTCGACCCGGACTGGATCAGGTCGTCGTCGGACGACCGAGCGCCCCTACAGCCCGAGTTCGCGCCCGAGCACGAGCCGCTGGATCTCGCTGGTCCCCTCGCCGATCTCCATGAGCTTCGCGTCGCGGTAGAACCGCTGGGGCGCGAAGTCGGTCGTGTAGCCGTAGCCGCCGAGCACCTGCACGGCGTCCTCGGCGACCTCGCGGGCCGCCACGCTGGCGTCGTACTTCGCCAGCGCGGACGCGCGGGTGACGTCCTCGCCCTCGTCGTACAGGACGGCCGCCTTGTGCGTCAGCAGGCGGGCGCGCTCGATCTTCCGGTCCATCTCGACGAGCATGTCGCGGACGGCGTCGAACTGCCCGATGGGCCTGCCGAACTGCTCGCGCTCCTTGGCGTAGTCGAGGGCGGCCTCGAACGCGCCCTGGGCCAGGCCGGTCGAGAGCGCCGCGATGGAGATACGCCCGCCGTCGAGCGTCTTCATCGTCTGCTCCCACCCCTCGCCCTCCTCGCCGAGCAGGCGCTCGGCGGGGACCCGGCAGTCCGTGAACTTGATCTCGCAGGTCGGCGAGGCGTTGAGCCCCATCTTCTCCCACTCGGTGACGACTTCGAACCCGTCGTCGTTGCGGGGGTCGACGACGAACGTCGAGATGCCGTCGTAGCCCGCCTCGGGGTCGGTGACGGCCTTCACGAGGATCGACCCGGCGACGCTCGCGTTCGTGATGAACTGTTTCGTCCCGTCGATGACGTACTCGTCGCCCTCGCGCGTCGCCGTCGTGTCCATGTCGCTCGCGTCGGACCCGGAGCCGGGTTCGGTGAGCGCCCACGCGCCGACGTACTCGCCGGTCGCGAGCGGGGTGAGCCAGCGCTCCTTCTGCTCGTCGGTGCCGAACAGTTCGATCGGCTTGCTGGCGAGGCTCGTGTGCGCGGCGTAGGAGAGGCCGACGGAGCCGGAGACGCGCCCGAGTTCCTCGGTGACGAGCGCGTACGTGAGCTGATCGCCGCCGAGGCCGCCGTACTCCTCGGAGATAGGGACGCCCATCACGTCGAGGTCCGCCAGCGCCCCGAAGATCTCCTCGGGGAATCGGTGCTCCTCCTCGAGTTCCCACGCGATGGGCTCGATCTCCTCCTCGCAGAACTCGCGCACCGTGTCGCGGATCATCCGGTGCTCGGCGGGCAAGCTGAAATCCATGCACCGAGTCGCGGGGGAACGCTGATAAACGCTCCGGCAAGTGTTGCCCGCCGCCGAACCGACCGTAGCGAGGGGACGGATAGCTGGTCGGGACGGTTCCGGGCGGTCCCGAGGTCGGCACCGCCAGGGTCCGACCGCGCTAGAAGTACCGACCCAGGTTGCCGAGATCGATCCCGAGGATGTCCTCGAGCAGTTCGATCAGTCCCTGGGGGGGTTCCGGGTACTCCGGCCGGTCGGGACGCCTCGTCTCCCCGGGCGTCCCGCCGTCGGGGGTTCCGGAACCGCCCGAACCGTCGGAGCCGTTCGAGCCGTTCGACCCGTTCGATCCGCCAGCACCGCCCGACCCGCCGGAGCCACCCGAGCCGGCAGAGCCGTCCGAGTTACCCGAACCGTCGGTACCGTTCGATCCGCCGGAGCCGTCGCTACCGCCGGACCCACCGGCCCCGTCGGAGCCGCCGGAGCCGCCGGACTCCCCCGAACCGTCGGATCCATTCGAGTCGCCGCCGTCGGAGCCGGAGCCACCGCCGGATCCATCCGAGCCGCCCGTGGGCTGGTCGATCGCGAAGAGGTTACCGTGGCTGAAGGTCGTCCAGCCGAGGAGGCGCTCGTCGCGGACGGGTCGACCCTTCGAGTTGATGGCGTCCTGGTGCTGCTGGACGTAGGTCGGCTCGTTCTTGATCTCGCTGCCGCGCGACGTGATCACGTCCAGGTAGCCATCCTCCTGCCAGCGCGAGTAGGCGAGTTCGTACGCCGACGCTCCCTCCTCGCGCTCGCGGGCGGAGAAGCCCCGAGCTTCGCCGTACTTCTCGTCGAAGCGGTCGGGGTTGAGGACGTACTCGACGTACCCGTCGAACATGAGTTTGATCGCGGAGCCACCGTACTTCTCGTAGCTGTAGAGGTCCTGGCCGTAGTGGCGACCCAGTTCCGCCATCGTGACGTACGCCTTCAGCGCGTACATCGAGTAGCTGAGTCCCTCCGACCGCTCGATCTCGTTGGCGAGGAGGCCGTCCCGACGGAGTTGCCCGAAGGCGTGCTGCCGGACCCGGTCGAACGAGGCGCGTAGCTGACCGGAGTCGCCGACGTACGCCGCCCCCGCCGCGTGGCAGACCTCCCGCCAGACGTAGATGTTCTGGATCCAGTCGGGCACGCCCGTCGGGAGCGTCTCGAGGAACGTCGCGGTCCACTGTTCGAGGTCGGCCTGCGATCCCACGCCGTCGCGGTCCCAGGCGGGGTGGTCGCGGACGAGTTCCGCGCCGTACCACATCTTCGGGATGGTGATGTAGAGTTCGATCCCGTCGGTCACCTTCGGGCGCATCCGGGTGGCGGGGTCGAGGAACCAGTGATCCAGGAACTCGACTGCCTTCTCCGCGTACCGGTCTTCGCCGGTGAACTGGTAGGCGAGTCCGAGATCACGGATCCGGTCGCCCATCTCGATGGCGGCCGTGTAGTCCCCCCGCGTCCCCGACCCCGGCCCGCCGGTGTCGAAGGTGTGACCGTCACCGTTGTCGGTGACGCTGCGGGGGTCGGCCTCGAGCGAGGCGTTCGCGTCCGCGATGAACTCCTCGTACGCGCTCGCCCACGGCTCTTCACCCGCCTCCACCTGCCGTTTCACCCCGGCCAGTTCGTCCAGGTGCACGAACAGCGCCGGTCGACTCTCGCCCGTCGGGAGGGACGCGTCGGACGGTTCGGCGGTGGCGACCGCCGATGCGCCGAGGCTCGTACCCGCCGCCGCGACGGCCGCGAACTTGAGATACTGACGTCTGCTGCACGAGGAACGCGCTTCTTCGAGTTCTTCCATGCTCGACAACCCCCTCAATGTCTCCCCATGTATTTCTTTCGCAGGTTAATGTGTTGTTATAATTTTAATCTGCCTATAATTGAATTTCTGTAAAGTTATTGCCCCCTTTCGAACGGTTTTCGTCGACGGATCGTACCGGCGTCGTGACACTCGGCGGAGGGAGCCTCGTCTATCGGTTTAGGGCGGGACTGTAGGGGACAACACTCATACGTGGCGCTCGTCTCGTATTCCCATGGCCTTCCGTCGGTTGTTGAAGGGGAACATCGAGTGGGAGCGCCTGGAGGGCGTGATGGTGGAGGTGGCGCGCCGGTACGGGCGGGAGGAGGCCCGGGTGGAGTTTCTCGACGCGGACAACTGGCTCTCGACGCCGTGCGTGGTCGAGGACCGGTGGTTCGTGAAGGTCATCTCCCGACAGCACTCGCTCCTGCACGCGATCCTCACGACGGGGCGGAACCTCGGCGCGTTCTCGAGCGGGCAGGAGGGGTTCTTCGAACACGTGGGCGATCCGGTGGAGATGGCCGAACTCGAACTGGACGCGACCCGGCGGATGCGCGAGCTGGGGGTGAACGTCCCCGAACCGATCGAGGCGTTCGAACACGACGGTCTCGGCGTGCTCGTCGTGGAGTACCTGCCCGAGTTCAGGACGTTCGACGGGCTCGACGCCGCGGACGTGATCCGCTACGCGCCCGACCTCTTCGAGTCGCTCGCGCACATTCACGACGCCGGACTCGCCCACGGCGACCTCCGCGCGGAGAACGTCCTCGTCGCCCACGGCCGCCTGTACCTCATCGACGCCACCAGCGTCCGCGAGGGCGCGATCGAACAGGCCCGCGCGTACGACGTGGCCTGCGCGCTCGCCGCGCTCGCGCCGCTCGTCGGGGGCCGCGCCGCGGTGGACGCCGCGCGCGAACACTACCCGATGGACGTGCTCCTGGCCGCCCGCGACTTCCTCGACTTCGTCAACATGCGCCCGGACCACGACTTCGACGCCGCGAACGTGAAGGGCGAGATCGAGAAGGACGCGAGCAGCGACGCCTAGATGCCGACGGAGAGGAGGAACGGGGTCGACCCGAGCCAGAACAGCGCGAACGCGAGCGCCGCGACGACGAGCGCGTACTGGTACGGCACGTCGCGCTCGATGCGGGCGTAGAGCGCGAGACCGACGAGCGCGGCGCTCACGCCGCCGACGAGCGCGAGCGCGAGCCCGCCGAGTATCCAGGCGAACGTGTTGTCCGGATCGCCGGGGGTCGCGCGCTCGCGCACGCGAAGTAACCAGAACACGAGGAGACCGACGGCCGTGACGAACACGAGGGCGAAGTAGCCGAGCGTTACGGCACCCCCGAGCGTCTGGAGGGGGTGAAGGAAGCGAAGGGGACCCATACGTACCGTCTGCGGAGACGACCGGATAACCGTTCCGGAGGGGTCCTCACTCGGTGATCTCGATGCGGACCGGCTCGGAGTCGTCCCCGTCGTCCCGGTGCTCGCGCCCGAGGTGTCGCTCGACGAGGCGGACGTTTCTGACGTTCGCCTTGAACACCGCGTCGAAGATCGCCCCGACGATCGGGACGGACCCCACCACGGCGTCCGCGGCCACGTTCGTCAGCATCCGCACGATCGTCGAGTACGGGACCCCGAGGTTGGCCGCCTCGTAGACGATGTACAGCGAGAGGCCCGTGCCGATGAGGTCGCCCGCGTTGCCGGGCGCGAGGCTCAGGATCGGATCGATGCCGAAGCGGAAGTCCGTCCCGGGGAGGCGAAACCCGTCGTCGAGCAGGTGCGCGACCGCGCGCATCCGTCGAAGCGCCGCCTCGTCGTTCGGAAGGTCGATGTCGGCGTTCACACCGTTCATACTGCCCCCAGGGTGCGCGGCGGCTTGAGGGTACGTATATGTTCGATCGGAGAACGGTCTCGGCGGGTCGCGCACCCGGAAACACGGTGAGTTTTTACCGCCCTCTCGCGCAATTCTTACCACGTCATGAGCCAGCAAGTTCAGGAACCCTACGCGCACTACATCGCGGGGGAGTTCGTCGACCGATCCGGTGACGGCGAGACGTTCGAATCGGTGAACCCGGCGACCGGCGAGTCGCTCGGCGAGTTCCAGCGCGGAACGCCGGAGGACGTGGAACGCGCGGTCGAGGCCGCCGAGAGCGCCTTCGAGGAGTGGCGCTCGCTGTCCTACATCGACCGCGCGGAGTACCTCTGGGAGATCTACCACGAGCTGAAGGAGCGACACGAGGAACTCGGACGTGTAGTCACGAAGGAGTGCGGGAAGGAGATAAGCGAGGGGAAGGCCGACGTGACCGAGGCCTGGCACATGGTCGAGTGGGCCGCGGGCGACGCCCGCCACCCGAAGGGCGACGTCGTCCCGAGCGAGATCCCGGCGAAGGACGCCTACATGCGCCGCAAACCGCGCGGCGTCGTCGGCTGCATCACGCCGTGGAACTTCCCCGTCGCCATCCCGTTCTGGCACATGGCCGTCGCGCTCGTCGAGGGCAACACGGTCGTCTGGAAGCCCGCAGAGCAGACGCCCATGTGCGGCCAGATCATCGCCGAGATGTTCGACTCGACGGGCATCCCGGAGGGCGTCTTCAACATGGTGCAGGGCTTCGGCGACGCCGGCGCGGCCATCGTCGACAGCGACGTCGACACCGTCCTGTTCACCGGGAGCGCAGAGGTCGGCCACGAGGTCGCCCGCAAGGTCGCCGAACAGCCCGGCACGCTCGCGGCCTGCGAGATGGGCGGCAAGAACGGCATCGTCGTCACCGAGAACGCGGACCTCGACGTCGCCGTCCACTCCGCCGTCATGTCGAGCTTCAAGACGACCGGCCAGCGCTGCGTCTCCTCCGAACGTCTGATCGTCCACGAGGACGTCTACGACGAGTTCAAGCAGCGCTTCGTCGAGGTCGCGGAGGGGATCTCCGTCGGCGACCCGCTCGACGAGGACACGTTCATGGGGCCGGCCATCGAGCCGGAGCACGTCGAGAAGATCCGCAAGTACAACGACCTCGCGCGCGAGGAGGCCACCGAGGTGCTCGTCGACCGCACCGAACTCGACGACTCGGAGATCCCCGAGGGCCACGAGGGGGGCAACTGGGTCGGCCCGTTCGTCTACGAGGTCGAGTACGACGACGAGGGCGAGCAGCGCTCCATCCGCGAGGAGGTCTTCGGCCCCCACGTCGCGCTGATGAAGTATTCCGGTGACATCGAGCGGGCGGTCGAGATCCACAACGACACGCCCTACGGGCTGGCCGGCGCGGTCATCTCGGAGGACTACCGCCAGATCAACTACTACCGCGACCGCGCGGAGGTCGGCCTCTCCTACGGCAACCTCCCCTGCATCGGCGCGGAGGTCCAGCTCCCCTTCGGCGGCGTGAAGAAGTCCGGCAACGGCTACCCCAGCGCCCGCGAGGTCATCGAGGCCGTCACCGAGCGCACCGCCTGGACGCTCAACAACTCGAAGGAGATCCAGATGGCACAGGGCCTCTCGGCGGACATCAAGACGCAGGAGGACTGACCGCCACCGCCCCTCGGCGGTCCGCGATCCGCGATCCGCGGTAGCGGTCGGTTCGTCTCTTCGGCGCGTCTCGCGCGGCGATACGTCTAGTGGAAACGCGACCGGACGGAGGAGACGCGACTGAACGAGGGGAAGCGATCGAGGGAGACGCGACCGAACGAGAGAGACGTGACGGACGAAAGGGGCGAAAGGGGAGGCGGGACGGAGTGCCGTCGAGTCCGGGCACCTCGACGGCGTGGTGACGGCGGCCTGCGCGTTTCCGCGTTACCGAACGAACGAGAAAAGCGCCCGTCCGGCACTCGTTACTCGGGCCGCGTTCGTACATAAAGGTTGGTACCTGCCGCCGTCCCGGTCCCCGCGGCCGTCGTCGCCCGCGACGTCAGCGCCGATCCCGGAGCGCGGGGAACTCCTCGCGCACCGCCTCGATCCGGTCCGCCTCCACGTCCGCGACGACGAGCGCCGGGTCGTCCCCGCAACTGGCGAGCGGGACCCCCCACGGGTCGTAGACGGTCGAGCGACCGAGGAGGGTCGCGTCGTCGAAGCGTCCCGAGCCGTTGGCCGCGGCGACGTAGCACAGATTTTCGACCGCGCGTGCGCGTGGCAGCAGTTGCCAGTGCTCGACCCGCGGGTAGGGCCACGCGCTCGGGACGCAGACGAGCGTCGCGCCCGCGTCCGCGAGGGCGCGGTAGAGTTCCGGGAACCGGAGGTCGTAGCAGGTCGTCGTCCCGATCCTGAACCCGTGGAAGTCGACGACCGGGAGCGACTCGCCGGGGACGAGCAGTTCCGCCTCGGCGGAGTCGTAGCCGAAGAGGTGGCGCTTGCGGTAGACCGCCCGTCGCTCGCCCGACCGGTCGAGGAACACCGACGTGTTTGCGTACCCCTCGTCGGCCGGACCGCCGTCGGTCGTCGAGAGGTCCTCGACGATGCTTCCGGCGACGATCCCGAGGTCGTGCTCGCGGGCGGCCTCCGCCAGCCGCGAGAGCGTCGGGCCGTCGAGCGACTCCGCGCGGCGGGCGTAGGCGTCGAACGCGAAGTAGCCGACGGTGAACACCTCGGGGAGGACGACGAGGTCGGCACCGCGCGCGGCGGCCGCGGCGACCGCGTCGGTAGCGCGCGCGACGTTCCCCGAGACGTCGCCGGCTTCGATCTCCAACTGGGCGAGTGCGATGCGCATGCGACTCAGGTGGTGGCTCAGACCTGCTCCCTGATAGCGGCTTCGAGGTTATCGAGTTCGGCGTCGAGGTTGCGCTTGAAGAACCGTTCGACCCCGGGGAGCTTCCCGTCGACGACGAACCGATTGGTGAGGCGCGTCCCGCCGTCGGTCGGTTCGAGTTCGTGCTCGCCGACGACTCGCATCACCTTCGAACGACCGACGAACCGGACGTACCGCGGCGGATCGACGGTCGTCTCCCGCGTCTCGACGGCGATCGTGCGCTTGACGAGCGGGATGGGGAGTTCGACGTACCACGTGGCGGTTCGCTCTCCGGTGGTCTCGAAGTCGGTGACGACGCTGATGGGACGCGCCCGCTTCTCCGGGTCGGAGATGAAGTCCCACACGTCCTCGGGCGGCGCGTCAAGCTCTATGGTCCGCTCTACCCGGACGGTCATACCGGCCCTTCACCGCCTACCGTAAAAAGTGTCCTATCCCAGGGTGACGCGCCAGGTCGTCGACCGCGCTCGCCCCCACTTCTCGATCTCGATGTCGTCGCTCGAGTCGGCGAGACGCGGGAGCCGAGCGCCGACCTGCTTCGCCGTCAGACCGATGCTGTCGGCGATGCGCTTCGCCCGGAAGTAACTCTCTCCCTGGGAGACGCTGTCACGCAGGTAGTCGAGGATGCGCTGGTCCTCCTCGCTCAACTCGGCCATAGCCACACTACGTAACTCGACGGATTAACGGTTACGGCATTATACAGAGCCGGGGGAGAGACGCCTCCGAACGGTGTCGTCCCCGGTGGCCCTCGACGATCGCAGGATCGATCGGCCGCGGCCGCCGTCGAGCCCGTCCCCCGTCGATCGCGTCACGACGGGCCCCCCGACGGTGTCAGGGCCTGTCGTAGACGTGCAGCGCGGCGATGGCGAGCGCGCCGGCGAGCATCGCCGCCGCGAAGCCCCACGCGGAGAGCACCTGGTTCTCGCCGACCGCGGCCGCGTACATCACGACCGCGCCGCCCAGCCCGATCAGCCCGAACACAAGCGCGAGCCCGAGTTCCATGTCCGTCGCCGACGCCGTCTCTGTCATACCCGTGGAGCGGACGCGACGGGTAAAAATACCCCCGGTTCGCGCGAGGGCGTCGGCGACCGCCGCGGACGGAACGGTTACCCCCTCCCGGCGTACAGTCGCGAACGATGCGCGCAGCAGTCCTCTACGAGTACGGCGAACCGCTGGTCATCGAAGACGTACCGCGGCCGGACCCGGAACCGCACGGCGTCGTCGTCGAGGTCGAGGCCTGCGGCGTCTGTCGGAGCGACTGGCACGCCTGGATGGGCCACGGCGAGTGGGCCGACGACCGCGTTCCGCGCGGACAGGTGCTCGGGCACGAACCCGCCGGTACCGTCGTCGCGGTCGGCGAGCGGGTCGCCGAGGTCCGCGAGGGCGACCGCGTCGCGCTCCCGTTCAACCTGGGCGACGGCACCTGTCCGTTCTGCCGGAACGGCCACGGGAACGTCTGTCCGAACGGTCTCGGCCTCGGGTTTCACCCCGACGCGCCGGGCGCGTTCGCGGAGCAGGTCCACCTCCCGTGGGCCGACTACAACGCCATGCCCCTCCCCGGCGACCTCGACGCTCGCGACGTTGCGGCGCTCGGTTGCCGGTTCATGACCGCGTTCCACGCGCTGGTCCACCGCGTCTCCCTCGCGCCGGGCGACTGGGTGGCGGTCCACGGCTGCGGCGGCGTCGGCCTCTCGGCCGTCCACGTGGCCGACGCGCTCGGCGTTCGCGTCGTCGCGGTCGACGTGCGCGAGTCGGCGCTGGACCGCGCGACCGACCTCGGCGCGGACGAGACGGTGGACGCGCGGGACGCGGACGTCCCCGAGGCGGTGCGGGCGATCACCGACGGCGGCGCGCACGTCTCGCTCGACGCGCTCGGCCGGGCCGAGACGTGCCGGAACTCGGTCGCGTGCCTCCGGCGGCGCGGCGAACACGTCCAGATCGGACTCACGACCGACGAAGAGCGCGGCGAGGTCTCGCTCCCGACCGACCGGATGGCGATGGACGAACTGTCGTTTCACGGCTCGCGGGGGATGCCGCCGACGCGGTACGACGAACTCCTCGGCCTCCTCTCGTCGGGCGACGTCGACCCGGGGCGACTGGTGAGCCGCCACGTCGCGCTCGAGGCGGTGCCGGAGCGACTTGCGGCCATGACGGCGTACGAGACGGAGGGCGTCGAGGTGGTGACCTCGTTCTGACGCGCTCTGCGGGAGACCCACGGAGGGGGCGAGCGGCGACCGGACGATCACTCCGCGGCTTCGGTCTCCGCCCGAGCGTCGGCCGCCTCCCACTCCGCGACGAGGTCGTCCGCGGTGGTGACGGTGGCTCCGTAGACCTCCTCGAGGTAGGCCAGCCCGCGGCGGTGGTCGGTTTCGGTGAACGCGTCGACGGCGTCGACGGGAACGACGAGGTCGTACCCCCGGAAGAACGCGCTGGCGGACGCGTGGCGGACGCACATGTTCGTGTGGAGGCCGGTCAGGACGAGCCGATCGACGCCCAGGCTACGCAGGTGCTCGTCGAGGCCCGTCCCGTAGAAGGCGTCGTAGGTCCGCTTCTCGAACACGTGGTCGCCCTTCTCCGGGGCGAGCGCGCCGATCACCTCCGCTCCCTCGGTTCCCTTCATCGCGTGCTCGCCCCAGACGGCGAGTTCGAAGTCCTCCGGCAGGTGGGCGTCGTTCGCGTAGACGACCGGGACGCCGTGGTCGCGCGCGGCCGGGAGCAGCCGTTCGAGCGTCGGGACGATCCGCTCGGCCCGCTCGGCGGCGATCTCGCCGGTCACGAAGTCGTTCAACATGTCGATCACGAGTAGCGCGTCGGTCATTGGGATCGTACCCCCGGTCGTCTAGCGGTCGTCGGCGACGATAACCCTTCTCGGGGCGCGACGCCGCCCACGGGTCGGCCTCGGGGACAGTCCGCGGGATCGCCGCCGCCCTATATGGCGCTCCGGGTCGAACTCCCGGACCTATGACGGCGCTGTCACTCACGAGTCCGGCGTTCGAGGACGGCGGACGCATCCCCGACGAGTACGGCTATCGGGCGGAGAACGTCAATCCGCCGCTCGAGGTCGACGGGATCCCCGACGGGACGGAGTCGCTCGCCATCGTGATGGACGATCCCGACGCGATGGAGCCGGCGGGAAAGGTGTGGGACCACTGGATCGTCTGGAACGTTCCGCCGGACGCGACGTCCATCCCCCAGGACTGGCGGGCGACCGACGCGGTCGAGGGGCGAAACGACTACGACGAGGTCGGATACGGCGGTCCGAACCCGCCCGACCGGGAGCACGCCTACCGGTTCGACTGCTACGCGCTCGACACGACGCTCGACCTCCCGGCGGGGAGCACGAAGGCGGACGTCGAGGCGGCCATCGAGGGCCACGTCATCGAACGGGCGCGGCTGATCGGGCGGTACGCGCCGTAGCGCCGACATCGAAGATCACGCCGCACGGCGGGATCGCTCTCACGCGGGCGACCGCGCCGTCGAGGTCCAGCGGTCGCTCGCGTCGAGGTACTCCTCGAACGTGCGCGGGACGAACCCGTACTCGGCGACGAGCGCGTCCACGTCGATGCCGTAGCCGTGCTCGTCGAACCAGGCGTACATGTCCGCGAGTTCGTCGCCGGCGACCATCCGGTACTCCCCGCGGTCGAGGTGGACCGCGGTCACGTCGCGATCGAGAGCCGCCGCGAACGCCGCGGCCAGTTCCGAGAGCGTCCGGGCGTCGCCCGCGAGGTCGATCGACGCGCCGACGAACCGGTCGGGGTCGGCGAACGCGGTCGCGACGAGCCGCCCCACGTCGTTCACGTCGACGAGGTCGAGGCGCGTCCCTACCTCGAGCGGGAGCGCGAGTCGACCGTCGACGATCTCCCCGCGCATGCGCTCGAAGTTCTGCATGAAGTACACCGGCCGGACGACCGTCGCCGGGAGGTCGAGTTCGCGCAGGTGTCGCTCGATCGCGTACTTCGACTCGAAGTGCTTCAGGCCCGTGTCGCGGTCCGCGCCGGCGACCGAACTGAACACGAAGTGCGGGACGCCGGCCGCGGCCGCCGCGGTCGCGAGCGTCTCGCCCTGTTCGATCTCGGCGGCGACCCCGTCCTCGAAGAACGTCGTCACGCAGTAGACGCCGTCCATCCCCTCCGCCAGCATACCCATCGTCACGCCGTCGCGCATGTCGCCCTCGACGACGTTGACGCCCCGGGCCGACAGTTCGCGCGCCGCCTCGCCGTGTGCGTCCCGGGTCAGCCCGTACACCTCGTACTTGCCGTACTCCCCGGAGAGCAGGTGATCGACGACGCCCCCTCCCTGGGAGCCCGTCGCTCCCGCAACCAGAATCCGTTTCATGGTGATAGTGGAGACGCGCCGGGAGGAGATAAGGAGTGATAATGATTAGCACGATTTTGGATTCATCCCCCGCCGCGGACCGTCACGGGAGACAGCGCCGGGGATCGGATAGTCACCTCGCGGCGCGGAACCGACCGTCGGAGCGGCGTGACGTACGCCACGAGGCCGAAGCGGTCGCCCCCGACGGCCTGGGAAACGAACAGTTATAACCACGCTTTTGTGCCGGGCGTGCGAGGTTCTCGCTATGGCCGACGACGAGGAACGATCGAACGACGAGGAGCGAACGGCAGACGACGACTCCCCCGACGAGTCGGAGGGGGACGGCGAGAAGTCCTTCCGCGAGCGCGTCGAGGAGATCCGACAGCAGCGCGAGCAGGAGGGCGGCGAGGGCGGCAAGTCCCGCGAGGAGCGCCTGGAGGAGGCCTTCGGCGGGGGCGGCGGTCCCGGCGGCATGGGCGGCAACCCCTTCGCGCAGATGATGGGCGGCATGATGGGCGGGGGCGGTCCCGGCGGCATGGGCGGCGGCCCGGGCGGCATGGGCGGTCCCGGTCAGCGCGGCCGCGGCGAGGAGAGCGAGGAACTCGTCCGCGAGGTCCGGAAGGTCCGCGACGAACTCCACGACATCCGTCGCGAACTGGAGCGCATCGGCGACGCGCTCGAGGACTGATCGGGCCTCGAATTCCACTTCTCCCGCCGGCGGATGGCGGATGGCGGATGGCGGATGGCGGGCGGCGGCTAGAACCGCGAGAGGCTCGACTGCAGTTCGCGCTCGCTCGCGCCCTCCCGAAGCTCGTAGCCCACCAGGTCACGGGCGTCCACGGCGTAGGTGCCTCCCGCCCGCTCCAGGACGAGGAGTCGCCCCTTCGTGCCGACGACCGTCCCCGTCGCCATGGTCTCGGGTAGCGGCTGGTCGTCGAGCGCGAGCCCGTAGTCGAACGCGAACCGGTCGACGACGTCGAAGCCGTCGAGCAGCGCCTCCCACGCCGCCTCGTCGACCGCCCGGTGGAGTCCGGCGACCTTCTCCGGGACGCGCACCCGGTCGGTGATCGACCGCGCGATCTCGGCCTCGAGTTCGCGCGCGATGCGCCCGTTCGAGACGGTGTGGACGTGCGCCGCGCGATCGGCCCCCTGTTCGCGCAGCCGCGTCTCGAGGCGTTCGAGCCGGGTGACGCCCACCTTGAACGTCGCGGGCGCGAACGCCGCGAGATAGACGGCGTGCTCCCGATAGCAGTCCATCTCGTCCTTCAGACACGTCCCGGTGCAGCGCGCGCAGACCCACGTGGAGGCGTGCGCCTCGCAGTACGGTGCGGTCGGATTCGAGCACGGCACGTGGCCGTCGGCGGTGAGCGCGCCGGCACAGTGACGCGACCCGAGGCCGTACTCGAGTCGCTCGTCGGGGAGGAGCGGGATCGGCTCGACCGCCCCCGAAGCCGCGTCGCTCGTCACGAGGAGGGCGAGGTCCGGACGCTGGTAACCGACGACCTGCACGCCAGTGAGTCGGTGCGCGTTCGATATATACTGTCGGCTACTCGTCGCGCGGGGGAGGCACCAGGCGTGCTCCCCGGCGGCGTCCGTTGCCCGACGGCGGCGGACGCAGACCCGCACCCGAACGAGAATTGACGCGTAACCAACAAGTATATGCTCGAGGGTGTCGCTACAGACGCGATAGCGCAATGGTCCCCCTCCCTCCAGAGACGTTGTTCGTCGGCGGCGTGTTCCTCGCCAGCGCCCTCGCGCTGGCGGTGGGTACCGCCGTCTTCCTCCCCGACCGCACGCTCCGCTCGCTGGCGCGCGAGTTCCTCAGCACCGACTGGAAGTACATCGGGGTCGCCTGGGCGGTCACGTACGCCGTGAACGAGGTCGCCCGTCGGTTCCACGCCGACCGGATGTTCACCGAGTCCGTCTACGAGGTGGAAGGCACCGCGGTCGCCGTCTTCCAGACGGTCACGTCGCCGCGATTGACGCTGTTCTTCACCGGCGCGTACCTCGTGGGCTTCCCGTTCGTCGTGTTGTTCACCTACTTCAAGCTGAAGGCGCACGACGAGCAGGAGGCGCACCGCTACGCGCTCGCGTACGTCGCGCTGGTGCTGCTCGCGGTGCCGTTCTTCCTGCTCTTTCCGGTCCGCATCCCCAGCCTCTACGTCGCGGAGGTCCGGCCGCTCATGCTCGACGTGAGTCCCGTCGTCCGCGCCGGTATCTTCGCGACCGACACGCTCGTGAAGGCCTTTCCCAGCCTCCACACCGGGTTGTCGGTACTCGCGGCGCTGTACGCGCGGTCGGTCGGCGGTCGGTACGCGCGCTTCGCGGCCGTCCTCGCGTTCGTCGTCGTCCTCTCGACGCTCTACCTCGGCGTCCACTGGCTGACGGACGCGCTGTTCGCGACGATGCTCGTCGCGCCCGCGTACTACCTCTCGCGGCGCGTCGATCCCGACCGGGTCCTCCGGTTGCCGGCGCGCCGTTAGTCGATCTTCGACCGGCCCGGCGGCAGGCCGTGCTCGGCGCGGTGCTCCACGACCGCCGCTCTCACAGGGGCTGAAACGTCCGACGACCGGCGGGGGCACGAAAGGTCTTAAGCGCTGACGACGAACCGTGCGTGTGAACGGCAGTCACGACGGTCGCGCCGAGGCGCTCCAGCGGCTCGCTCCTGAACGGTTCGCCGAGGTCGTCCGCGAGTTCGCGGTCGCCCGGTGGGACGGTTGGTCGGTCGAGGTCGCGCCGCCGACGCCCGCGGGCGGCATCGACGTCCGACTCGCGCGAGACGGCGAGCACCGCCTCCTGCACGTCCGCCACTACCCCCCGTCGAGCCGCGTCGACGCGACCGTGGTTCGCGACCTCGTCGCGCTCCGGTCGGAGCGGGACGTCGACCGCGTCTCGCTGGCGACGACCTCGACCGTCTCCCCGGAGGCCGAACGGGTGGCGAGGGCGGCGGGGATCGACCTCCTCGACGGGGCGGCGCTGGCGCGGGTGATGGCCGACGTCGGCGTCGAGGTCCCGGACGCCGAGTCGGAGGAGCCGATGCCGGCGTCGGCCGTCCCCGCCCTCGCCTACTGGCCGGATCACCTGATCGAACGCGTCGTCGGCGTCCTCGCGCGCCTCGACCGGGCGGCACCCGACGACCAGCGCGTGACGCGGACGAGCACGTACACGGACGTCGATTACTACCACCCCGACGTTCGCGGGCTGTTCGCGAAGGCCCGCATCACGGACCACAGCTTCCTCGCGTACGTCCGCATCGACGGCCGCCTCCGGCCGGTCGTGCGCCTGTCGGTCCACCAGCACGACACCCCCTACGACCCGGAGGAGGAACTCTCGACAGCGATTCGGCGGGCGCTCTGACGCCGAGCGCGAAAAGCGGGTACGATCGAGTCGACCGACGCGACGGTTACCGTCGCGCGGACGCCGCGGGTGCTGTGCAGGCGACACGTTGAGGTGTCGGGCGCGACGTCCTCCCCCATGGTGACGGTGACCGTCGCGACGGGGGCGTTCGCGCTCGTACTCGCCGCCGCGCACGTGCTCGCGGGACGCCTCAGCACCCTGGACCCGCTGTCGCACGACGCGACCCTCTCGTTCGCGGGGGGCGTCTCCGTCGCGTACGTGTTCGTCCTCCTGCTCCCCGAGATCAACGAGGCCGTCCTCGACCTCGTGGAGAGCCGCGAAGCCGTGGGGTCGTTCTTCAGCCGCGACGTACACGTCTACGTCGTCGTCCTGCTCGGGTTCGTCCTCTTCTACGGGATCCACTCGCTCGTCACGCAGGCGCGGAGCGGATCCGAAGGCGCGGGGGACGCCGCGGGCGCTGACGGGGCGGAGGGCGGGAACGACGGGGACGGCGCATCCGACGCGACGGGGGACGAGGACGCCTCCGACGCGATCTTCTGGGCGCACGTGCTGTCGTTCACCGGATACAACGCCCTCATCGGCTACCTCCTGTTCCACCAGGAGGAGTCGGGGCTCCTGAACCTGCTCTTCTACACCGTCGCCCTCGCGCTGCACTTTCTCGTCATCGACGCCGGGTTCAGACGCCACCACGGCTCCGTCTACGATCGCGTCGGCCGGTGGATCCTCTCGGGGGCGGTACTCGTCGGTGCCGGAGTCGGGCTCCTCATGGGCGTCTCGGAGGCGCTGCTGGCGGTGCTGTTCGCCTTCCTCGCCGGGAGCGTCGTGTTCAACAGCATCAAGGAGGAACTCCCGTCGCCGGCGGGGAGCCGCTTCGTCGCGTTCCTCGGCGGGGCGGGACTCTACACGGCGATCCTCCTGTTCGCCTGAGAGGGGAGAACGACTCGCGTACCGCCTTCGATGTTGGAGAACGCCGGGTGAGCGATTTGATATATCGAAATACGGTGTACCCCCGTACACCTATGCCCGTCGCCGCCCAGCGTCCGCTATGCTCCGAGGCGACCTCACGGCGACCGCTGACGGGGGGGTGACGTTCGCGTTCACCGTCGAGAACGCCGGCGACGAACCCGTTTCGCTCACCTTCTCGGACGCCGCGCGCGCCGACTTCGTCGTGGACGACGAGCGCTGGCGCTGGAGCGACGGGCGGCTGTTCGCGCAGGTGCTGGGCGAGGAGACGCTCGCGCCGGGGGAGTCGCGGACCTACGAGGCGGAGTGGCCCGACCCCGACCCGGGGACCCACGAGGCGCGCGCGGAACTCCTCGCCCGCGAGCACGACTGCGAGGCGCGGACGCGGTTCGAGATCTGACGTCAGTCCGCCCTCGCGAGTAACTCGCGGGTCGCGCGGCGGACGGACTCGTCGCTCGACAGCTCCGGCTCCCACCCGAGTTCGGCTAGGCGGTCGATGGGGAGAGACACCCGCGGGACGTCCCCGACCCAGCCGCGGTCGCCGCCGGTGTACTCGTAGCGGGGGTCGAGGCCCATCTCCTCGCTCACGATGTCGGCGACGCGGGTGACGCTCGTCGTGTCGCGCGTTCCGAGGTTGTAGACGTTGAGGTCCCCCTCGGCGCGCTCGACGACGTGGCACATCGCCGCGACGCACTCCGCGACGTGCATGTAGGACTTCTCCTGCTCGCCGTCGCCGAGGATCGTGAGCGTCTCGGGGTCGGCGCGAAGTTTCTCGACGAAATCCGGGACGACGCCCGCGCCGAACCGCGGCCCGACGATGTTCGCGAAGCGGAACGTCCACACCGTGAAGCCGCGGCTGTGCGCGTACGCCGAGAGGACGGACTCCTCGGCGAGTTTCGTCGCGCCGTAGACGCTGATCGGTTCGAGCGGGCCGTAGTCCTCGGGGGTGGGTTCGCCCGCCTCGCCGTAGACGGTGCACGAGGAGGTGAACGCGAGGTTCGCGACGCCCACCGCCTCCATGCGTTCGAGGAGCGCGTACGTGATGGCCGTGTTCGTCTCGAACTGCGCGCGCGGGCGGTCGGTGTCGACGTACTTGTCGGCCGCAGCGAGGTGACAGACGAGATCGACGTCCTCGGTGACGGCGTCCGCGACGACGGACGGGTCGGTGAGGTCCCCCTCGACGAACGTCACCGCGTCCGGGACGGACGCGCGGACGCCGTTCGAGAGGTCGTCGACGACGAGGACGTCGTTGTCGGGCACGAGGCGCGCGGCGAGGCGAGAGCCGACGAGCCCCGCGCCACCCGTGACGACGACGCGCCGGCCGCTGAGTTGCATGTCCGATATGGCCACCGCCCCGCCTAAAGTCGCTTCCGTCCGCCTCGCTCTCGTCCGCCTCGCTCTCGTCCGCCTCGCTCTCGTCCGCCTCGCTCTCGTCCGCCTCGCTTTCGTCTGCCCCGCTTTCGAAAGCCCTACTCGCGCCCGAGCGAATTCCGGCAATATGAACGACCACGAAGTCGCCGTCCTGCGTCTCGGTCACCGTCCCGGGCGGGACAACCGGATGACGACCCACGTCGGCCTCACGGCCCGGGCGCTCGGGGCCGACCGCGTCGTCCTCACCGGGAACGCGACGCAGTCGAGAGAGACCATCGAGGACATCACCGCCCGCTTCGGCGGCCCGTTCGTCGTCGAGCAGACCGAGGAGCCGAAACGCGTCGTCAGCGAGTTCCCCGGGTCGGTCGTCCACCTGACCATGTACGGCCTCCCCGTACAGGACGTGGCGGCCGATATCCGCGCCGACCACCGGGCGGGACCCCTCCTGGTCGTCGTCGGCGCGGAGAAGGTCCCCTTCGACGTGTACGAGCGGGCCGACTGGAACGTCGCCGTCACCAACCAGCCCCACTCCGAGGTGGCGGGCCTCGCGGTCTTCCTCGACCGCCTCTTCGAGGGCCGGGAACTCGAACGGGAGTGGACGGACGCGACCCACCGCGTGATCCCGAAGGCGACTGGGAAGCGGGTGGAACCGGTCGGGTCGGACGACGGCGGCGAGTAGCGGCGTTCTACGCGCGCTTTCGACGGACGACGCGAACGTCGTCGATACACCACATGTCGCGATAGTACCTCGCCGCGTCGGGACTCGCGAACTACCTCGGCGACTGTGCGATAGCACTGCGTATCGTCCGAAACGCGGACTCGTCGTCTCGACGAGTGGTCCGGCGGGTCTCGCGGTGAACGACGAGTTGGGCGCTCAGCGCGGCTTCGTGACCCGATAGAGCGACCCCGTCAGGCAGAAAAACGTCTCGCCGGCGCGCTCGCGGTCCCGGACGGCACCGGTCCACGCGTCGGCCGTAGCTCGATCCAGCACGTCCGCGGTGTGCTCCCGGACCGCGGGCACCAATCGCCCGGCGAAGGTGTTCTCCAGACTCGCGTTGCAGATAGCGTACGGCTCGACGTACTCTACCCGGAGACCAGCGTTCCGAAGCGGCGCGGCCAGCGCCGAGCCGAGTCGGGGCCGCGCGCAGTGACCGTCCCACGCGTCGTACACCCGCTCTGCCAGGTCGGGATCGCCGACGCGCCAGACGAGCGTCTCCCAGTCGGTCGCGTAGACCACCGCCCGTCCGCCGGGGCGCAGGACCCGCGCGAGTTCCACGAGCGCGTCGTCCAGCGCGTCGACGTACCCGTACACCTGCACCGAGAGCGCGGCGTCGACGGTTCCGTCGGGGAGCGGGAGCGCCGTGGCCTCGCCCGCGATCAGCGACACCGCGTCGTCCGACGCGCACCGCTCGGCCGCCAGCGCGAGCATCGCCTCGCTGCGCTCGACGCCGATCACGGATCGCACGTCGACCGCGGCCGCCAGTTCCGCGGGCTCGAATCCGGGACCCGGACCGAGCGAGAGCACGGTCTCCCCGCCGTCGAGGTCGAGCGCCTCGCGGACGCGACGGCGACGCTCCGCGGCCGCCTGCGTGCGATAGACGGCCTCTTCGCGGCGGGCCGCCTCCGCGTCGTACACCTCGTTCATGTGAGGACGACGGACCGGCTGAGAGGTAAAACGCACGCCGATCCGGGAGCACGCGGGACGACGGTCGGGCGGGAACGCCGACGCGTTCCGAACGTTCCGGCGGACGAGGAGAGTGGGCGTATGGGGTGATATATGTTGACAGAGAGCAACGGGTATCCCGTCCCGCGTCGTACCGATTCGGGATGGCTAAAGCTGGCAGACCACGGAGAGAGGAATCGAGAGGAGAACTCACCGGGGAGGAGATAGCGGCCTTCGAGGCGGGGTTCGGCGGTGAGGTCATCCGCCCCGACGACCCGGGCTACGACGAGGCGCGGCGGATCTGGAACGGCATGATCGACAAGCGTCCCGCGCTCATCGCCCGGTGTCGGGGGCCCGCCGACGTCGCGGCGGCGGTGAACTTCGCGCGGGAGCGCGACCTGCCGGTGGCGATCCGCGGCGGGGGGCACAACGTGGCCGGGACGGCCCTCTGCGACGACGGGATCGTCGTCGACCTCTCGGAGATGGACGGCGTGCGCGTCGATCCCGAGGCTCGGACGGTCCGCGCGGAGGGCGGCGCGACGCTCGGGGACGTCGACCGGGAGACGCAGGCGTTCGGCCTCGCCACGCCGCTCGGCGTCGTGAGCGAGACGGGCATCGCCGGCCTGACGCTCAACGGGGGGATCGGCCACCTTCGCCGGAAGTACGGGCTGTCGTGCGACAACCTCGCGTCCGTCGACGTCGTCACGGCCGACGGCGAGATCCGGACCGCGAGCGCCGAGCGCGAGGCGGACCTGTTCTGGGCGCTGCGGGGCGGCGGCGGCAACTTCGGCGTCGTCACCTCCTTCGAGTACGACCTCCACGAGGTCGGCCCCGAGGTGTACGGCCTCTTCGTGGTGCACCACGGCGACGTCGCGATCGAGGCCATCGAGCGGTTCCGCGAGTACGCGGCGTCCGCCTCGCGGAGCGCGAGCGTCCTCCCGTTCTACGGGTTCGTCCCCGAACTGGAGGAGTTCCCGGAGGACGCGTGGGGGGAGCCGATGGTCGTCTTCCTCGGGTGTTACGACGGCGAGACGGACGACGCCGTCTCCGAGTTCCGCGACCTCCGGACGCTGGCCGAACCGATCGTCGACTTCAGCGGCCCCATGCCGTACACCGAACTGCAGTCGATGCTCGACGAGGACTACCCCGACGGGAACTACTACTACTGGAAGGCGACGTACCTGACGGACCTCGACGACGACGTGATCGAGTACGTCGTGCGCCGCGGGGAGGAGAGCCCGTCGGCGCTGTCGACGGTCGACCTCTGGCACCTCGGCGGGGCGATCGGCGACGTCGCGCCGGACGCGACCGCGTTCTGGCACCGGGAGAAACCCTACATGCTCACCTTCGAGGCGAACTGGGACGATCCCGACGACAGCGACGCGAACGTCGAGTGGGTCCGCGAGAGCATCGCCGGGGTCCGGGAGATGCCGGTCGCGGCCGGCGGCTACGGCAACTTCCCCGGGTTCCACGAGGACCCCGCGCTGGAACTCTTCGGCGGGAACTACGACCGGCTGGTCGAGGTGAAGACCGAGTACGACCCGGGGAACCTGTTCCGGTTGAACCAGAACGTCCCCCCGAGGGCCGGCGAACCCTGACGGGCCAGGTCCGGTCGAATTCGACCCGGACCTGATCGCGCCCGCGGGCCGAACGCCTCACTTCGACGGCGCACCGTCGTCGTCCACGAACGGCCGCTCGCGCACCTCCCCCGCCTCGTCCTCCCCGACCGTCCGGAACTCCGGAAGCGTCGTCGTCGCGTCCCGCTCGGGATCGAGCAGCCACGGGAGGACGATCCGGGCGAACTCGAGGACGACCACGAGCAGGAACGGCCCGAGGAAGATGCCGTACCAGCCGAACAGCAGCGGGCCGAACAGGTACGCGAGCATGAGCGCGCCGACGTGGAGCGTCCGCCCGCTGACGATGGGCCGGAGGATCACGTCCGGGATCGCGTCCACGATCACGATCGAGACGCCCGCGAAGACCAGCGGGAACCAGAGCGTCGAGGGGTCGGCGAGCGCGCCGCGCGCGAGGAGCGCGAGGAACACCGGGACGTAGACGAGTTTCATCCCGACGACGGGGACGAGGCTGGCGACGCCGGTGAGCATGCCGAGCAGCGCGGGAACCGGGAGTGCGACGGCCGACGAGGGGGCGATCGCGTCGAGCGCCGTGTACGCCACGGTTCCGATCGCCCCGGTGAGGAAGGCGTTGAGGATGTTGCCGAAGAAGACGTTCCGAAGGTCGCGGTCGACGGTCCGGACGTAGGTCTCGACGACGGTCCCGTCGAGGTCGAACGTCCGCCGCGCCCACGAGCCGATCCGGTGGTCGTCCCGGAGCAGGTAGAACGCCAGGGTGAACGCGATGAAGAGGTGGATCCCGACGCCCGCGAGGACGCCGAACGAGACGGTCACGGCGTCGAGGGCACCCCGCAGGAGGCCGTCGGTCGGCGGTCCCGCTTCGACGAGGCGCATCGCCTCGCGGGCGAGCGTGTCTACGTCGACCGCGAGCGTCGAGAAGTCGACGAAGGGCTGGAGGTACTCCCGGTACGGGTCGAGCGCCCCCGACTCGACGAGTCGGAACAGTTCCTGCAGTGCGAGCGCGAGCGCCCAGCCGAAGACGACCACCGCCGGCAGGGCGACGACGACGAGCGCGACGAAGACGGCGAGCGTCGGGGCGGGGATCACCCGCCGCAGCCGCGAGTAGACCGGCCTCGTCACGTAGTAGACGAACAGCGCGAGGACGACGGTCCCCGCGTAGGAGTACCCGACGAACAGGATCGCGCCGAGGAGGACGAGGGCGGCGACCCAGAGCGCGGCGCGCAGACGGTCGGGGCGACGGTCGAACCAGCGGGTCATGGTCACGACGCCCGCGTTCGGTCGCGGGAGGCGGGGCGGGCCACCCCCGACACGGTGCGGGAGCGAACGGGTAACGGCTCTGCGGTCATGGCGGTCACATCAGTGGAACAACGCGTTCGCGGGGGATAAGCGGACGCGCAGGTCCGTGGCGGGGACAGTCATCGGCGTCGAGGCGAGGCGAGGCGCTCGCCTCGCCGGCGGTGAAACGGAACGAAATGGACCGGACGTCGGTCGGGACGACCGGCGTTCGACTCGCCACCCGGTGGCGGTTACGATACGATCACGGGCACGCCGCGGTCACGCGCCGCGCGCGGACCGGCGGGCCGAGGCGTCGGCCGCCTCGGCCGCGTCCCGGCCGCCCATGGCGACCATCGCCATCGAGATGCCGGTCGTGAGCAGGCTCACGCCGAACAGGAGGCCGACCGCCCAGACGGCGCTCGACGGGAGGCCGGCCCAGATGAGCGCCGCCAGGACGAGCGAGATGACGCCGCTCGCGACCATCCAGGCCCAGCGGGGTTCGCCGCGCAGGCGGAGTCCCATCACGATCTCGACGACGCCGTCGATCAGGAAGTACGCGATCAGCACGAGCGTCAGCGACATCAGTCCGAGCACCGGATCCGTCAGGAACAGGATGCCCGCGACGAGATACACCAGCGCGAGGACGATCTGCCAGAGGGTCCCCTTCCAGCCGCCCGCGGAGAACGCGTGTGCGACGTGGATGACCGCGCCGACGACCAGCGCCGCCCCCAGGAAGACCGAGATCGACACGCCGGTAACGAACGGGTAGACGATCGCGAGCACGCCCAGCAGGGCGATCAGCGCGCCGCCGATCATGAGCGTCCGCCAGGAGCCGTACAGGGTGGTCTCCGTCCGGCGCATCTCGGCGTCGCTCGAGGTTTCAGTACTCATTTCGAATCACCGACGTGGCTAGGGGGGGAGATAACTTAAGGCGTGTTGATAAATCAGACTACTGTCACGGGGGTCGGCGGTTCACCGCTTCGGTCGGGTCTCCCTTCCGACGGGTCGTGGCCGTGCGACCGGTCGCATGCGGCTACGGGTCGTGTCTCTCCTCCCCGACGAGCGTCCAGTGGTTGTGCTCCGTCCCGTCCGGGCGTCGTTCCGTCACGACGTGGTAGACGTAGGGACCGTGCGGACAGTCGTCGCACCCGCTCGCGCACGGCTGGAGTTTGTGGACCTCGGTGAACCCTTCGCGCTCGACGACGCGGACGATCTCCTCTCCGGGGGCGGCTTCGAGGTCCGTCGATCCGTCGTGGCGTTCCCGGAGGAGCGCCTGCGCGTAGAGGATGGCTCGCCGGAGGTCGTGTTCGTCCAGGTCCGAGAGCGCGTCGACGACCGGGGTGGGGAGGGTTTCGGCCGTCACCGACGCCTGGGGATCGCGGCTCATGCATCACCCGAGGGATCGGAAGCGTATAGCACTGCGGCCGAACGGCCGGAGGAGCGGAAGTTTTACCCGCGCCAGTCGCGCAGTTTTCCGTAATGGCCTTCGAGGAGCTACTGAACGACCCCGTTATTCAGAAATATCTACACGAGCTGGTGGGTCCGACGGGCATGCCGGTCGCCGCCGCGCCGCCGGACGGTGAGGTGACCGACGAGGAACTCGCCGAGGAACTCGGGCTCGAACTCAACGACGTTCGCCGGGCGCTGTTCATCCTCTACGAGAACGACCTCGCGAGTTACCGCCGTCTGCGCGACGAGGACTCCGGCTGGCTCACCTACCTCTGGACCTTCGAGTACGAGAACATCCCCGAGAAGCTCGAGGAGGAGATGTACGACCTCCTCGACGCGCTCGAGGAGCGCCGCCAGTACGAGGCGGACCACGAGTTCTACCTGTGTCCGGAGGAGTCGCTCCGCTTCGAGTTCGGCGAGGCGATGGAGTTCAACTTCCAGTGTCCGAGTTGCGGGGCGGACCTGGAGGCGATGAACAACGACGCGCTCGTGAACGCGATGAACGGCCGCATCGAGGCGCTGCGCGAGGAGTTGAACGTCGATATCTGATGGTCGTCCTCGCAACGAAGATCTACGTCGGTGGCGACGCCCGTGATCGGGCGCTCGATTCGCTCGACTCGCTCGTCGGAAACGCCCTCGGCGACCTCGACGTCGCGTGGGACGTCGGGCTCCGCAGGGACGACTTCCCGTCCGTGACGATCGAGGGCGACGACGCCGTGGTCGCGCGCAACGTCCTCCGCGAGGAGTGGGGGGCGATCACCCCCGACTTCCGCGACGGCGAGGAGTACGTCGGCACGCTCGAGGCGTGGGACGACGAGGGGTTCGTCCTCGACGCGGGCGAACGGGTGCGGATCCCCGCCGGGGACCTCGGACTCGGTCCCGGCACCCCCTCGCAGATCAGGCGGCGGTTCGGCCTCGTCCAGCACGTTCCGCTCCGGTTCGTCCACGGGGACGAACCGCGGCTGGCCGACGACGAGCGCGACCGCCTCTACGACTGGACGCGCGGTACCGGCCGGGTGAACGTGAACAGCGCCACCCGCGCCGAGGTGCGCGCGACCGTCAACCGGGCGGGCCACGCCGAGGACATCGTCACCGTCGAGCGCCTCGGCCTCCTCGAGCAGAGCGTCGTCTGCCGCGAGGACACCGACCCCCCGGGACTGCTCTCCAGCATCGGCGGCTACCTCCCCTCGGAGTTGCTCTGCGTCATTCCATGAGACGACCGCTCGCGCTCGCGTTGCTCGCCTTCCTCGCGATGAGCGCGGGCTGTACCAGCCTCTTCGGGCCGGGCGAGTTGAGCCAGGAGCAGTTGAACGAGAACACGTCCTACGACTGGAGCACCGACGCGACGGCGACGTACACCGTCTCCGCGGACGAGTACAGGGCGGTGTACGTCCTCGACAACCGGACGAACCTCTCGGTGTACGGCCGCAACACGTTCGGCCTCGAGCGGCCGCTCGACGTGTCCGCGGTGAAGTACCAGTACCCCAACGGGACGGTCATCGGGCTGAACGACAGCGACGAGTTCGCGGTCACGCAGTCGCGGGAGCGGGCGACGATCACGGTCCCGGAGAAGGGCGGCAAGGTGGCGTTCACCGTCCCGCGCAACGGGAAGACGTTCTCCACGCCGACGTTCGTCGACGGCGCGTCCTACGAGGTCGTCCTGCCGCCGAACACGGACGTGGCGGTACCGCTCCTGGGGAAGGTTTCGCCGGGCGGGTACACCACGGAGCGGGTCGACGGGCGGATTCACATCGAGTGGTCGACCGTCGAGACGAACGGCATCTCGGTGCGGTACTACCTCGACCGCGACCTGCTCATCTTCGGGTCGCTGGCCGGGATCCTCACCATCGCGGGGCTCGTCGGGAGCGCCTACTACGTCCGGCAGATACGCGAACTCGAGCGGCGACGGCGGGACGTCGGTCTCGACACGCGCGAGGAGTGAGCGCCCCCACTTTTAACGTCCCCCGCCGTAGCGCGGGGCATGCGCGTCGCGGTCGTGACCGTCGGTGACGAACTCCTCGCAGGTGAGACAGTGAACACGAACGCCGCGTGGCTCGGTGAGCGGCTCACGGCCCGCGGCGCGACCGTCGAGCGGGTCGTGACCGTGCCGGACCGGATCGAGGACATCGCGTCGGTCGTCCGCGAGTACCACGAAGAGTACGACGCCGTGGTCGTCACCGGCGGGCTCGGCCCCACCCACGACGACCTGACGATGGACGCGGTCGCCGCGGCGTTCGATCGCGACCTGGAGCGCAGCGAGAAGGCGCTCGCCTGGCTCGAGGAGCACGGCGGGTACGTCCGCGAGGACCTCACGGCGGGGACGGCGGACCTCCCCGCCGGCGCGCGGGTCCTCCACAACGAGGTGGGCGTCGCGCCGGGGTGCGTCGTCGAGTCGGTCTACGTCCTCCCGGGCGTCCCGGCGGAGATGAAGGCGATGTTCGAGTCGATCGAACCGGAGTTCACGGGGACGAAACGGTACGTCGAGACCGTGGCGGTGGACGAACCCGAGAGCGCGCTGATCGATCGCTTCGAGGAGCTACGGGATCGCTTCGACGTGACCGTCGGAAGCTATCCGGGGGACTACGTCCGGGTGAAGCTCCGCGGCGAGGATCGAGCGGCCGTCGAGGCGGCGGCCGCGTGGCTGCGCGAGCGGGCGACGCTGGTGGCGACCGCCGAACGGGGACGCGAGCGGGAGTGACGCCCGTCGCGCTCGATTGCACCCGCCGGCTAGCGGTAGAGGTAGGAGAGCCACGCGGCGGTGAGCGCGATGCCACCGATGCCGATAACGTAGCCCGCGAGGTCGATGACGCCCGCCTGAACGCCCTCTTGCAAGATCACGTACATAGACGCGGGTTCCGACGGGGGCGGCATAAGCGATACGTTCCGCGGCGGACGGCTACGGAGCGTTCGACCCTCGTCGGCCTCGCCAATCCTCGGCGACGGATCGCCTCCACCGCGAACCGCTCGGCTGCGATCCGATTCCGGTTCGATGGAGCCGTGGTCGGGCGAACTACGTCGTGCTGACCTCCGGAAGGCCCGCGACCACGCTGATGGAGGTGTTGGTCGCGTTGGTCAGCATCGGCCCGAGTCCCTCCCAGGGCACGTCGGCCAGCGCCTCGCGCAGTCCCCGTCCGGCGGGCACGGTGTAGGTCGTATCGCCCTCCGTCTCCACGACGAGAGCCGCCAGCGCATCCTCGCCATCCGGCGGCTCCGTGGTCGCGAGGGAGATGCCGGCGCGCTCGCCCGGCTCGCCGACGAAGACGCCGTCGGCCGTCGAGAGGTCCGTGACGTTCCGCCCGGCCCCGTTCTCGAAGACGTAGACCGCCCCCGCGTCCACCCCCGCGAGGTCGCTGCGCGGCACGCCGATCACCAGATCGTTCGTCCCCGAGCCGGTGAGATCAGTTCGGAGGACGTTCCAGCCGGGGCGTTCGTCCGGCGTCAGCCCCATCTTCTTCGCCATCTCCGGCAGCGGGTGAATGGGCGTCTCGAACTCGGCCGGGTTCTTCCGCACGCGGAAAATCCCCCAGAAGCCACCTTCGAGGCGGCGGCGCTCCTTGAGTTCACCGTAGAGGAAGTCCCCGGTGCTCTCCGCGAGGCCGCCAGCGCCGCTGACCATGTCCAGGAACTCGGCGCTCCCGACCGTGAACTTGTCGTCGACGCCGATGATCGGCGAGTCCGCCACGTCGGTGAAGCGCCGCCACTGATGTTCGGAGATGTGGAACGACAGACCCCGCGCCTTGTCGGAGAGTTTCCCGACGAGGAACCTGACCTCGTCGCCGAGCAGCGCCCGCGGAATCGGCGTCGCTGGATCGCCGTGCGTCTCCGAGTCGAAGACCAGGTGCTGGGCCGGGTTGTTCTCGAACCGACGGATGAACGGCTCCGACCGGTTGTTGATCGCCGGGTAGCCCTGATCCTCGCGGTCGCCGATCTGGTTACAGGGGGCGTCGGGGTTCTCCGTGTCGGGACCAGGCGGGACGACGCAGTTGTCGGGGTCGTTCTCGTTGATGATGAATCGGGCGTCGCTCATCTGGAGCGTGAACTCCCGCCTGTCGGAGCCGTCGGGGTTCTTGAGCATCACGCTGTCGCCCGTCGGCGCGGGCTCGGCCGTCCGCGGGTCGAGCCACGTCGCACCCGGCGGTTCGACCGCCAGCGCGCCGAAGGCACCGTGGTGGCGGTGGCTCCGGAGGTCCGCCGTGTCCCAGAGCGCGACGAAGGGGTGGTTCTCGTGGGGCGACCAGCGGTAGGTGATGGTCTCGCCGGGCGCGACCGTCTGATCGAAGTTGAACCCGACGGTGGCACCGTCCGACCCGTTCACGTCGTAGTCAGTGTGCAGGGCGTGCAGCGAGATCCGACTCGACGGATCCCACGGCTGTTCGATCCGCATTAGCGGGTGTGCGTGGTCGTCGTCGAGATCGCACGGGAGTTCGTTCGTGAGGTTGATCTCGATACAATCGCCCTCGTTCGCCCGGATGACCAGCGGTTCGGCGGGACGGTCGCCGCACTTGATGTCCTCGACGTGTTCGTCGAGCGCGTAGACGATCCCGAACGGGTCGTGATCGCCGTACTCGTTGAACTCGATCTCCGTCTGGAACGCCGTGACGTCGAACCGTCGCACTCGCGCGTCGTCCGGGCAGGGATCGCCCGGGTCGGGCGCTTTCGGTGGCACCTCGCCGACGTTCCTGTTCTGGCGGGCGTCCTTGTCCGGCGGGAACGCCCGACAGTCGTCCTCGTCGTAGAGCAGTTTCGCCCGCTGGCCGAGGCGCTCGAGGCGCTTGAGCCCGAGGAAGGGCGCGAAGTGGCCCATCCGTTTGAGGTCCTTCTTCGTGATCTTCTTCCCCTTCGGCGGGCCCCGATCGGGGAGTGGCTTGAGGTGGGGGGTCTTCGCGTCGAAGACGCGGTGGATCCCCCACATCCCCGTCCACCGATCGTCGATGATGCCCGTCCCGTAGAGGTAGTCCTGGATGGGAAGGCCGAACGGGTTGTCCATCCGATCGAAGTCGGTCTCGTGCTCCGCGTCGTGTGGATCGACGAAGAACGTGAACTGCTCGGAGGTACCGATGATGTTCGAGACCGTGTCCTCGCGGGCCAACCCTTCCGTCTCGAAGAAGCGACCGTGGATCTGGAAGTTGTGCTGTTCCTCCCAGGCACCCTGGATCAGCCGGATCCGGATCGGGTCGTTCGAGTAGGCTTCGAGCAGCGGCGTCGGCGGATCGCCGTGGACCGCTGAACTGAACGAGTAGGCCGGGTCGGGGTCGCCGCGCTGGTAGACCGGCGCGTTCCGGAGGTTGATCGCCATCGTCCCCGCGTTCTCGTTGTGCTCCTCCTCGTCGTTGATGAACTCGCCGTCGCGGTCGACGAGCTGGGCGAAGTCGTGGAGGTGGAGACAGAACTCGCGGAAGTCGTCCTTGCCCTTCGGCGTCTTGATAATCGCCTGCGCGCCGCTCTCGATCGGTTCGCCCGAGTACGGATCGAGGTACTCAGAGCCCTCGGGTTCGACGATGAGCGCGCAGAACTCGCCGTGCATCACGTCGTCGATGCCGAAGATGTGGTCGTGGAAGTAGATCGGCCCCTCCTCGTCCGCGTACCACCGGTAACTCCGCTGTTGACCGGGCTCGGTGTCCTGATCGTAGTTGTAGCCGTTGGCGAGCGAGTCCGACCCCAGCAGGTCGAAGCTCACGAAGTGGGGGTGGATCGACACCGGCCGCTCGGTTTCGTTCTTGAGCGTGATCTCGACGCAGTCGCCGACGTTCGCGCGGATGAACAGCGGCTCGGGGTTCATCTCGCCGGTGCGGATCGCCTCCGCGTCTTCCTCTAAGGCGTAGACGATCCCGTCGGGGTCGTGATCGCCGTTGTCGTTGTAGACGACGTCGGCGGGAAGCGCGACGATGGTGAACTCACTGACTGGCGCGTCCTTGCCCGCGGGCGGCCCACCGAACTTCGTGTTGTCGATCCAGGGATCGCAGGGGTCCGCGTACGGCGCGCCGGGGACGATCTCGCCCAGTGCCTCCTCCTCCTCGGGCGTGGGCTGGCGACCCGTTTCGAGGGGGTTCGGTCCAGTCGCGAGCGGCGAGTCCGGCGGCGGACTGCCGACCTCGTTGGGGATGAAGTCGGGGAAGCCCGGGATCGGCGAGTCTTCGGGGAGAATACCCCGCGGGAACGGCACCTCGTCGGGCACCGGGTCGTCCGCGATGGTCGTACTCGGCAGCGGCTGGAGGCCGCACTGCTCCTTGTCGAAGATGCGGAAACTTCCCCACATCCCCTCGCCGTAGTGGGGGAAGAGATGACAGTGAAAGAGGTTGTCGCCGGCGGTGCCGTGCGCGCCGCCCGCGCCGATCTCGAACGCCTCCTCGAACGTCATCTCGGGTCGCACCGTCTCGATGGGACCGGACGCCTCCGACCCCTGCGCCTCGCCGTGGGCCACGACGAAGTAGACGGGGTAGGCCGCGCCCAGCCCGATCGTCTGGGAGTCGATCGTGTCGGAGTCCGAGCGCCCGGGGATCGTCTTCCAGCGGTGGGCGTGGAGGTGGTGGACGTGGTTCTCCTCGGTGGACGCCCCGACCGCGACGAACTTCATCGGGTCGCCCTTGTAGACGGGGTAGGTGTTGTCGCCGCCGCCCGGGTCGCCGTTTATCCACGAGTTGTAGAAGAACTCCTCCAGGAGTTCGGGTTCCACGTCGAGTTCCTCGGCGCGGTCGGGATCGGCCCGCTGGCCCGTCGGATCCGCCCGGTAGTTGATCGCGTGGATCGTCTGCTCGTTGTCCGTCCCGGGGAAATCGACCCGCGGTTCGAGCCCCTCGGGTGTGTGGTAGTGGACGACGATCTCGCGGTAGCTCGTCCCGATGAACTCGGGGTCGTGGATGTCGGCCTGGACGCCGCTTCGGATCTCCCCGCCGGTGAACGGATCGGTCCAGGTCGCGCCCGCGGGCTCGACCATCATCGTCCCGAACAGGCTTCGGGCCAGCAGGTTCGCCTCCTGGGGTGGCTCCTCGGCGCTGTCCATGGCGGGGTTCGCGAGGTCGTAGAAGAAGTGGGGCCCCTGGTGGGCGGCGAACCAGCGGTAGGTGATCGACTCGCCTGGCGCGACCGTCGTGTCCGCGTTGAACCCGACCTTCGCGCCGTCGGACTCCTGTACGTCGTAGGGCAGGCCCGTCTGGTGCATCGACGCGTGGCGATCGAGGTGATTGATGAACTCGATCTCGACGATGTCGCCCTCGTTGGCGCGGATGACGAGCGGGCGCAGCACCGACGTGTCGATGCCGTCGTCGTGCGGATCGCCCGCGGGGTGGTCGTCACCGCCGTGATGGTGGGTCCCTCGCTCGTGGTCGTGCCCGCCGTCCTTTCGGTGGCGGTGGTGCTGGTCGGCCCCGTCGGGGTGGTGGTGATCGTGATCGGCTCCCTTCGGGTGCTGGTGGTGCTTGTGGTGGTCGATGTCGATGTGGGCGGTGTCCTCGCACTGCTCCTTGGCGTCGGAGCCCGAGTAGAAGTCGACGCGCTGTTCGTCGCCGTCGATCGCCTCGAACGCGTCGTTCGGGAACGTTCCAGAGGCCTTGCGCGCGGCCTTCAGGTCCTCGTCGAGGACGTACATCGCCCCCTTCGGCTGGTGGAGGCCGAACTGGTTGTACGGAATGTCTACCTCGATGGCGTGGACCGTGAACTTCCGGACCTTTCCGTCTTTCTTCGGTTCGTCGGGGACGTGTCTCTCGTCGCCGTCGAGGACGCCGAACGCGCCGCCGCCGAGGGCCATCCCCGACGCGAGCGCGCCGCTTCCTGCTAAGAACGATCGCCGCGTCGCCTGGAGGGAGCCCCGCGCTCCCCCCTCGATGCCGCCGTCCGGTGACACGCTATCGCTCCGGTCCGCTTCGTCTTTTGTCATAGCTCACGCAATTACACCCGACAGGGTGAATTAGTTATAAATGAAGTTATACACCTGAGTGTCCAGTTAATCTGGAGTACAGAGGATCCTCAATCACTCGATTCGTGGCGTTTCAGTGCCTCTTACCTGTCGAACGGCGACACAGAATCGTCGAGGGAGGTGACACGAACCGCGACACGTTCCAGAATCCCTGCTAAGTTCATTTTACCGAGTAGTAGTCGGAGAACCGAAACTCGACTGGCTCTGTAAGACAGCGGATCGGAACGAAAACCCTCGAACGAGCGTTCTCCACCCTCTCAACCGGGAACGCGGCGATACGGAGACGTCGTCGGGGCTGAATGTATCGATAAAGGTAACAGATAGATCCGTTTAACCGTCGTTATACCTCGGCGAGGCGGTGACGGTCACCGCTCTCTGACCGAACGGGTGTCACGAGGGTCACGGCGTCGGGTTCGTCCCACCCTCGCGGCGGACGCCGTCCGCGACGCTTTTGCGGCCCCTCCGAGTACGCCACCCCGTGAGACGCATCGGGTTCGTGCTCAACCCCATCGCGGGGATGGGCGGCCGGGTCGGGCTGAAGGGGACGGACGGGAAGGTCGAGGAGGCGCTGGCGCGCGGCGCGGAGGCGCGGGCACCCGATCGCGCGCGGGAGGCCCTCGATGGCCTGTTCGAGCGCGACCGGACCGTCGACCTCCTCGCCTACGGCGATCCGATGGGTGCATCCGAGGCGCGTGCCGCGGGGTTCGACCCGACGGTCGTCGGCCGCCCGGACGGCGAGGAGACGGGCGCGTCCGACACCCGGGCGGCCGTCGCGGCGTTCCTGGAGGCGGGCGTCGACCTCGTGCTGTTCGTCGGCGGGGACGGCACCGCCGTGGACGTGGCCGAGACGATCGAGTCCGCCGGCGTCGAGACGCCGATGCTCGGCGTCCCGGCCGGGGTGAAGGTCTACTCCTCGGTCTTCGCGGTGACCCCGCGGGCCGCGGGGCGGATCGCCGCCACCTACGAGCGGGTCGAAGCCCGCGAGGTCAACGACATCGACGAGGACGACTACCGCGAGGGGGAGGTCCACACCGAACTGAAGGCCGTCGTCTCGGTCCCGGTCGCCGAGGAGGTACAGGCGGGAAAGCAACTGGGCGGCGGGAGCGTCGAGTCGCTCGCGGCGGGCGTCGCGGAGGACGTCGAACCGGGGACGACCTACGTGTTCGGCCCGGGGAGCACCGTCGGCGCGATCGAGCGCGAACTCGGCTTCGAGGGGTCGCCGCTCGGCGTGGACGTCTGGCGGGACGGGGAGGTGCTCGTCCGCGACGGCGGGGAGCGCGAGATACTCGACGCGCTCTCCGAGCGTAACGTCGTCGTCGTCTCGCCCATCGGCGGACAGGGGTTCGTCTTCGGGCGGGGTAACCAGCAGCTCTCGCCCGCGGTGCTCCGTCGGTCGGACGTGCTAATCGTCGCCTCGCGGTCGAAACTCGACGGGATCGGCGTCCTGCGGGCGGACACCGGCGACCCCGACCTCGACGAGGAACTCCGGGGCTGGCACCGCGTGCGAACCGGCCGATTCGAGCGGCGACTCGTGGAACTCGTGTGAACCGTCTCGACGGTCGTGTGAGTGACTATCAGTATTATACTCGACTGTTAGATTAGCCATGTTGAGATATCCTTAAGGGCGTTCGGGGCGCTATCCGAGTGCATGGAAACGCGGAAGGTCCAGCGGCTGGGTCCCTCGACGCTGGCGATGACGCTACCGGCGGAGTGGGCGAAGCAGTACAACGTGGAGAAGGGCGACGAGGTCTCGATCCGCATCGGCGGCAAGGGGATGCTCACGGTGATGCCCGAGTCCGTCCAGCGCGAGGAGAGCGAGGCGATCATCCACGCGGGGAGCCTCGACGCCGACGCCGTCGAGCGGGCCATCATCGCCCAGTACGTCCTCGGGCGGCGGGTCATCCACGTGGAGGCCCCGGATGGCGAGACGCTCGACAGCGCGCACATCAACGCGGTCTACAACGCCGAGACGCAACTGATGGGCCTCGGCGTCATCGAGGAGACGCCCGACCGCATCGCCATCCGGTGCTCGGTCGACCCGGAGGACTTCACGCTCGACAACCTGCTCGAACGTCTCGAAGCGACGGGCCAGACGATGCGCAACGAGGCGATCCGCGCGCTCGCCCACGGCAACCCCGACCTCGCCCAGCGCGCGCTCAACCGCGAGCGGCAGGCGAACAAGATCTTCGTCCTCCTGCTTCGCCTCATCTTCACCGCCTTCCAGAACCCGAACCTGACGAACGCCCTGGGGCTCGACGACGGCTTCGCGCTCATCGGCTACCGCTCGATCGCCAAGAACCTCGAACTCACCGCCGACAACGCGGAGGACATCGCCGAGATCGCGCTCAACGCCGAGGGCCACGAGCTGAAAGTCGACCAGCCGACGATGCGGAAGATCCGCGAGTTCACCGACCAGGTGAACGAGATCACCGAGAAGGGCGTGATCTGCGCGGTCGAACGCGACTACGACACGGCGATCGAGGTGCGCCGCCTGTTCGCCGAGATCAGAGACCGCGAGAAGGAGATCCTGAGCGAACTGCCCGAGATGCCGAACGAGGACCTGCTCGAGGTGCGCGAGGTGCTCGTCAGCCTCCAGCAGACCGCCCAGTACGCCGTCCGCAACGCCGAGATCGCCACGAACCTCGCGCTCAACGCCGAGAGCGAGCACACGACGATCCGGTAGGTCAGTCGGCCACTCTTCTCGCCCCGTCTCCCTTCTTCCTTCTCCCTTCTCCCGTCTCCCGTCTCCCTTCTCCCTTCTCCCGTCTCCCTTCTCCCGTCTCCGCACACATGGATCTCCGAGCGCGGTTCGCGGTCGGAGCCGGGGCGCTCGGGGAAAAAGCGCACGAGCGGTGCCGGCGCGTCAGTTTCCGGCGCGTGCGGGGGAGAGCGCCGAGAGGAGGCCGCCGTCGTCGCCGTCGCCACCGTCAGTACCGTCGTCCGTCGGCGAGGAGCCGTCGTCCGGTTCGTCGGTGGGCGCGGACGACGCGCTCCCGTTCGATTCCGAGGGGGTCGCGGCGGACGAGTCCCCGTCCCCCTCGCCGGCGTCTGATCCCCCTGCGGTCGTTCGGTTCACGCCGCCCTCCGCCGAGGCGTTCGCTTCGGCCCCGTCGGCGGCGTCCTTCGTCCCGAAGACGTCCGTCTCGATCGTCTTCTCGTACGTCAGGCTATCGAGCGGGAGACGGATCGTCGCGCCGGAGGGCAGTTCGAGAGTCGCGTAGAAGTCGATGCGGAGGTCGGTCACCTGGTTCCGTTCGAGGTGCGAGACCCACCACTCGTCGAGGCGGGCGTTCCGGATGGCCGTCGTCGCGTCGATCGCCTCCTCGGTTCCCGGCTCGATCACGTGCGAGCGTTCGCTCGCCCCGCTCCCCACGGGGACGTCGTTCATCGTCACCTCGTATCCGATCTCGGTGAGCACGTAGGGCGAGGCGTTGGGGTTGTAGACGACGAACTGCGTCTCGATCGGCGTCCGCTCGTCGGTCACCGCGCCCCACCGCGCGTCCGTCTCGCGGACGATCAGCACCGGATCGGGCGCGAGCGGGGAGTCGGCGCGAACCGGCCGGTCCTCCGTCGAGCGGAACTGGCCGATCACGTCGGTCTCCACCGTGCGCTCCTGCGGGACGGCGAACGTCCGCCCGAGGAGCGAGGAGTGCACCCGCGCGTCGACGCGGACGCGCGTCGTCTCGCCGTTCCGGACGTGCGTCACCCACCAGTCCGGAATCCGCCGGTTGTCCATCGACGTGACGAACGAGAGGGTCGCGTTCCCGGACTCGACGTGGACGCCATCCTTCTCGCCGCTCGCCAGGACGACCCCGTTCATCGCCACCGTGTAGTTCACCGTCGTCCCGCCGAGTCGGACGCCGATCGGGTTCGGGTTCCGGACGTGCAGGTCGGTGTGAACGACCGTCCGCGACTCGTTGACCGCGCCGAAGCGATTCTCGACGCCAGTGACGGACGGTGCGCCGACGACGCCGGTGACCAGCGCCCCGCCCACGCTCGCGGCGAGCACGAGCGCGACCGCCGCGACGACGCGAAGCCGCGACGCGAACAGTTCGCGTACCATGCGGTGAGGACTCGGCCGGAGACGTATAGCTCTTCAGTACTGTTCCAACACGATAGAGTACACCGTTTCGAGAATGTTCACGGCGTGCTCCACGCTCACGCGCTCGCGAGTGGCGAGACAGGAGGCGCGGAGTCGGTCGCGTTCGTCGAGCGTCCGTCGGATGGCGCGCCGGAAGCCGTCGACGTCCCCGGGCTGGTAGTGGTATCCGGTCGAACCCTCCTCGATGGTATCGGCGAGCGCTCCCTCGTCCACCCCGACGACGGGCGTTCCGCAGACGTTGGCCTCCAGCGCGACCAGCCCCTGCGTCTCGACCGGGCTGGGGAAGACGAACACGTCGAGCGCGGAGTAGAAGCCGGGGAGTTCGTCGCGGTCGAGGAAGCCGAGGAAACGCACGTCGGCGTCCGACTCGGCCGCGCGCGATTCGAGCATCGGCCGCGCGGGGCCGTCGCCGCCGAAGACGACCGGGATGTCGAGGCCCTCGGCGGCGGCGATCACGTCCTGCAGGCGCTTCTCCTGGCCGTGGCGGCCCGTGTAGCCGAGGAGCGGGCCGTCGGGGAGGTCGTACTTCGCGCGGAAGGCGTCGCCGTCTGCGGGGGCGAACCGCTCGACGTCGATGCCGTTCGGGACGACGGTGACGGGGGCGGAGACGCCGCGCTCGATCAGCCTCGCCCGGGCGCTCTGGCTCGGCGTGACGACGTGGTCCGCGCGGTTGAGGTAGGCGGTCTCGTAGTCGTTGGCGGCGCGCGAGACGACCCTCGCGAGGTGACTGTCGAAGAGGTAGTCGGCGTACTCGGAGGTGGGCGTGTGAAAGGAGACGACGAACGGGAGGTCGCGCCGCCGCGAGAGGCGATACCCGGCCAGTCCGACCCCGAAGGGGGTGTGCGAGTGAACGAGGTCCACGTCGCGCACCGCGCTCGGGATCCGAGGGAGGCCCACGTGGAAGCCGTCGTAGAAGGGAAAGGGGAGGCTGAAGACGGGGTACTCGCCGGTCCTCGGCGCGTGGTCGCTCCTCGGGTAGACCACGTCCATCCGCCCCCCGCGGCGACGCCAGCGGTCGCTCCACGTCTCGATGGTGTAGGTCACGCCGTTCACCGTCGGGAGGTACGTGTCGGTGAAGACGGCCACGTCCGGTCGCATTTCACGAGAGTCCACCGCCCTGGGGTTAATCGTTTGTGACTCTCCGGTAGGCGGCCGTGAGTTCCTCGCCCACCCGGTCGAGGCCGTGCTCGGCCGCGGTCTCGCGGGCGTTCTCGCCGAGGCGCTCGCGCAGGTCGGGGTCGCTCGCGAGCCGATCGAGCGCCGCGCGGAACTCCGCCCGCGTCTCGCACAGCAAGCAGTCCTCGCCGTCGGTGTAGAACTCGCGGAAGACGGGGAGGTCGCGGAGGACGACCGCCTTCCCGCAGGCCATCGCCTCCAGGACGACGATCCCCTGGTTCTCGACCTTCGCCGGGAAGCAGAACACGTCGCCGGCGGCGAACGCGCCGCGCTTGTCGTCCACCCAGCCGGTGAAGGTGACGTTCTCCGGGGGGTCGCGCGTCCACCGCCGGACGGTCGGGCTCGCCTGCGGCCCGGTGTCGTAGGTCCCGAACCAGGCGAAGTCGTAGTCGGTCGCCTCGGCGAGCCGGCAGAAGTCCGTCAACCCCTTGCGCTCGAAGACGTTGCCGAGCGCGAAGACAACCATCCCCTCCAGGTCGTAGCGCGCCCGGTACTCCCCGCGGAGGGCCTCGAAGCCCGCCAGCGACTCGAGGTCCACACCGTTGGAGATGGGTCTGATCGGCGCGTCCACGGGGTAGGACTCGAGCACCCGCTTCGTGTACTCACTCGGGCACAGCACGAGGTCGGCCCGCGAGTAGAACCACCGGAGGTAGCGACGGAGCGGGGGTCCCACCGCGGTCGAACCGCGGAAGCTCTCGGCGAAGTCCTCGCTCGTGACGTGCGCGTGGAGGACGAGGGGGAGGTCGTTCCGCCGGGCGTGTCGGGCGACCGCGACCGACCCCGGCCCGACGACGTTGCAGTGCGCGAGGTCGAACTCGTCGAACGCGCCGTCCCCGACGAGCGCGTGAGAGAGCGCCCGCCCCGGCGTCCCCCCACGCCAGGGCGAGACGAGCAGTTCCACGTCGGTGTCGGCGAGCGCCTTCCGCTGGTGGGCGACGGAGGTGCCGATCCCGCTCCTGGCGAGGGGGGATTCGAGTTCGAGGTAGTGACAGACGCGCATACCGTCGCTGTTCGCGGGCGGCGATTAACCGTACCGACTTCGGAGCACAACGCAACGCGGATGTACGCCCGCCGGGTGGATCGACCATGGGTATCCCCGAGGAGCGCATCGAGCGGCTCCACGCCCTCGCGCGACGGGCCGTCGCGGAGGGCCACGAGGACCGCTCGCGGGCGTACGTGCGGCGGGCCCGCCGGATCGCCGAGCGCAACCGCTGTGGCCTGCCGCGGACGTTCAAGCGCTTCACCTGCGACGCCTGCGACGTCTACCTACGACCGGGGAAGAACGCCCGCGTCCGCCTGCGGGACGGGCACACGGTCGTCACCTGCGACTGCGGCGCGCAGAAGCGCTACCCGTACCGGCCGCGGCGCGAGGAGCGGGACGACGCCAACGCGACCGAGCGCACCCGACCCAACTGACAAGGTTCAAAGTCGTCGCGTCGATACGACGTGTGATGGCAAACGAGGACCTGAAGGCGCGCGCACACGACCTCGACGTGACCGTCTGGGTCGGCAAGGGAGGCATCGAACCGGTGGCCGAGGAGCTTCGCGACCAGTTGCGAGAGACCGACCTCGTGAAGGTGAAGTTCCTCCGGGCGTCGCGCGGCGGAACGACGACGGAGGAGCTGGCGGCCGACCTGGCGGAGCGCGTCGGTGCGGACCTCGTCGACACGCGGGGACACACCGCGGTCTTCCACTGATGGCGCAGGACGGAGTCCTCCAGTCGGGGGCGAGAGCGACCGGTGCGGTCTCGAAGGTGCTCGCGGACGCGTTCGGGTTGGACGGCCAGATCGCCAACGCGATCGGCTCGGCCATCGTCTTCGTGATCGCCTTCGTCGCCGTCTACGCCGTCGGTCGGGCGACGGTCCTGCCGCTCGCGGGGCGCGTCCTCGACTCGCGGGACGTGGACGTGCACGCGAAGAAGCCGCTGGTGCGGGTCGTCCACGTCCTCGTGGCGTTCGCCGCGGTGGCGATCGCGTTCGGGTTCGCGGGCTACGACGGCTTCCTCACCTCGATCGCGACCGTGGCGGCCGCGGCGACGCTCGCGGTCGGGCTGGCGATGCAGGACGTCCTCAAGAACCTGGTCGCGGGCGTGTTCATCTACACGGACAGGCCGTTCCGCATCGGCGACTGGATCGAGTGGGACGGGTACTCCGGCATCGTCGAGGACATCAGCCTGCGCGTGACGCGCGTGCGGACCTTCGACAACGAACTGCTCACGGTACCGAACTCGACGCTCACCGACGACGTGATCAAGAACCCCGTCGCGAAGGACAAGCTCCGGTTGCAGTTCCTGTTCGGCATCGGCTACGACGACGACATCGGGCGGGCGACCGACATCATCGTCGAGGAGGCCGAGCGGCACGCGGAGATCCTCGACACGCCCGCGCCCTCGGTGCGCCTGACTGAGCTGGCGGACTCCTACGTCGGCCTCCAGTCGCGGTTCTGGATCGCGGACCCCTCCCGCGCCGACTTCGTGCGCGTCCGCGGGGAGTACGTCACGAACGTCAAGGGGCGCTTCGACGAGGCGGGCATCAACATCCCCTACCCGCAGGTGGACGTTCACGGCGGCATCGAACTCACTAACGGCGCGACGGTGGCCGAGACGGCCGACGACTGACCGCTACGCCGTCCTCTCTCTCGACCGCCTCCCCGTCAGCACTACCGTTCTCGAAGGATTCGCGCAACCGACGCGTGGACCGTCCAACCCCGCGTCTCCCGCCCCCTCCCCTTCGGGCTGGGCTGGGCGTTGCCACGACGCACAACACCTAACTCCTCCCGCCCAGACTGTCACGGTGGTTCATGGCAAATCTCGTCTCCGACATCGAATCCACCGCCGACGCGCGTCCGGACGCACCCGCAGTCGTCTACGACGGACGGACGCTGACCTACGCCGAGTTCTGGGCGCGGGCGGGTCGCTTCGCCGCCGCCCTCGCCGAGCGCGGGATCGACCCCGGCGACCGCGTCGGTATCTACCTCCCCAACCTCCCGCAGTACGTCACCGCCTTCACCGGCACCCTGCGCGCCGGCGGCATCGTCGTCCCGATGAACCCGCAGTACAAGGAGCGGGAGATCTCGCACCTGCTCGCCGACAGCGGCGCGCGCGCCGTCGTGACGCTCGCCGACCTCGTCCCGAACGTCCTCGCCGCGCGGGAGGGGACGGCCGTGGAACACGTCGTGAGCGTTGGCGGCGCGGCGGAGGAGACGACCGAGTTCGAGGCGTTCCTCGCGGGCGACGGCCTCCCCGTCGTCGAGCGCGACGCGGACGACGTGGCCGTCCAGCCGTACACCTCCGGCACGACGGGCGAGCCGAAGGGCGTCATGCTCACCCACGAGAACCTCGGGTGGAACGCCCGGGCGACGGGCGCGCTGATGCCCGACGGGTTCCAGCCGGACGATAAGATGCTCGGGGTCCTCCCCCTGTTTCACATCTACGGGATGACCGTGACGATGCTCGGGACGCTGTTCGCGGGAGCGGCGTACTATCCCCTCCCGAGCTGGGACGCCCGGCGGGCGGTGTCGCTCATCGAGGAGGAGAGAATCACGATCATGCACGGCGTCCCGGCGATGTACAACGACCTCATCAACCAGCCGGACGCCGAGTCGTTCGACCTCTCGTCGCTCCGGTTCGCCAACTCCGGCGGCAGCAGCCTCCCGATCGAGGTGATGCGCCGCTTCGAGGCGCTGTACGACGTGGACCTCTTCGAGGGCTACGGGCTCACCGAGACCAGCCCCGTCACGCACGCCAACCGCCCTGGCGCTCGCCGCCCGGGGAGCATCGGCAAGCCGATCGACGGCGTCGAGGCGCGCGTCGTGGACGGCGCGTTCGAGGACGTGCCGCCGGTCGAGCGCGGCCCCGTCGACGAGAGCGAGGTGTCGGAGACACCTCGAAAAGACGGCGAAGCCGTCGACGAGAGCGAGGTGGACCTGAACGGGGTCACCGGCGAGGTCGTCGTCGCCGGCCCGAACGTGATGAAGGGCTACTACGGCCTCCCCGAGGCGAACGAGAAGGCCTTCACCGAGGAGGACGGCACGCGCTGGTTCCACACCGGCGACATCGGCTACCACGACGAGGACGGCTTCTTCTACGTCGTCGACCGCGCGAAGCACATGATCAACACCGCCGGGTACAACGTCTACCCCCGCGAGGTCGAGGAACTCCTCTTCGAGCACCCCGAGGTGGCCGACGCCGCGGTCGTGGGCATCCCGGACGAGCGCCGGGGAGAGACGGTCAAGGCGTTCGTGGTGCCGACGCCCGACGCGGCGGTGACCGAGGAAGAGATCCGCGAGTACTGCCTGGAGCGCCTCGCGGAGTACAAACACCCCCGCGAGGTCGAGTTCGTCGAGGCGCTCCCCCGGACGACCACCGGCAAGGTCCAGAAGTTCGAGCTGCGAGGCGGTGAGTGACCGGCGGGAACCGTGAGTTACGACGCGAGAACCGCACCGCGTTCGACCGCGTCCGTGACGAATCGCTGAAACCGAAGGAACGCGCGAAGTGACCCGTTCGACGAAGATCCTTCTGGACGAGCACGTCGGCCGGATCTTCGAGCGCGGTCAGACCGATGAAGGACCCTGACTTGGCGCACATTGTAAAGCATCTGGTCAGCACCAGAAAACGTCGTTACAGATTCTACGACTCTGTATCTATCCCGTAAAGTGTCATGTCCGGTAACACCTTTTAGGGTGGCCTCCCGTGGTGGTGCCATGAGCGACGAACCAGTGCTCCTCGACGTCGAGGACGGGATCGCGACCCTGACCCTCAACCGCCCGGACGTGCGCAACGCCATCACCCACGAGGTCTCGACCGCGATGATCGAGCGCCTGGAGGAGGCGGAGCGGAGCGACGCCCGGGCGCTCGTGGTGACGGGGTCGGGCGGCAGCTTCTCGGCGGGCGGCGACGTCAACGCGATGGCGGCGCGGCTGTCCGGCGAGGCGACGCTCGCGGAGTCGGTCCGGCGCATCCACCAGGAGACGAGCCGCGCGATCGAGCGCGTGGCGACGTTCCACCTCCCGACGATCGCCACGGTCGACGGGGTGGCCTTCGGCGCGGGCGCGAACCTCGCGCTCGCCTGCGACGTGCAGGTGGCGAGCCCGGAGGCGAAGATCAGCTTCGGCTTCAGGCAGGTCGGTCTCGCCGTGGACACCGGCACGTCCTACTTCCTCCCGCGCGTCGTCGGGATGAACAAGGCCAAGGAACTCGTGTTCACGGGCGAACTGCTCGACGCCGAGGACGCGCTCGACCTCGGGCTGTTCAACCACGTCTACGAGGACTTCGAGGCGGAGGCCGACGAGTTCGTCCGCTCGATCGCGGAGGGGCCGACCGTCGCCCTCGAGACGTCGAAGCGCGCGCTCAACCAGGGTCTGGAGCAGTCGCTCGACCAGGCGATGACCCGCGAGGCGGCCCACCAGGCGGCCGTCTTCGAGACGCGCGACCACCGGGAGGGCGCGAGCGCGTTCACGGAGAAGCGCGATCCCGAGTTCACCGGCGAGTAGTCACATCTCTTACCAGTGTTCGAGATCGACCCGAGGCTATTTTACGTCGGAAGCTAACTCCCCCTCATGGCATTCCAGCTCACGGCCGAACAGGAGGCGATCCGGGACGCCGTCCGCGAGTTCGGCGAGAACGAGATCGTGCCCGTCGCGCGCGAGTACGACGAGCAGAAGAAGTACCCCGAGGAGATCCGCAAGAAGGCGGCGGAGTACGACCTCGTCGCGCCCAACGTCCCCGAGGAGTACGGCGGGGCGGGGATGGACCTGCTCTCGACGATCGTCGTCACGGAGGAACTGTGGCGGGCGGACCCCGGCATCGGGAGCGCCGTCGGGTCGGCCGGCTTCGGCACGTCCATGATCACCCGGTTCGGCGACGAGTGGATGAAGGAGGAGTGGCTCCCGCAGATCACCGCGGGCGAGGCCGTCTCCTGCTCCTGCATCTCCGAGCCCGCCCACGGCTCTGACGTCGCCGGCATCGAGACCACCGCGGAGCGCGACGGCGACGAGTGGGTGATCGACGGGAACAAGATGTGGATCACCAACGGGACGGTCGCCGACGTGGGCGTCGTCATGGCGAAGACCGACCCGGGCGAGGGCCACAAGGGCATCAGCGCGATCCTCGTCCCCACGGACGCCGACGGCTTCGAGCCGACGAAGATCGACAACAAGCTCGGCATCCGCGCCTCCGACCTCGCGGAGATCGTCCTCGACGGCGTGCGCGTCCCCGAGGAGAACCTCATCGGCGAGGAGAACCGCGGGTTCTACCAGCTGATGAACTTCTTCGCCGGGGGGCGCGCGAGCGTCGCCTCCCAGGCGGTCGGCGCGGCCCAGGGCGCGCTCGACGCGGCCATCGACTACGCGAACGAGCGCGAGCAGTTCGGCCAGAAGATCGGCGAGTTCCAGGCGCTCCGCCACAAGCTCGCCGACATGGCGACGAAGGTCGAGGCCGCCCGCTCGCTCACCTACCGCGCCGCGGGCTACGCCGAGGAGGGCGACCGCGACCGCGGCATGAAGTACGCGAGCATGGCGAAGCTGTTCGCCTCGGAGAACGCGGTCGAGGTCGCGGACGACGCGCTCCAGGTGTTCGGCGGCTCGGGTTACGTCACCGACTACCCCGCCGAGCGCTACTACCGCGACGCCCGCATCACGAAGATCTACGAGGGGACGAGCGAGATCCAGAAGAACATCATCGCCGACCGCATCCTCTGAGCCCCGAAGATGACCGACCCCGATCACACCGCGAACGGTCCCGACCACCGCGCCTGGACCGACGCCCAGGCTGAGACGACCGTCGAGGTGGACGGCCACGAGGTGTCGATGGCCTACTACGACGAGGGCGAGGGCCACCCCGTCGTCTTCCTCCACGGCATCCCGACGTGGTCGTTCCTCTGGCGGCGGATCGCGCCCCCGCTCGCGGACGACGTTCGGACGATAGTCCCCGACCTCGTCGGCTACGGCAACAGCGACCGGCGGGACGGCTTCGACCGCTCGATCCGCGCCCAGGAGCTGGCCGTCGCCGACCTGATCGACGGGCTGGGCCTCGAGACCGTCTCGCTGGTCGCCCACGACATCGGCGGGGGCGTCGCGCTCCGCTACGCGGCCCACGAACCGGACCGGGTGGAGAGGCTCGTCCTCTCGAACGCGGTCTGCTACGACTCCTGGCCCGTCGAGTTCGTCACCACGATGGGCCTGCCGAGGACCGCGGAGATGGCCCCCGACGAATTCGAGGCGAAGCTGGATTTCGCGTTCGCCGACGGGCTCCACGGCGACGACGCGGACCCAGAGTGGCTCGACGGCATGAAGGCACCGTGGCTGGCGGAGGGCGGCCGCCGCGCGCTCGCCCGCGCCGCCGTCGCCACGAACACGAACCACACGACGGAGATCGACTACGACGCGATCGACGCCGACGTGCTGTGCCTGTGGGGCGCTGACGACCGGATGCAGCCGCTCTCGTACGGCGAGCGCCTCGCGGCGGACCTCGGCGGCGAGGTCGTCGAACTCGAGCGCGCCTACCACTGGGTCGTCGAGGACCGCCCCGAGGCGTACCTCGAGGCCTGCCGGGAGTTCCTCGGATGATCGAAAGTCTCACGGTCGAAGACGGGGAGGCACCGCTATGAGCAGCCCCGGAACGAACACCGACCCGGACGAGGCCCCCGACTGGGAGTTCAAGGAGCGGGACGTCCTCATCCTGAAGGAACTCTCGGCGGACTCACAGCTCTCCTCGCGGGAACTCGCGCGCATCCTCGAGGAGAAGTACGGCATCGAGGTCTCGCACGTCACCGTCAGCGAGTCGATCCGCGGGATGCGCGAGCAGGGCGTCTTTCGCGAGGCGATCGTCCCGAACGAGGAGTACTTCATCTTCGGCATGTTCGAGTTCAAGCTCAATCCCGAGCACTTCGCGGAGACGTGGCGCGACGCGCTCGACGCCATCTGCCAGTCGCCGAACACCCTCTTCATGTTCCTCTCCGACGGCGAGTACCAGTGGAAGTCTGTCATGATGTTCCCCAACCGCTCTGCCGAGTCGAAGTGGATCCACGAGTTCTACAAGGAACACGGCCACGCCATCCAGAACATCCGCAACTCCGTCGTCCACAACGTCCTCAAGTTCCGCACGGACCCGGCGATCTTAGAGAGCCTCTATCGGGAGTGAGCGAGAGCGATCGAACTCCGGCGGGCGTGCGGAGCGTAGGCTTTTGGACGGGTAGCCCGTATTCCGGGGTATGGTCGTTTCGTCGGGTGCCGATCGTTCGTACGCGTCCTACGTCGTCGCGGTCGTCGCCGCCGTCCTCCTGGCCGCCGTCGGTCTCGGCGTGGGCGTCGGTCTCGTTCAGGTCGCCGGTCTCACGCTCGCCACCGCCGGCGTACCGATCACCCGCGGTCTCAGCCTCGTGCTGTCGCTGCTGCTCGTCCAGGGCGTCGGCGTCCTCCTCGTCGCCGGCCTCTACCTCTGGCTGAGCGGACGGGGGCTGTCGTTCGTCGGCGTCCGCGTCCCGACGAAGCGCGATCTCGTCTGGGTGGTGAGCGGCTACGCGCTTGCGCTCGTCGCCAACTTCGCCGTCGCGATCCTCCGGATCGTCGCGGACGTTCGCTCCGCGGAGAACGACGTCATCGGCCTCGTCCGACCGGAGCCAGAACTGCTCCTCCTGCTCATCCCGGCGTCGTTCCTGCTGATCGGTCCCGGCGAGGAACTCCTCTTTCGCGGCATCGTCCAGGGGCGGCTCCGCGAGTCGTTCGGTCCCGCGCTCGGCATCGGGCTGGCGACGCTCATCTTCGTCGTCATCCACTACCCCTCGCTCTCGGGGACGCCCGGCGGGCGGGCGGTCTACATCACCGGACTGGCGCTCCCGGCGCTCGTGTTCGCCGTCGCCTACGAGGCGACCGACAACATCGTCGTCCCGTCGCTCATCCACGGCGCGTACAACGCCACGCTGTTCGCGCTGGCCTACGTCGCGCTGAAGTACGCGCCCGAGGCGGGGGCGACGGCGGCGCTGGCGCTGCTGCCGTACTGATCAGACGACGAGCGACCGCAGTTCGCAGGACAGCACGACCGTCCCCTCGCCGGTGACCACCTCGGCGTCGTAGGTGAGCACGCCGTTGCCGACGGGGTGGTCGCGCGGCTCCTTGTCCGTCACCTCGAGTTCCACGTGGACGGTGTCGCCGATGAACGTCGGCGCGCGGAACCGGAGCCGATCGACGCCGTAGAAGGCGACGACGGCGTCCCGCTCGGCGGTCGTCCGGGACTGCCAGAGCAGCCCCGTCATCACCGAGAAGACGAGCGCGCCGTGGACGATCCGCTCGCCGAAGTCCGACTCGGCCATCGCCTCGGCGTCGGTGTGGAGGTGGTTGAAGTCGCCGCTGACGCCCGCGAAGTTCGTCACGTCCGCCTCGGTGATCGTACGCCCCTGCGTGGTGACGCGCTTGCCGACCGCCGTGCGCTCGAAGACGCTCTCTCCCGCCCCCTCACTCATCGCCCTCACCCCGGAAGAGCCGGTAGGTCGTCCCGCCGGTGGCGACGGTCTTCTCAGTCCCGTCCGGCGCGGTGCTCGTGACGGTCGCCTCCGTGACGCCCATCGAGCGCCCGGCGCGGACCACCTCGCCCACAGCGCGGACGTCGCCGCGAGCGGGCCGGACGTAGCGCACGTTGAGGTCGGTCGTCGTGAGGAAGGTCGTCTCGGGGCGCTCGAAGGTCGAACGCAGGGCGAACCCGCTCACGGTGTCGATCAGCGTCGCCGTGATCCCGCCGTGCATCGTCCCGCTCGCGAGGTTGGCGAACTTCTCGTCGAACGGGATCGTCATGGCGACCCGCCCCGGTTCGAGCACCGCGAAGTCCAGGTCGAGCCACCGGAAGAGGCCGTGATCGCCGACCTCGGCGCGGAGACGGCGCTCGGCCGCGTCGGCGTCGCAATCGGCGTCCGCGCTCATCGCCCCTCGAACTCGGGGTCGCGCTTCTCGGCGAACGCGGCGGTGCCCTCGGCCGCGTCGTCGGTGCTGATGAGGAGGCCGAAGCCCTGGCTCTCCAGCTTGAGCCCGGCGTCGAGACTCGCGTCCGCGCCCTCGTCCATGACCGACTTGGCGACCTCCAGGGCGATCGGCGGTCCCTCGACGACGTCGTCGACGAACTCCGCGACCACGTCGTCGAACTCCTCTCCGTCCACGGCGCGGTTGATCAGCCCCCACTCCTCGGCCCGCTCCGCGTCGATGCGGTTGCCACGGAAGACGAGTTCCTTCGCCCGACACTCCGTGAGCATCCGCATCGCGCGCTGGGTGCCGCCGCCGCCGGGGATCAGCCCGAGGGTGATCTCGGGGAAGCCGAACTCCGAGTCCGCCGTGGCGATGCGGAGGTCGCAGGCGAGCGCGAGTTCGTGGCCCCCGCCCAGACAGTACCCGTCGATCTTCGCGATCGTGGGCCGCGGGAACGACGCGACGGTCTCGAACATCTCGGTCACGTCCATCGCGTCCGTGGGACGCAACTCGCCGAAGCCCCCGATGTCGGCCCCCGCCGAGAACGCCCGGTCGCCCGCGCCCTCGAACGTGACACAGCGCACCTCCTCGGCGTCCGCGTCGTTCAGGAGGTGGGTGATCTCCTCCATGAGGTCCTGGGAGAGGGCGTTCAGCCGCTCGGGACGGTCGAGTTCGACCGCCAGCACGCCCCGGTCGTCGAGTTCGTGGTTCAGGAACTGGTAGTCGCGCCCGCCGTCGCCGCCGTAGTCGTAGAAGCCCGCGCCCGCCTCCTCGCCGGTCCGCCCCGACTCGACCAGTTCGACGAGGTAGTCGGCTGGCTCGTAGCGCGCCTCGCCCGTCTCCTCGTGGAGCGTCCTGAGCTTGTCGAGCACCGTATCGAGGCCGTACTTGTCCGCCCGTCGGCACGGTCCCTCGGGGTAGCCCCCGCCGAGGCGCATCCCGGTGTCGATCGCCTCCGCGGTCGCGACGTCGTTCCCGACGAGCTTCGCCGCCTCGTTGATCATCCGAGCCTCGACGCGCAGCGTGTCGAAGCCCTCGCCGTCGCCGGGTTCGTAGGTCGGGCCGTCTCCCTCCTCGTACTCGTAGTACCCCCGCCCGGTCTTCCGCCCGAGGTCGCCCGCGTCCACCTTCTCCTGGACGATGGGCGGGATCGGCTTGCCCGCCTCCTTGCGGACGTGGTAGCCGATGTCGATGCCCGTGAGATCCGAGAGTTCGAACGGCCCCATCGGGTACCCCTTCCGGTGGACCATCGCGGCGTCGGCCCCCTCGATCGTGGCCTCACCCTCGCTCACCATCCAGGCCGCCTCGTCGCCGAACGGCCCGAGCACGGAGTTGACGACGAAGCCGTTGACGTCCTTCCTGACGTAGATGGGGGTCTTGTCGATCGACTCGACGAAGGCGTAGGCGAGTTCGGCGGTCTCGTCGGTGGTCCGCTCGCCGTAGATCACCTCGACGAGGTCCATCTTCACCGGCGGGTTGAAGAAGTGCATCCCGACGACCTGCTCGGGGCGGCTAGTCGCGGAGGCGATCTCCGTGATCGACAGCGAGGAGGTGTTCGACGCCAGGATCGCGTGCTCGGGCGCGAGATCGTCGAGTTCGGCGAAGATCTCCCGCTTCAGGTCCATCCGCTCGGGGGCGACCTCGACGACGAAGTCGGCGTCCGCGACCGTCTCGCCGAGGTCGACGGCGGTGTCGATCCGGGAGAGCACCTCCTCGGGGTCCTGGTCGATCAGGCCCTTCTCCGCGAGTTTCTCGAGGCTCCAGGCGATCGATTCGTAGCCCTCCCGGACGATGTCCTCCTCTATGTCCCGCATGCGCACGTCGTAGCCGGCGAGCGCGACGACCTCGGCGATGCCGTGGCCCATGTTGCCCGCGCCCAGTACCGCGACACGTTGTACGTCACCTAACTCCATGGCTTCAGGCGCGTCGGAGAGGGCTTAATTCCTGCGACGACGGTTAGCATTGTTCGAGAATTCCTCCGATAACGCACCAACGATTCGTCATGAGAGAAAAGTTCGAACGATGGTAGACGATCAGACGGGCTGTCCTTCCTCCCCCGTTTCCTCGTCGCGGAGCTTGAACTTCTGAACCTTCCCGCTCGGGTTCTTCGGGAGTTCGTCCACGAAGTAGTACCGCCGCGGGCGCTTGAAGTCCGCCACGTCGTCGCTCCCGAGCAGGTGCGAATCGAGCGCCTCCGCCGTCGTATCGCCCACTACGAAGGCGACGACGCGCTCGCCCCACTCGTCGTCCGGTTCGCCGACGACCGCCGCCTCGACGACGTCCGGGTGCGAGAACAGCGCGTCCTCGACCTCCGTCGGGTAGACGTTCTCGCCGCCGGAGATGATCATGTCGTCCTTGCGGTCGACCACGTAGAGGTACCCGTCCTCGTCGCGGTAGCCCAGGTCGCCGGTGTAGTACCACGTCTTCCCGTCTGCCTCGCGCAGCGATCGGGCGGTGGCGTCCGGGCGCTTCCAGTACTCGCGCATGGTGCACGGCCCCGAGAAGAGGATCTCGCCGACCGCTCCCGCCTCGACCTCGTCGCCCGGATCGCCGTCCGGCGTGACGATCCGCAGGTCGTGGTTGAGCGCGGGCAGGCCCGCCGAGCCGAGTTTCGGGAGCTGCTCGTCGGGGTGCTGGAACGTCCCACAGGGGCCGATCTCGGTCATCCCGTAGGCCTGCAGGTAGTCCTCGCAGAACTCCTCCATACACCCCTCGAGCACGCGGCGGGGCATCGGCGACGCGCCGTAGAAGCCGATCTCGAGCGAGGAGACGTCCGCGTCCACCTCGGGGGCGACCTGCAGGAGCGCGTTCCAGGCCGTCGGCGCGGCGAACAGCTGGGTGACGCGGTGTTCCTCGATCGCCCGCAGGACCGCCGCGGGGTCGAACTCGTGGTGGACGACGGAGGTCGCGCCGACGTGGACGCGCGGGAACAGGTTGGCGTGGAGTTCCGCGCAGTGATAGAGCGGGAGGACCGACAGCCCGACGGCGTTCCTGTCGATGCCGCTCTCGGCGATGCAGACGAGGCTGTGCTCGACCATGTCGCGGTGCTCGTGGACCACGCCCTTCGGCCGGCCCGTCGTCCCCGAGGTGTAGATGAAGGCGTAGACGTCGTCTTCGGCCACGTCCGCGTCCGGCCGGGCGGCGTCGCCGCCCGCGAGCACCTCGTAGAAGTCGCGGGCGAAGTCGGGCGTCTCGCCGTCGGGAGCGTCCGACCCCTCGGCCGTCGGGGCCGCCGGGCCGTCGACGTAGAGGTACTCCTCGACCGTCTCCAGGTCCGGACGCGCTCCCGCGACGGCCTCGCGGGTGCCCGCCTCGAAGACGACGAGGCTCGACCCGGCGTCGTTCAGGATGAACTCGATCTCGCCCGCGGGGAGGCGGTAGTTGAGCGGGTTGAACACCGCCCCGAGCTTCGCGCAGGCGTAGACCGTCAGGACGAGTTCGCTCCCGTTGAACAGCACTGTCGAGACCCGATCGCCCTTCTCGACGCCGAGGTCGGCGAGGGCGTTCGCCAGGCGGTTCGCCCGCTCGTCGAACTCGGCGTACGTGAAGCGCTGGCCCCGCCGCGGGTAGACGACGGCGTCCTTCGACGGGTACTTGGCCGCCGACCGTTCGAGGGTGTCAGCTATCGTGGTAGACATACACGCGGTACGCGTTGGCGAGGGTCGTAATTCTACCGTCGCCTTCGAAACGTTGAAACGCGGCTTGGCCGACCTTGAGGTATGGAACTCCGGGTCATCGAGAACGAACCGACCGAACTCGCGATCGAGATCGCCGGCGAGGACCACACGTTCATGAACGTACTGAAGGGGGCGCTCCTGGAGACGGAGGGCGTCGCCGCCGCGACCTACGACGTGAACCCCGAGCAGTCGGGGGGGCAGACCGACCCCATCCTCACCGTCAAGACCGAGGGGGGCGTCGACCCGCTCGACGCGCTCGAGGCCGCCGCGCAGAACGTGAAGGACAAGTCGACCGCCTTCCGCGAGGCCTTCGAGTCGGCGGCCTGAATCGGGGATCGAACCATCGGCGTCCTCGCCGGTCCCCTCACGGTCACCGCCGACGACGGTCTCGCCCTGTTCGTCGTCTTCGGAACGTTCGTCCTGCTCGCGGTTCGCCGCGTGCGCGGCTACCCGCTCGACAGGCCGACGACCGCCGCCGGCGGTGCGGTCCTCGTCCTCGCGATCGGGGCGATCTCGACCGAACGGGCGCTCGCCGCCGTCGACGCGGGGACGCTCCTCCTGCTGTTCGGCATGATGGTCCACGTCGAGGCGCTCGCGCTGAGCGGGTTCTACGGCTGGTGCGCCGCCCGCCTCGTCGCGCTCGCCGGGACGGTCCGCCGGCTGACGCTCGGGACGCTCGTCCTCGCCTCGGTGCTGAGCGCGATCGCGCTCAACGACGCCGTCGTGCTGCTGCTCACGCCCATCCTGCTCCGGGCGCTCGCGGAGACGGACACCGAGGTGGACGTCGTCCCGACGCTCCTCGCGGTCGTCCTCGGCGCGAACGTCGGCAGCGTCGCCACGCCCCTCGGCAACCCGCAGAACGCGTACGTCCTCTCGCGGAGCGGACTCTCGGCCGCGGAGTTCATCGCCGCGCTCGCGCCCGTCGCCGCCGTCGCGCTCGTCGTCGCCGCGCTCGCGCTGGTGCCGTTCACGCCGCGCGGTCTGACGCTCGCCCCGGTCGACGCGCCCGCGTTCGACCGGACCGGGGCGGCGGCGAGCCTCTGTTTTCTCGGAGCGACCCTCACCGTTCTCGTCGTCCGTCCCGACCTCGACCCCGGCGCGGTGGCGGCCTCGCTCGGCGTCGCGCACGTCGCCTGGCTCCAGGCGACCCGACAGATACCGGGCGACGTCGTGCTCGACGGGATCGACTGGGGGTTGCTCGTGCTGTTCACCGGGATGTTCGTCCTCGTCGGCGCGCTGGAGGGGACCGTCGTCACCGACGCCCTCGCCCGCGTCGGCGGCGGGTTCGAACTCGCCGCGGCCACCTTCGTCCTCTCGAACCTCGTGAGCAACGTCCCCGCCGTCGTCCTGCTCTCGACGGCCGTCTCGACGCCGGACGGCTGGCTCGTCCTCGCCGCCGTGAGCACGCTCGCGGGGAACGCGACGCCGATCGCGAGCGCCGCGACGCTCATCGTGCTCGAACAGGCAAGCGGCGCTGACGTGGAGATCCCCGTCCTCCGGGTCGTCCTCGTGGGGACGCCGGTCGCGCTCGCGACCACGCTCGTCGCCGTCCTCATGCTCTCGCCGTGAATGCGCGAACCGGGAGGCGAACCGTTCGCGCTCGGCCTGCAATCGCGGGCACCGCGCTGAAACGTCGCCGGGGCGAACGACTCGCCGGTCGAGGTCGACGCTCCCTCGCCTGTTGTCACCCATGCTCTCGCGCACCGATTTCGACGTCGACACTCGGACGGCCGTCCTCTGGGCGCTCGGTGCGGCGATCACCGCGGCCGTCGCGTACGCGGTGTTCCAGTTCTTCGGCTCCCTGGTGTTCGCCCTCTTCGCCTACTACGCCTCGCGTCCGATCTACCGGCGACTGGCCGCCAGGACCGACCACCCGGACCTCGCGGTGACGGCGACCGTCCTGCTGTTCACGCTGCCGGTCCTCGCCGTCGCGGGGTACGGTCTCCTCGTCGCCGTCCAGGAACTCGACCGGGCGCTGCTGGCGGCCGGGCTGGATCGGTACCGATCGCTGTTACAACCGTACCTGCACGTCGTCCGGCAGCGGGACCTGCAGGCGATCGTCGCGATGCTCCAGCGCCCGGAGCGGACGCTCGGTCCCCTGGCCCAGCGGGTCCTCAGGCGGGGGTTCGGATTCGTCGTGACGGTCGCGGGGACGGTCCTCGCCGTCCTGGGGCGGCTGTTCCTGGCGCTCGTCTACCTGTTCTACCTCCTGCGCGACGACGGGCGGATCGCCGACTGGTTCCGTCGGATCGCCGACCACGACCCGGACCTGCTGACGTTCGCCGAGGGCGTCGACGACAAGTTGGGAACGCTCTTCTTCGGGAACCTCCTCACCATCGTCACGACCGGCGCGATCGCCGCCGTCACCTACCTCCTGATCGACCGGTTCGTCCCGGCGGGCGGCATCGCGTATCCCGTCCTGCTCGGGGCGCTCATCGGGATCGGGACGCTCGTCCCCGCGGTCGGGATCAAGATCGTCTACCTCCCGTACACGGCGCTCCTCCTGTTCGACGCCCTGGCGGGCGAGACGCCGCTGTGGTTTCCCGCCCTCTTCTTCGTCGTCTCGCTGATCGTCGTCGACACCGTCCCCGACTACTTCATCCGGTCGTACCTCTCGGCGGGCGACCTCGACTTCGGGCTCGTCCTGCTCGCGTACGTCCTCGGGACGATGGTCTTCGGCTGGGTCGGGCTCTTCCTGGGGCCGATCCTGCTCGCGCTGTTCGTTCAATTCGCCCGCGGTCTCCTTCCGAAGCTGACGAGCAGGGCGCTGTCCGAGTGAACCGCTTCCGTCCCCGGACGGCCATCAAACGACCGTTTGATCCTAGCGCGGCCTTTTGCCCTCGTCCGCCGTCCTCCGATCCATGCGACGACGAACCGCCCTCGGACTCGGTGCGACGACCCTCGCCGGCGTCCTGGCGGGGTGCCTCTCGCGGCCGTCCGGCGCGGCCGGCGGCGACGGTGGTGGCGGGGGTGACGGGAACGATTCGGGTACCCGCGACGGAACCGACGGCGAACCGTCCGGCGACGCCCCCCCGACCGACGCGCCGCGTGCCGCCGTCTCCCTCGCGGGCGTGGACGACCCGCCCGACCTCCCCGTCCGCCCCGCGGTCGAGGTGCTCCACGCCGACGCGACCGACGAGCGTCCGCCGCGGCTCCGCGTCACCCTGACGAACGAGGCGGACCACGCGGTCGAGGTGGGCGAGGGGCGGGCGGTGCTGTTCGAGTACGTCGGCTCGTCGGACCGACGCCTCGTCCTGCTCCCCGGACCGGCGGATCGGTACGAGGCGATCCGCTCGGGGTGCTGGACGCTCGCCGAACCGATCGCCGTCACCGCGGAGTATCGGCTGCTCGCGCTGGACGCCGGCGAGTCGATCTCGCGGGACCTCGGCGTGTGGGGGGCGGCGGATCGCGACGGAGGCGGAGACGCGGACGCGTGCCTCCCGACCGGCGAGTTCAGATTCGAGAGCGCGTACGCCGTCGCCCGCGACGAGCAGCGGGGGCTCGACGACCCCGAGTGGGAGGCGACGTGGGGATTCGCGCTGCGCGTCGAGTAGCGAGGGGCAGCCCGCGGCGTCGCCGCGCGGTCGCCACGTCCCGTGGCCGGACACCAGTCGGGTCGACCCGGGCGTGCGCCGCTCGCGTCTCGGCTCTCCTCGGCAGTGGTGGCGCAACGTTGACCTGTCCGTGGTGTAACGAGTAACGTATGGGACTCCAACTACCCCTGGGTAAGGTACTCCTCGCGCTGGGGGCGGTCGGGAGTGCCGTCACGGGCGTCGGACTCGTCGTCCAGCGGAAGACCGGCTGGCTGTTCGGGCTGACGCTGGTCCTCACCGCGCTCTTCGGCGCGCTGGCGCTCGGCCTGATTAGCTGACGGAGGCACCTGGAGAACGAACGAGGTACGCCGGGTCAACGGCGCTCACGCCCCGAATTCGAGATCCGTTCCGAGGACCGGTACTACGGTCCGTGTCCGGTCACGCGCGATCGTCGCTCTTCTCCGCGTCGTACCTCCGGACCGTCGTCGAAGTCGCGCGCGACCGTCGCGTCCGAGAGCCGTGCCGCACGACGCTCGCGATGTGAACGCGCCGACGTTCCGTCCTCGTCGGTCGGCTCGGGCGCGTCCATCGCGCGGTACACCTCGCGCCAGCCGGCGCTCGGCGAGGCGCGCTCAGCGGGCATCGGGGCCCTCCTCGCACCGCGGACAGCCCCGTTCGAGGGTCGGGTCGGTCGCTTCGAGGCCGCACCGCTCGCAGCGCCAGTAGTAGTGGTCGAGGCGACCGTACCGGTCGTAGCCCGCGTGCGGACCGGAGACGGGCGGGACGGGACGCGTCGCTCTTCGTGGGCAGTGATCGTTCGTGGACATCGGGATTCTCCGTCGGAAACGCGGCGTCGCGGCGGGGCACCTGGGATCGGGCACCTCGGGGGAAGTCCGCCCCGACGACGCACTCGTAGCTGCGTCTCCCCGGGATACGGCGCGGCCGTCTACAACGAGTCTCGGCGGTTGCGGCGAGTCGTCTCTGGTCTCCGCGTGTGATCCGGGGGAGACAGGTAGAGAGAGGGGTTCGACCGGTAAAAGGGGGCGGCTAGCGCGGTGAAAGTGAAGGACGCGACAGGTTTCGAAGGCGACCGATCCGTTCGGTCGCCCAAGGCTATGCGGTGGTGTGGCATACGAACCGTATGTTCCGCTCCGCCCTCGCGTCGCTCGCGTCGCCCGCGCTGCACGACGCGGAGTCCGACCCGGAGCGCCACGCCACGTGGCTCGAACTGTTCTTCGACCTCGTGTTCGTCGTGGCGGTCGCCGAACTGGGACACCTCCTCGCGGAGAACCTCACGCCCGGCGGCATCGTCGAGTTCGCGGCGCTGTTCGTCCCCGTCTGGTGGGTCTGGATCACGCACAGCTACTACGGTGACGTCTTCGACGACGGGGACGCGGTCTACCCCCTCGCCACGCTCGCCACGATGTTCGGCGTCGTCGTCTGGTCGGTGACGTTCCACGGCGCGCTCCACGGCGGGTCGGTCGGGTACGTCCTCGTCTACCTCGCGCTCCGCGCGCTGTCGGTCGGCCTCTACCTCTTCGCCGCCAGCACCACCCCGGAGGCCCGGACGCTGGCGCGGCGGTTCGCGGCCGGCTACTCGCTCGGACTCGCCCTCTGGGTCGCCTCGCTGGCCGTCCCGGAGCCGCTGCGCTTCGGTCTCTGGGCGATCGGCCTCGCGGTCGAGGCGCTCTCCTCGCCGGTCGTCTACGTCACGCTCCCCGACGTGCCGGCGCAGGTGTCGCACATGGACGAGCGCTTCGGCCTCTTCACGATCATCGTCCTCGGGGAGGCGATCGTCGCGGTCGCCGCGGGTACCGCCGAGGTCGAGTGGGCGCTCGCGCCCGCCCTCGCCGCGACCTGTGGGTTCGTCGTCGCCGTCTGCCTGTGGTGGCTCTACTTCGAGTACTCCGACGCGACGGTGATCGACCGCGCGCTCGTGAGCGACGCCCGCGGCCTCACCAGGTCCTTCGTCTACGGATACGGCCACCTCGCGCTGTTCGCCAGCATCGTCGCCACCGGCGTCGGTATCGGCGCGGTCATCGACGCGGCGGCGGCGAGTGCGGCGCTCTCGACCAGCGCGCGCATCGTCCTCTGTGGCGGTCTCGGCGTCTTCCTGCTCGGCCTGATCGTGGTCCAGTGGGCGGCCGTACAGCCCGTCGCCGGCGCGACGGCCGCCGTCCGCCTCGGCGCGGCGGCGGCGTTCCTCCTCGTCGGGGTCGTCGGCGTCGGCCTCCCCCCGTCGATCCTGCTCGCCGGCCTCACGGCGCTGGTGCTCTGCGTCCTCGGATCGGAACTCGTCCGCGCTCGTCGGGGCGTCGCGGGCGTGGAAGCGGAGATCTGATCCGCCCCGATCGATCAGCGGCGGACCGGCACGCCCCGCTCCGCGAGGTACTCCTTGACCTCGCCGATGGTGTACTCCTCGAAGTGGAAGATTGAGGCGGCGAGCGCGGCGTCCGCCCCCGCCTCGGTGAACACCTCGTAGGCGTCCTCGGGGCCGCCGCAGCCGGAGGAGGCGATGACCGGCGTCGAGACGGCCTCGCAGACCGCTCTCGTGAGCGGGACGTCGTAGCCGTCCTTCGTGCCGTCGGCGTCGATGGAGTTGACGAACAGTTCACCCGCCCCGCGCGATTCGGCCTCTCGCGCCCACTCGATCACGTCGACGCCGGTCCCCTCTCGGCCGCCCCGCTTGGTGCACTCGAACCAGCAGGACTCGCCGTCGACCCGCGCGTAGTGCTCGCCCGCCTCGTCGAAGCGTCGCCGGGCGTCGACGCTGATGACGATGCACTGGCTGCCGAACGCCCTCGCGCCCTCCGTGATGAGTTCGGGGCGCTCGAGCGCGCCCGTGGTGATGGAGACCTTGTCAGCCCCGGCGCGGAGCGTCTCCTTGATGTCCTCGCGGGTGCGGATGCCGCCGCCCACCGTGAGGGGGATGAAGCACTCGTCGGCGACGCGCTCTACGACCGACAGCATCGTCTCTCGGCCCTCCGCGCTCGCGGTGATGTCGAGGAAGACGAACTCGTCCGCGCCCGCCTCGTTGTACTTCTTCGCCAGTTCGACCGGATCGCCGGTGTACCTGAGGTTCTCGAAGTGGACCCCCGTGTAGACCGCCGCGTTCCCGTCCTCGTCCAGGTCCACGTCGATGCACGGGATGATCCGCTTGGTCAGCATCTACCCCCGCTTGGCGGGTGGCGGGTTTCACCGTTTCGACAGCGTGTCACGCCGTGGTCCGCCCGCTGTGCTCGCTACTCTCGCCTCGACGCCGACTTCGACAGCAACTCGCGCACGGTCGCCTCGTCGAGCACGTCCACGAGGTCCGCGCCCGCCTCGTAGCGCCGCCGTCCCTCCTCGTCGAGTACGTCCGCCGGCTCGCGGTCTCCCAGTCGGTCGAGCAGCAGGCGGTCCAGATCTTCGGGGTCGTAACCGGGTACGGGCATGCGTCGGCGTTCGTCACGTGGTACCAAAAACCATCGTTCGCGCGTGGCGGACTGTAACTCCGACAAGGCAAAGTACGCGCCCCGACGAGTCGTGGACATGAGCGACAGTCCCAGCGACGCCGGCGACGTCGGCGTGGACACGGAACACGAGCACCACGAGAGCGACACGCCCGAACCGCGCCCCGACGAGCGCCAGACGGCCCCGCAGGGACCCTACACGACGGGGCAGGTGACGACCGGGTTCGTCGTCGCGCTCGTCGGGATGGCCGTCGTCTTCGGCGTCCCGATCCTGCTCACGCTGTCCTGATCCCCGCGTCCGGCGGCCCCTCTCGGCGCTCCGTCGCCGACCGCGTAGCGGATGCGTTCGGCGGTCGTGACCGTCTCAATAGAACTATATCGGTCACGTTATATGTCTCGAGAAGGAGCTTCAGCAGGAGAGTTCGGGGGGACGACAGACTATGGCTCGCGAATCAGCGCGCACACGAACGACGCGCAGGCGGGTGATCGGCGGAGCGGCGAGCGCCTCGCTCGCCGCCACCGCCGGCTGTCTCGAGGGCGTCTGGAACACCGCGGGGCGGGAGCGGGCGGAACAGCTCTCGCTTCGCATCAAGACGCTCCCGACCGACGCCGATCCGTACGCCGTTCGCATCGCCCGGGCGCTGGCGGGCGCGCTGGAGGCGGTCGGCGTCGACACGGAACTGCTGCCGATGGCGGAGGAGGCCCTGCTCCGCGACCTGCTCGTCAACCACGACTTCGACCTCTACGTCGCGCCCCATCCCGGTGGCCGCGATCCGGACTTCCTGCGTCCGTTCCTGCACTCGCGGTACGCGGGCGAGCGGGGCTGGCAGAACCCGCTCGGCTACACCGACCTGTCGGTGGACGAACTGCTCGACGAACAGCGTCGCCGCGAGGGGGCGGCCCGGTCGGCGGCCCTCGCCGACCTGCAGACGGCGATCGCGGAGGCGCAACCGTTCACGGTCGTGGCGTTTCCGGACGACATCGTCGCGGCGCGGCGGGATCGGTTCACGGGGTGGACGCGGACGCCGCCGACGGGACCGCTCGGGTTCCTCGCGGTCGATCGGGCCGAAGCCACCCGTCCAACGGTCCTCCGCGCCCTGCTCCGCGACGCGCGCGCCACGAACAACCTCAACCCGCTCGCGGCGGAACACCGCGACCGGGGGACGGTCCTGGGACTGGTGTACGACTCGCTGGGTCGCCCCTACCGGGGCGAGGTCCGCCCCTGGCTCGCGCGTGAGTGGGAGTGGACCGGGGGCGACGGCGACTGTCGGGCGAGGGTCACCCTCCGGCGGGCCGACTGGCACGACGGGCGTCCCGTCACCGCCCGCGACGTGGCGTTCACCTACCGGTTCCTCGACGACACCTCGCTCGGCGAGGCGGAGGCCCCCGTTCCGGCGGGGCGGTTCCGCGGCGAGGGGTCGCTCGTTGCGGACGTGCGCGCGGTCGGCGAGCGGGTCGTCGAGTTCGACTTCGAGGCGGTCGCGCCGTCGGTCGCGGAGCGGGCGTTCACCGTCCCGGTGCTTCCGCGGCACGTCTGGCGCGAGCGAACGGACCCCGCGACGGTCGCGGGCGTGTCGGTCGGCGCGCGGACGACGGAGGCGCTCGTCTGGGGGAACTCCCGTCCGATCGGGAGCGGACCGCTCCGGGTGGACGCGGTCGAACCGAACGAGCGCCTCGTCCTCTCGCGCGTCGGGGGGCACTTCCTCGAGCGGGTCGACGGCGACCTCGGCGCGGCCGTCGGGGGGCGCCCCGCGTTCGACCGGCTGGAGCTGTACCCCGTTCCCTCGGACTCCGTGGCGGTCGAACTGCTCGCGGAGGGACGGGCCGACGTGGTCGCCGGCGCGCTCGGCTCGTCGGTCGCACCGGAAATTGGCCGCGCGCCCGCGCTCTCACTGCTCGCCCGCCGCTCGCCGTCGTTCTACCACGTCGGCTACAACGCGCGTCGCGCGCCCCTGTCGAACGTCCGGTTCCGACGGGCGGTCGCCCGCCTGCTCGACCGGGCGGCCCTCGTCGAGTCGGTCTTCGACGGCTACGCCGCCCCCGCGGTCAGCCCGCTCGCGGCGACCGGGAGCGTCGCACCCGAGTTGGCGTGGGACGGCGAGGCCCCGATCCTCCCGTTCGTCGGGGAGGACGGCGACCTCGACGTCGAGCGGGCCAGAGCACAGTTCGTCGAAGCCGGCTACCGATACCGGGAGGGCCGCCTCCTCCATGGGTGACGATGGATCTGGGTGAGGTCCTCGCGAGCGTCGTGGTCGTCTCCGGTTCGATGCTGGCGGTCGCCGCGCTCCTCCTCGTCGGGCCGGCGCGTCTCGTCGCGACGGCGCGCGACGCCCCCCGTCGCCTGCGCGACGCCGCGCCCGGGCTCGGTCTGCTGGTCGGGGTCCTCCTCGTGAACAAGGTCGCGCGGGACTACGGCCCCGAGGTGTCCTGGCTCATCGGGTGGAACGTGACGGGGACGATCCTCGACGTCGAGGGGGCGTTCGTCGCCGCCGTCCAGTCGGTCGCGACGCCGGCGCTCACCGCGTACTTCTCGTTCGTCTACGTCTACGGCTACGTCTTCCTGCTCGTCTTCCCGCTCGTCGCGTACGTCGCGCTCGAACGGGTCGAGGCGCTCCAGCGGACGGCGGTCGCCTACAGCCTCAACTACGCCATCGGGCTGATCTGTTACACGCTGTTCATCTCCTACGGTCCGCGGAACGTCATGCCCGAACTCGTCGAACCGCTGCTCTACTCGACGTACCCGAGTTCGCAACTGCTCACGAGCGAGGTGAACACGAACACCAACGTCTTCCCCTCGCTTCACACCTCGCTGTCGGTGACCGTCGCCCTGCTCGCCTGGGAGACGCGCGACCGCTACCCGCGCTGGGTCCCCGTCGCCGTCGTCCTCGCCGCGAGCGTCGTGGTCTCGACGATGTACCTCGGCATCCACTGGGGGACCGACGTCCTCGCCGGGGTCGTCCTCGCCGTCGGGAGCGTCCGGCTCTCGGGTCCCGCCGTCGCGTGGCTCCGTCGCCGTCTCGACGCGCGCACCGAGAGGGGACGCGACCGCCGCGGGGGACGCGACGGACGGGGCGGAACCGGCGGCCGCCGACCCGACCCCGGGACCGACGAGCGGGCGAGCGAGGGGCGGGGAGCGGTGGCGAGCGCAAGCGGGGAGAGGGAGACGAGTGAGAACGAGGTGACGAATGAGAACGGGGTGACGAGCGATGACGGGGACGAGGCGACCCGGAGGGGGAAGGCGGAGGAGGGAGCCGATTCCCGCGCCGGGACGACTCGCTCGCGGTGACGGCGCGTTACGGTTCGATTTCCCCTCGATTCTCCCGTCGAGGACCCTCACCGTCACGGACAGGAGTTTTTGGCAAACCTAAACATTCAAGTTCGACCCCGGGAACCCTCGGGTAATGAGTCTGACACTCGATCGCGGGCGGACCGAGACGTACACGTTCGACGACGTGAGCGTCGTCATGGGGACGTACAACGAGGAGGCGGCGATCGGAACCGTCCTCGACGACGTTGCGCGCGTGACGGACGGTCGCGCCGAGGTCGTCTGCGTCGACGGGTCGTCGGATCGGACGCCGGAGATCGCCCGCGAGCGCGGCGCGCGCGTCGTCCAGCAGCGACCGCGGGGCTACGGCGTGGCGGTCGAGGCGGCGCTCGCGAGCGCGACCCGGCCGGTCGTCGTCACGGTCGACTGCGACGACACCTACCCGATGGAGCGCCTCCCCGACTTCCTCGACGCGATCAACGCGGGCTACGACGTGGTCAGCGGCGACCGCCTGTACCACGGCGCGCGGGCGATGCCGCCGGTGAACCGGCTCGGGAACCGCGCGTTCGCGCTGCTGGCCAGTCTGCTCGCGGGTCGCCGCCTCCACGACGTGACGACCGGCATGCGCGCCTACCGGCGGGAGGTCGTCGACCGCATCGAGTGGACGGAGAACACGGGGCTGTCGGCCGAACTCCTCGTCAGGCCGGTCGTGCGCGGGTACGCCGTCCGCGAACTCCCCATCGAGTACGGGGAGCGGGCGGGCGAGACGACGCTCGACCCCCTCTCCGGGGGCGCGGCCATCGCGACGTCGATCGTCCGCGTCGGCCTCGAAGAGCGCGTTCGGAAACTGCGTTGACCGTCGCCCGGGCGCTCTGAACGTTCAGAGCGTCTCGTCGACGTGGTCCGCTACGCGAAGGGCCAGCGCCGCGATCGTCAGGGTGGGGTTCATCGCGCCGCTCGTGACGAAGACGCCGCTCGACGCGATCCAGCAGTTGTCGAGGTCGTGGGTCCGAAGCGTCGAGTCGACGACGCTCTCCTCCGGATCGGTCCCCATCCGCGTCGTCCCCATGTGGTGGAAGGCGGGACCGGTGTTCTCGGGGCCGACGGTCCAGGTGATCTCGACGCCGAGTTCGGAGAGGATCGCCCGCTGGATCTCGTTGGCCCGCTCGATGGTGCGCTTCGTCCGGTCGTCGATCCGCCAGTGGATCGCCGGCACGGGGTTGCCGTGGTCGTCGGTCCGCGAGCGGTCGAGCGCGACGCGGTTCTCCCGCCGGGGGAGCTGACCGACCAGCGCCCCCATGGCGATCTCGTTCCCGTACGCCTCCCGCAGAACGGAGAGCAGGTCGTCGCCCCACTCCTCGGCCCCGAGGGCCATTTCGACCGGCGAGGGGCCGGCGTAGTTGAGGAACTCCAGTTTGATACTCCCCACGTCGGCGTCCGTTCCGGGGATCCCGCGCGTCGCGCGGCCCGGATCGTCGTAGAACTGGTGGCACTCGCTGGTGATGAACCCGACGTGGTTCTGCCGCGTCGGCTCGTCGAGCCGGCCGCCCACGCCCGCGAACAGGTGATCCATGAAGTAGCGTCCCACGAGCCCGCTGGAGTTGGCGAGGCCGTCGGGGTGCCGGTCGGACGCCGACAGGAGGAGCAGGCGGGGCGTCTCGACGCCGCCGCAGGCGACGACGAACCGGCGGGCCTCCTGTCGGTGCTCCTCGCCGTCGGGGGTGGCGTAGACGGCCGCCTCGACGACCTCGCCGGAGTCGCCGTGTTCGAGGCGCTGGACCGCCGCCCGGTCGACGACGCGAGCCCCCTCGGCCTCGGCCTCGGCGACGTGGACCTCGGCGGTGTACTTCGCCCCGGAGGGGCAGACGGGCTTGCAGGTGCCGTAGCCGACGCACGGGCCGCGCCCGTCGTAGGCCTCCGAGTTGCGGGCGTTGCCCACGGAGTGCATCGCCACGCCCAGTCGCTCGCAGGCGTCGGCGAAGAGCGAGTCGCCGTAGGAGGGCGGGAAGGCGGGCATCGGGAACGGCCCGTCCCGGGGCGGCGCGAAGGGGTCGTCGACCGCGCCGGCGACGCCGAGTTCGCGCTCGGCCCGCGCGTAGTACGGCGCGAGGTCGTCGTACCCGATCGGCCAGTCGTCGGCCACCCCCTCGCGGGTGCGCCGCTCGAAGTCGAGTTCGTGCAGGCGCATCACCATCCCCTGCCAGTGGAGCGTCGACCCGCCGACGCCCTTCACCCGGGCGGCGTTGAGCGGGTAGCGTCGCTCCCCCGGCGAGGTGAACGCGTCGCGCGCGCCGCCCATCTCCCACACCGACCCGCCGCCGGGGCGGATGCTCCGCTCCATCTGCCGCAGGCGCTCTGCGGGGTCGAACCGCCGACCCGCCTCCAGCACGACCACGTCGCGCCCCCGCCGGGCGAGCGTCGCGGCGACGAGCGCGCCCGCCGGTCCCGACCCGATCACGCAGACGTCGACCCGTCCCGAGGGTCGGCGGTCCGCCTCCCCGCCCGTTCCCGCGCGGGTCCCGTCGCTCCCGCCGCTCCCGTCGCTCATCGCCGCTCGCTCCCCCCGATCACGACCTCGGCCCCCGTCGATAGCTCTCGAGCCCGCCGGGATACCCCTGCGGGTTCTCGATGCCGACCAGCCGCCCGCCCGTCGGCGACGCGTAGAACGCGTAGAGCAGTTCGTTCACCAGGTAGTACCGCAGGCGCTCGGCGTCCGTCCCGTCGGGGTTCGGCTCCGCGGTGGCGACGCCGAGTTCCCGGAGCAGTCCGTCCCGGTCGCCGTCGTCGAGCGTCGCGTACCGACCGCCGTACCACGACTCGGCGGACGCGTCGAGCGTCGAGAGGACGTCCCGGACGCCCGCCGCGTACGCCGGCCGGTCGCGAATCCGCCCGACGACGTAGGTCTCGACGAACTCCGGGACGCCCGTCGCCGCCGACGGGTAGAGGACGGTCGCGACCGCGACGAGCGTCGCCACCTCCTCCCCGTCGAACGCGGCCGACTCGCCCTCCCCGTGTTCCCCGTCAGCGCGACTGAGCCGATCCCAGGTCAGCGACGCGCCGCCGGCGACGAGCGCCCCGCTCGCCGCCAGCGCGGCCAGGGCGTCGCGTCGCGTCAGTTCCATCGCCGCGGGATTAGGCAGACCTAAACTTATGGCTTGCCATCCATCGGCACGCGCGGCGGGCTCCGAGGGCTCGGAGCGCGGGACGCGTTCGTCGCGCTGGCGTCGCTCTCGACGGCCACGCCGTCCACGTACTCCCCGTCGGGTCCGACGTACGTCCCCTCGGTCCCGCACTCGGTGACCAGCGCGCAGACCCGCGTCTCCGGCGGCCAGACGGCGCGGACGCCCTCGTCCGTGGCCTCGACGGTGAGTTCCTGACGGTAGGTGAGCGTCCCCCCCGCGCGGTCGGCGAACGTCACGACCAGATCGACCTCGCTCGCGCCGTCGGGGAGACGGATCGCCGGTGCCCCCCCGTTTCCGTCCGACGCGAGGCCGCTCCCGGCGACGAAGGGATGGTTCGTCGCCCGCGCCCCCTCCGGTCCGACGGTCCACCGGACGGTCACCGCGTCGCCCGGGTCGTCCACCGCGTAGCGGGCGTAGCCCGACGCCGTCTCGACGCGGACCCACGCGCGTTCCATCCCCTCGGGCGCGCCGACGGTCGTCGTCGCCTCGACGCGCTCCCCGCGGAGCACCGTCAGCCGACGGAGTTCCGGTTCGACGGGCGTCACCGCGCCCGTCCACCCCCCGCGGTAGGTGAACCGGTAGAGCGTGCGGTTCTCGACGGCGTCGATCGTCGCCAGGTCGCGCGCCGGGCCGCGGTCCTGGGCGTATATCACCGGTCCGTCGAACCCGGGGTCGTTGCGGAGGTGCTGGAACGGGTGGGCGCTCCAGGGTCCGTACGGCGTGGGGACGAACACGAGCGCGCGGTCGAACTCGGCGCGCTCGATCGGCTCGTACGTCGCCTCGAAATTCTCGGTTCGGAGCCGGTTCTCGGCCACGGGGTCGGCGAGCGCCCCCCGCTCCGCCGCGGCGACGACGGGCGCGCCGACGAGCAGGACGACGAGCACGACCGCGTGCGCCGCGGACGGCGAGAGTCGATCGGCCGTCGCCCGTCGGAGGGCCCGCAGGCCGCGGACCGCGCCCGCCGCGGCGAACGCCGACAGCGGGACGAGGGCGTCGAAGTGGTAGTACGGACCCAGCAGGTCGAACAGCCCGCTCAGGAGGCCGTTGTACGTCCCCCAGAAGAAGAAATTGCCGGCGATCACGGAGACGAACACCCCGACGAGGACGAGGCCGACCTCGCGGTCGGTCATGCCGCTCGTCGAGGGGCGGACCGGCGGCCCGCGGAGATCCAGGGCGAACAGTCCGAGGCCGACCGCCGCGAGCGCCGTCCCGACGGGACCGGCGGCCGTCCACTCGCCGAGCAGGCGGGCGACGACCGCGACCGTCGTCGCGAGCGCGACCCCGGCCGTGTAGTTCACCTCGTGGCCGAGGATCTCCCGCCGCCCCAGTCCCAGCCCGTCGTTCGGGGCGAACGCCTCGTAGGGAAAGAGGAGCGGGTCGCCGGTCACCAGGGCGTTGTACCCGAGCGTGACCCCGACGAACGCGAGGCCGGGGACGGCGATCGCGGCGTACCGACGCAGCACGGACGGGAACGCCCCGGTTCGCCGCGCCCGCCACAGCACGGCGAGGGCGTGGGCGACGAACGGGAGCGCGAACAGCAGCGCGGTGTACGGTCGAGAGAAGAACGCGACGCCGATCGCCGCTCCCGCCGCGAGCGCGTAGCCGAGCCGCCCCGTCCGGGCCGCCCGGACGTAGCAGACGGCGAACGCCAGGTCGAAGAGCGTCGTCGGCGCGTACGCGAGGAACACCGAGGAGGTCAGGAGGAAGAGCGGCGACCCCGCGAGCGCGACGACGGCGACGAGGCCGACCCTGCGGTCGAACGCCTGCGACGCCAGCGCGTACGTCAGCGCCGCGTTGCCGGCGGCGACGGCGGCGAGGGCGACGCGGTAGTCGCCGGCGACGGCCCTCCCGAGCGCGAAGACGGCCGGCGCGACGGGGGCGTACTTCGAGTACATCCGGACCGCCCCGCCCGGTCCCCGGTCCACGACGAAGAACCAGGGTCGGACCGCGCCCGCGAGGTCGCCGGGATAGAGGAACACCTGCCCGTCGAGGAGCATCGCGGCCTGCAGGAGGTAGACGCCCTCGTCGTCGTTGACGCTGTGGTACGCGAAGAGGTCGGTCGCGAGGTACCAGACGACGGCACCGGTGGCGAGCGCGAGCGCCGCGGCGAGGAACCGCTCCGGGGCGTCGAGGCCGAGGCGGTGCACGACGGCCCGGACTCCCCGCACGATCCGGCGGTCGGCCCGGCGCATGCGTCAGTCGCCCGCGGTCCCGGCGACGTCGGCCCCCCGGGGGAACCACGACAGCTCGTGGTCCGCCTCGAGCACCACCGCCACCCGCTCGTCGAGGTCGATCCGGTCGTCGTGGTTGTGCATGCAGCCGACGCGCTCGCCGGTGTCGAGTTCGACCTCGTACAGCACCGTCGGCCCGAGGTACCGGCGGGAGACGACCCGTCCGTTCGCCTCCGGCGCTGTCTCGTCCGCCCGCACGTCGTCGGGGCGGACGAGGACCTCGATCGTCGATCCCTCGTACTCGGCGGCGAGGCCGTGGATGCGCTCGCGGGCGACGGGGCCGACGCCCGTCTCGACCGCGTCCGCGCCGACGCGCCCGGAGAGGAAGCTCGCGTGCCCGAGGAAGCCCGCGACGAACCGCGACTCGGGGTGCTGGAACACCCGATCCGGGCGGCCGATCTGCTCGATCCGCCCGTCGTTGACGACGGCGACCCGATCGCTGATCGACATCGCCTCCTCCTGGTCGTGCGTGACCGAGACGGCAGTCACCCCGGCGCGCTTTACGATCTGCCGGACCTCCTCGCGCATCTCGACCCGGAGGTCCACGTCGAGGTTCGAGAACGGCTCGTCGAGGAGGAGGATCGCCGGCTCCGGGGCGATCGAGCGGGCGAGCGCGACCCGCTGTCGCTGGCCGCCGGAGAGTTCGCTCGGGTAGCTCTCGCCCTGCGGCCCGAGCCCCACGAGGTCGAGCAGTTCGTCCACCCGCCGCTCGCGGTCGGCGCGGTCCCACCCCTTCAGTCCGAAGGCGACGTTCTCGCGGGCCGTCAGGTGCGGGAAGAGGGCGAACTCCTGGAAGACGACGCCGATCCCGCGATCCTCGGGCGGGACGAACGCGTCCGGTCCCGAGACGACCGCGCCGTTCAGCCGGATCTCCCCCTCGTCCGGGCGGTCGAGCCCCGCGATCAGCCGGAGCGTCGTCGTCTTGCCGCACCCCGAGGGGCCGAGCAGCGTCAGGATCTCGCCCTCGCGCACCGACAGCGAGAGGTCGCGGATGACCGACTCCGACCCGAAGCGCTTCGACACGCCGGCGAGTTCGAGCACCGCCTCGACCGCGGCGTCGTTCGGTGCGTCCGTCCGGTTCACGGTTCGCGTCGTACTATCTGACATCGTACCCCTCTTGCGATATGATCACGAGCATCGACAGCGCGGAGACCCCGAGCAGGATGAGCGCGGGGACGACGGCGTAGCCGAAGTACCCCTGGCCGTAGGCCGACCAGATCCGCGTCACGAGCGTGTCGAACCCCGTGGGCGCGAGCAGCAGCGTCGCCGGGAGTTCCTTCATCGTGGTCAGGAACACGAGCGCCGCACCCCCGAGCAGTCCCGGCGCGACGAGCGGGAGCGTCACCGCGCGGAACGCGCCGGCCGAGGTCCGCCCGAGCGTCCGCGCCGCCTCCGGCAGCGCGGGGTCCACCCGGAGGAACGACGCCCGCAGCGAGCCGACCGCCTGGGGCAGGAAGCGGACCACGTAGGCGAACACCAGGAGGTACAGCGTCTGGTAGATCGGCGTCGCGTAGGAGGTGCCGAGGTAGACCAGCGCGAGGCCGAGGACGACCCCGGGGACCGCGTAGCCGACGTAGGTGGCCCGCTCGAACGACGCCGTCAGCGGCGATCGGTACCACGCCGCCAGGTAGGCGACGGGGAGCGCCGCCGCGGTCGCGGCGAGCGCCGCCGCCCCCGAGACGCCGACGGAGTTGAACACGTACGCCGCCCTGAACGCGAGCGCGGTCCCCCCCGCGCCGCTCGCGTTGACGAACCAGACGCCGAGGATGGCGAGCGGCACGACGAGCGCCAGCGCCGGGACGGCCGCGCAGAACAGCACCGCCGGGGCGGTCCACCTGCCGAGCGGGACCGTGTCGTGGTGGTGGCCGCCCCCGGTGTAGAGCGGTCCGCTCCCCCGGACGCGCGATTCGAGCGCGAGGATCAGCAGCGTGACCGCCACCAGCAGCAGCGACAGGAGCGCCGCCAGGTCGCGGCCGAAGGTGGTGAACTCGACGTAGATGACGCGCGTGAACGCGTCGAAGCGCATGATCGCGGGGGTCCCGAAGTCAGAGAGCGTGTACAGCGCGACGAGCAGGCTTCCCGCGGCGACCGCCGGGCGGATCTGCGGGACGGTCACGCGCCTGAACGCCTCCCACCGCGAGTGCTCGAGCGTCCGCGCCGCGTCGACGAGGCGCGTGTCGAGCGACGTGAGCGCGGCGCGCGTCGTGATGTAGACGTACGGGTAGGTGTACAGCGTGAGCACGAGCGTCGCGCCGGCGAAGCCGTAGATGGTCGGGAGCGACTCGACGCCGAGCGGTTCGAGGAGCCGCTGGAACGCCCCCTTCGGGCCGAACGCCGAGACGAAGGCGAACGCACCGATGTAGCTCGGGACGACGAGCGGTAGCGAGACGGCGACCGTAAACAGCCGGCGCAGCGGGAGATCGGTGCGGACCGTCAGGTACGCGAGCGGGACGCCGACGAGGATCGACGCGCCGGTGACGGCCGCGACGAGCGCCGCGCTGTTGAGGAACACGCGGACGGTCTCCGGCCGCGTGAGCAGCGCGACGGCCTCCGCCGGACCGCCCGCGAGCGCCGTCCGGACGAGCCAGAGCAGCGGCAGCAGCACGAGGGCGGCGACGGCGGCGCTCGCGGCCGTCGGCGCGAGGGGCGGTCGGTCGCGCCGGCGGGCCGCCCCGGTCGCGCCTCGTCCGCCCGCGGTTCCTCGCCCCCCGGTTCCCCGATCGCCGGTCGCGCCCCGCTCGTCGGTCGTCGGTCCCCCCGCCGTCATCGTTCGCTCGACCTCACAGCACGCCGACGTCGCGCATGAGGCGGATGGTACCCTCGAAGTCCGACAGCTGCGTGAGGTCCAGCCCCTTCGGCGGGTTCAGTTCGTCGATCGTGGGGAGCCGTCCGATCGGCTCGACCCCCGGGACGAGCGGGTACTCGAAGGTCTCCCGCGCGAAGTAGTCCTGCGCCTCGGCCGAGAGGAGGTGGCGCACGAAGTTCGCAGCCAGCGTCCCGTCGGCGGCGGTCTTCAGCACGCAGGCTCCAGCGACGTTGAACATCGCGCCCGCGTCGCCCTTCGTGAACGCGGTGGCGATGGGGGCGTCGCCGCCGCGGCCGGCGAGCACGCGCTGGATGTAGTAGTGGTTCGCGAAGCCGACGGCGATCTCCCCGTCGGCGATCGCCTCGGCGACGCGGAACTCGTCGCTGTACTCGCGGACGCCGAGGTCCAGGATCCCCCGGAGCCACTTCTTCGTCGCCGCGTCCCCCTCGAGCACGCGCATCGCGGTGACGAACGACTGGAACGAGCTGTACGTCGGTGCCCACCCGATCTTCCCGGCGAACGCCCGTTTCTCCGGGAAGACCATGATGTCGTTCGGGATGGCAGACTTCTCGAACTGCTCGGTGTTGTACGGCACGGTCCGCGCGCGTCCCGAGGTCCCCGTCCACTGCCCGTCGGGGTCGCGGAACTCCTCGCGGACGAGATCGAGGACGTCCGTCGGGAGCTTCGTCGTGAACCCGTCCTTCTTCAGTTCGCCGAGCGAACTGGCGTCGACCGTGAAGAACACCTCCGCGGGGCTGTTCTTGCCCTCGGTCTCGATCTGGTTCACCAGCTCCGCCGCCGAGTTGTACCGCACCCGAACGTCGAGGTCGGGGTAGAGGTCCTCGATGAACGAGATCAGCTCACCGACGAGCACCTCGCCGCGGGCGGAGTAGACCGTGAGCGTCCCGCTCATCTCCGGCATCTCCGCCATCGACGTCCCGCCGGTTATCTCGCGGTCACCGAAGGGCGACCGCCCGGACCCGATCTGTCCGATCGGCTTCGAACCCTTCTCTCCGTTCTCGTTCGATCCGCCGAACAACCCGGAACAGCCGGCGAGCCCGGCGACGCCCGCGACCGCACCCGCCCCGAGGAGCCGGCGACGAGTGATCACTCGTCCCGATGAACCCTCCGTCGTCATACTGGTTTAGGTGGACCTAAAGACCATATACCTGCCGGTTCTCTCGAGAACGGGTCGCCGACGCGACGGTTCGGGATTCGAGTACCGTCGGGTCAGTCGTCGGCGGTGACCGGGGCGGTGCGGGCCGCCGCGAGTCGGTCGAGGCAGTCGAGCCAGTCGCGCATGTACTCGCCGACGTGGTTGAGGAACGCGCCGTTTTCGTACGCGGACCAGTCGCCGTCGGCGAGGGCGTCTGCCATCGCGGCGAACGCCCCGGCGTAGGAGCCGGCCGACGGCTCGACGCCGTCGACGATCTCCCAGAGGTGTTCGTTCAGTTCCAGCCCCGGCACCTCGGCGTTGAGATCGTCGAACGTGGAGCGCGGGGCCTTGTTGTGCTCGCAGAGCGGGTAGCCGGTGACGATCTCGGCGTCGAGGAGGTCCGTCGCGCGCTTGAGGAACACGCCGCTCCAGATGTCGTCGAACCGGCCGACGTTCCACTCGTTGTCGTCCATCGGAAGCTGGTAGAAGGCGGGGACGACCTCCCGCTCGAACGCGAGGTTCATCGAGCAGACGGTGAGGTACTGCCCGCGCTCGGCGACGAAGTTCCCGGCGAAGTCGTCGGCCGTCGTCCGCGTCCGCGCCTGCCCCCGCAGGTCGCCGTCCATCAGGATGCGGACGGCGTCGAGGTCGGGCACGTTCGTCCACAGCCCCTGCGAGGCGACGACGTTCGTCACGCGCGTCGTCCCCGTCTCGACCGTCTCGCCCATCGCGGCGTAGGGGTACCCCCGGGGGTAGAGCCCGTGCTCGTCGGCGTTCTGGTAGAGGACGTTCACCCACCGCTCGTCGGAGCGGACCGACTCGATCGGCCCCTCGTACGCGAGGTTCGCGAAGTGCGTCCCGAAGAAGTCGAAGTCGGGGTGGGGCAGCGTGTCGTCGTCGATGAAGAACCCGTAGTCAAAGCGCTCGTCCGCCCACATGTACATGAGGCCGAAGCTCGTCTCGGCGTGGCTCGCCGCCGGGATCAGGCCCGCGTACTCCTCGACGCCGTGGCGGGCGTACCACTCCTCGCGGCGCGTCCCGTCGAACACCTCCCCGGAGACGCCCTCCTCGCGGAGCATCGCGCGCATCTCGTCGGTCGCGCAGAAGTCCTCGGTGACGAGCAGCACGTGCAGTCGATCGAGGTCGAACCCGTGCCGGCGCGCGTTCTCGAAGTACGCCCGGAGGCACTCGAACTCGCGGATCGTCGGGACGATTACGCACGTGTCTGGAGCCATCGGTTACCTCCCCGATTTTTAGGATGGCCTAAAAACTTGTCGTTCCGACGCAGCCGCGGCGACCTGTCACTCCAGTTCCCGGGCGATGACGTCCCGGAGCGCGGCGATCTCGCCCGCGTCGTAGGCGAGCGTCTCGCCGCCGACGCGGAGCGTCAGCGTTCCCGTCGAGTTCGCCTCGCCGAGGTCCGTCACCGGGGCGACGCCGTCGAAGCGCTCGCGAACCGCCTCGGGGTCGGTCGTCTCCACGACCGCGCGCCCGGGCGTCTCGTCGAACAGCGCCCGGGCGTCCCCGACGGTCGCGGTCGCGCCCGCCGCCTCCGTCACCATCTCCGCGAGCGTCGCGGCGAGGCCGCCGTGGCTCGCGTCGTGGACCGCGAGCGTCGCGGGGTGGTCCGCCACGTCGGCGAGCGCGGAGAGCGCGTCCGCGGGGGCCTCGGGCAGCGCGGGGAACCGGTCGCTCCCGCCGAACCGCGCGAGGTACTCCGACCCGCCGAGGCGCGCCTCGCCGCGGGCCAGCGGCCCGTCGCCGACGACGAGGAGGGCACCCTCCCCGGCGAGCGACGCGGGCGGCGCGTCGTACCCCGCCCTCGTCCCCACCATCGCCAGCGTCGGCGTGGGCGGGATCGGCCCCGAGGCGGAGTCGTTGTACAGCGAGACGTTCCCGCCGACGACCGGGACGGAGAGATCGCGACACATGTCCGCGAGTCCGTCCACGATCGCGCGGAAGCCGCCGTACACCTCCGGCTTCTCCGGGTTACCGCCGTTCAGGCAGTCGACGGCGGCGAGCGGGTGCGCGCCCTTCGCCGCGAGGTTCGTCGCGTTCTCCAGCGCGACCGCGCGCGCCCCCTCGTAGGGGTCGGCGCTCGTCCAGTTGGGGTCCGCGCCCGCCGAGATCGCGAGGCCCGTCTCGCGGGCCTCCGGCCCGCTCGCCCCCTCCGCGGCGCGTGGCTCCGCGCCCACTTCACGAACGGCCAGCACCGCCGCGTCGTCGCCCGGCCGGACGACCGTCCGCGCGCCCACCTCGTGGTCGTACTGGCGGTAGACCCAGCGCTTGCTCGCCGTGTTGGGGCTCCCGACGACCGCCTCGAACGCCTCTCGCAACGGTGCGTCGGGCAGGTCGCGCTCGGGGGGCGCGGGCGCGACGGCGTCGAGGTCGTTCGTCGGCGCGCCGTCGGCCAGGTACTCGGCGGGCACGTCGACGACCGTCTCGCGGTCTCCTCCCCCGTCGGCGAACGTACAAACGTAGTTACCCTCGGTCACCTCGCCGATGACCGAGCAGCCGAGGTCGAACCGCCCCGCGAGTTCGCGGACGCGCTCGACGTCGTCCGGGCGCACCTCGTAGCACATGCGCTCCTGGGACTCCGCGAGGAGGATCTCGAGCGGGCGCATGTCCGGCTCGCGCTGGTGGACCGCGTCGAGGTCGATGCGCGCGCCGAGGCCGCCCTTCGCGACCATCTCGCTCGACGCGCCGCCGAGTCCGGCCGCGCCGAGGTCGCGGGCGGCGACGACCAGCCCCTCGTCGAGCAGCGCCTCGTTACACTCGATCAGCAGCTTCTCCGTGTAGGGGTCGCCCACCTGCACCGCCGGGCGGTCCTCCGTCTCCGCGTCCTCGCTCAGGTCCTCGCTGGCGAAGGAGGCCCCGCCGAGGCCGTCGCGGCCGGTCGCGTTGCCGACGAGCACGAGCGCGTTCCCCGATTCCTGCGCCCGGGCGGTGACGAGGCGGTCGGCGCGCAGCAGGCCGACGCAGGCGACGTTCACCAGCGGGTTCCCCTCGTAGTCGGGGTGGAAGGCGACGCTCCCGCCGACGGTGGGCACGCCGATGGAGTTGCCGTAGTCGGCGATCCCCTCCACGACGCCCTCGAAGAGGTACCGCGAGTGCTCGCGGTCGAACGCGCCGAAGTAGAGCGAGTCGGTGAGCGCGATCGGGTACGCCCCCATCGAGAGCGTGTCGCGGACGATCCCGCCGACGCCCGTCGCCGCGCCGTCGTAGGGATCGACGTAGGAGGGGTGGTTGTGGCTCTCGATGCCCAGCGTGATATACCAGTCCTCCGCCAGTTCGACCACGGCGGCGTCGTCGCCCGGCCCCACGACGACCTGTCCACCCCGACTGTCGAACGCCGACAGCAGGGGACGCGAGGAGCGGTACGCGCAGTGTTCGCTCCAGAGGTTCTCGAAGAGCGCTTCCTCCGCCGGCGTCGGGTCGCGGCCGAGTTCCTCGACGACGAGTTCGCGGTCCGAGGGGGTGAGCGGCATTCACCTGTCTGGTGATTTCGGCGGGACAAAGGGGTTTCTATGTGCACGAACGTGGTGTCCGACCACTATTATACAATCCATATGTGTTTATAATAAGTTATTCGATAACGTTTATTTCCTGGCAGCATGAACGTTTGCCGTATCATGTTAGACGAGCATGGGGGTGCGTAACCGAATGCGCGTTCTGGTCCACCTCTCCGCCCGGGCGGACGCGGCGTACGACAACGCGTACCACCACAAGCTTCGGGGGCGCATCTGGCGCGCCCTCGACGGCACCGAGTACGACGCGCTGCACGACTCGGACGATCAGCCTCGAACGCCGCGACGACACGCTCCTCGGTCAGACAGTCTATTGTGAAGACTCGACTGAACGTCGTTGGTTTCTCTGAATAGCCTCGCTTCCGTCGACCTCCCCGAGTGACGGATGCAGTAACGGTCGACAGAAACAATAAGTGAGTGACTCCTGATAGAGGGCTGTGTTCCGAATGGGACACCGATCCAGATGAACCCTGTGTAGTTGAAGCCCGTAGGAGATCAGGCTGTTGACCTCGTTCGGCTGCTGTTTCAGACGAACCCTTGTGGGATTGAAGCCATCACACGTCCGTGTCCTCGAACGCTTCGAGGACGACCTTGCTCAGCGCCGGGTGGACGTGGATGGCGTTCGTGACGTCAAAGACCGTGCCCGAACCGCTCGTGATCGCGACGATCACCTCGTGGATCAGCGTCGACGCCTCGGGACCGACGATGTGACAGCCCAGGACGGTCCCGTCGTCGGGGTCGGCGAGCACCTTTACGAAGCCGTCCTCCGCCTTCAGCGCCCGTCCCATCACCGTGTCGTCGTACGCCCGTCGGCCGACGACGTACGCCCGCCCCCGCTCCTCGAGTTCCTGTTCGGTCAATCCGGTGGCGGCGATCTGCGGCGAGGTGAAGATCGCGTGCGCCATGCCCGTGTAGTCCACCGGGGTCTGCTCGCCGCGGAGGGCGTTCTCGACGACGTACTTCGCCTCGTGGTCGGCGGCGTGTTTGAACTGGAAGTTGCCGGCGATGTCGCCCTGCGCCCAGACGTTCGGCGCGCTCGTCTCCAGGTACTCGTTCGTCTCGACGAACCCCCGCTCGTCCGTCTCTATCCCGGCCGCTTCGACGTCGAGCAGGTCGGTGTTCGGCCGGCGGCCCGCGGCGACGAGCAGGTCGTCGCCCTCGATCTCGATCTCCTCGCCCCCGTCGTTCCGCTCGGCGTGGACGGTGATCCCGTCGCCGGTTCGCTCGACCGCCGTCGCGGTGTAGCCGGTGCGGACGGTGTGCCGTCGCCGCGCGAGGTCGGTGAAGGTCTCGGCGACCTCGCGGTCCTCGCGCCCGACGAGCACGTCGTCCCGACCGACGATCGTCACGTGCGTGCCGAGCGCCCCGTAGAAGTGGCCGAGTTCCGCGGCGATGTAGCCGCCGCCGATGACCACGAGGCGCTCGGGTTGCGTCTCGAGCCGCAACGCCTCCCGGTTCGTGAGGTAGTCCACCTCGTCGATCCCCTCGATCGGCGGGACGACCGGCCGCGCGCCGGCGGCCACGACCACCTTCTCGCCGGTCACCTCCCGGCCGTCGATCTCCAGGGTCCGGTCGTCCACGAAGCGCGCCTGCTCACGGAACAGCGTCAGGCGGTCGCGCTCGCGGTCGGCGCGTTCCATGCGGTCCGACTTCCCGTCGACCGACGCGGTCACCTCCCGAACGATCGCCCCGTAGTCGATCCCCTCGATCCGCGCGTCGATCCCGAACTCGCCGGCGCGCCGGATCGACTCGACGAGATCCGCACGCTGAATGAGCGTCTTCGAGGGATTACAACCGCGGTTCACGCACGTCCCGCCGATCGGTCCGCGCTCTATCAGTGCGGTTTCGAGGCCCGCGTCCGCCGCCGCGTTCGCCACCTTGTTTCCGGTTCCACCGCCGATCACGAGTACGTCGAAGTCAGCCATCCCCGGTCACCACGTCTCGCCGATAGGGTAGACGGACGTATCCCGCTTTTCCGTATCGACGGGAACGGTCGGCGGGGACGGAATGTCGCACGGGACCGTACGGACGACGATCCCGAGGACCGAGGGCGCGAAGACGCTCAGTCCGGTTCCCCCGTCTCGATGGGCGTGCGGACGGTGCTCCCCCACTCGGTCCACGACCCGTCGTAGTTCCTGACGTCGTCGTAGCCGAGTAACTCCGTGAGTGCGAACCAGGCGATCGAGGAGCGTTCGCCGACGCGACAGTAGGTCACCACCGACTCGTCGCCGTCGACGCCGTGGTCCGCGTAGAGCGATTCGAGGTCGTCGCGGTCCTTGAAGGTCCCGTCCTCGTCGAGGTTCTCCTTGACCGGCACGTTCTCCGCGCCGGGGATGTGACCGCCGCGCTGGGCCGTCTCCCTGAGGCCGGGCGGCGCGATCACCTCGCCGGAGAACTCCTCCGGCGAGCGCACGTCGACGAGGGGGACCCCCGTATCGAGGATCATCTCGACGTCGTCCCGGTACGCCCGGATCCCCTCGAACGGTCCCCTGGCGCGGTACTCGACCTCGGGGAACTCCGGTACCTCGTCGGTCAGCGGGTAGTCGTTGTTCACCCAGTAGTCCTTCCCGCCGTCGAGCACGCGGGCGTCCTCGTGGCCGTAGTACTTGAACTCCCAGTAGGCGAACAGGGCGAACCAGTTCGGGATCCAGCCGTCGCCGTAGAAGACCACCGTCGAGTCCGGTGCGATGCCGCGGCTTCCGGCCAACGCCTCGAAGTCGCCCTTGGTCAGGATGTCCCGCTGGGTCCGATCGGACAGGTCCTCGTCCCACTGGAGGCCGATCGCCCCCGGAACGTGGCCCTGGTCGTACCGCGAGGGGAAGTCGGTGTCCGGCGACTCGGGGCTGTTCACCTCGACCAGTCGATAGTCGGGGTCGTCGCTCCGGAAGTCGTCGAGGTGCTCCTCCAGCCAGTCCGCGGAGACGAGCACGTCTCTCGCGTATTCGGTGTCACTCATGCGTTCCTCGAACACCGTGGTACGCGTGGGCAGGGCATAATCGTTAGTCACCCTCCGCCCGACTGTTCGCGTTTTCGGGGCGAGGTGGTCGCCGGGTCGTCGTCCCGAATCGGCTCGCCGTCGCGGATCGGCGCGTCGTCTCGGCCGGTCACCTGACCGCCTCGTGGGCGGTCCGAACGATGTCGCCCATGCCGTAGTCGAACCGGTGTTCGATCCCGAGCATCACCAGCGCGTAGAGCAGGACGCCCGTCGCGACGAGCAGGGCGAACGTCGCGAGCGGCGAGTCGAGGGGGACGCTCGCCCGGACGAGGAACACCCCCGCGCCCATGATCGCGCTGCCGATCGCGGGGTAGCCGAGGACGCGGAGGAACTCGGCGGGTCGGCCGTCGACGACGCGCAGCGAGAGGTACGCGGCGATGGGGGTCGTCACGAACTCGTTTGCCGCGATCACGAGCGCGGTCCCGGCGAGCCCCCACTCCGCGGTCGCCGGGTAGATGAACGCGACGATCAGGGCGAGCTTCAGCGTCTTGATCTTGGTCTGGTAGTCCGGCCGCCCGACCGCCCGGAACAGCGGCGTCGTCGGCGACCTGATCGACCGCAGGAGACCGTAGACGGCGAGCAACTGCATGGGGAGGATCATCGGGAGCCACTCGTCGCCGAGGAACGCGACGAACGACGGGGTGACGAGGGCGATCCCGACCGCCATCGGGAACGACGCGAACGCGACGAGCTGGATCGTGCGCAGGAACCCCGTGCGGAGCTGTGCGACGTCGTTCTGGAGCTTCGAGAAGGTCGGAAACGTCACCTGCGAGAGGGTCTGGGAGATCTCGGTCGCGGGCGCGTTCGAGAACCGGTACGCCGGCTGGTAGAGGCCGAGCGCGGACGCGCCGAGGAACCAGCCGACGAACGCGTCGTCGCCCTGTCCGTGGAGGAAGCCGACGACCGACGAGCCGAAGATCCACTTGCCGTACCCGAGCATCTCGCGCGCGGCGTCGACGCGAAACGCCGGCCACGGGCGGTAGTCGTGGAGCAGGTACGACGAGAACACGAGGGCCGTCTGTCCGGCGACGAACCCGACCGCGAGCGCCCACACAGACGGGGAGACGAGGGCGTAGCCGAGCGTCACGACGACGCGGACGACGGTGCTGCTGAGCGTGTACCCGAACTGTCTGTGGAACTCGAGGCCCTTCTGGAAGTAGAGGACGCCCGGGTTGACGAGCCCCGAGAGCAGCGGCGTGAGCGCGACGAACCGGATGATCGCCGTCGCCTGCGGCGCGTCGAAGAACGCTGCGGCCCACGGGGCGAGCAGGTAGGCGACGGTCGCGAGCGCGACCCCCCGGGCGATGTTCAGGCACCACGCCGTGTTCAGGTACGCGTCGACGTTCGACTCCTCGCGCTGGACGAGCGCGGCGTCGACGCCGAGGTGCGAGAACTGCTTGAGCCCCGCGAGCACCAGCATCGCGATCCCCATCAACCCGATCTCGGTGGGGCTGAGCAGCAGGAGCAGCGCGACCTGCATGCCGAGCAGGAGCGCCCGATCGACGACGTTGATCAGCGCGACCCAGATGCCGCTCTTGACCGCACGCTCGGTCACGTCCCCGCTCGGGACGAACCGTCGGAGGGCTCGGACGAGAGTCTTGATCGACACGATAGATGCCCTTTCCCGTACACCATCGCCTTATTTAGTAGTTTTCCGCCACGAGATATACTGTCGACCCTCAGCCCGAGGATCGCTGCGGGACGATCGAGCGGGGTACGCACCGACGGCACGGACCCCCTCGAACTCACCCTCGACCCCCACAACTTCTTAAATAAATAGTAGTACTTATTAACCAATACGTTGGGCTGAGATACTATGGTCTCTGTATCACTCGGTACCGGAACGTACACGCTCGCGTCAGCGATCGACGCGCTCGCCGGCGTTCCCGCGTCGGCGCGGATGGTGGGCGCGAAGGCGGCGCGGTTGCTGCGGGAGCGGCGGTTCGGGCAGTTCGTCGGCTACGTCGGGGAGGTCGTCACCCGGCGGAACCCGTACTACCGGTCGGTCGCGCGTCGGAGTTCCTCGCGGTTCGTGCGCCGCGAGGTACAGGGGAACGAGATGTACCTCGACCTCGAAGACGAGGGGATCTCCCGGACGCTCATCGCCTACGGCGTCCACGAACAGCTCTCGACTGACGCGTTCGAGGACGAACTTCGCCGGCTCGGGGAGCGGGTCGACGGCGAGGTCACGGTGCTCGAGATCGGGGCGAACATCGGCTACTTCTGCCTGCTCGAAGCGGGCATCCTCGGGGAGGACGCGCACATCTACGCGATCGAGCCGGAGCCGGGCAACCTGGATCTGTTCGAGCGGAACCTCGAACTCAACGGCTACGAGGACCGCGTCGAGATCGAACGGTGCGCCATCGGCGACCGCACCGGTCCGGCCGAACTGGAGCTGAGCGAGCAGTCGAACCGACACGCGATACGGGTGGCCGAGACCGTCCGGACGACTGACACCGTCACGGACGGCGGGCGGGCGGGGGACGCGGTCGCGACCGAGCGCATCCCGGTCCGCCAGGAGACCGTCGAGGGGTTCCTCGCGGAGCGGGAGTGTTCGCCCGAGGCCGTCAACGTCGTTCGAATGGACGTCGAGGGGTACGAGGCGAACGTCTTCGACGGGATGGGGGGCGTCCTCGCCGCCCCCGGTCCGACGGTCGTGCACGTCGAACTACACCCGATCTACCTCACCGAGATCGAGATCGACCGGATCCTCTCGGCGCTCGACGAGAACGGGTTCGAGATCGCGTCGGTCGTCACGAGCGAGGGTGTCGCCAACGTCCACAGACAGTGTCGGTGGCACGGGAAGGCGCTCGACGTCGACGACTTCGACGAACTGCGCCGGACCATGCTCGAGCGGGAGTACTGGATCGAACTCGTCGTTCGGAAGTGAGCCGTCGCGTCAGTACTCGTCGAACCGGAAGAGCTTCGACCTGATCGCGTCGTATCTGCCTTCGGTCACCGAGTCGTAGACGAGTTCGTCCGCGCCGTAGAACACGTCCGACAGTAGCTCCCTGAACGCCTCGTCCTTGCGCTGGTCGGCGGTCACCTCCTCGACGAGCGCGTCGCACCGATCGACGTAGTACCCGGAGAACACCCCGTGTTTGTCGAACACGCAGTGGGCGACCAGATGGGTCAGTTCGTCTGCCGCCATCGGGACGTAGAAGCCCTCGTGTAACCGGCGACGGTCGAACAGCCGTCGCTCGACGCTCGGATCGACCCGGATCTGAGATCCGTCCGAGGTCGAGGTGTACGCCAGGTGGTTCCGCAGATCGAGCTTGACTCCCCCGCCCTGCAGTTTCCGGTTCACGTACCCCTGCTTGTGCGACGTGTTCGGGCGGACGAGTTGCACGACGCGCTCGGGCGCTCGGAGCAGCGTGGCCGCCGCCTCGGTCGGCGATCGGACCGCGTGCTCCAGCAGCTCCGCCGCGTTCGACACGATCGGCTGGAGGGTCGACTGACGCGCCGTCGTCGGCGTCTCGAATCCCAGCCGCTCGCAGACGTCGATCGCCGTCTCGAACTCGGCCGCGTCGACGTAGATGTCGACGTCGCCGCGCGGCGTCTCCGGCAGCAGGTCGTACTTTCGAGGAACGACGTAGCGGACGTCCCGCTCGTTGAACTCGTCGAACAGCCGTTCGAGGATCGCTCCCTCCGTTCGGCGCTTCGCGCTCGCTCCGTTCTCCCGCACGGTGCGGCGCTCCGCCGTCGTCGCCGCTCCCGGTCCGGTCCCCCGCTCGATCACGGTTCCGCCCCTCTCGTTCCGTTCGGTCTCTGTCACCATCCTTTCCTCTCGTGAAGTTCCCGCTGTGCCCGCGCGATGACGTCGACGAAGTGATCGAACTCGTCGACCGACATGTCCAGTCGCAGGTTGCCCGCGTGCACGTGGATCGTCTCGCCCTTGTTCAGTTCGATGCGGTACTCCTGTCCGGTCGAGATCTCGAATTCCGCGAGTTCCTCCTCAACGATCCCCATCGTGAAGCTCCTCCCTGGCGTCTCGTAGTTGGCTGGCGAACGTGTCGAAGTCGCGGACGCCCATCTCGAGGCGCAGGTTCCGCAGGTGGACGTGGATCGACTCCCCGACGTTGTCGTCGACGACGAACTTCGTGCTGGTCTTGTCCGGCGCTGGATCGACCTCGTCCTCCGCTAGCACGTACACGAATACGTTCATCGCGGGGGACCTCCCCCTGACGTAGTCATTCCCATACCATCGTATATCGAGTTATCTTTACTAAAAATTTTACTACATATTTATATTTATTTTAGAATCGTCCAGTGAGTGTCAGAATGTCGGTAACGAAGGCGGACGCTCTCCCGACCGGCTTCGGCTCTCTGCGGGTCGACGTCGCGCTCGTCGGTCGCCGATCCGGTGGCACGTCGACGTGCGACGGGCGCATCCGACGTCTGTGCGAATCGGGCGCACGCGACGGTCCGGAGACCGGATACCTTTTTCTCCTTCGCCCTCCCACCTCTCGCTGTGCTGTCGGTCGAGCTTCACACGCACTCCGAACTCTCGTACGACGGCCGGGATCCCGTCGAACTGATCCTCCAGCAGGCCGAAGCCGTCGGTCTCGACGCCGTCGCCGTCACGGATCACGACGAGATCGACGCCAGCTTGGAGATGGCGGAGGTCGCCTCGGAGTACGGCCTCGTCGGCATCCCCGGGATGGAGATCACGAGCCAGGCGGGACACGTCCTCGGTCTGGGGCTTCGGGAGCGGGTTCCGGCCGGACTCCCGTTCTCGGAGACGCTCGACCGCATCCGCGAACAGGGCGGCGTCTCGATCGTCCCGCACCCCTTCCAGAAGTCGCGCCACGGCGTCGCCCCCCACATCTCCCGCGACGAGTTAGCGAGCGCGGACGCCATCGAGGTGTACAACTCCCGGCTCCTCACCGGGCGCTCCAACCGGCAGGCCGAGCGCTTCGCCGAGCGCCGCGGGCTGCCGATGACCGCGGGCAGCGACGCGCACATCGCCGAGATGATCGGCCAGGCGGTCACGCACGTGGCGACGGAAGACCGCACCGTCGAGGGGATCCTCGACGCCGTCGTCGCGGGCGAGACGACCGTCGTCGGCAAGCGCACGCCCTGGCGCATCAGCTTCCGACAGGCCGGCGGCGCGGTCAAACGCCGGGCGGTACTCGCGATGACCTCGCTGTTCTAGCGATCCCCCTCTGCCCGCTCCGCGTCGTCCTCGCTCCCGGTCACGTCCACCCGCTCCGTCTCGCCCGTCTCGTCCACTCTCTTCGCCCCGGCCGCCTCGACCGCCTCGATGGCCCGCTGTCCGACCTCCACGACGTCGGGTTCCAGGCGGTGGGCGTTCTCCCGTAGGTCGGCCGGCGTGAACCACTCCCAGCGGGCGGGCGCGGCCTCGTCGTCGCCGGCCGGCCGAACGTCCCGCGAGTCGACCGCCCCGTAGTAGACGAAGTCGACGTGCTGATGGCCGACCTCGCCCGTCGGGTGGACGTCGATGTCCTCGAGCAGGAACTGCCGGGGCATCGCGAGGGAGCGGACCGTCTCCGAGGACACGTCCCCCGCGGGGGCGACGAGGTCAACGTCGAGGCCGGTCTCCTCGCGCACCTCCCTGATCGCCGCCTCGTGCGGGAGTTCGTCGCGGTCGAGGTGTCCGCCGGGCGGGAGCCACATGCCCAGTCTCTCGTGGTCGTGCAGCGCCGTCGCGCCCTCGTTGACGATGTACACCGTGGCGACGAAGTGCCGGGTCGTCTCCATGCCCGGCGGTCCGGGCGGTCGCCGCTTGGCGCTTCTGATCGCTCCGCGCGCGACGCTCACGGTCGAACGGTCGAACGGCGGTTCGCGTGCGACGGACGAGCGACGGAAGAACGAGCGACGAGAGAACGAGCGACGGAAGGACGAGCGGCGAACGAGCGGCGGAGAAACGAGCGGGCCGGCGACGGGCGACCCGGTCTCTCAGTACGAGGTGGCGTTCCCCTCGGCTTCGAGGAGTTCGTGGTACCGGTTGCGGATGGTGACCTCGGAGATGTTGGCGACGTCGGAGACCTGGCTCTGGGTGACCTTCTCGTTCGAGAGCAGCGCCGCCGCGTAGATCGCCGCCGCCGCCAGCCCCACCGGCGACTTGCCGGAGTGGATGCCCTGCTCCTTCGCGTTCCGGAGCAGTTCGCGGGCGCGGCGTTCGACCTCGTCGGAGAGGTCGAGGTCGCTGGCGAAGCGCGGGACGTAGCTCTCCGGATCCGCCGGCTTGATCTCCAGGTTCAACTGGCGGACGACGTAGCGGTAGGTGCGGGCGATCTCGTCCTTGTCGACGCGCGAGACGGCCGTGATCTCGTCGAGGCTGCGCGGGGTGCCGGCCTGGCGGGCGGCGGCGTAGAGCGCGCTGGTGGCGACGCCCTCGATGGAGCGACCGGGCAGGAGGTCCTCGTTGAGCGCCCGACGGTAGATCACGCTGGCGGTCTCGCGGACGTTCTCGGGGAGGCCGAGGGCGCTGGCCATGCGGTCGATCTCGCCGAGCGCCTGCTTGAGGTTGCGCTCCTTCGAGTCGCGCGTGCGGAAGCGCTCGTTCCAGGTGCGCAACCGCTGCATCTTCGCCCGCTGGCGCGAGGAGAGCGAGTTGCCGTAGGCGTCTTTGTCCTGCCAGCCGATGTTGGTCGAGAGGCCCTTGTCGTGCATCATGTTGGTGGTGGGCGCGCCGACGCGGGATTTCTGGTCGCGTTCGGCGGAGTCGAAGGCGCGCCACTCGGGGCCGCGGTCGATGCTGTCCTCCTCGACGACGAGACCGCAGTCCGCGCAGACCGTCTCGCCGTGCTCCGTGTCCGACTCCAACCGACCGCCGCACTCGGGACAGAGGAGTTCCCCCTCGTCCGCCTCGCGCTCACCCTCCTCTCGTTCACGCTCGCGCTCGCTCGTTTCCCGCCGGATAGTGGTATCTGTCATCGTGTGGGCTCGGGGTGGGTCGCTCGACCCAGAATCGTCTGTACACTACTGTTGTGAACCGAGCGACTTAAATCTGTTGACCGAGAGACGGCCTCTCACGCCCCGAGGCCGTCGAATCCGGGCATTCGAAACCCTTAGTGTCGGGCCGTTGCAGGTGCCAGTATGAGCGACGCATCGGTCGACCCCGATGAGGTCCGTCACGTCGCGGACCTCGCGCGGGTCGCGCTGGACGAGGAGGAGGTGACGCGCTTCGCCGAGCAGTTCGTCGAGATTCTCGCGCACTTCGACTCCCTCGACGAGGTGCCGGAGGTGGACCGCGAGCGCGAACTGGTCAACGTCATGCGGCCCGACGAGACCCGAGCGTGTCTCTCGCAGGAGGAGGCGCTCGCCAACGCGCCCGAGACGGAGGACGGCTACTTCAAGGGACCGCGGGTGTCGTAGATGGGCGATCTGAACGCCTTCATCACCGAGGAGACGATCGAGGGCGCGGACGACGGGCCCCTCGCGGGGCGGACCGTCGCCGTCAAGGACAACATCTCGACCGCGGGCGTCAGGACGACCTGCGGGTCGGCGATGCTCGAGGACTACGTCCCGCCCTACGACGCGACGGTCGTCGAGCGCCTGACGGCGGCCGGCGCGACCGTCGTCGGCAAGACCAACATGGACGAGTTCGGGATGGGCTCGACCACCGAGACCTCCGCCTACGGCCCGACCGAGAACCCCGCCGCGCCGGGGCGCGTCCCGGGCGGCTCCTCGGGCGGTTCCGCCGCCGCCGTGGCCGCGGGCGAGGCCGACCTCGCGCTCGGGACCGACACGGGCGGATCGATCCGCAACCCCGCCGCCTTCTGCGGCGTCGTCGGCATCAAGCCCACCTACGGTCTCGTCTCGCGCTACGGCCTCGTCGCGTACGCCAACTCGCTCGAGCAGATCGGTCCGCTCGCGCCGACGGTCGAGGAGGCGGCGGAACTGCTCGACGTGATCGCCGGCCCGGACGAGCGCGACGCGACGACCCGCGACGCGAGCGAGGCACGCGACGACCCGGACGGGCGGGCGGCCGCCGACTACGCGAGCGCCGCCGACGGCGACGTGTCGGGGACGACGATCGGCGTCCCGACCGAACTCGTCGAGGGGGCAGACGGGGGCGTCGTCGAGGCGTTCGAGGCCGCGCTGGACGACCTCCGGGCGCAGGGCGCGGAGACGGTCGACGTGTCTCTCCCCTCCGTCGAGCGGGCGGTCGCCGCCTACTACGTCATCGCGATGTCCGAGGCGTCCTCGAACCTGGCGCGCTTCGACGGCGTCCGCTACGGCGTCTCCGCGAGCAGCGCGAGCGGTGGTTCGGAGGACGAGCGGAGCGAGTCCTCCGCCGTCTCTGGCGGCTACGAGGGCAACTGGAACGACGCCTTCGCCCGGTCTCGCGAGGCGGGCTTCGGCGAGGAGGTGAAGCGCCGCGTCCTCCTCGGGACCTACGCCCTCTCGGCCGGCTACCACGACAAGTACTACGCCAAGGCCCAGGACGCCCGCGCGTGGGTCGCCCGGGACTTCGACGCGGCGCTGTCGGAGGCGGACGTCCTCGCCTCCCCCACGATGCCCGTCCCGCCGTTCGAGCGGGGCGAGAGCCTCGACGACCCGCTCCAGATGTACCTCGCGGACGTGAACACCGTCCCGATCAACCTCGCCGACCTCCCCGCGATCTCCGTCCCGGCGGGCGAGACGGACGGTCTCCCCGTCGGCGTCCAGTTCGTCGGCCCCGCCTTCGGCGAGCGCGAGATCGTCCGCGTCGGGAGCGCGCTGGCCTGAGCGGGTGTCACTGCGCTCCCGGTTCCGCCGCCGAGCACCGTCGGCCTCGTCGACGTACCGTCGATCCACCGACTTCGGCGGAGCGTCCGAACTCGAAACAGGTCACTCACGAACGACAAGTCGGACGTGACTAACGCAGCTGCGTTTGTGCTGAGGTGGCGAAAACCATTAGCCAACGCCGTCGAAACACCCGTTCGATAGTTCATGAAGGTTCAGATGCTGACGCTCGACTTCCTCGACCGGGCGCTCGATCTCTACGACGACGTGGTCGGGGTGGTCGCCCACGACGGCACGGAGTACACCTACGCCGAGTTCGGCGAGCGGGTGAACCGTCTCTCGAACGCGCTCGCCGATCTCGGCGTGGAACAGGGCTCCCGGGTCGCGCTCCTCGCGCCGAACACGCACTACTTCCTCGAGACGCTCTACGCGACCAACCAGCTCGGCGCGGTGTTCGTCCCGATGAACTACCGCCTCGTCCCGGAGGACTTCGAGTACATCCTCTCGGACTGCGAGGCGAACACGGTCATCGCGGACTACGACTACGCCGAGAACGTCGAGTCCGTTCGGGACTCGATACCGGCGGACAACTACGTCGGCTACCGGGCCGACGAGATCGAGGGCGACTGGCTCGACTACGAGGACCTGCTCGCCGACGCCTCCGTCGAGGCCCCCGAACGCCCCGACATCGTCGAGGACGACGACGCCTCGATCAACTACACCTCCGGGACGACCGGCGACCCGAAGGGCGTCGTGCGGACCCACCGCACCGAGCACTGGCACGCGCTCGTGCTCAACCAGCACATGGAGATCCGCGACGACGACACGTACCTCTGGACGCTGCCGATGTTCCACTGCAACGGCTGGGGGCACACCTACGCCATCACGGGCACCGGGGGGACGCACATCTGTCAGCGCACGTTCGATCCCGAGGGGACGCTCCGGCGCATCCGTGACCACGACGTGTCGTTCATGTGCGGCGCGCCGACGGTCCTCAACCGGATCATCGCCTACCACGAGGAGCACCCCGACGAGCCGACGACGGGCGACCGGGAACTCCGCATCGCCACCGCGGGCAGCGCCCCGCCGAAGGCGACCATCGAGACCGTCGAGGACGAGGTCGGCTGGCGCATCATCCACATCTACGGCCTCACCGAGACCGCGCCCATCATCACCACCTCGAACTCCCCCCGGCGCATCGCCCAGCGCGGCCGGGAGATCAAGTCCTTCCAGGGGTTCGAGACGCTCGCCACCGACGTGCGGGTCGTCGACGACGACGGCGAGGACGTGCCCCGCGACGGCCGGACGATGGGCGAGATCGTCGTGAAGGGCAACCAGGTGATGGACCGCTACCTCAACAAGGAGGAGGCGACCCACGAGGCGTTCAACGCGAAGAAGCCCGGCTACTTCCACACCGGCGACCTCGCGAGCTGGAACGAGGACGGGATGATCTCGATCAAGGACCGCGAGAAGGACATCATCATCTCCGGCGGGGAGAACGTCTCCTCGCTCCAGGTCGAGGACGTGCTCTACGACCACCCCGCGATCGCCAAGGCGGCGGTCATCCCCACGCCGAGCGACGAGTGGGGCGAGATGGTCACGGCGCTCGTCGTCACGAAACCCGGCGAGGACCTCACCGCCGACGAGGTGACCGAGTTCGCCCGCGAACACCTCGCGGGCTACAAGATCCCCCGGCGCGTCGAGTTCGTCGACGACCTCCCCGAGACGGCCACCGGCAAGGTCCAGAAGTACCAGCTCCGCCAGGAGTACTGGGAGGGCGAGGAGCGACTGATCGGGTAGGGCCGAGAGAGCGGGACGTTCTATACTCTGCGGAGAACGGACGTGATTATTATTGATGACCGGACAGTGACTCCCGTCATGGGAACCTTCGAGAAGATCGCCGTTCTCGATATGAAACTCAGGGTCGTCGTCGTCGTGGCAGTACTGACGTTTCTCGTCGTGGCAATTCCGATTCTCACCGTTTTCTCCCTCGACGCCGGGGTCGTAACCGGAGCGGTGGCCGCGATCGTGGCGGCGTACCTCACCGCCAAACGGCTCTCTTGATGCGACCGGTCGAGTACCGAGTACTCCGTGTGCGTGACTTACTCCGTTTTCTCTCTGTCGGGCAATTTCACTAGTACAGCGATCAGCGGTATTCCTCGATGTCCCGATACGGAACGTAGTATCCGAAATCGTCGATCCAGGTTTTAAGCCACGCGTCTGCGGTCGGTCTGTCGACTCGACCGGCGTCGATAGCCGCGAGCAAGATGCCGACAGAGCCGACTACTGAGATACCTTGGTTCTTGGCGAACGTACGAGCGTCACCGTCATCGGTCAGGAGGCGGCCATCGTGAGCGTCGGCAAGGGCGAACGCCTGTGCCTCACCGGGGTCGAGATGCCCGCGGACGACTGCCTCACGGTTTGCTACGGTGTCCGAAACCGAAGCGACGGGAACAGTTTCATCGAGCGCATCGAGCGCTGGACGGAGGTACGGATGACTGTCGACTCCGTTCTCGAGTTCTTCGCGAACGACCGGAACGGTACAAATATTCGCGAGAGCCGCCAGCAAGTCTACGCGATCGATAAACGAGAAGTTGGAGAGGACTGTGGTATCCAATACGCTCGGATTTGGCGGGACATCGTTCGTCGTCATTCAGATGGTGAATCGTTACCGCCAGCGGCCGACTGCTCGTCGTCTCTGTCGGTAAATTCGAGTTCGGTGGCGGCCCCCGCTTCGTACTCAGCGTCGGCTTCGTCCGCGAGCCCGAGTCGGAGTTCGACGCCGTGCTCACGAAGGATATCGCGCATCGTCCAGCGGTCGACGGCTGCGAGTCGGGCAGCATCTCCGAGGGTAATCACCTCTCGTTCGTAGAGGGCGACGGCGGCGGCAATGCGTTCGTTTTCGTGGTCCTCGAAGTATTCACGAGCGAACTCCCGGAGGGCATCGCTCTTACCGCCGAACACGCCGGCTTCGACCGTCCCCTCGATGAGCAGTTCTAAGTCGTCGGGGTAGGAGCCAGTGATTCGCGCCATCGTTCTACCTCCGCCTAGGCTTTCATACTATTTATGAACTCGGCTCGACGGTGTGATCAGCTATCGCGTGGGCCCTCAACTGTCGTCACGGACGCTTTTGTTGTCCGCTGAGGATGCCGCTCCTGGGAGTTACGCTACAAAGGCCGCTCGCTCACTCACTGCGTTCGTTCGCTTGCGGCACTACGCACGAGCACGAGCGAAGGCCGCCATCGAGGCGCTCAGTAGCTCCATCGCGGTCGTCACCCCCACGCCGCCGCGGCGTCGGCGAGGAAGTCCGCGTACGCTCTCTTCGCCGCCGTCCACTCGTCGCCGCCGCGCTCGTACGCCCCGCGCACCTCCTCGAACTCGGCCGTCGAGTACGGCGAGGCGACCCGCATCATCTCGAAGATCACGGCGTCGGGGAGGCGGTCGTCCGCGAGCACCCGATCCCGCACCGTCGCGGGGTCGTCGTCGAGCGAGACGTGCGACCGGGGCAGGCTCTTCGACATCTTCGGGTAGCCCGCGAGCCCGGGCACGAGCCGGGTGTAGAGGCCGGCGACGGTGCCCGAGTAGGGCGACGCGTCGAGCAGTCCCCGGACGAACGATGACAGCCCGTGGTTGTCGCTCCCGCCGACGAAGCAGACGTGCTCGTACCCGCCGCGGACGAGGGGGTGGAGCGTGTCGGCGGCGAGCAGGAGGCCGGTCTGCGCACCGGCGAACCGGGGCGTCTCGCCCCCGGGCGTCTCGGCAGACTCGTACGCCGCCGCCAGTTCGGACTCGAAGGCCGTCGGCTCCGGTTCCGACTCTCGGGCGCTCCCGTCGCCCTCCCCTGCCTCCCCCGGGTCGTCGGAGCCGTCGGCCGCCTCGCCGTCCGGGTCGTAGTACCGCGAGAGGAGCATCGCCGTCCGGAGCACCCCGGGCGCGTCGAGTTGCGTGCGGAGGGTGCCCGCCCGCTCGTCGAAGCCGAGGTCGAGCGCGAACGAGCGGTAGCGCCCCGCGAGCGCCCGCACCTCGTTCAACCCGCGCCCCGCGGCGAGGTAGGCGGGGAGGTCCGCGAGGACGAGTTGCACGTCGAGCCCCGCCTCCTGTAACCGGATCGCCGTCAGTAGCTGGCCGAGGGTGCCGACGTGCGGCGGGCCGGTCATCGAGACGCCGGACGTGACGAGCGCCGGCTCGCCCGCGTCCACCCGCGACGCGAACGCTCGCCCCCGGTCGGCGACCGCGAAGGTCCGTCCGATCTCGGGAGCCGACACTCCACCGACCGCGAAGTCCGCGCGTTCGAATCCCCGATCCTCGACGAGCGTCCGGTAGTGGTCGCGGAGCAGTTTCGACATACGTGACGGTTCTCGGGACGCGACAAAGTGTTAACTCGGCACGCGGTACCGAGCAGCACTCGCTCTCGGAGGGGACGCTACGCGTCGCACCGCGAGCGAGCGCAGTGAGCGAGCGGGCGCAAGCGCGACCGCAGGGAGCGCGCCGCGTTTTTGGTCCAGCTTTTGCCAGGGAGGCGGGAGCGACCGCGAAGCGTGTCGCTCCCGCCCGACCGCAGCAAAAGGTGGCGGAGCAAGAGGTGGCAGTTCGAAGGGTGGTGGTTGCCTATTGGTAGGCGAGTCGCATGATCCACTGCGAGAAGGCGTCGCTGCTGGTGTCGAGTTCGTCGTCCGCGACGAACGGCGAGAGCATGTCGCCGGCCATCAGCAGCGAGAAGTCGAGGTCCTTCGCCGTCGGCGTGAGGTAGTAGGTGTTGTGCCCCTCGTAGACCGTCTCCTCGCGGTCGATGAGGTCCTTCTCGACCAGCGACTCGACGATGCGACTCCCCTTGCGCGAGGAGACGTCGAGTTCCTTCCAGAACTCGCTCTGGTGAATCCCACCGCTCTCGCGCACGAGTTCGAGGCCCGCTAACTCGTCGTCAGACAGGTCCTCCTCCGAGGATGCAGCGCTCATACGGACTAGAGGGAGGTCGGTGGATTAAATCTGACTGTCCACGGGTCCGTACTCGGTCACGCACGGCGGGCCGTCGGCGAACAGGTACGACCCCCGCCCCTCCGCGTCGACGGCGATGAGCGACGAGGACTTCGTCCCGAACTGCCCCGCGTGAATACAGACGCCGTGCTCGTGATCTCCGAGGTAGGTGGCCGCCCGGTCGCGCCAGTCGAGCGCGGTCTCGCCCCCGCGCGGGGCGAGCTTCCGTAACAACCGCTCGCCGTTCTCCGCCTGCTGGCGACCGAGGTCAGGACGGAACTCGGGGGCGAAGTACGTGGCGTCGTAGCCGACGTTCATCACGACGTGGACGCCGGGGTCGAAGCGGGTCGCGGTCGGATCGCCGTCGTTCGCGACGAGGACGGCGTCGTCGGCGTCCGCGAGCAGGAGGTAGAACCCCTCGTAGTCGCGGGTCGCGAGTTCGTCCTCGACGACGGCGAGCGCGTCGTCGGCGCTCCGCTGTCGCAGCGCGTCCCGGACGAGCAGGCCGCGCGAGCGCTCGCCGGTCAGCCCTCGGACCCAGAGGTTGGTGACGGCGACGACGACGCCCGCGTCGTTGTACCCGATCCACGTTCCGCCCGCCTCCTCGTCGGTCGGGGCGACGATCCGCCGATCGCCGTCCGCGAACTCACGCGGCGAGGACGAGGGGCGGTCGAGGCGCTCGTCGCGGTTCGCGGCGACGACGACCGGGTGCGACTCGAAGACCTGCCAGGCGACGGTGAGGGTGCACACGGGTATCCCTAGGTGCGGAGCGGACGTTAAACTCGTTTCTCCTGAAGGCGCTCGCGCACGGCCGCCCGGTCGACCGTCCCCGATTCGGTCCGGGGCAACTCGCCGAACGCGACGACGCGCGGGAGTTTGTACCCCGCGAGCGACTCGCGGCAGTGCGCCTCGACCGCGGCCGCGTCGATGCGATCCGGGTCGGCGTCCGTCTCGCGCTCGATCAGCGCGGCCACCCGCTCGCCCCACTCCTGGTCGGGGAGGCCGACGACCGTCGCGTCGCGGACTCCGTCGAAGTCGCACAGGACCGCCACGACCTCCCGGGGATCGACGTTCTGTCCCCCCGTGATGATGCGGTCCGCCTTCCGATCGCCGATCCACAGGCGGCCGTCCTCGTCCACGCGGCCGACGTCGCCCGTCAGCAGTCCGTGCGGGCAGAAGGCGTCGGCGGTCGCCTCCGGATCGTCGTAGTACCCCGGGGTGACGGTCGGTCCAGCGACGACGAGTTCGCCCGCGTCCCCCGGCGGGAGCGGATCGCCGTGCTCGTCGATCACCGTCACCTCGGTGAACAGGAGCGGTCGCCCGACGGTGCCCACGTGGGCCACGGCCTCCTCCGGACGGGCGGTGGCGACCTGCGAGGCCGTCTCGGTCATGCCGTAGGTCGGGCAGACGGGGACGCCGCGCTCGCCGCACTCGCGGACGAGGTCGTCCGGGGCCGGCGCGCCGCCCAGCAGGACGAACCGGAGCGAGTCGGGGAGGTCGCCCGCGTCGAGCAGTCGCCGGAGGAGCGTCGGGACGAGCGAGATCCCCGTCGGGCGGTGCTCACGGAGCGCGTCGAGCAGATCCTCGGCGTCGGTCGGGCAGAGCACGACGGCCGAGCCGTAGAGCGTCGAACGCAGGACGGGCGCGAGTCCGCCCATCGAACTCGGCGACAGCGGCGAGGCCCACCGGTCGTCGGGGAGGGTCCCGAGGCGAAACGCGCTGGCGCTGGCGCTCGTGAGCAGGTTCTTCAGCGTGAGTACGACTAACTTCGGCCGGCCCGTCGTCCCGGAGGTGTAGAGCATCACCTGCGGGTCCTCGGGGTCCCACTCGGGCAGGTCGAACGGACGGGGCGTCGTCGCCGCGATGGGCGTCGCCTGGCCGTCCGCGTCGACCGACCGTACCGGCACGCCGTCCGCGGCGGCGAGCACCCGATCCTCGGTTTCGGCGTCGCAGAGGAGCAGGTCGAGGTCGGCGCGCTCGATTCGCGGTTCGAGTTCGGCGGTGGTCGATCGCGTCGATAGCGGGACGAGCACGCCGCCGACGCGCATCGCGGCGTGGACGGCCTCGACGGCGCGCGTGCGCGTCTCGATGAGCACGCCGACGTGGTCGTCGACGCAGATCCCCTCGGCCGCGATGCGTCCCGCGAGCAACTCGACCGCCGAGTCGAGTTCTGCGTAGGTGCGGGACGCGCCGCTTCCGGCATCGACGAGCGCCGTTGCGTCCGGCGTCACGCGCGAACGCTGGGCCAGCCAGTCACGCACCTGTCGAACCAGCGCGCGCTGGTACATTTCCTTTTCTTTCCGGGACGGTGAGTGCCCCCCCCTCGAGACGACACGGGTCGGGCGCGAGGTCCTCGGCGAGCATCGACGCGGTCGCCAGCCCGCACGCCGGAACGTCGCCGAGGCTGGCGGCGAGGTGGACCGCCGCCGTCCGGGCGTACACCGCGTCGACGGTGGTGGTCACGACCGTACGGACGCCGAGCGACCGCGCCCGGCACGCGATTCGCCGCGTCCGGTCCGGGCCGCCGAGTGCCATCGGTTTCAGGACGAGGAGATCGGCGGCGTCGGCGTCGAGGACGGTCGCGGCACCGTGTTCGACGAGCGACTCGTCGAGCGCGACGCCGACGGGACCGCCGCGGAGCGCGGCGTGCCCGGCGAGGTCGTCGGCCGCGAGCGGTTGCTCGACGTAGGCGACGGCGAGGTCGGGACCGGCGACCGCCTCGACCGCCTCGCGCGCCTGCTCGCGCGTCCACGCGGCGTTCGCGTCGGCGCGGAGTTCGACGCCGCCCCCGACCGCCTCGCGGACCGCGCGCAGTCGGGCGACGTCCTCCTCGACGGCCCGCGCGCCGACTTTCACCTTGATCGCGTCGAATCCCTCCTCGACGGCCGCCAGCGCGGCTGCGGCCGTCTCGTCGGTCGGGCCGTCGCCGACGGTCGCGTTGACGGGAACCGCAGTGACGCGCTTCGTCCCACCGAGATGTCGGTGGAGGGGGACGCCGGCGCGTCGGCTGCGGGCGTCGGCGAGCGCCAGCGCGAGGCCGTGACGCGCGGCGGGCGTCCCGCGGGGGGAGAGCGCGTCGAGCGCCGCGTCGACGCCGTCCCCGTCGGCGACGGCTCGCGCCCGCTCCAGCGCGGCCTCGCACGCGCTTCTCGACTCCGTCCAGCCCGGGAGGGGCGTCGCTTCGCCGACGCCCCGCTCGCCCCGCCGCTCGACGGCGACGACGAACCCCTCTCGTCGGTCGATCGTCCCGTTCGCGGTGGTGAGCGGACGGTCGAGCGGGAGCGAGAACGGTTCGAGGGTCACGGTCGCGCTCATGCGAGCGTCGGCGCGGCGAGTCCGATCGCGAACAGCACCGAGTGAGCCGCGAGGAGCTTCCCCGTCGTCTCGAGCGCGGGGTTGAGCGCCTCACCGCTCGTCTGCGTGAGTACCGTCCGCGAGAGCGAGACGGCGAGCGGGAGCGTGAGCAGCGGAAGCAGCGCGGGGAGTCCGTAGCCGGTGAGCGCGAAGATCGGGGGGACGGCGTAGGCCATCCCGAGCAGGAGGAGGAACTCGGCTCGGCTGAACCGGTAGCCGAGCGCGACCGCGAGCGTGCGCTTTCCGGTCGCGGCGTCGGTCTCCCGATCGCGGACGTTGTTCACGACGAGGATGCAGGTCGAGAGCCCCGCGGCGGGGAGGCTCGCGACGACGGCCGCGAGCGTGACCGTCCCGTCGGGGATCCACAGCGGGAACGGCTCCGCGAGGAGGGCCGCGGCCTGAACGTAGTACGTTCCGACGACGGCGACGAGGCCGAAGAAGACGAAGACGAAGAGGTCGCCCAGCCCGCGGTAGCCGTAGGGGTACGGCCCGCCGGTGTAGGCGATGCCGGCCGCGACGCTCGACAGCCCCACGACGAGGATGGGGACGCCGCCGACGTACACCAGGTACGTCCCGAGGGCGACGGCCGCGAGGAACGTGAGGTACATCGCGCGCTTCACCTCCCGCGGCGGGATGAGGCCGGACTGCGTGACGCGGGTGAAGCCCTCCCGGTCGTCCGTGTCCGCGCCGCGGACCGCGTCGTAGTAGTCGTTGGCGAAGTTCGTCCCGATCTGGAGGAGGAGCGCGCCGATCAGCGCCGCGACGGCTGGCAGGGCAGAGAACACCCCGTCGTGGACCGCCAGGCCCGTCCCGACGACGACGGGCGACGCCCCTGCCGGGAGCGTCTGCGGCCGCGCGGCCATCAGCCACGCCTTCGTCCGCGAGACGTTCTGCGTACTCATTGCCGGGGTGTGGGGCCGCCGGGAGGGTGAAGGTTCGGATTCGAGATAGCCAGCGTGGCGGCCCGGCCCCGGAGCGCCGGAGCCCGGCGCGGCTCTCCGGGACCGGTAACTACTCCCATGCGCTTCGCGTCACGCTCGGTCGGTGCGCTCCCTTCGACGCTCCGCGGCCGAGGTACCCCGCGGGACCGCCCTCGTCGTCGGTCTCGTCAGCGGGTCGCACGCCGTGAACCACATGTACCTCGTGCTGCTGCCGCCGGTGCTGCCGACGCTCGCCCGCGAGTTCGAGGTCAGCCTCGCGGCGCTCGGCGTCGCCATGGGTGCCCAGGCGTTCGTCAACACGGTCTGTCAGCTCCCCTACGGCTACCTCGCCGACGAGCGCGACCGGACGCTGACGCTGGGCCTCTGTCTGACGCTGGGGTCGATCGGCGCTCTGATCCTGGCGCTCGCCCCGACGTTCGAGTGGCTACTCGTCGGGCAGGTCGTCGTCGGGCTCGGCGTCGCCGGCCACCACCCCGCCCACTTCCCGCTCCTCGCCGACGCGACCGCCGAGCGCAACCGCGCGCGGGCGTTCAGCGTCCACGGCTTCGCCGGCAACCTCGGCTTCGCGGCACCGCCCGTGCTCATCACCGCGATCGCCGCCCACCCGGCGCTGACGTGGCGGCACGCGTTCGGGCTGATCGGCGGCGTCGGCCTCCTGTACGCGGCGGTCGCGGTCGTGACCCTCCTGCGCGGCGTCGACCCGGAGATCCGGCGGTCGAACGCGGACGCGGACGTGGACGCGCCCCCCGGGCGGGAACCGCGGTCGGTCGGCGACCGGCTTCGCGCCGGGATCCGCTCGATCGCGTCGGCCCCCGGCATCCTCGGACTGGGGCTGTTCGCGCTCGTCGCCTCGACGGTGATGTGGGGCGTCACCTCGTTCGTCGTCGTGCTCCTCACCGAGGGGTACGGGCTGGACTCCGGGACGGCGAACCTCGCGCTGTCGTCGGCGTTCGTCGTCGGTGCCGGACTCATCCTGATCGGCGGGGACCTCGCCGACCGGGTCGGCCCCGGTCCCGTCCTCGTCGGCAGCTACCTCCTCGTCGCGGCGTTCGTGTTCGCGCTCGCGTCGTTCGCCGTCCCGCCGCTCGTCGCCGCCGTCTGTGCGGTGTGCGCCGGGAGCGTCGGGAGCCTCAGCCTCCCCGCCCGCGACAAGTTGGCGGACGCGCTCTCCGCCCGCGGCGACGTCGGGAAGAACTTCGCCGTGATCACGGTCGGCATCATGATCGGCAACGCCGTCGCGCCGCCGGTCTTCGGCGCGCTCATCGAGTCGAGCGGCCTCAGCCCGGCGTTCGCGGCCATCGCCGCGGTCGCCCTCCTCGCCGTGGCGCTCGTCGGAACCATCGTCCGCCGCGTCGACGGCGCCGGGGTCGGGGCGAAGGGGGCGGGGACCGGCGGCGACTGAGTGAACGTCGTCTCGCTCGGAGGTGCGTGACGATTCGACTCTCCGTGGGAAAGATACAAAATCATCCCAAACATAGCGATCCCATGGGGACGGCACGCACGGACGACCGAGGCAGGCTCTACCTCCCGCGCGAACTCCGGGACCGCTACGGAACGGAGTTTCACGTCGTGAGGTACCAGGATCACGTTCGGCTCATACCGATCCCCGACGACCCGGCGGCCGTCATCCGGGACGAAGTCGGGGACGCGTTCGACGGGAAGTCGATCGACGAACTACGCGACGAAGCGCGGCAGCAGGCGATCGAGGATGCCGAAGAACACCTACGTTGAGACGGACGTTCTGCTCGCGCTGGCGAAGAACACAGATTGGCTGAAAGAGCGCGCCGAGCGTGCCGCCGACGGTGACGAGTTCGAACTCGAAACGTCGGCGTACGCGTACCTGGAATTTCTCATGCTCGGGGAGCGATACGACTTCGATCAGGGCCGCGTCGCGGTCGCCCTCATGAGTATGATTCCGATACGACCCGACTCGGATCAGGAACTGGTGCTCAAAGCGATCGAGTACCAGGACGAACACGGCGCGACCGCGTTCGACGCGTTCCACGCCGCCGTCGCCGAGATGCGAGGGCTTCCCGTCCTCGCCTCGGACAAGGCGTACGACGACTTCGAAGTGGAGAGGTTCCCGCTCGATCCCGGCGAAGAAGACGAGTGACGCCCGAGGGTATCGCGACGCGGAGAATCTCACCTCGCGTCCGGGCGGGCGCGACAGACGCCGATCGGCGCGCACCGTTCGGCATCGACGAAGCCCCGTGAGCGCCCCCGAGTGGCGGGAAACGTCAGTAGTGCCAGGGGAACCGCGAGAAGTCCGGCTCGCGCTTCTCCAGGAACGCGTCGCGACCCTCCTGGGCCTCATCGGTCATGTACCCGAGGCGCGTCGCCTCGCCCGCGAACACCTGCTGGCCGACCATCCCGTCGTCTGCCATGTTGAACGCGAACTTGAGCATCCGGATCGCCGTCGGGCTCTTCTTCGTGATCTCCTCGGCCCACTCCAGCGCGACGCGCTCTAACTCCTCGTGAGGGATCGCCTCGTTCGCCATGCCCATGTCGACCGCCTCGGCGGCGGAGTAGGTCTTCCCGCGGAAGAACACTTCGCGGGCCCTCTTCTGGCCGATCTGCCGGGCGAGGTACGCGGAACCGAACCCGGCGTCGAAGGAGGCGACGTCGGGGTCCGTCTGGAGGAACTTCGCGTGCTCCTCCGAGGCGAGCGTCAGGTCGCAGACGACGTGCAGCGAGTGGCCGCCGCCGACGGCCCACCCCGGGACGACCGCGACGACCGGCTTCGGCATGAAGCGTATCAGTCGCTGGACCTCGAGGATGTGGAGGCGGCCGGCTCTCGCCTCGCGGACGGCGGGGTCGTCGTCGGCCGCCGCCTCGTCGTCGCCGCGGTACTCGTAGCCGGAGCCGCCGCGGACCGACTGGTCGCCGCCGGCGCAGAACGCCCAGCCGCCGTCCTTCGGGGAGGGACCGTTACCCGTGAGCAGCACGCAGCCCACGTCGGCCCGTTTGCGGGCGTGGTCGAGCGCGGCGTACAGCTCGTCGACCGTGCCGGGACGGAAGGCGTTCCGGACCGCGGGCCGGTCGAAGGCGATGCGGACGGCCGGTACGTCCACCGCCCGGTGGTAGGTGACGTCCTCGAACTCCCCCGTGACCTCCTCCCAGCGGTCGGGGTCCATGATCTCCGAAGCCATGTGCGAGAGCGGGAGGCGGCGCGCAAAAAGATTCCCGTCGACCGGCCGCGAGCGGAGGACGGGGATCCGGTCGTCGCTCGCGCCCTCGACTTCGGCCTACGCGGCGTCCGAGCGGTCCGATAGTTCCGACGCGACGCGCTCGTGGAGCACCTCGCGGTGGCGGTGTGACGCCTCGCTATCGACGCGCACCTCGATCACCTGCGTCCCCGCCCGTTCGAGCGAATCGCGGTACGCCTCGCGGAACCCCTCCCGCGTCTCGACGCGCGAGAACTCCAACCCGTAGAGGTCGGCGGTGGGTTCGAAGTCGAGGCCGTGGGGCGTCCTGAAGAACTCGGTGAACGGCGGGTCGTGGGACTCGATGGGGAGCATGCGGAAGATGCCCCCGCCGTCGTTGTTCACGAGGACGATCGTGGCGTCCACGCCGCAGCGCCCGACCGCGAGCAGGCCGTTCGAGTCGTGGTAGTAGGCGAGGTCGCCGGTCACGAGCACGAGCGGGTCGTCCGCGGCGCTGCCCGCCCCGAGCGCGCTGCTCGTGATGCCGTCGATGCCCGACGCGCCCCGGTTGCCGAGCGCGGTGACGGCCGCCTCGCGGGGCCGCCCGAACCGGTCGAGGTCGCGGACGGGCATGCTGTTCGAGACGAACAGCGTCGAGGGGTCGGGCGCGAGCGCGGCCGCGTCGGCGAGGATCGCCCCCTCGAAGAACGTCCAATCGCCTTCGACGAGGGACCAGTAGTCCCGTTCGAGCGCGGCGAACCGCTCGCGCCACGCCGGATCGCCCCCTCCCTCGATCCGGCCGGCGAGCGCCCGGGCGAGGCGCGTCGGGTCGGCCACCGCGAGGTCCGTCGCGGTGAACGTCGCCTCGCGCCACCCGCCCGCCGGGTCCACGACGACCTGCCTCGCGTCCGCGCTCGCGGTAGTCGCGTCGCGCAGGTACTCCCGGAGGGTCTTCGAGGTGGGCGACGCGCCGAAGCGGAGCGCGAGGTCGGGCGGCGCGTCGAGGGCGTCGAGGTAGGAGTCGTACCCGCCGCAGACGGTCGCGTCGGCCACGTGCGGACCGAACCGGAGCCCCGAGAGCGGGTCCGCGAGCACCGGGAAGCCCGTCGCGGCGGCCAGGGCGGCCAGCGCCTCGGGCGCGAGGTCGGCCGTCGGTCCGGCGACGATCAGGCCGCGCTCGGCGCGCTCGACCGCCTCGACGAGGTCGCGCAGGTCGGCCTCGGATAGCTCGGGAGCGCCGGGCGCGACCGAGACGAAGGGTCCGTCCCGCCCCTCGACGGCCTCGCGGTGAGATGCGGCGAACCCCTCCGGGACGTCGCCCGGGACGGGCGTCGGCTCCAGCGGCTTCTCGAAGGGGACGTTCAGGTGGACCGGTCCGGGTTCGACGCCCGTCGCGGTGGCGACGGCGCGGTCGAGGGCCGTCCGGAGCGCCCTGAGCTTCCGCCCGTCGGCTTCCGGTTCCGGGAGGGTGCGGTAGTGGCGGACGGCGTCACCGTAGAGCCCCTCCTGGTCGACCGTCTGGTTCGCGCCGCTGTGCTGGAGGACGCGCGGCCGGTCGGCCGTGAGCAGGAGCATCGGCGCGCGCGACTGGTGGGCCTCGATCACCGCCGGGTGGACGTTCGCCGCCGCCGTCCCGGAGGTGCACACGACGGGGGTGGGCCTGCCGGTGCGCTTCGCCCGGCCGAGCGCGAAGAAGGCCGCGGCGCGCTCGTCGAGGTGCGAGTACGTCTCGATCCCGGGGTGCTCCGCGAACGCGACGGTCAGCGGCGTACAGCGGCTCCCGGGCGCGAGACAGACCGCGTCGACGCCCGCCTTCGCGAGTTCGTCGGCGACGACCGACCCCCAGAGCGCGTTTCGGTTCTCGAACCTCATCTCCGTTTCAACTCGTCGAGGATGGGCCGGTACTTCAGCTGTACCTCCTCCCACTCGGACGCGGGGTCGCTGTCGCCGACGATGCCGTTGCCCGCGAACAGGGTCGCGCGCCGACCGCCGGCGACGCCCGAGCGGATGGCGACGGCGAACTCGCCGTCCCCCTCGGCGTCGAACCAGCCGACCGGGGAGGCGTACCAGCCCCGCTCGAAGGTCTCCGTCTCGCGGATGGTGCGGGCCGCCTCCTCCGGGGGGAGACCGCCGACGGCGGGCGTCGGGTGGAGCGCCTCGACGATCGAGAGGACGTGCTCGTCGGCCGCGAGGTCGGCCGTGATGGGCGTACGGAGGTGCTGGATGGTCGCGAGTCGGTGGATCTCCTGTCCGCCGACGGTCACCTCGCCGAGCGGGTCGAGCAGGTCGCGGATGGCCTCGGCGACGAGGCCCTGCTCGTGCTGGATCTTCTCGCTACCCACGAGCGCGGCGGCGAGTTCGGCGTCCTCCTCGGGGGTCGCGCCGCGTGCGACGGAACCGGCGAGCGCCTCCGTCTCGACGCGTCGACCGTCCAGACGGACGAGGCGTTCGGGCGGCGCGCCGAAGAAGCCGGCCGCCTCCGTCGGCTGGACGAGGAAGCGATAGCACTGCGGGTACGTCCGGCGGAGGCGTTCGAGGACGCTCGGCACGTCCACCTCGGCGTCGAGGTCGACGTCGAGCGCGAGCGCGAGGACGACCTTCCGCAGCGACCCCTCGCGGATGCGCTCGGCCGCCTCCCCGACCTGCGCCTGCCACTGTCCGGCGTCGGTGCGGTGGCGCGTCTCGCGCACGCCCGGCGGATCGCCGCTCGGCACCATCGCCGGGAGGTCGGCGATGCGGTCGCGGACTTCGTCGAGGTCCGCCTCGACGGCGTCGGGGTCCGCGTCGGGCGCGAACCGGGAGACCGTCAGGTAGGTCGTGTCGGCCCCCCGCGTGAGCTGAACCGCCGGGAGGACGAACGACGCGCCCGCGAACCCCTCCCACGGCGGGGCGGGGTCGTGGTCGTCGGTGAACGCGATGCCGCCGAGCATCCGGGGGCGGGTCACGGCCGGCCCCTCGTGGTCCACGTCCGCGAAGATTGCTCGTGCACCCGCGCGGAGCGCGTCGAAGCGATCGGGACCGGCCGCGGTCAGACGCGCGGCGGCGCGCCCCCCGGCGAGTTCCAGTCCGTCCGGGGCGAACCAGTGGATTCGCGGGACCGCCTGGTCGGTCAGAAAGGCTCGAAAGGAGACGTCCGGTACCGCACAGGACCGGCTGACGAGCACGCCGCGCTCGCGCGCATCCGCCGCCACGCCTCCGCTGCGCGCCGATTCCATTACCGAAAACTCGGGGTTCCTGACTCTTGAGGCTATCCTTCCGGGACGGGGCCGGGGGCGAGGGCGAACGTTCAACCGTCACCGCCGCGGCCCGGCGGCTCAACTGTACCGCTCTTCGTTCCAGGGGTTCGCCGTGTCGGAGTAGCCGCGCTTCTCCCAGTAGCCGAGTTCGCGTTCCGTGAGGAACTCCACGCCGTCGACCCACTTCGCGCCCTTGTAGGCGTACTTGTGCGGGGTGACGACGCGGACGGGGCCGCCGTGGTCGTCGGGCAGCGGTTCGCCGTCGAGTTCCCACGCGAACAGCACCTCCTCGCGCATGCACTCCGACAGGGGGAGATCCGTCGCGTAGCCGTCGAAGCCGTGGAACATGACGTGCGTGGCGTCGTCCCGGACCCCCGCGCGCTCGGCCAGCGCCGGGAACGGAACGCCGGTGAACTCGTTGTCGAACCGACTCCACCCGGTGACGCAGTGGAAGTCCTGTCGCTGTCGCTCGTGAGGGAGGCGTTTGAACTCCTCGAGCGAGAACGAGCGGTCGTCCTCGACCGCACCCCACACCTCGAACGTCCACGTCTCCGGCGACCACGAGGGCGTCCCGCTCTTCGAGAGCACGGGGAACCGAGCCGTCTCGCGCTGCCCCGGCGGGAGGCGCTCACCGCCGAACTCCTCGTAGAGGTCGGTCACGTCACGTACGCTCATGCTCGCGCTACCGACGCCACGAAGGTAGGTGCATCGAATCCGCCGCGCTCGGGGACGTGTTTGTATCATTATGAAATAGACTGAGAGGATGGAGAAGATTATTTCCCTCTTCGTGAGCGTAGTTTTGCGCTACCGCCAAGATTCCCCGCAGGAATTATATACCCGACTCTCAAAGCCACGAGTGACAATGCCCAAGGTGGAAATCACGATTCCGGAGCATCTGGAGATGCAGATCGCGCAGATGATCGAACAGGGCGAGTTCGTCAACCGCGAGGAAGCGATCGAAGACCTGCTGGCGGCGGGCCTGCGGGCGTACAAGACCAGCGGTCCCATCGAGGAGGACGAACCGGGAGCCTTCGAGGACGACGGGATGATGGGACACGAAGACGAGTACGTCTTCTAGCCCCACTCATGTGCGCATCGCGATCTACCCCGCGCACCCCGCACACCCCTCTCTTCTAACCGACTCGGTCCGCCCGTTAGCTTCATGTCCCTGCTCGTTGACTCGCCACCCGAAATGTCAGCAATTAGTCATAATTGGGTACATTCCCGGCGGCTACAGCGTCAGCACATCGAACGGGAGATCGCGCGGTGGCGGGGGAGCGACGGCCGTTCGGCGGAACGCGCTCCGCTGGAGACGGACGGCGGCGGTGCGGGAGACGGGGGGGAGGGACGATGAGCGCCAGCGGACTCCTCCTTCGGGCGAAGGACGCCGTCCACACCGAGCGGGTCGATCGCCTGCTCGATCGCCTGGGGGTGCGCAGTGCGCTCGCGGTCGCCTATCGGACCGCGGTGCTCGCGACGACCGACACGCGAACCCTCTCCATGGGTGGCGCGACGGCGACCTTCCACATGGACACGGTCGAGGAGTTCCGCGACCTCCACGGGTTCGACGAGCGGGCGGTCGCGGCGGACCTCGTCTCGCGCCTCCGCCCGGACGACGTGGTCTACGACGTGGGCGCGAACCTCGGCATCTACACCTGTCTCGCCGCCGACGTCGTCGACACCGTCATCGCGTTCGAACCGCACCCCGAGAACGCCGCGCGCCTCGCGGACAACGTCGACCTGAACGACGCGTCGGTCGTCGTCTCCCGGTACGCGCTGTCGGACGCGGCGGGGGTCGCGGAACTCGCCATCACGCTCGAAGGGCTCGGATCCGCCGGCCACACGCTGTTGACGGCGGCGAACCCCGACGCGCGGACCGTGAGCGTCGAGACCCGCCGCGGCGACGACCTCGTGGCCGCGGGCGAGATCCCCCCGCCGACGGTCGTCAAGGTCGACGCCGAGGGGGCGGAGCTGTCGGTGCTGCGCGGACTGCGGGAGACGCTGAGCCGGCCCGCGTGTCGACTCGTCTACTGTGAGGTCCACGAGTCGCGCCTGGAGATCGACGGTGCCTCCGTGACCGCGGTCCGCGACCTCCTCCGGGAGTCCGGGTTCGACGTCTCGGAGGAGTCGGTCGACGCCGGACAGCGCTTCCTCGTCGGCCGGAAGGAGTGATACGCCGTCTGCCGTGACTGTGTGGCGTTCCTCGGTTTCACGGGGTGCCGACAGTCCTCGCTGACCTGTCGGCCGACAGTACACCGCTCGTCACCCGTTGGCTCGTTATGTTTAAACCGCCCTCGCAGTTACCGTAGGGTATGCACAAGGACGAACTCCTCGAACTCCACGAACAGATGGTGACGATCATGGAGTACTTCCGCGCGCAGGAGGACGTGGACGACTCGCTGTTCGAGGCGTACGACCAGATCGACGTCTCGCCCGGTGACGTTCACAAGTCGAAGAGCGAACACAAACACGCGGTCTTCGTCCTCGGCAACGCGCTGGCGAGCGCCATGAGCGAGGACGAGTTCTCCGACGCCGGGCGTATCAGCAAGCGTATGCAGGAACTCGCGGACGACGCCGAACGAAAGCTGTAGCCCGACTCGCCCCCGATCGCTCCTGTCGGAATCCCGGAGCGTCAAAGTATATCACCCTTCGGACGCATCGCGGAGTATGGACGCACGGACCGTCGAACGGATACGCGAGTGGCAGTCTCACCCGTTCTCGGGGGACGACCTCCCCGCCCTGGCGGACACCTCGTTCACGGGCGCACTCGAGACCGACGACGCGTGGTTGTTCGTGCTCAACGGTCGCGCGATCGGCGTCTACGGGGGTACCGTCGGGGACGTCGCGGACGGCGAGGGGACGGCCTACGCCGCGCCGGACCCCGCCTTCCCGCTCCTGTTCACCATGCTCGAACGCGAGGGCGAGGAACGCGGCCGCTACTACACCGCCAAGACCCCGCTCGAGGAGGTCGACCGGACGCTCCGTGACGGCGGTTTCACCGGCTACGTCGAACTCGCCGAGAACGTCCTCAGCGGCGACTACTACGTCGTCTACTACGGGGGCGACGCGATGCAGGCCGCCTTCGTCGGGGAGAGCGGTCGCCCGATCGCCGGCCAGGAGGCGTTCGACCGGGCCGCGGACGAGGTCGGCATCTACAGCGTCGTCTCGACGGACGTTCCCGTACTCGACCTCCCCGGCACCGCCGCTCCCTCGGAGGACGATCCGTCCCACGAGACCGACGGACCCGACGCGACCGTCGCAGTCGATACGACGGGCGCACCCGACGCGTCGGGGCCGATCGAGGAGGACGACGCGCCCACGGAGGCCGTAGCGAGCGCCGAGGGGGAGTCCGCGTCCGCTGCCGATTCACCCCCCGCAGGTCGGGCCGACGGGGAGGCGTCCCTCGCCGAGGGGCGCTCGCTCGACGCGACGGCTCTCTCGCCGGACGCCGCGGCGTCCGGCGCTGGAGGCGACGACCGCGCCTCCCACGACGAGGGGCGCGGCGACGATACGGGGGAGCGCGACGACCTCCGATCCGACGATTTCCGAGCCGACGATTTCCGAGCGGACGATTTCCGAGCGGACGACCGCCGAGCCGACGACCTCCGAGCGACGCTTCGCGCGCGAGAGACGGAGGTCCAGCGCCTCCAACGGCGGGTCCGATCGCTCGCCGACGAGCGCGACGAGTTACGGGCGGCAAACGAGTCGCTCAGAGACGAGCGCGACGCCCTGGACGAGCGCCGCGAGCGGCTCGAGGCGTCCGTCAGGGAACTCGAAGCGCGGATCGACGACCTGGAGTCGCGGGCGGGCGACGCCGGGGACGGGATCGAGCGCGACGTCGAGGTGTCGCCGGGGGAGGCGCTCGCCGGAACGAACCTGTTCGTGCGCTATCGCTCGCGCGGCGCGACGACGCTCGACGACGTGCTCGACGGCCACGACGACTGCGAGGGGCTTCGGAGGAACCTCGATCTCGAGGAGCACACGCGCTTCGACGCCGAGGCGGCGCGGGTCGACGGGAGGCCGTTCGAAGCGTTCCTCGGGGACACCCTCGAACGCGAGTTCGTCTCGTGGCTGGTCCTCGACCTCGCCTTCGAGGTCGTCGACACGGGATACGCGGACGCGCTGTCGTCGCTCTACGAGGCGCTCCCCGAGATCGACCGCGCGGAACTGCACGGCACCGTCGACGCGGGCGAGGCGTCGTTCACGTTCGACGTGGTCTGTCGCGACCGCCTCGGCAACCCCCTCGTCGTCGCGAACCTCCACGATTCGCGCGAGCCGGTGGAGGGGACCGGGATGGAGGCGCTCCTGTCGGGGGCGGAGCGCGTCGCGGCCGCCTACGACACGCTCGCCGGGGCGTTCGTCGTCACGGCCAGCTTCTTCGATCCGAAGGCGCTCGAACTCGCGAGCGAGGCCACGGCCAGCGGCGGGTTGTTCGGCGGCGGGAGGCGCGCGAGCTTCGTGCGCCTCTCGAGAAAACGCGGCTTCCACCTCTGTCTGGTGGAGGCGCGGGATCGGCGCTTCCACCTGACGGTGCCGGAACTGCGGGGTTAGCTCTCGATCTCGGCCATCTCGTCGATCTTCATCCCCTCGAGCTTGTCGATGATGTCGTCGACCTTGTCGTCGAGTTCGGAGACGAAGTCCGCGGTGTGGTCGGTCGTGATGGCCCCCTGGCTCGACGGCTCGATGAGGTCTTCCTCCTCGAGAACGCGCAAGGAGTAGCGGACCTTGTGGTGCGGGTATCCCGTCTCGTTGGACATCTTCACGATGCCGATCGGTTCGTTCTCGATGACCATCCGGAGGACCTGTAGATGGCGTTCGAGCATATCGACTTCCTTCTCAAGTCGGTCTATCATGGCACTTGTTAACTTGTGTTTACAGCCTTTAAAGGTTGCTGTCCGTCCCGACAAAAGCCTGCGATTGGTAACAAGTACCCCGGGGGACTGTATAACCATTGTGGCTCGCGACGCGGGATGCGTCCCAGTTCTGGCACGGACGGCGAGCACCTCGCGGATCGTAACCGGTTTAGCGCGTCCTCTGAAACCTCCGCGCGATGACTGTCACTATCGTCGGGTCGCAACTCGGCGACGAAGGCAAGGGCGGTGTCGTCGATCTCTACGGCGAGGACGTCGACGTCGTGGCCCGCTATCAGGGCGGGGACAACGCCGGCCACACCGTCGTTCACGACGGTACGACGTACAAGCTCTCGCTCGTCCCGAGCGGCGCGGTCAGGGGCAATATCGGCGTGCTCGGCAACGGCTGCGTCGTCAACCCCGAGACGCTGTTCGAGGAGATCGACGCGCTCCGCGAGCGCGGGCTCGACCCCGACGTGCGCGTCGCCGAGCGCGCGCACGTGATCACGCCGTACCACCGCGTGCTGGACGGCATCGAGGAGAAGGCCAAGGACGACCTCGCGGCGGGCACGACGGGTCGCGGCATCGGCCCCGCCTACGAGGACAAGGTCGGCCGGCGCGGCGTCCGCGTCGGCGATCTCCTCGACCCCGACGTGCTCCGCGAGCGACTGGAGTACGTCGTCCCCCAGAAGCGCGCCATCGCGACGGAGGTCTACGGGCTGGAGCCGGACGAGGCGTTCGACGTCGAACACCTCTTCGCTACCTACCGCGCCTACGGCGAGCGCCTCGCCGACGAGGACATGACCGTCAACTGCGGGGAGTTCCTCGCCGATCGCATCGACGCTGGAGACGAGGTCATGCTCGAGGGCGCGCAGGGCACGTCGATCGACATCGACCACGGCATCTACCCGTACGTCACCTCCTCGAACCCGACCGCGGGCGGCGCGGCGACCGGCACCGGTCTCGGTCCCACCGTCGTCGGGCGGGGCGAGGTGATCGGCATCGTGAAGGCGTACCTCTCGCGGGTCGGCACCGGGCCGCTCCCGACGGAACTGGGCCACGTCGAGGGCCAGACCCCCGAGGGCGGCGGCGACACCGCCGAGACGGCAGAGGAGATCGCGACCTACATCCGCGACGAGGGCGGCGAGTACGGGACGGTGACCGGCCGCCCCCGCCGCGTCGGCTGGCTCGACGTGCCGATGCTGCGCCACGCAGCCCGCGCCAACGGCTTCACCGGCCTGGCGATCAACCACGTCGACGTGCTCGCCGGACTGGACGCCGTGAAGGTGGGCCACGCCTACGAGTTCGACGGCGAGGAACTCCGCACGATGCCCGCCACGACGGAGCAGTGGGGGCGCTGTGAGGCGATCTACCGCGAGTTCGACGGCTGGCCCGAGGTCGACTGGACCGCGGTGGCCGCCGAGGGCTACGACGCCATCCCCGAGAACGCGCGAACGTACCTCGAGTACGTCAGCGACGAACTCGGCGCGCCGATCTACGCCGTCGGCGTCGGCCCGGGCCGCGAGCAGACGGTGGTCCTCGAATCGCCGGTCTGAGGCGAGGGCGGACCCGGCACGCTTTTCCCACCGTCTCCCGAGGTGTCGCACATGAAGGAATCCCTGATGGACATCCTGTGCTGTCCGCTGGACAAGCAGGACCTCGAACTCGAGGTCGTCCGTCGCGACGACGAGGAGGTGCTCGAGGGGCGACTGGTCTGTACGCAGTGTGGCGAGGTGTTCCCCATCGAGGACGGCATCCCGAACCTCCTGCCGCCGGACATGCGCGACGACGCGCCAGCCTGAAGGCTTTTAGCCGCACCCTACGACACATGCTCGTGAGCAAGACCCTCGTCGTCGACCTGAACGAGGACGGTCTCCACACGGTGACCGTCCCGGAGACCTTCTCGTCGAGCGGCGAGTTCGACCTCGTCCTCGAGAACCACGGCCCCCCGACCCGCGTCCACCTCAGCCTCGACGACGCGCTCGCCGACGTGGTGGAACTCGACGCGAGTCACCACTACGTCACCGAGGGGGCGACCGAACGGGTCCCGGTTCGCGTCGCGCCCGACGCGGACGCGCGCGGCCGCATGACCGTCGCCGTCTCCTACGGCGCGACCACTGCGGACGTGCTGGTCGACCTCGAACCGAGCGACCCCGAGAAACCCCCCGTCGAGGTCGACGAGTCGCTCGGCACCCCGACCCCCGGACGCGACGGGTCGGCGTCGCCCTCGATGGGGTTCGGCGATCCGAGCGTCGTCCCCGCGGTCGCGCTCGGTGGCGTCGCCGTCTTCCTCGCCGTCGCGACCCTGACCGTCGACGGCGTCGCGGCCGTCGTCCTGGCCGTCCTGGCCGTCCTCGCCGCAGTCCTCGCCGCGGGCTACGCGATGTACCACCGACGCTAGACGACCACGTTTTGCTGCGGTCGCTCGCTGCGCTCGCTCCCTGGCAAAACCTGGACTAAAACCGCGCCTCACCCCCTCGCTGCGCTCGGGGATTCGGCGCGGCCGCTCGCTCGGCCTTCGGCCTCACTCGCGGGTGCTCAACACCAGACTCCGCGAGCAGTGCCGCGGCGTCGCCTGCACGCCCGCCTTTTGCCGCGCTCGGCGGTTTCGTCGCCTCGCTGGCAAAAGCTGCATTGTGAGACGCGACGCGTCTCACAGGCTTCCAGAACCGCCCACGGTTCTGGAAGGACCAAACCCCCGCCTCACCCCCTCGCTGCGCTCGGGGATTCGTCACCGGAACGCGGCGCGTTCCGGTTGGCTCACGAGAGTGGAACGCTCGTGAACGTCGGTCCGCTCGTTCGCGCCTGCGGCGCTCACTCCCGGCTGCCGCGCTGGCGTCGACGGTGGTGGCTAGTCTACCGTCGCGTACCTTTATATGCGAGAGCGGGACCAGAGCACCTCGTGACGTGAGAGTCGTCGCGGGGTGCCTGCGGTCGTGCGACGCCACGCCCCGCGGTCCTGCCCCCGCCACGGCGTCGCCTGTCCGCCCACGTTTTGCTGCGGTCGCTCGCTGCGCTCGCTCCCTGACAAAACCTGGACGAAAACCCCGCCTCACCCCCTCGCTGCGCTCGGGGATTCGGCGGGTCGCGGCCTCGCTCTGCTCGGCCGCGGGGGGGACGGAGTCGCTCATCGCGTACCTGGTGTCGGTCCCGCCTCCGCCGCCCGACCGACTACGCCCCGTCCTCGTCGGTCGGCACGCCGCACAGGTTCCCCTCGTCGTCGAATCGCTTCGCCCGGAGGTAGCGCGCCCGGTAGCGGTTCGCGCCCTCGGAGACGTCCGCCTCGCGGATCTCGTCGGTCCGGCCGTCGGCGACCGCCTCGACGATCGCCTCGACCTGCTCCTTCTCGCTCGGGGTGAGTTCGAACGTGTACTCCCGGGGCTCCTCGCGCTCCAGGGTCGTCCACGTGCGCGCGGCGGCGATCACGAGCGAGCAGGGCTCCCGGCAGGGGAACTCGCCGTCGCCGCGCGGCGCGTCGAGGGGCGTCGCCTCGTCCTCGTCCCACTCGCGGCGCTTGAGACACTGCGAATCGACGCAACAGGCCTCGGCGACCCACTCGACGGCCTCCGGGGGGAGTTCCTCGACGACGCCGTAGATGCCGGTCTGGCGCTCCGCGGTCTCGCGCCAGTGGCTCACGTCGAGGTCGCCCGCCCGCTCGCGGTGCCAGTTGGCGACCGTCGCGGGGTAGAAGAAGTCGACCGCGCGCACGAGGTCCGCGCTCGGGAGGTCCGGATAGACCCACCCCCGGCGGAGCGTGGGGGCCGTCTTGAGCGGGCGGTAGCGCCCCCGCTCGTCGTCGGTCGCGAGGTGGCGGGCGTCGAGCGGATCGTCGTGGCGGTCGAGGTCCGCGACGTCGCGCCCCGCGTCCGCCTCGTGGCGGAGGTCGTAGCGACGCTCGCCGTCGTCGGCCAGCGTCGCAGTGATCCGCAGTTGCCCCCACGACCGCGCGATCCCTCCCTCGCGTAGCGCCGCGTAGCGCTCGGGGACGGGACGCTCGTTGGCCCCCTCGATCCACCGCAGGAACGCCTCGCGGTCGGCGCTCAGGTCGGCCAGCGTCCAGACGTACCAGTTGTTCACGTAGTCCGCGTACTGCGCCGCGAGGTCGCGGAACGAGCGCTCGTCGAGTCCCGAGCGCTCGACCTCGGGCGTGGCGAAGGCGTACGTCTCGCCGTCGGTCGAGACGCGCAGGCCGTCGAAGTCGACGCCGTCCTCGGCGGCGGTCAGAAGGGCGTCGAACTGCTCCGCGTTCGTCGCGCCAGCCGCGCGCCGCGTTCGGTCCGGGGACTCGTCCATGTCCGAACCGAGCGGCGGAAAACAGGTAAATCCGCGTTTTTCGGTGCGGTGACGGAGCGTCGGAGCGTCCGACCCTCAGTCGCCCGCCACGTCGCCGGTCCGCTCGCGGACGCGCTCCGCCGAATCGCGCACGTCCGCCCCGGCGTCACGGGCGCGCTCGACGATCACGTCTGCCGTGAGCGCCTCCGTCCCGACCGCGCCGGCGTACCAGATGCGCGTGCCGTCGACCGCCGCCGGCACGTCGTAGCCCTCCCGGTAGTCGTCCGTGATGCCCATGTCCTCCGGGATGTCCTCCTGCGTGTGGAAGCCGTCGGCGACGAAGAGGGGGACGACCACCACGTCGTCCGACTCCAAGTAGTCGGTCACGTCGTCGACCTCCGGGTCCTCGTCCATGAACAGCGCCTCGACCTCGTCGAAGCGATCCATCGCGCGGATGCGCTCGGCGTGGTAGTGGATGGCCTTCGCGGAGTTCTCGTTGCGCTCGGTGCCGTGGCCGACGACCGCGAGGCCGAAGCCGGGACCCACGTCGGGGTCGCCCGTCACCGACTGGGCGCGCCGGACGATCACGTCGCTCATCGCGTCGTGCGTGCCGACCGGTCCGCAGTAGTGGACCGTCTTATCCACGTCGCTCGCCCGGAGCGTGACGTGGCTCGCGCTGGTGCCGTCGGAGTCCCACTCGTCGACGTCCCACCCCTCGAGGCGGAGTTCACGCGGGATGACCTGCTCGGTGAAGTACCCCTCGCTGACGAACAGCGGGACGACGAACACCTCCTCGGCCTCGACGGTCCGGAGCACCTCCCGGAACGACGGCTCCTCCTTCCAGAAGGCCTCGCGCACTTCGTCGAAGGCCCCCGAGGCGCGGATCGTGTCCGCGTGGTCGAACGTCGGCGCGCTCGAATCGGGGTTCAGGTGCGAGCCGTGGGCGACGATGACGAGCGCCTGTGACATGCCTCGACGTTGGGGATTTCTCGGATTAAGACCTTCGCTCCCACGGTTCACGTACGACGCACCCCGAGGCCCTGGCGGACTGAAAGGGCGAGGGTCCACGCGAACCCGGAGGCCGCAAGCACCGCAACGAGGAAGCGGAGCGACCGAGTGAGGAGCGCAGCGTGTCTCCCGGGAGCGTAGGACCCGAGGGCTTTCGAGGCGTTAGCCGCAGTCGAACACACGAACGTGACCTCGAAAGCCCTCGCGGGCTACACTCGCGCGAACCACACTGCGCTCCTCGGCTCACTGCGTTCGCCTGCGGTGCTTGCGGGTTCGTGCTTCGTGTAGCCCGCTCGCCCTTTCAGTCCGCCAGGGGCTGGACGTTCGAATCGCTTTTACCGCCGTCTGTTTCACACAACGTATCGTATGTCCCTCGCAGCAGAGACGCGCGCCGCCGTCCGCGTCCGACCGTTCCTCTACGACGCCCTGCGCGCGGGCGTCGTGAACTACGCCGCCGCCGCCCGGTACCTCGACGTCGGCGACGAGGAGGCAGTCACCGCCGCGCTCCGCCGCTACGCCGAGGAACTGGACGACTACGAACCGCCGGCGGGCGCGGCCAGCGTCTCGATGCGAAGCGGGCTGGGACCCGTCGAGTCCGACCCGGACACCGGGGAATCCGAACCCGACGAACGTCCCCTCCTCCGGGTCGGCGAGCGCTCGTACGGGCCGGGGGGATCGCTCACGGGCGTGCTCGCGACGGGCGACGTGCCCGCGGCGGCGCTCGCCGAGGCGCTCTCCCGCCTGCGCGCGGAGGGGATCGCCGTCGAGGCCGCCGCCGTCTCCCCCGAAACGCTCCTCGTGCTCGTCGAGCGGCGCGACGGGCCGAACGCCGTGCGCGTCGTCGAGTCGGTCGTCGGGCGCTGACGCGTCGGACGTCGGCCGCAGACCGGGGCGGACGCCGAGTCCCTGCGAACCGCGCTCACCGGGGGAGACAGGGCGTCCCGCGGTTCCGACGGATTCAAACGCGCCTCTGCTGAATCACGGGTAATGACGATACGCGTGACGAACACGCTCACGGGCGAGCGCGAGGTCTTCGAACCGCGCGGCGACGAGGTTCTCCTCTACGTCTGCGGCCTCACCGTCTCTGACCCCGCGCACCTCGGGCACGCCCGCCTGTGGATCCACGCCGACGTGGTCCACCGCTGGCTCGAGTACCGCGGCTACGACGTCCGCCACGTGGAGAACTTCACCGACGTGAACGAGAAGATCGTCGCCCGGATCGGCGAGGCGGGCGACGACGAGGCGGACGTCGCCCGCAACAACGTCGCCCGGACCGTGGAGGACATGCGCGCGCTCAACCTCCGGCGCGCGGAGGTCTACCCCCGCGTCTCCGAGCACGTCCCGGAGATCGTCGACCTCGTGGAGACGCTGATCGAGTCGGGCCACGCCTACGAGGCGAACGGCTCGGTCTACTTCGACACCTCGACGTTCTCCGACTACGGGACGCTCTCGAACCAGTCGATCGAGGACCTCGAAGCGCAGGCCTCGGATGACGAGCGGGCCGAGAAGCGCAACCCGACCGACTTCGCGCTCTGGAAGGCCGGCGGCGTCCCGCCGGAGACGGTCGCCGAACACCGCCACGAGGGGGCCGCCCCGCCCGAGGAGGCGAGCGCGGGGGCGGAGACGTGGGACTCGCCGTGGGGCGAGGGTCGTCCCGGCTGGCACATCGAGTGTTCGGCCATGTCCATGACGCACCTCGGGGAGACGCTCGACGTGCACATGGGCGGCCAGGACCTCGTCTTCCCGCACCACGAGAACGAGATCGCCCAGAGCGAGGCCGCCACGGGCGAGCGGTTCGCCCGCTACTGGCTCCACGTCCGCCTGCTCGAGACGGAGGGCGAGAAGATGAGTTCCAGCCTCGGGAACTTCTGGACGGTACGCGACGCGGTCGAGCGACTCGGCGGCGACGTCGTCCGGACCTTCCTGCTCTCGACGGCCTACGACAGCCGCCAGACCTACTCCGAGGCGACCGTCGACGAGGCGAGGGAGCGCTGGGAGCGCCTCGAGCGCGCCTACGAGCGCGCCTGCGATGCGCTCGACGGACCGGACGCCTACGCGAAGGTCGCGGACGACGACCTCCGGTCGGCCGTCGAGACCGCGACCGCGGACTTCGAGGCCGCCATGGACGACGACTTCAACACCCGCGAGGCCATCGCGGCGCTGCTCGACCTCGCGCGGGCGGTAAATCGCCACCTCGACGGCCGCGACGCGTACGACTACCGCGGCCTCCGCGAGGCCGTCGAGGCGTTCGACCGACTCGGCGGCGACGCGCTCGGATTCGCCTTCGGCGCGGACGCCGCCGAGGGCGAGGTGACCCTCGCCGGGGAGGTCGTCGACCTCCTGCTCGAGATCCGCGAGCGCGAGCGCGAGGCGGGCAACTACGAGCGCGCCGACGAGATCCGCGACTCGCTCGAGGCCCTCGGCGTCGAGGTCGAGGACACGGACGACGGACCGACGTTCCGGTTGTGACTACTGCGAAGATATGAGCGACTCGAACGTGCGTGACGAACTCGAGGCGAAGCGCGGACGGAACCGCCAGCGACGCCTCGCGGGTATCAAACGCTGGGTGGAGTACGTCAAAACCCACGCCCCGGAGGAGTGGGGCGAACAGCAGAACCGCCTCGTCGACTCCCGACTCGGGTCCGCTCGCCGATCGGACCTCGATGTCGAACACCGCCGCCGCGTCGAGCGAGTCGGTCGCGACCGCTCGCCGTAACCGTCGATCCGCTCCGTCCTCTCTCCCTCTTACTCCCCCACCCTGGATCGAAACGACGCATACCCTTTTTTCGCTGGCAGTGAGAGCGAACGGTATGAATCGAATGCGCACAGTCGGCCTCGCGATCACGGCGCTCGCGCTCTGCGGGTACGTCGTCGGGGTCCTCGCGCCCTACCCCGGCCGGTCGTGGACCGTGACGGGCGTCATGGTGGGGATCGCGATAGCGGTGATGGCCGACCCGGACGGGTCGTCCCCCCGAGAGCGCGACCTGAGGCGAGATCCGAGGCGGTTCGACGGCGGCGAGTCGCCCGACGGACGCCACGCGCTTGGGTACCGATCGACGCGAGACGGGCCGGGGCGAGACGGGGGCGGGACGGGGGGCGATCGCGCGTGATCTCGGCGCTCTCGTACGACTCCGGAACGGTCGAGAGCCGATCGATCGACGGGTCGACCGACCTCTCGGCACTGAAGGCAGAGGAGGCGACTACGTGGGTGGACGCGACCGACGCCACCGAGAGGGAACTGCGCCTCGTGGCGGACGTCTTCGGCATCCATCCGCTCGCGGTCGAGGACGTGCTCAAGAACGTACGCCCGAAGACTGAGGAGTTCACCGACTACACGTTCGTCCTCGTGAAGGAGGCGGAACTCACCCGCGGCGATCGGCCGTTCGACGAGGAGGTGCGCGACGAACCCCTCGGCGTGTTCGTCGGCGAGGACTGGGTGTGCACGCTCTCGCTGTCGCCCATCGCCGCCGTCCAGCGCGTCTGGTCGGCCGTGACCCAGTGGGACGAGCGCCTGCTCCAGCGCGGGGCCGACTACACCGCCTACCGCGTGATCGACACGGTCGTCGACGACTACTTCGACCTGCTCGACCGCGTCGAGACGCAGATCGAACGGATCGAGGAGGAGGTGCTCGTCTCGACGGACATCCAGACGCTCGAACGCATCAACGGCGTTCGGCGCGACCTGCTGGCGTTTCGGAAGGTGACGTGGCCCTCGCGCGAGGCGGTCGGCGTTCTCGCGCGGGGGGACACGGCCCACGTCCGCCCCGAGATGGAGAAGTACTTCCGTGACGTGTACGACCACCTCGTCCACATCGTCGACCTCACGGAGACGTACCGCGACCTCACGAGCGGCGCGCGCGACATCTACCTCAACACCCTCTCTCAGTCCACCAACGAGGTGATGAAGACGCTCACCGTCGTCGCGACCATCTTCCTCCCCCTGACGTTCATCGCGGGCGTCTACGGGATGAACTTCGGCGGCAGCCGGTTCAACATGCCCGAACTCTCGTGGCCGTTCGGCTACCCGGCGGTGATGCTGGGGATGCTGCTCGTCGCGCTCGTCATGCTCGTCTACTTCCGCGAGCGCGAGTACCTCTAGCCGGCCGTCCGCTACTTCGCTCCGCCGGGATTCCGCTGGTCGTTGCCGTTCGGCGACGTACGCGAGGACGTCGCGATAGTCGCTCGGAAAGTCCGCCGCCGTCGCACCCCCTGCGCTCGGCGAGGGGTGAGAGTGAGCCCGTCCGACGTCCTTCGGATGCCGATCCCACCGACACTCCCAGCGGGTGCCGTCGGTCCGCTCCCCGACGTAGTGTACGGAGAGTTGACATCCTCCCCGCGCTGAAGCGCGAGGATTCCACCGTGGGGTCGTTCGAAACGGCGCGGCCGTTTCGTGATGACGGAAGACCTGCGGTCTTCCGAACCACGTCGGGCCGGTCCGTCTGCCCCCGGCGGTAACTTCCTCCCCGACGGGAGTACCGGGTTCGTGAGCGCCACGTCGGGGCGGTGGGCGTATGGTGACGCCAGTCCATTCGGACTCCCCCGCTTGTGGCTCCACACCCGCCCGGTCGCCCAACCGCAAGAGGGGCGACCGTCCGAACGGGTGCGTTCGGTCCCGTCTGTTCGGCGGGACCGACACGGGCCGTGCCATCGACCGGACTCTGCCGACCCGCAGTGTCGGCGGAGTGGACACCCACGAGCGGGGCAGGCTTTGGTTGCCCGTCGGCAACGCCGACGGGCCGTGTGGCACACGACGGTGGTTTCCCCCGCCGCTCGTACAACCTCGCCCGACCGCATCCACACCCGGAGTGTTTGGACACGGCGCGACTACGGGAGCGGCCCCGGTTCTCCCGGTTTGATTTTCGTGAGTGGCTTGCCGCCGGGTACGACGCCGGTCTGGATACGTGTTGTGGTCTGTGGGGCTGGAGTGTCCGCTCGACCCCGCCCTGAAGGGCGAGGCTTGCGCTCGAATCCACGTCACCGCCGACGTACCACCGAACGTCGGGGCGCGTCCCCGATACGGTCGGGGAACAGCGAGCGATCGTACCACGCCTCGACGTTTTTTCACGGCCTCAACGCACTGTCGAACCTTCCAGTTACTGGCCGGTACTCCCTTCTACCGTCTCGAGATCCGGTTCGTCGAACGCGAGTGCGTCCGCGACCGCCGCCGGGAGTTCCGGGCGCGGTGCCGCCTCGTGGCGCTCGACCTTCTCCGTCTTGCGGGTGTTCTCGTACAGGGCGCGAGCGACGGGGAGACCGCGCAGGTACTTGTACTCGTAGAGGACGTCGATTCCGCGTTCGGTGAACCCGTAGAACTGCGACGGGAGATCCCGTCTCCCCTCGCTCGGTGGGTACGTGTACTGCGCCACGAGTCCGGCCTCGATCAGCGTCTCCAGTTGATCTTTGATCGCCGCCTGACTCTTTCCGACCATGTACTCCAGTTCGGCGAGGGACATGAGGTGAGCCGGGTGCCCGAGAAGCTCCTGAACGATGAGATGGCGCGTGTCCTGGGACAAGAGTTTGAAGAGCCGCTGCTGTTCCGCGAACGGCCCCGGATCGGCGGTCCCGCTGTCGCTCCCGCTCATGGCTGTCGCTACGGCGAGTGGCACTATAACGATTAGGATCATCTGAACAGGTTATTTTAGAGATAGCCAAATAGGTTCGGAACGGATAAGGTGGGACGGTCAGAGCTGACAGGTAATGAGTGATCCCAGCCCCCCACCTGACGCGGCGGACGTTATGACGCTGGTTCACGAGGCTGTCGGTGGCCTCGAACTCGACCCCGGGGAGAAACGGGGCATCTGGCGGTTCGTCCAGCGCGAACTCCCCTACCTCTGGAGCCAGCGCACCTCCTATTTCATCCTCGGCAGCTACCGCGACCCGTACGTCCGTCGACTCCGATCCGTGCAGAACGAACTCGCGAAGCGGCTCGGTGCCTACCCCTTCCTCATGGGCGATCTCTGGGAACTTCCGACCGATCGGCTCAACGCGTTCGACATTACGTTCACCCTACTGGCCACTTATAGCGACTATATCGTCGGTGTCTTCGAGAAGGACAGTGGCGGGGAGGCACCGGAACTGGGGGAGATCGACGACCCACCCTATTTCGATAAATTGTACGTGTTCCCACGCGATTATACCTGGGTCACCGACACGAACCTGACGTCGAGACATCACGTCATCCAGGCCGCCGTGGCGATCGCGTTCACCGACGCATTGACCGACGACGAGAAGCGGGAGGAGATCGCGTCCCTCGTCGATCGTGCGCGGGGTGCCGACGTCGACATCACCGAACAGGACGTGTGGGCCACGGTCCGCGACCGAGAGAGCGACGGGAGCGAGCCGGCGACCTACAGCTGGGTACACCTCAACAAGTTCCGAAAATTCGAGTTACACGATCGGTGTTTCCCGTGGACGACGGAGGAGGAGCTCCGAACCGCGGTCTCGAAGCTTCCCTCTCCGACGCCACGCCCTGCATGGGAGAGACGCGAGGAGCCCCGATAGTAGTCGGTCCGACGCGCTGCTGTCATCGCGGAAGGCTACACTGGGTCGTCTACCAGGGCTGTGGGGAACACCGCACCGAGGACGGTACTGAATCGTGCTTCGCGATGCGGTGTCCGAACCCGTGGAGGACGATCTGTGGGCACCCCTCGAACGATACGCCGATGATCTACGCTCCGAGGAGTTCGACGGTGCTCGTGGGAGCCCGTCCTACAGCGCTATCGGCGCGTACAACACCCCCATGAGGTGCGCCCGGCGCGCGCCGAAGCGAACCGGGAGCAGGCCGACGAGCGCGCTCACGGCCAGGAGCCCGACCCCCAGCCCCCCGGCGAAGACGAACGAGAGGGCACAGAGCAGTCCGAGCACCGACAGCGACAGTCGGGTGGCGTCGACGCGACCGGCGACGCGCAGGTAGCGGTCCCCGACGAGGACGACCAGCGCGAACCCCGCCGCCGCGGCGAGCGCGACGGTGGCGAGCAGCGACGGCAGGTCGAGGGGGACGCCCGCCCGGTCCATTGCCACGAGGACGCCCGTCCGGGGCTGTCCGAGCGCGACGAGCGCGAACAGCGCGAAGATCGTGTTCGCCGTGTTGACGCCGCTGGTGGCGACGATGAACCCCCGCCCGCCGTACCGACCGGGGACGGCGAGCAGCGCGACCGTGGCGGCGACGGCGCTAGAGACGCCGGGGACGTACCCGACGACGGCACCGGCGACGGTTCCCACGCCGCCCAGTCCCGCGATCGCCCGCCGGGAGAGCGTCACCGTCGGGGCGACCTGGCGGGGCACCCCGCCACCCCCCACGGCGTCGAGGAGCACCGGCGCGCCGAACAGCCCCGCGAACAGCGGGAGCAGGACGTCGCCCGTCTCGAGCAGTCCGTCCACCGGGAGATCGAGGGCGACCAGCCCGAGCGCCCCGCTGGTGAGCAGGGCGAGCGCGCCGCCGACCGCCCCCCGCGCGGTCGGTTCGGTGAGCACGAGCGCGAGCGCCGCCCCGCCGAGGACGAGCGGGAGGTGCGCCCGGATCGTCGGGTAGAGGGCGACCATCAGCCGCGTCATCGGGATCGAGAGGGGGACGGCCATCGCGACGGCGCTCGCGCTCCCGAGCGCGGACAGGCGCAGCGCCTCGCCGCCGCGACCCTCCAGCACGAGTCTGTGGCCCGGGAGCGCGCTCGCGGCCATTGCCGAGTCGGGGACGCCGAGCGCGAGGGCGGGCACCACGTCGAGGAAGGTGTGGACGACCCCCGCGGCGAGCATCGCACAGCCCACGAGGAGGGGCGGTCCGGGGAGGGCGGGCGCGACCGCCGCGAGCAACAGCGCCATGTTGTTGGCGTGCAGGCCGGGGAGGAGTCCGCTCGCGGTGCCGAGCGCGACGCCCCCGAGGACGAACGCGAGCGTGAGCGCCGCGGCTCGGGGGGCGACGACCACGTGCGGGACTCCGGGATCCATCGACCGTCTCTGGTTCCGTTCCCCTACTTGAACGTTCGCGGAACCGGGACGGCCGGCGCGATCGGAGCGCCCGGAGCGGCCGCTCCGGGAGCGCGATAAACGGAGAAGGTGTACCGGGTCGATTCAGCCGAAGAGCGCGCCGAGGCCCTCGCCGCCGGCGTCCTCGTCCTCGTCCTCGTCTTCCTCTTCCTCGGCTTCGGCCTCCTCGGCCTCCTCGGATTCGGCTTCCGCTTCGGCCTCGGCCTCGGCACCGCCCGCGGCGGCACCGCCCGCCGCGCCCGCTGCGGGGACGGCGGCGGCCTGCTCGACGGCCTCCTCGATGTCGACGTCCTCCAGCGCGGCGACGAGCGCCTTCACGCGGGACTCCTCGACGTCGACGCCGGCGGCCTCGAGGACGCCGGTGAGGTTGTCTTCGTTGATCTCTTCGCCCGATTCGTTCAGGATGAGTGCTGCGTAGATGTACTCCATTGGTCTAAGTTATCCGAACATCGCGCCGAGCGCGTCGCCACCGTCGTCGTCTTCGTCGTCTTCGTCGTCGGTGTCGTCGGCCTCGGCTTCCTGGTCGTCAGTCGATTCCTCTTCCGCGTCTTCCTCGGCAGTCTCCGCGGCGGCCGTCCCGGGCGCGGCGATCTCGGCACCGCGCAGTTCCTCGGGGAGCGCCTCCTCGTCGTCGATGACGGCGGCCAGCGCGCGCATCTGCGCGTCGGCCTTGGCGACGAGGTCGTCGGCGATGTCCGGGCTCTCGATGGCCGCGAACAGGCCGAGGCTGCGCGCCTCGTTGCTCGCCTTCGCGAGCAGGAGGTCCGCGGTCCGCGCCGTCGGGTAGACGGCGTTGACCGACAGGTTGCGCCCCGCGGCGACGGCGGACTCGATGTCCGCGCGGTACTCCGCTACGTCGATGGCGAGTTCCTCGGGTTCGAAGAACACGCCCTCGGAGTAGACCCCGCGCAGGTCGAGTCCGACCTCCTTCGGCTCGATGTCGAGTTCGTTCAGGACGTTCGCCAGCGTCTGGTCGACCTCCTCGCCGGCCTCGAGGACCGTCGAGTCCTCGAGGACCTTGATGGAGCCGTCCTGGATGCGGGCGTTCGCGCCGACCTGCTGGAGTTCGCCCACGAACGGGCCGGGATCGATCCCGGTGTCGCCCGCGGGGATGACGATGTCGTTCGGGGCGACCTCGCCCGCGTTGATCGGCGCGGGCGTCTTCGACTCCTCGAGCCGCTTGTACAGGCCGAACGGGTTGTCGTTCGTCCCGATGACGCCGACCTGCCCCTCGACGAGGTCGACGAGCGTCTCGAGGCCGTCGTCGACCTCCTCCAGGGCGCGGACCAGGAGCGTGTTCCGCGAGATGCGGAGTTCGGCCGTGCCGTGGAGGTCGCGGCGCATCGCCTGGAGCTGGCGGCTCGGGATGCCCGCGACGTTGACGACGCCGACGCTCTCGTAGGAGCGGAGCGTGTCGACGAGGGCGTCGACCTCCTCGCGCTTCCACTGCGGGATGACTTCGGTCTTGCGTTCGGATCCTGCCTCTGCGGACATCTCAGGCCACCTCCACCGCCGGCCCCATCGTCGTCTTCACGTAGACGGAGTCGATGTTGAGCGGCCCCTTCTCGAGGTCCGCCTCCAGCCGTCGGATGATGACGTCGATGTTGTCGGCGATCTCCTCGGCCGTCATGTCCTCGGCACCGACCCGGGCGTGGAAGGTGCGCCGATCGCGGCTGCGAAGCTGCACCGTGTTCTTCATCCGGTTTACGACTTCGACGACGTCGTCGTCCGGCTGAAGCGGGGTCGGCATCTTCCCCCGCGGACCGAGCACGGTCCCGAGGTAGCGGCCGATGTCTTGCATCATGTTCGCCTGGGCGATGAAGAAGTCCGTCTCGCCTGCGAGGTCCTTCGCGGCGTCGGTGTCGTCACCCAGTTCTTCGAGATCGTCGCTGTCGAGTACCTCGTCTGCGACGTCCCGTGCCCGGAGGGCGGTCTCGCCCTCCGCGAACACGACGATACGAGTCTCCTGTCCGGTCCCGCTCGGAAGGACGATTCCTTCGTCGACGCGGTTGGACGGGTCGTTGAGATCTAGATCGCGCAGGTTGATGGCGAGGTCCACCGACTCGCGGAAGTTCCGCGGCGGGGCTCCCTCTAGTGCGCGAGAGACTGCGTCCTCTATTGACTGATCTGCCATTGTTCACCTCCGTAGTCCGCCTGTGTGGCTACTACGGCGTGAAACAGGCGTGAACCTGCCTCGTCTCCATATCACCCGCGTCGTGGACTTAAATACGTCGAAGTGTCGGGCGGACGGCAGGGACCGACGGAACCGAACGGAGAACGGGGAACGGGACCCGATCGGTGGCGAGCCCCGGGGAACGCCGTCGCCGACCAGCAGCGCGGGAGTCGGGTCGACCCCTGAGCCACTCACAGACGACGTTATTACCCGCCGAGCCGAAATACTGTCTGAGTGGTTACAAGTTAGATGTGGCTGGACGGTGTAGCGCCGTCTCGAACCGTCATGACAGCGTCAGACCTCGCCAGTCACGAGTGGTGGGAACGGTACAAGCGGGTGGTCAACGCCGACCCGGAGATGCGGGTCCGCGGCCACCAGCACTTCGAGGAGGACTTCGTCGTCGACATCGACGGCGATCGCTTCCTCGTGCGGATGGAGGGCGGACGCGTGGAGGAGGTCCTCCCGAACCCCGGTCTCAACGAGCGATGGGCGTTCGGCGTCCGGGGGAGCCGGACCGCCTGGGAGGAGTTCGTCCGGGAGGTACCGCCGCCGTTCAACCACGAGATCGTCGCGTCGCACTATCGGACCGCGGTCCGCGACGAGCCGGACCACCTCGAACTCACGGGGGACAACGAGGCGATCTTCCAGAACCTCCGCGCGTTCCAGCGCGCGCTCGATCTGATGCGCGTCGCGCACAACGACGGGGGGAGCTGAGATGAGCGTCGAGGACGTAGACGCCGTCGAACCGATCGTCGGCCGGTACGTGCACGCCGACATCGGCGGCGTCGACCACCGGATCTACTTCGAGGAGAACGGCCCCGAGGACGGCATCCCGTTGCTCTGTCAGCACACGGCGGGCAACAACTGCCAGGAGTGGCGACACCTCCTCACCGACGAGACCATCGCGGAGGAGTTCCGCGTCATCGCCTACGACCTCCCGTTCCACGGGAAGTCGGTCCCGCCGGTCTCCCAGCGGTGGTGGACGGAGGACTACCTCATGACCGCCGAGCGGTTCACCGAGTCGATCGTCGCCATCGCGGACGCGCTCGAACTCGACGAGCCGATCTACATGGGATCGAGCATGGGCGGGAACATCACGCTCGAACTCGCCGACTGGTATCCCGATCGCTTCCGGGCGTTGATCGGCCTCGAGTGCGCGGCGCACAGCCCCGGCTTCTACATCGACTGGCTCGACCACCCGCACGTCAATACGACGGAGGTCAACGCCTACGCCTGCTGGGGGTTGATGGCTCCACAGAGCCCCGAATCGACGCGCCGTGAGACGATGTACCTCTACGAACAGGGCGCGACGGGCGTGTTCAAGGGCGACCTCTACTACTACTCGGTCGACCACGATTACCGCGAGAAGCTCGACGACGTCGACGCCACGCGCGTCCCGCTGTACGTCGTCAACGGCGAGTACGACTACCTCACGACGCCCGACGACGGCCGCGAGACCGCCGCCGGGGTGGGCGAGGGTGCGGTCGCGGTCGAGATGGCCGAGATCGGTCACTTCCCGATGAGCGAGCACCCCGAACTGTTCAACGCCTACCTCCGAGAGATCCTCGCCGACGTCACCGGCGACCGCGACGAGGCGCTCCCGGACGTGCTGACGCCGGAGGACGTGGGCGTGGAGATGACGCCCAGGCCCGCGACGGAGTAACGCGCCGCGTTCGCGGCGCGGCCCGCCCGCCAGATCACGCGGAGCGCTCGCCGAGGGTCACGTCCGTGTACTTGTGCTTGTCGAAGCCCGCGGCACCGGTCTTCCGGGGGAGGTCGACCCAGGGGTAGTAGAACCCCTCCCCGATCGGGTGGTACACCGGGAGGACGACGACGTCCTGCCAGTTGGCCTCCTCCATCGTCCGATAGGCCCGTGCGCGGACGCGTCGATCCTCGTCGGTGGCGCGCGGGTGCGCCCGGATGGTCTCCCAGGCCGATCGAGCGCGGGCGGCGGCGGGCGTTCCGCCCCAGCCCCGGAACGGGGACTGCTCGTTCTCCGGGTCGAGCAGCTGCAGGAAGTTGTCCGGGGCGGGGTAGTCCATCGTCCAGGCGAACGAGAACGCGGCGAGCGATCCCTTCATCGCGCGTTCGACCAGCGTCGGGAACGGCGCGGACTCGATCTCGATCGTCAGCCCAACGCTCGCGGCCTTCGAACGGAGGAGGGTCGCCGTCTCGTGCCACGCACCGCTATCGTAGGTCGTGAACGTCAGCGACGCCGGGTTCGACTCGTCGTAGCCGGCGTCGGCCAGCACCGCGCGGGCGCGCTCCATCCCCCTCTCGCCCCCGTAGGGGTAGCCGCGGGCGTGGTCGTCGTAACCCGCCGGCCCGCCGGGAAAGACGCTCGGCGGAGTGAGGTGAACCGCCGCCTCGCCGCGCCCCTTGTGGACCCGCTCGACGATCGTCCGCCCGTCGAGCAGGTGCGCGACGGCCCGGCGCACGGCCCGCGGGACGGCCGTCGGGTCGAACCCGACGAAGTAGGTGGCGACGAGCGGAACCCGGAGGTAGGTGGCCGTCAGGCCGTTTGAGAGGGGACCGTACGTCCCGACCGCTCGGCCCGCGTCGTCGGTCGACTCGATCGCGAGCTTTCCGCGATCGAACGCCGCGTTGGGAACCCAGAAGGCGTCGACTTCGCGCTGGAGCGCGTGGTCGAACGCCGCCCCCGGATCCTCGATGACCTGCCAGTGTATCCCGGCGATCCGCGGCCCGTCTCCGTGATAGCCCTTTCGAGCGACGACGGCGTACTCCGTCCCGCTCTCCCAGCGGTCGAAGGCGAAGGGCCCAGCGCCGACCGGGGACTCGCGGGCGAAGCGTTCGTACGCGAGTTCGCCCTCGTACCCCTCGACGTCGCCGACGATCCCCTCGGGGACGATCCCGAACGCCGGCAGGGCGAGCACCTCCAGGGCGGCGTGGAACGGTTCGTCGAGGCGGATCTCGACGGTGTGCTCGTCGACCGCGCGCACGCCGAGCGAGCCGGGGGCGTACGCCCCGGTCGAACCGCCCTCGCCCTCCCCGTCGACCGTCCGGGTGTCGTGGGCGACGCCGAGCACGTCGAGCAGCGTGCTCGACCACATCGAGTGCTCCGAGGCGGCGCAGCGCTCGAACGAGTACACTACGTCGGCGGCGGTGAGCGCGCTCCCGTCGGAGAAGGTCACGTCCTCCTTCAACGCGAAGGTGTAGACGCGCCCGCCCTCGGCGGTTCGAACGTCGGTCGCGAGCAGGGGTTCGGGGTCCGGCCTGCCCTTCGGATACTGCACCAGCCCGTCGTACAGTTGCGTGACGACGCGGTTGGACGCGGTGTCGACGGAGGCGACGGGATCGAGCGTCTGGATCGGCGTCCCGATCATCCGGAGGGTCCGACGTTTCTCGTCGTCCGACCGCGCCCCTTTCGACGGGGTGAGAGCGGCACAGCCGGCCAGCGCCATCGAGCCGCCGGCACCGAGGACGCGGAGGACGTCCCGCCGCGTCGTCGCGCGGACGCCGTCGGACGTCTCGGGGGTACCGGGCCGGCGAGGCGTCTCTCGCGCGCGAGACGCCTCGCTCGTACGATCTGCGCGGGGAGTGTCGGTGGAGTCGGTGGCGTCGAACGGGGGTATCATGAAACTGACAATCGACGGTTTCGAACGGCTCTATATAACCTTACCTCACCCGATGACAGCCCGTGCGGGTAATTGTCATCGGAGTGTGCTATCGAGCACCGCGGGACGGTGACGGTGACGGTGACGGTGACGGTGACGCGGGCCCTCCGCCCGGATCCGGCGGTCGATCTCGGGTCCGGGTCCGGGTCCGGGCGTCGCCGCCGCGCTCGGCGGGGGATCGGGCGAGAGGAGCGTACCGTCGGGACTGCCCCGCGTCGGCGCGATCGCGCCGACGCGGGAGGGCCTGATCGCCCCGGAGCGGATCGAACCGGCCTACGCCTCTGCGAAGTGGTCGTCGAACTCGCCGTCGTCGATCCGCTGCTTGAACGTGCGGGCGTCCTCGCCCTCGACGGTGACGCCGAGGGAGACGCAGGTCCCCGCGACCTCCTTCGACGCGCCCTTCACGTCGTACGCGAGCAGGTCGGGCAGTTTCTGCTCGGCGATCTTCGTCAGCTGTTCCACGGACATGTCGGCGACGAACTCCGCCTGCGGCCGGCCGCTGCCGGTCTCGAAGCCGAGTTCGTCCTTGATGAGCGCCGCCGTGGGCGGCACGCCGACCTCGATCTCGAAGGAGCCGTCGTCCTCGTACGTGACCGTGACGGGCACTTCCGTGCCGTCGAAGGCGGCCGTCTGGTCGTTGATCTCGTTGACGACTGCCTGCACGTCTACCGGCGTCGGCCCCAGTTCGGGACCGAGCGGCGGGCCAGGATTGGCCTGGCCACCGGGGACGAGCACCTCGATAGTTCCAGCCATACTCGGTATGATCCCCTTGGAGGTTTTAACGATTGTCTTCCGCTCCTCCCGAGTGGGATTTTCACACGGTCCGCGCGGCCTAGGGCACGAACACGCCCTTGCGGCTCAGCCAGTCGCTCGCGCGCTTGATCTCGACGGGGCTGCCGATGATGCGCGTCGTGTCGCCCTGTTCGAGAAAGGAGAGGGTGAACTTCCGATCGAGGTCCCGCTTCAGACCGTCCAGCGCTTCGGTGGGGAGGACGATCTGCGTGCTGTCGCGGAACCGATCGGCATCGCTCATCAACGGGGCGTATCGTGCCGCCGGTATATACCTGCCGAAGCGCAAGACAAGCCTTTTCGGGGGCGACGGCGGAGTGAGGGACAATGGGACTTGAGGAGGAGATCGAGGCAATCGAAGAAGAGATCGCCACCACTCCGTACAACAAGTCCACCGAGGCGCACATCGGCCGGCTGAAGTCGAAGCTCGCCCAGAAGAAGGAGAAACTGGAGAACCGATCGTCCGCCGGCGGCGGCCAGGGCTACGCCGTCGAGAAGACCGGCGACGCCACCGTCGCGCTCGTGGGCTTCCCGAGCGTCGGCAAGTCGACGCTGCTCAACGCGCTCACCAACGCCGAGAGCGAGATCGGCGAGTACGAGTTCACCACCCTCGACGTGAACCCCGGCATGCTCCAGTACAACGGGGCCAACATCCAGATCCTCGACGTCCCCGGCCTCATCGAGGGGGCGGCGGGCGGCCGCGGCGGCGGCCGGGAGGTCCTCTCGGTCGTCCGCACGGCCGACCTCGTGCTGTTCGTCCTCTCGGTCTTCGAGATCGAGCAGTACGACCGGCTCAGAGAGGAGCTGTACGAGAACAAGATCCGGCTCGACGCCCGCCCGCCGAGCGTCAGCGTCTCGAAGAAGCACAAGGGCGGCATCAAGGTGACGACCCCGGGCGACGTCGGTCTCGACGAGGAGACGATCAAGGGCGTCCTCCGCGAGTACGACTACATCAACGCCGACGTCACCGTCCGCGAGGAACTCACGATCGATCGCCTCGTGGACGCCCTGATGGACAACCGCGTCTACCTCCCGTCGCTCGTCACGGTGAACAAGGCCGACCTCATCGACCGCGACTACCTCGAGACCGTCAACGAGGCCCTCCGTGGGCGAGGCATCGACCCCGAGGAGGCGGTGTTCATCAGCGCCGAGGAGGAGCGGGGACTCGACTCGCTCAAGGAGTCGATCTGGGAGTCGCTCGGGCTGATCCGCGTCTACATGGACAAGCCCGGCCGGGGCGTCGACTACGAGGAACCGCTGGTCCTCCGGGAGGGCGAGAACACGGTCGGCGACGCGCTCTCGAAACTCGGCGGCGACTTCGAGTCCCGGTTCCGGTTCGCCCGCGTCTCGGGCCCCAGCGCGAAACACGACGAACAGCAGGTCGGCCGGGAGCACGAACTGCACGACGAGGACGTGCTCCGGCTGATCGTGCGGCGATGAGCGACCGCCTCCTCGATACTCCCCGCCGTCGTCTCGCGCTCGTTCTCCTCCTGGGGGCGTTCCCGTGGACGGTGCTCGTCTACGACGGCGGCGTCGAGGCGTTCTTCGCGGTCGGCTTCGTCAACACGACCGCCTGGCGGTTCGTGACGCTGCTCGACTACCTCGCGGTCGCGCCGGTCGCCTCCCTCCCCGGGCGGTTGCTCGCGTGGCCGGTGAGCGCCGCGCTCTGGGCGGCGGCACTCGCGAGCGCGGCGCTCGCGCTCACACCCCGTGAGGATCGGCGGGTGACCGCCGGCGCGCTCGCGCTCGCTGGAGTCAACCAGGCGTGGTTCGCGCTCGGGTTCTGGACGCGGGCGAACCAGCTCGCGGTGCCGATCGGCGCGGTCCTGTTGCTCGGCGGGGCGGTGGCGCTCGCCCGGGCGGGGAGTGAGGACCGTCGTCGTCAGTCGTAGACGGTCACCGCGCTGACGTCGACGTGCTCGGCGAGCGCGTAGGCACCGAGCAGGAGGAGGACGACGCCGCCGGCCAGCGCGGCCCAGACGGACACGCCGAACCCCGCGGCGAGAAAGAGCACGGTCGCGACGCCCCCGGCGAGGACGGCGTAGGGGATCTGCGTGTTCACGTGATCGACGTGGTCGCTCGCGGCGAACATGCTGGACATCACCGTCGTATCCGAGATCGGCGAGCAGTGGTCGCCGAAGATGGCACCCGTGAGGATGGCACCGACGGCGGAGGGAAGCGGCGCGCCGAGGTTCGCCGCGAGAGGGATCGCCACCGGGAAGAGGATCGCCATGGTCCCCCAGGAGGTCCCGATGGCGAAGCTGATGAGCACGGCGGTCACGAAGACGATCGCCGGGAGGAGCGACGCCGTGATGAACCCCTGCGTGACGGCCACGACGTAGGGTCCGACGCCCAACTGCTGGCTTACGGCACCGATCGTCCAGGCGAGCGAGAGGACGGCGACCGGGAACATGACCATCTTGAATCCGTCGAAGATGGCGTCGCTCGCGTCCTCCAGTTCGACGCGGGCGTGGCCGACGAGGATGGCGAGGATGGACGCCGCGCCCGCGAACGACGCCCAGAGGATGGCGTTCGCGGTGTTGGCGTTGCTGAGCGCGGCGACGACGGCGTTACCGACGGCAGCGAGCGACGACGCCTCGGCGATCCGGGCGAACCCGTTGCCGCTGTAGAGCAGGCCGAGCGCCGTCACGACGACGAGGGTGAGCACGGGCACGACGAAGTACCACCAGCGCCCCTCGACGTGCTCGGGCGTCTCGATGTCCTCCTCGCGGGTCTCGATGAGCGGCGTCGCGTCGTCAGCGAGGACCTTCCCCTCGCGTTCGGCTCGGCGCTCGGCGCGCTTCATCGGGCCGAAGTCCCAGTCGGTGAAGATGATGACGAAGACCAGGAGCATCGCGAGCAGGCTGTAGAATCGGAAGGGGATGGACTGGAGGAAGAGGACGAAGGCGTCCCGACTGGATCCGATCGCTTCGAGCTGGGTCTGGATGAGGCCCACCTCGAAGCCGAGCCAGGTCGAGACCACCGCGACGGACGCGGTGGGCGACGTGGTGGAGTCGAGGATGTACGCGAGTTTCTCGCGGCTCACGTCGAACCGGTCGGTGATGGGCCGCATCACGGAGCCGGTGATCATCGTCGACGCGTAGGAGTCGACGAAGATGAGCATCCCCAGCAGGGCCGTCCCGAGTTCGGCCTGTTTGCGGGTGCGGACGCGCTCGGTGATGCGGCGCGCGAGGGCGCTCATCCCCCCCGAGAGGAAGATCATCCCCAGCGTCGCACCGATGAGGAACGTGAACAGGAGCAGGCGGACGTTGAACGACGCGGTGACGTTCGCGACCACCAGGTCGAGGCTCTTCGCGGCCCCCGCGATCGGGTTCCACCCCGTCATGATCGTCGCGCCGACCCAGATGCCCGCGAACAGCGAGAGCAGCACCTGGCGCGACGTCAGCGTGAGTACGATGGCGAGGAGCGCCGGAACGAGGCTGATCACTCCGTACGTCTCTGGAGCCATACTTACCCACCGCACTGGGGTGGGCGGGTAAAACGTTCCGATCGAGCACGTCTCGTGTAGCCGTACTGTTACGAGGTGCGGCGAGCGTCGGCACCGACGCCGCCGTTCGGTATCCTTTTCGAGCCCCCAGCCGTGGTGGGTGGTATGGGCGACTTCGCGCTCGATCACACGATGATGCGCGTCGAGGACCTCGACGCCTCGCTCGACTGGTACGGCACGCACCTCGACTACGAGGAGAAGGGCCGCATGGAGATGGACACCTTCACCAACGTCTACCTCGGTCCCGAGGACGTCCACGAGGAGGGCGCGGTGCTCGAACTCACCTACAACCACGACGACAGCACCTACGAGCAGGGCGACGCGTGGGGGCACATCGCCGTCCGCGTCGACGACGTCTACGACGCCTACGAGGAGTTGATGGAGGGCGGCGTGGAGGACTACCGCGACCCCGACTCCTGCGGCGGGCGCTACGCCTTCGTGACGGATCCCGACGGTCACGAGATCGAGATCGTCCAGCGCGACCACGGCGCGCGCTGGAGCATCGACCACACGATGGTCCGCGTCGAGGACGCGGACGCCGCGATCGGCTGGTACGAGCGAAAGCTCGGGTTCGACCTGGTGCGTCGCGCCGAGATGGACGACTTCGCGCTCTACTTCGTCAAACCCGAGGGCGCGGCCGAGGAGGCCATGTCGATCGAACTCACCTACAACTACGACGGGCGGAGCTACGAGCAGGGCGACGCGTGGGGGCACTTCGCCGTGATGGTCGACGACCTCGAGGACGCCTGGGAGACGCTGATGGGACGCCACGCGGAGGACTACCGCGATCCCGAATCCTGCGATTACACCTACGCGTTCACCCGGACCAACGACGGCCACGAGGTCGAGGTCCTCGACTCGTGGCCGGACGCCGTCGAGTGACCGACCGACGAGCACCTCGGCGCGACGCGACGGGGTGCACGCCCCGTCTGTCTCGTAAGGGAGACGTTAATCGCTGACTAACGGGCGTCCGTGCTTCCCCAAGGGAACGTTATCCGCGGTCGAAAGACGGTCTGAAACACCTATATTTTCCGAGTCGGTCGTTATTTGAATATTACTTATGCCCCTGGGGGTCACCCTAGGAATCGCAGGCGGTGACAGTACTCTCGACCGGAGTCTTTCGGTGACCGGGGTTTCATCGGTTCGCCGGCGGTAGTGAGCACTGGCACCACTAATCACTCAACAACCATGGCACCTACATCGCATCGGGTTCGCAGCCTGTTTCTGGCCACGCTTATGGTCCTCTCCGTGTTCGTCGGGTCCGTCAGCCTGGTCGGAGCCGCTGCGGGTTCGACCCTCCAGGAAAATACGTCGGTCGTCAGTTTCACGAACTCTCAGTACAACGCGTCGCGGGGCGACATCGCCGAGATCGACGTGGCGACCCCCGGCGTCAGCACCGCCTACGTCACCATCAACTCCAAGAAGGCGGGGTACAACCCCACGGTGCGAATCACCGACGGGAACCTCGACGGGCGCGTCACGCTCCTGCTCAACACCTACGACACCCCCGACGGGCCCGCTCAGAGCTTCGGCGTCGCGAGCACGGCCGACAGCGTCCAGTTCGTCGGCGGTGACGCGAACACCACCGAGCCCCTGCCGATCGGCACCTACAGCCTCACGGTTCGAGCACAGGCGGGCGGCAAACCGGCCGATTCCGCCCAGCTCCGCCTCAAGTACGGCGGGCCGAGCACCTTCGGGACGCTGACCGCGCCCGATAGCAAGAACCTCAGCTCCTTCGACACGTCGCGCGAGATCTGGAACAGTTCGATCTCGACGAGCGACGTCGCCAAGAACGACCTGGTCATCGCTCGCCTCGGCGGGTCGGGGCTGTCCGGCGCGATCATCGCGAACCAGGATCGGGGCGAGAGCACCGAGAAGGCGTTCCTCGACTTCCTCAACGCCCGCGAGGGGAACAACGACGTCGCGCTGCTGACGATCAGACAACCCCAGACCGGCGAGTCGGTGCGGATCAACCAGAACAACATCAACGTGGTGCTCGCGCCGCGCAACGGGGCGGTGTTCTTCGTCTTCGACACGGACGACCTCCGGACGGGGAGGCAGTACAACATCCGCTTCGCCGTCTCGAGCGCCAGCGAGATCGTCGACCGGACGGCGGGCGTCTCCACGTCCTTCTTCGTCCACCCGCGGACGGCGGAGTTCAACACGGAGGCGCGCAACGGCAAGCAGATGGCGGTGACCTACGCCGACGCGGGCGCGAGCCTCAGCGGGAAGACGACCGTCGCCCCCGGGACGGAACTCCACGTCACGGCGAAGACCGACGGTAAGACCCTCACCAGCCAGAACGTCACCGTCGCGAAGGACCGCACGTGGGGTGCGACGTTCGACCTGACGGGCGTGAAGCCCGGCACGACGTTCACGGCGACGGTCAGCGGGGCCGGCATCGAGCAGAAGACCGTGCCCGGCTACGTGAAGAAGGGTCGGATGGCGTCGATCACGTTCTCCGATCAGTCCACGAACGGGAGCGTCGTCACGGTCGAGAAGGTCAATATGTCGACCGGCGGGTTCGTCGTCATCCACGACACCTCGTTCGAGAACGGCGAACCGATCAAGAGCGTCCGCGGCGTCTCGAAGTACCTCACGCCGGGCGTCCACAAGAACGTCGAGATCAAGCTCGATCAGCCGTTCAAGAAGGGGAGCGACGCCATCGCGATGGCGCACCTCGACACGAACGAGAACAAGAAGTTCGACTTCGTCTCCTCGAAGGGCGAACTCGACACGCCCTACGTGGTCGACGGGACGCCCGTCTCCAGCACGGCCACGCTCTCCGTCGGCGGCTCCGGCGGGAGCGCGACGTTCGGCCCGGGCTTCGGCGTGATCGCGGCGCTCGCCGCCCTCGCCGCCATGGGCCTGTTCGCGCTGCGTCGCGACTGACCACCCTACGCGATTCACCCACACGATTCTCGCATTTTCGCGCCCGCCGAGCGACCGCTCGAGTCGGACGACCGCCCCCTCGCCTCCCGCCACTCCCACCCACGCGCGCCCTACCCACACGCGCCCCACCCACACGTTCACGACGCACACGCGAGACCCGCCGCGACTCGTTCACGGAACGCGACCTGTCCGCTCCGTGTCCCCCGCTCGTCCGCCGCTCGTGGCCGCCCCTCGACGGACGGTACACAAAGGCTATATCTCATGAATTCCCTGGTGTTAGGGCTTAACACAGTTTTCGGGGTACCAGAAAGCATTTATAACAATGGCCGTACGTTCTGCCTGTACCCCTACCCATGGTGACAGTATTCCATTCCGACCTATCTCGCGGCCGTGATACCGGGCCGCGCGGTCGGATGGCGGTACTGCCGCCGATGGTACACAGATAAACCATGACAGGTACATACAACACCAAGGTCCGCGGCCTGTTCCTGGCTGCGCTGATGGTCCTCTCCGTAGTGGTGGGGTCCGTCGCGCTGACCGGGGCTGCTGCCGCTGCGGCCAACGAAACCCTCAACGACGGGTCGACCTACTTCCAGGGTCAGACGCTCGTCTACACTAACGGCGTCGATACGCCGGACGAAACGTTCGTCATCGAGACTGAAGACGGCGCGTTCGTCCGTCAGGTCTCCGCTAACAGCGGCACCCTGACGATCGACTCGACGGAACTAGCGGTCGGCCAGTACGTGCTCGCCAGTGAGTACGACAGCACGCCGACCGGTCTGAACTTCCGCATCGCGAACCAGACGCTCGACCTCAGCAGCGAGGTCAGCTCCGTTTCGTACCAGGGGTCGGCCGACATCACGGTCGACTCGAACCGTGCAGACTACACGCACCACCTGACCGCGACGCTCGACGGATCGAACGTCGAACCCGCCGATCTCAAGGCTATCCTGGATGGCGTAGGGACGGTCACGCAGAACGCCGACGGCGACGATGTACTCGCCGTCAGCGGCTCCGACTCCCAGACGCTCACGCTCGACCTCTCCGGTACGACGTACTCGGGCGAACTCGTCATCACGTCGAACGTGGCCGACACGACGGCGTCCGACAGCATCACCCTCGACCTCAAGGCCAAGGGTGACGCCGACGCCGAGTTCAACTCGTCGGTCGTCCGCGAGACCCGCGGCGACGTCGCCGAGATCGTCGTCGACCTGAAGAACACGGACACCGCGTACGTGACGATCGGGACCGACGACGTCAACTACAAGTCGACGGTCGAGGTCGTCGACGGCGACGACGACGGTCAGGTCACGCTCCTGCTCAACACCTACGCGACGGACGACGGCTTCCAGGCGTACAGCGTCGCTGACGGCGACGACGACGTTATCAATGTCAGCGCCGCCAGCACGCCCGCTGGTCGACCGCTCGCGTCGACCGACTACGACCTGAGCCTCTCGCTCGACGCGGCGGGTAACCAGGAGACCGACGTCGGCACGCTCGTCGTCACGGACGGCGGCATCAGCACCTTCGGGATGCTGACCGCCCCCGACAGCTCCAACGTCGACGACTTCGAGTCCATCTCGGACGTCTACAACGTGTCGGTCAGCGACAACTCGATCGCGCAGGACGACCTCGCGATCGCTCGCCTCGGTGGCTCGGGCGTCTTCGGCGCGATCGAAGCCCAGTCCGGCTCGAGCGCGGAACTGAAGTTCCTGAACCTGCTCGGTACGAACAGCCACGAGAGTTCAGCCTTCGCGCTGAGCATCAAGAAGGCTGACAACAGCCCGAACGCGGACGCCCCCGAGAATCTAGTCAACACGTCGCTCACCTCGAGCAACTTCAACGTCGTCTACGACGAGGACAAGAACGCGGCGTTCATCGTCCTCGACACCGACACCCTCGAGACGGGTCAGTACAACGTGGAGTTCACTGTGGGTAAGGAGAGCGGCCTCACCGACGAGGACGGCTCCGTCGACACGGTCTTCCACGTCGTCGAGCGCACTGCCGAGTTCGACACGCAGGAGATCAACGACACGGACACCGTCGTCGTCAGCGCACAGGAGAACGCGACGGTCACCGGCGAGTCCTCGGTCGCCCCCGGCACCGAACTCACGGTCGTCGTGAAGTCCACCGGCGACAGCCCGTTCCTCCTCGACGAGACCGTCGAGGTCCAGGAGGACGGCACCTTCAACGCCACGTTCGACTTCTCGGACGTCTCGGCTAACACCGAGTTCGAGACGACGGTCAGCGGCTACGGCGGTTCCGTCACCAACCCCGGCATCGTCCAGCCCGCACCGACCTCCTCGGTCAGCGTCTCCGACCAGACGAACGACGGCTCGTACGTGATCGTCGACTCGGTCACCCTCACCGAGGGCGGCTTCGTCACGATTCACGACGCGTCGCTCCTCGACGGCAAGACCTTCGAGAGCGTCCGCGGCACCTCGGGCTACCTCGAGGCCGGCACGCACTCGAACGTCAACGTCAGCCTGGACACGCCGTACGAGGCGTCGGGTGAGGTCATCGCGATGCCCCACCTCGACACCAACGGCAACCAGGTCTACGACTTCGTCACCTCGGACGGCAGCGCCGACGGCCCGTACACGGCCGACGGCAGCGCCGTCACCGACAGCGCGACGCTGACGGTCGAGAACGAGTCCGCCGGGACGCCCAAGAACAACACCACCAACGACGGTGGCGAGGGCGACGGCAAGGACGAGACGGACGACGACAAGGACAAGACGGACGACGGCAAGGACGACAAGAAGAACGACACCACCGACGAGCCGAAGAAGGGCGAGGACGACACCACGCCCGCTGAGGGTCCCGGCTTCGGTGTCGCCGCCGCGCTCGTCGCGCTCGTCGCCGCCGCGCTCATCGCGCTCCGCCGCGACTGAGCGAATCGCCAGCTAACCACCGAACCCCTCTCCGGGTTCGCCGCCTTTCGACTTCTTTCGGACGCCGCGCCCGCGAGCGACGGCCACGGGCGGCGCGAACCTCCTCGCTCCGTCTCTCTCCTCTCTCCTCTCTCCCGACTAACGACAAGACCTATACCCGTTTCTCACCTGTACGCGGATATGTTAGGGCCGCTACTGGGTGCCCTCGAGTGGATCCAGCGCTTCGCGGATCCGCTGGCGTGGATCGTCGTGGCGACGTTCCTCGGCGGCGCGGCGCTCGAGGCCGCGGACCGGGACGCGCGCTACCGCCCCCTCGTCTTCGGCTACGTCGGTCTGCTCGCCGCGACGACCGCGCTGGTAGCCGCGCTCGGGTGGGCGCGTTTCCTCCCGCCGGCGGTCGTCTCGCTGCTCGCGGTCGGCGGCGCGACGCTGGCCTGGACCCGCGGCGCGGACGCGGCGCGCTATCTCACCGTCGGCGCGTGGGTCGCGTTCGGGCTGTTCTGGCTGACGCTCGTCCACCACTTCGCCGTCACCCAGCGGAGCGTAATCGAGGGGATCGGCGCGGTCGTCGCCGTACCGGGGAGCCTCTACGCCGGCTACCTCCTGCTGCGGGGGCGCGACTCGCTGTACGTCCTCTCGAGGGCGGTCGCGGCGATGGGGCTGGTCGTCCTGCCCGCCGAGTCGCTGTTCGTGGTGCGCGCGTTCCTCGTCGAATCGGTCACGACCCAGACCGCCTTCCTCATGAACCTCCTCGGGCAGACCCAGCCGGCCGACTTCACCGTGCAGAGCGGGGCCATCGTCGGGCGCGAGGACCTGCAGAGCACGTTCGTCTTCTGGGACGGCGACCACCGCATCACCTACACCATCCTGCTCGCGTGCACGGGCGTCGGGAGCATGGCGATCTTCGCGGGCGCGATCGCGGCCGTCCGCGCACCCCTCTCCCGGAAGGTCCGCGCGTTCGCCGTCTCCATCCCCGTCATCTACGCGCTGAACCTCGTGCGAAACGTCTTCATCGCCCTCTCGTTCGGCCAGCAGCGGATGCACGTCTTCCCCGACCTCGTCCTGACGCTGTTCGCCGCGGAGGACCCCTACCGGGTGTCGTATTTCGTCGCCGACCGGATCATCGCCCAGAGCGCGTCGGTCCTCGCGCTCGTGGCCGTCACGTACCTCGTGGTGCGTGAACTCCCCGAGGTGTTCGTCATCCTGGAGGACGCGCTGTTCATGCTGACGGGGACGGAGTACGACCTCGCTTCCGCGTTCGACGACACGCGCCGGCCCCCGCCGCGCGGCGTGGCGAACGACGACTAGCCCCCTCAGACCGTCCGCTCCTCGACGACCTCCTCCGGCGCGCCGGCGAGTTCGACCAGCGCCTCGGCCTCGAGCAGGTGGAGGTCGCCGGGGAGGACGAGCAGGTGCAGCGGGTCGCCGAAGTCCCGCTCGTCGAGCGCCGAGAGGCGGTCGGCGGCGACGACGGGGTCGGGGCTCCCGGCACGACAGACCGCCACGGCGAGGGCGTCCTCGTAGCCCCCGGCGAGCAGGTCGGCAGCCGCGTCCGCCGTCATGTACTCCCCGCGCTCGCGCTTTATGTCGAGGTAGACGAGCGTGTGCAGGCCGCGCTCGCGGTTCCCCTCGATCGTCTCTATCACGCTGCCGGGGACGTCGTTCCCGCCGTGCGCGTAGGGGAAGGGGAGGGTCGTCGCCTTGCCGAAGCGGTAGTTCTGGAGGCCGGTGAGCGAGGCGGCCGCCGCCTCTGCGGTGGTGCCGTGGATCACGCGCGTCTCGATCCCGCGCGCCGCGGCGCGCAGGCGGAGGTCGACGTGCGTCGTCGAGATCATCGTATCCCCGGCGGTGAGGAAGGCGACTTCGCTCTCCTCGGCGGCATCGAGGATCGGACCGGGGTCCCCCTCGACGCCCGCCCGGTCGCGCACCTCGATCTCGACGTCGTGGTACGCCTCGACCGCCTCGACGGTGGTCCCCATCAGTCGGCTGGTGTAGAACTCGGCGAAGACGCGGTCGGCCCCGCGGAGCGCCTCTCGCCCCTCGACGGTGATCGAGCGCTCGTCCCAGAGGCCGAGTCCGATGAAGGTGAGCATGCTCGCCCTCGGCCCGCTCGCGGGTTAAGCCTCCCGAGACGAGTTCGGACGGGCGGACGAACGGGGACCCGGGCGCGGGGGCGCGTCCCGCTGACGGATCGAGGAGAGAAGGATCCCGAACGATTTAGCCGCCGCCGTCCGTGCGCTCGCCATGGAGTACGTCTCCCTCGGTTCGACCGGCACGAAGGTCTCGCGGCTGTGTCTCGGGACGTGGCGCTTCGGCAAGCGCTCGGGCGGCGTGGTCGAGACAGGCCGCGAGGAGGCCCACGACCTGCTCGACGCGGCGTGGGACCGCGGCATCAACTTCATCGATACGGCGAACGTCTACGGCGACCCGAACGGGACCAGCGAGGAGTACATCAGCGAGTGGCTGGAGGGGCGCGACCGCGAGCAGTTCGTGCTCGCCTCGAAGGTCTACTTCCCGTTCGACGAGGACGACCCGAACGGGCGGGGACTCGGGCGGAAGCACGTCCGGGCGCAGATCGAGGGCACTCTCGATCGGCTCGGCACCGACTACCTCGACGTCTACTACATCCACCGCTGGGACGACGAGGTGCCGATCGAGGAGACGCTCGCGACGCTCGACGACCTCGTCGAGGAGGGGCGAGTGAACCACCTCGGGGCCTCCACGATGGCGGCCTGGCAGCTGACGAAGGCGCTCTGGAGGAGCGACGTACACGACTGGGAGCGCTTCGAGGTGACCCAGCCGCTCTTCCACGCCGCCTACCGCGACGACGTGGCCGACTACCTCGACGTCTGCGCGGATCAGGACCTCGCAGTCTGTCCCTACTCGCCGCTCGCCGGCGGCTTCCTCACCGGGAAGTACGAGCGCGCCGACCCGGACGACCCGAAGCGGGTGGAGGGCCCCGACGGGTCGCGCGCCAACCTCGACGAGCGCTTCTCCGATTTCTACCTCTCCGAGCGCGGCTGGCACGTCCTCGACGCGATCCGCGAAGTCGCCGACGAGACGGGCGCGACGCCCGCGCAGGTCGCCCTGCGGTGGCTGATCGACCAGGAGGCGTTCACGTGCGTCCCGATCGTCGGCGCGCGCACGGTCGAGCAACTGGACGAGAACGTCGGCGCGGTCGACGTCTCGCTGACCGACGAGGGGTACGAGCGGATCGGCGCGGCGCGGTACGCGGAGGAGGGGCGGCGCTGGGGGCACTGACCGCCGAAAGCGAAGCCCGTAAGCCCGTCGCCCGGCCACCCCGGGTATGGACGTGCCGTGCGTGCGCGTGCGACCGACGGCTGGCGAGGAGACCCGGCAGGAACTCGCGGCGCGCGACCTCATCGCGGACGACTACGAGATCGCCGTCGAGGACGGCTGGCTCTACATCCCGGTCGTCGGGGAGCCCGAGGGCTACGACGTCGTCGCCCACGACGTGCCCCCTCGGGAGGGCCAGACGCTCCCCGACGACATCCTCGGGTTCGCGCCGCGTTACGAGCGCCTCGGCGACGTCGCGATCGTCGACGAGGACGACGAGGAACGCGCCCGCGAGATCGCGGACGCGCTCGTCGCCTCCGACCTCCCCATCGCGAGCGTCGTCAACCGCGCCTCGAAGGTGAAGGGGGACATCCGGGTGCGCGACTGGGACGTGCTCGCCGGCTCGACGCGGACGGTCCACCGCGAGTACGGCTTCGAGTACGAACTCGACCTCGCGCGGGTCTATTTCTCGCCGCGATTGGCGACCGAGCGCCACCGGGTCGTAGAGCAGGTCGAGGCCGGCGAACGCGCGTTCGACATGTTCGCCGGCGTCGGGCCGTTCGCGATCCCGTTCGCCGCCCGTGGCGCTGAGGTGGTCGGGACCGACCTCAACGAGGCGGCGATCGAGTACCTGCGGCGGAACGCGGCGCGAAACGGCGTCTCAGACCGCGTGACGGCCATCGCTGGCGACGTACGGGAGGTCGAGGGGTACGACGACTGGGCCGATCGGATCGTGATGAACCTCCCGCACAGCGCCGACGAGTTCCTCGACACCGCCGTAAGTCTCGCCGGCGACGACTGCACGCTCCACTACTACGACATCCAGCACGAGGAGGATCCGTTCGGGCCGGGCGAGCGGGCGATCCGCGAGGCGGCCGGGTCCGACTACGAGGCGGCGGTCGAGACCCGTCGCGAGGTGCGCTCGTACGCGCCCCACGAACTCAACGTCTGTCTGGACGTCCGCCTGACGCGGCGACGGTAACTGCGCCGGGGTGTGGCGTGCGGGCACCCCACGTCGACGCGTTACGCTCCGGGCGTCGGCAGGTTACGCTCCGGGGACGCCGAGGGCGTCCATCCCGACGCCGAGGAACGTCCCGAGGAGCCACAGCACCACGGCGGAGGCGATGACGGCGATGACGCCGACGGCGGCGGCCGCGAACCACCCGCCGGGGTACTGCCAGTTGATGACGCCGATCCAGGCGACGACCGCGAGAAGCGGTCCGAGGAGCGGGACCCAGCCGAGGAAGAAGCTCACCAGCGCCCACACGAGCGCCCCGACGAGCGCAGTGAAGATGGCGCGGCCGAAGCCCACGTCCCGGTCGATGATGAGCGTCGCGCCGACGTGGATGCCGATCGCGCCGATGAGCAGGCTGATGACGAACGCGACGATGGAACTCGTCAGTCCGGCGTCGACCTGCAGGAGCAGTTCGCTCATCTCAGGTCCTCCAGTTCATGGTGATCGTCATCTCCTGGCGGCCCTTCCTGATGAGCGCGGACCGCTCCTTCACGCTCACCCCGCAGGCGACCTCGTTTCCCGGCTGGAGCGTGACGCGCTTGTTCCCGACCTGGATGGTCGCCTCCTCGCCCTCGCCGCGGGCGAACTCGTCGGCGATGCCGTGAAGGTACGACGCGAGTTCCTCCCGCGTCATCTCCTCTTCGAACGATGTGGTGTCGGTCATGATCCCGAACACAAAGTACGCGACGGCGAGTTATGAAAGTATTGCGCGCAGGTACAAGACGTCTATCTTTACTCTGAGAATATATCAGATTATTTTATTTCTTCTAGTTTTGTCGGACGAGCGGTCGAATTTGAGGGTGAGACTGACGTCGAGGAGGTCGGACGGTGATCGCGACCTCCGTCCCCGGGCGCTCTCGTCGGTACGCGCGCGCCGGTCCCGTCGAAAACGACGGGGGACCGAGTCGCCTTCCCGCCCGCACAGGTCCGGCCGAGTTCTGACTCGCCGGTGTCGTTTTCCCTGCCGGAGGAGTAGATCGACCGAGATCGCGCCGACGTGGTCGCCCACTGCTCCCGGCGACCGGCGCGCTCGACGGTCCGTGATGATCCCATGAAGATAGGACTCGAAGTCGAATACTGGCTCGTAGACGAAGACGGCGAACTGGTGGCCGTCCCGCCCGAACTTCCGGAGGCGCACGACTTCCTCGAGGAGGAGTTCATCCCGCCGTTACTCGAGGTGCTCACGCCGCCGGCGTCCTCGCTGGACGAACTCCGGACGGCGCTCGTCGACAGGGTCGAAACGACGCTCGGGCTCGTCGGCGAGTACGGTTACCGGCTCGTCCCGCTCGGTTCCCCGCTGGCCCGCGAGTCGCTCACCATCACCAGCGAGCGGGGGAAGGTCCTCCAGCGGATCTACGGCGAGGAACTCGAGTACGCGAAGCACTGCGCCGGGACGCACGTCCACTTCGACAAGGGCGAGGTCGTCCGACAGTTGAACCTGCTGACCGCCCTCGACCCCGCGCTCGCGCTCGTCAACTCCTCGCCGTACTACAGCAGCAGTCAGGTCGCCAGTTCGTCGCGGGCGGCGGTCTACCGCTACGAGGCCCACCGGGAGTTCGCCCGCTATCGCGACCTCTGGGACTACGTCTCCGACATCGAGGAGTGGAACGCGCGCGTCGAGGAACACCACCGCGACCTCCGGCGGATCGCCGAGGAGGTCGGCGTCGACCGCGAGCAGTTCGAGCGGTACTTCCCGCCCGAGAGTTCGGTGTTCACGCCGGTCCGGTTGCGCGAGCAGTCGCCGACGGTCGAGTGGCGCGCGCCGGACACCGCCCTCCCCAGTCAGACGCTCCGGCTCGTCGAGGACGTCGAGCGACTCCTCGCGCAGACGGAGTACAAGGAGGTCGTCGTCGGCGAGACCGGGACGTGGACCGACCGGATCGGCCTTCCGCCGTTCGCCGAACTGCAGGAGTTGAGCCGGGAGGCGATCAGCGACGGGCTTCGCTCCCTCCGCGTTCAGGACTACCTCACGACGATGGGCTTCGACGTCACGCGCTACGATCCGATCGCGGACCGGATCGAGCGGAACTGGACGATCCCCCGCGAGAAGGCCCTCGAGATCAGGCTGGAGTTCGCCGACGAACTCGAAGCCGACGTCGAAGCCCTCTCCCGGGCGTCCAGTGCGTAGACGGACGCCGAGGCGTCACTCCGTCGAGCGTCTCGGGACACCGTCGGGTGATCGCGTTCTCCTCCCGGACGGTCGTCGCGGGGTCACGGGTTCGCGGGGCACGGTGCTCGATCGCCCGCAAAAAGGACACAGGTGGGGATGTCACGGTTCAGGTGGTAGATGAACCGTACGAATCCGCGTCGGCTGATGCCCCCTTTGTGCACCTCACCGAGAACGGATTCGTCACTAGCGACTTCATCCTCGCATAAAACGTTAATTGAGCGAGACGTGATCGTCTCCCGTCGGATATTTTCGCGGGTGCGATCACGTTCGCCGACCGCCGGGAGCGCGACGGCACGGCCAGCGCCCCCGCGGGTTCCGCTCGCGGTCGCGCCGCCTCTCGCCCTCGGCGGCGGACCGTCCTCCGTCACGCGATGGATCCTCGCCGTGACCGGCGAGGGTGACGCTACCTCTCGCTCTTCCGGGACTCCCCACCGACGACGGCCTCGTCGTGCACCTGCAGGTGGTGGCTCTTCATCCCGCGCGCCGTGAGGAAGCACTTCCCGCAGGCGGGACACTCGATCGCGGATCGTTCGTCGGTGGATTCGTTGGACGACATGCGGTGACTCCACGAAGCGCGGGTGTCGATCCCGCCCCACAGGCGACGGGCACGGCGCTCCGTGGCGCGACGCTACGCCCTATATTAATATAATGGTTCGTGTGAGATTCGCCGGCCGACCCGTTCGGCAACAGCGCGGGTTCGCCGTCGCCCCGGACGACGATGCTCCGGTCGACCGTCCGTATCTGACACGATAGATAAAAGACTGCCACGCCTGAGAAAGCTATTTATTACAGTGGTATTTACTCGCTCTCGAGTCGTGACCCGGTTTCGACTCGAGTGAGAGTACCTATGAGCGAGGACGAATCGGAGATTCCCCTAGCGGAGTGCCCGAACTGCGGTGGAACCGTGCTCGAAGTCTACATCGAGGACGGAGCGTGTCCTCACTGCGCGGAGGACGAGTGAGACGTTCGATTTCCGGGTGTCGCCGCTGACCCCTCGAACGAAACGACGCTCGTTCTCATCCCCGATCGCACGCGGTCGTCCTACGCCCAGCGCGTGCGTTCGTTCGACGGTGGCGGTGCCGAGGCGAGACGCTCCAGTCGCCGGTTCGTCGGCGGTACGCGCCCCGGCAGTGAAGAGGAGACGCACCGTCCGTGGGCAGGACGGCGAGTGAGTGTGCGCCGACGAGGATTCCCCACCCGTGACCGGACGTACTCGTCGTCCGTGCCCTCCGGACGGATGCGCCTGTTTCAGGCGACACGCGTCGGTTATAAATAGATTGTTCCGACGATACGTGAACTTCGCTCGGGGTAAGGAGTACGTTCCTCCTCACACGGCGGTCGGCGGTCCCCGACGCTCCTCGGGAGTGGACCTCCCCGGGACGAAGGGGGCGGCGAAGCGCGGCGTCGTCACTCCTCGAACGACCCGCGCTCGGGCTCGGGTACGGGGCCGTCGTCTGGGCCGTCGCGATGTCGCTGTGGCTCGACGCGCTCGGCGCGGCGGCCGCGCTCCCGTTCCCGTGGTTCGACCCGATGACGCTCGTGGCTCACCTGGCGTACGGTCTCGTACTCGGCGTGGTCTTTCCGGTCGTCGAGTTCGAGTGACGATCTTCCCGATCGCCGAGTCGAGTGAGAGCAGGCGTCGATCCTTCGGACGGATCGACGCGACGGCGCGACTCTCTTCCACGCCCACCTGCGTTCGCGGTTAGGCGGCGATGACCGTCGACGACGCCTCGCGTACGACGTTCGTTCCGCGGAATCGAACGAACAGTGGGAAGGATACCGACCGCGAGAGCGTTTCGTTCGTCGATCGGAGAAGTCCGCGTTTATACCGTCCCGTACGCTCGAAAGAGCCGATTAACAATGACCTATCACCTGGTGGGGTGACACGATGAGCCTGTTCGACCTCACCGGGTTTCAGCGCGACCTGTTGTACGTGATTGCAAGTTACGACCGTCCGTCGGGCCAGCAACTCAAGACCGATCTCGAAGCCGACTTCGACCGCGAGATCACCCACGGGCGGTTGTATCCCAACCTCGATACCCTCGTGAACCGGGGACACGTCGAGAAGGGGAACGTCGACCGCCGTACAAACTACTACGCGCTCTCCGAGAAGGGGCGGAAGGCGCTCGCCGACCGTCAGGAGTGGGAGGACCGCTACCTCCCCTTCGAGACCTCCGCCGGCGTCTGACGCCGACCCCGACGCCAACCCCGACGTCGGCGAGCGGCGAGACCGTCAGTCGCCGGCGAGGGGCCGCGCGGCGTGGGCGTTCCGTGCCGACAGCACCACGCTCTGGGCGTTCGCGCGGACCGACCGGTTCGTGGAGCCGTGGATCAACTGGCGCAGCGAACCCGTGGTCGGCGCGCCGATCACCGTGAGGGGATAGTACCGCGACTGCTCGACGATCGCCTCACCGGTGTCCTCCGCCTCGAGTATCCAGGTCGTCGTGGTCTCGGGTCGCCCGATGCGCTCGTACGCCGCGTCGACGTACTCCTCCGCGGCGCTCCGCCGGCGATCCGACGCGTCCTCCCCGACGACGTGGAGGACGTCGACCCACGCGTCGCAGTCTTCGGCGATCTGCCCGGCGACGTCCGTCGCCAGGCCGGAGTGGGGGCCACCGGCGATCGGAAGGAGGATCGACGGCACCTCGTCGTAGCCGCTCCTCCCGTTGACGACGACGACGTCACACCCGGCGTGGGCCGCGATCTGCTCCGTGACCTTCCGGTGGAGGAGGTCTCTCGGCGAATTCCCCGGCAGGACGAGCGTGTCCACGTCGTGGGTCGCGATCGTGCGGAGGACGCCCCTGACGATCCGGCGACTATACAGGATTCCGCCGTCCACCTGTGACGTCGACGCGGCGGCCTGATCGAGCGCCCAGTCGAGGAGTTCGCGATCGTCGTCGGTCGCGACCTGCTCGCGGAACTCCATCGGGGTCTGCTCGGGGATCCTGACGGGATTCGTGAGGTAGAGCGACGCGTCGGCCGTCCGAGCGAGCGTCGCCGCGATCTCGAGTTGGTCGGTGATCGCCGGGACCTCCGGGGAGAGAAGTGGCACGAGGATGCACTCTCCGGTGAGTTCCCCGGCCATGTACGCCGTCTCGTCGACGAGGCCACCGTCGTCCCCCGACCACGTCGGCGCGAACGGTGCGAAGTCCATACGCTCCGTTTGACGTCACGGTCACAAAAACCCGTACGGTACTTGCTAACAGATAGGGACGTCTCCGGTACGGCGGCCGGGCGCGATACCGTCACCGACGTCTGCTCGTACCGGGTGGATTCGAATCGGGATCGACGCTTCGTCGCTCCCGGATTCGGATCGACTGCTCGCGCTCCTCGCCACAGTTCGCGGACAGAAAGAGCCGGTGGGGGGATTTGAACCCTCGACCTAATCCTTACGAAGGATTCGCTCTGCCAGCTGAGCTACACCGGCGCGGTCTTCGACGCCTCGCGGCGCAACTGATACTGGTGCGAAGAGCAGTATAAGGGTTGCGGAGTGCCGCCGCCGTGTCGCGGTATGCCGGGGCGACCGGCCGCCCGATCGGACCCGAGCGGTCCCTGGGACGGTCGTCTCCTACCACGAGCGACGAGGTCGCTCGTGGGATGGGCGGGACCGGACCTACCCGCCGGTCACAGCACCAGCGCGAGCGCGACCCCGAGAGCGATGACGACGAAGACGACGACGGCGACGAACAGGAAGAAGCGATCCGCCGAACTCACGTCCCTCCCCTCCTCATGCTGGGCTCGACACGATCAGTTGCTGTGGACGCTGGCCTGGCGTTCGTCGGCAGGCTCCCCCTCGACGCGATCGAGCGCGCGCTCCGCCGCCGCGGTGAGACGTTCCGCCAGCGTCCTGACCGCGACCTCGTGATCGCCCTTCGACCGGTACACCGCCGCGGGCGCGACGCCGAGCGACTCGTACTCCTCGAGTGCGTCCTCCGGTAGGTCCCCCCGTACTCGCATGTACCGTGCGATTCGGTCGAGCAGGGCGTGATAGTGGACCAATTCACGCTTTCTCATCGTACTCGTCTTACGGTTTAGGAACACCTAAACCCTTCGCGGGATACCGGAACGGACCGGAACGGACCGGAACGAAGCGGACGGGCGCTCAGCAGAGATCGAGCGTCGCGTAGACGTACCCCTCGTCCGTGACGGACACGCCTGTGCCGACCCGCTCGGCGTACCGGTAGGTGAGTTTCGTCCGGGCGTCGGGATCATCGGTCCAGCCGGTCACGATCGCCCGGGCGATGGCGCGCTCTCCCGGAACGTCTCCCGCGCTGAGTTCGACGCGGGAGACGACTTCGAGTTCCCGTCCTTCGCGAACGCCCGAGCGCGTGTCGTCGGGGACCCGACACTGGTCGTAGAGGTCGAACGTCTCGTATCGTTCCAGCGTGGTGTAGCCGCCGGCGGCGTGCGCGGGGTAGCCCTGTGCGACCATGTTGTCGCTGTGGAACCGGGCCATCGCGTCGAGGTCGTCGGTGCGCGCGAGCGCCGGGAGGTCGCCGCTCGCCTTCGCCCGCACGTCGGCGTTCACGATCGCGACGATCTCGCGCTCGACCCGCGCCGCGTCCACCTCCTCGGCGGGGAACGCCCGTTCGTCGGTCCCGTCGGCCGCGTCGTCGGTCCCGTTCTCGCCTCCCGTCGCGTTCGTCCCGTTCGTCCCGGTCGGTTCGCGAGGGGTGTCCGTTCCGCTCTCGTTCGTGTCACCACCGTCGCCCGAGGAAGACGGCGCGTCCGTCGCCGTCGGCCCGTCGTACAACTGCGCACCGAGGAAGCCGCCCACGGCCATCGACGCGAGTACGACGCCGCCGATGACGACGAGCAAGACCTTGTTCACCATCACGCTCACTGGGACGCCGAGAAACATCTAATTTTTGGATACTGTAATTAGATAATGTATGTGGTGGTGTCGTGTATTTCTCCTCTCGCCGGCCGAGGAGCCGTCCCGACCGTCCCGTCTCCCGTTCGCCCGTATTCCGCCCGCTCCGCGCCCGTTCGTCCCACCCCCGTCCGTTCCACCGGGCTCGCCCGCCCCATCCCGAACCGCCGTCTCGTACGCTCTACACGCCTCGCGTCCGATCCGCGCCCCGATCGCGACTGACGCACGCGTCCGACCGACCCACGCGTCCGACTCATGCGTCCGACCGACTCACGCGTCCCGTTCGTCGCGAGCGCGGGGGCCGTCGACTCCCTCGCGGTCGGCGTGGTGTCCCCCCAGCGCCGTCACCGACGGCGTTCCGGTGACGGGGTTCGTGCGTACGGCGGACGCCGTGTCGAACGCCCGCCGGACGACCTCCTCGGTGAGGACCTCGGCCGGGGGTCCCGCGGCCAGCGCCCTCCCCCCGGCGAGGACGACGAGGGCGTCGCAGTACCGCGCCGCGAGGTCGAGGTCGTGGATGGCGGCCAGGGCGGTCCGCCCGTCGTCGACCAGCCCCGAGACGAGTTCGAGCGTCCCCACCTGGTGGTTGATGTCGAGGCTCGCCGTCGGCTCGTCGAGGAGGAGCGCCGGCGTCGCCTGTGCGAGCGCGCGCGCGAGGAGGACGCGCTGGCGCTCCCCGCCGCTGACCGACCCGACGGGCCGGTCCGCGAGGTGACCGACGCAGGTACGCTCCAGCGCCCGTTCGACCGCGTCGGCGTCGCCCGGGTCGGCGCGCTCGAACCGTCCCCTGTGTGGGGTTCGGCCCATGGCGACGACGTCGCGCACGGAGAAGTCGAAGCCGAGCGTGGTGTCCTGCGGGACCGTCGCGAGGAGGCGGGCGCGCTCGCGGGCGGACAGCGACGCGACCGGGCGACCGTCGACGGTCACCCTGCCGCCGTCCGGGGCGATCACGCCGTTGATGCACCGCAGGAGCGTGGTCTTGCCGGCCCCGTTGGGTCCGACGATCGCCGCGAAGCTCCCCGTCGGAACGTCGAAGGAGACGCCGTCGAGCACACGCGTCCCGCCGAGGGTCACCCGGAGGTCGTCGACGGCGATCACAGCGCGTGCACCTCGCGCCGGCGGAGCAGGTAGAGGAAGAAGGGCGCGCCGAGCGCCGCCGTGACGATGCCGACGGGGAGTTCACCCGGGCCGGAGCGGGCGAGTGCGTCCGTTAGAACCAGGAACGTGCTCCCGGCGAGCGCGCTGGTCGGGAGCAGGATCCGGTGGTCGGGACCGACGAGCAGGCGCATCACGTGCGGGACGATCAGCCCGACGAAGCCGACGACGCCGACGACGGCGACGGCGACGGCGGTCATCAGCGTCGAGACCGCGAGCAGGATCCGCTTCGTGCGCTCGACCTCGATCCCGAGGGCGTGGGCGTCCTCCTCGCCCAGCAGGAGGACGTTCAGGTCGCGGGCGTAGGCCGCGAGCACGCCGAACGAGACGAGCACGACCGGGAGGGTGAGCGTCACGTCGTTCCACCCCGCCCCGTGGAGGTGGCCCATGAGCCAGTAGAGCGCCCGTTCGAGGCTGTCGCCGGCCTGCACGAGCAGGAAGGAGACGACCGCGCCGAGGAACGTCTGGACGGCGACGCCCGCGAGCAGGAGCGTCGCCACCGGCGTCCGCCCGTCCTTCGAGGCGATCGCGTAGACGAGCGCGGCGGCGGCGAGCGCCCCCGCAAACGCGAGCGCCGCGATGCGGACCCCCGCCGGCAGTCCCGCGACGATCGCGGGCGGACCGACGACGATGGCCGCGACCGCTCCGACGGCGGCCCCCGACGAGACGCCGATGATGGACGGATCCGCCATCGGGTTTCGGAAGAACCCCTGCATCACGGTTCCCGCGGCGGCGAGCGCGAAACCGACGACCGCCGCGAGCGCGATGCGGGGAAGTCGGAGCCGTACGACGATGATCTCCGTCGCGCGGCTCACCTCGAAGGCGAACGGGTGGACGTATCCCACGTCGAGCGCCAGCCACGAGACCTGCCCGAGGAGCGGGAGGCGGGCCGGTCGGGACGCGAGCGACACCGACGACGGCACCGCGACCGCGTTGAGGATCGCCTTCGTCACGTCGATCGCGGCGAGATCGACCGACCCGAGCATGACGCTCCCGACGACCGACGCGAACAGCGCGACCGCTAGGGCGACCGACCAGGCGACGGTTCGCGCCCACCGTTGCATGATCACAAGCCGGTTTGGATTAGGTAAATACTTATTGAATACTCACCGATCGGTCTGACGCATGCGTTTCCGCCTACTCGTCGTGCTCGCGGTTCTGCTCGTCGGCGTCGTTCCGGCGAGCGCGGTCCCCGCGAGCGCGGCACAACAGGAGCAAGCACAGTGTTCGTTCCCCTACAGCGCGACCGACGCGACGGGGGCGAACGTGACCGTCGAGGAGGAGCCCCAGCGCGTCGTCGCGTTGCAGGCGAGCACCGCGCAGATCATGTGGGAGATCGGCGCGAAGGACAAGGTGGTGGGGATGCCCGTCCGGTCGTACACCGCGTACCTGGACGGCTCGAAGGAGCGCACCGACGTGCTCACCGACGGCGGGATGGCCGTCGACGTAGAGCAGGTCGTCAAGCTCGACCCCGACCTCGTCGTCGCGCCGGGGAGCATCGCGGACGAGCAGATCCAGCAGATCCGCGACGCCGGGATCCCCGTCTACAAGTTCGCCTCCGACACCTCCATCGAGAGCATCTACCGACAGATCGAGCGCGTCGGTCGGCTGACCGGCGAGTGCGAGGGCGCGGAGCGAACCGTCTCCGATATGCGCGACCGCGTTCAGCTCATCGAGGGTGCCGTGGAGGGCGAGGAGCGACCGAGAGTGCTCTACACGTTCTACGGCTACACGGCGGGCAACGGCACGTTCATCGACAGCGTCATCACCGCCGCTGGCGGGCAGAACGTCGCCGCCGAGGCGGGCATCCAGGGGTACGCACAGATCAGCGAGGAGCAGGTCGTGAAGCAGGACCCCGAGTGGATCGTCACGCCCAACGACGCCCCGCTGCCCAACGGGACGGCCTACGAGAGCACCACCGCGTTCCGGAAGAACCAGACGGTCACCGTCAACGCCAGCCTGATGAACCAGGCCGGGCCGCGCGTCGTCCAGCCGATGACGAAGCTCGCGAAGACGTTCCACCCGGAGGCGGTCGAGGAGGCGCTCGCCAGCGCCGACGCCGCGAACGGGACGAACGGCACGGACGACTCGGCCGGCACGAACGGTACTGACGGGACGAACGGAACGAACGCGTCCGCCGACGCGACCGACGGCAACGGCTCCGGCGGAACGGGCGGGAGCGGCCCCGGCTTCGGCGTCGCCGCCGCTGTGGTCGCCCTCGTCGGCGCGGCGCTGCTGACGCTCCGGCGAACGTAGTGCCAGACGGCGGTTTCGTTCTCGGCCGTGGCTCGACAGCCGCGGCTACCGCCGGTCGCCCCCCGAGCACCGTCCGGGCGTCCGTCCGAGCGCCGCGACCGTCGACACCGGAGGCGTCGATGCCATGACGACTCGGGAACGAGAGGCGATGGTGGCCCCGGGAGCGGGGGGCGGAGCCTTCGAAACCTAGTTCACCCTCCCGTGGGGTATCGAGCACATGGTCGAGAACGTCATCTGGCCCGCCGCCCTCGACGCCAACTGCTCTCGGCGCGAGGGACGGCGCGTCTCGCTCGAACTCGCCGTCGAGGACCCGACGGTGGACGAGATCGCCCGGGCCGTCCAGCAGGTCGGCTACGACGCCGTCATCGAACGCGACAAGACCTACCCGCGGGAGTACGAACCCCGCGGGCGCGTCCTGGTCCAGAACGCCGACGACGCGGGCAAGAGCGACCTCCTCCAGGCGGTGGCGGCCTACGTCGCGGCCCTCCGCGAATGAAGCGCGTCGGCGAGGCGGTCCGGACCGCCCAGGGACTCGTCGTCGTCCGCTCGCCCGACAGGTCACACCCCGACTTCGGCGTCCAGGTGCTCGACGAGAACCTGGACCGCGTCGGGCGCGTGGTCGACGTGTTCGGTCCCGTCTCCCGCCCCTACGTCGCCGTCTCGCCCGACGACGACGTCCGCCCCGCGGCGCTGCTCGGAACGAAGCTCTACGCCCGGTGACGGTCGTCGTCGCCCGACCGTCGACCACCGGCCAAGCACAACGCACAAACGACGCCTCTCCCTGACTCCCGATATGAACAGACGGGCGTACGTCGCCGCCGGCGCGACGGTACTCATCTTCCTGCTCGTGCAGGTCGGCGCGCTGGCGATGGTCGAGCCGTTCAAATCCGCCGGACTGCAGACCGTCGAAGACCCGCAGGATCCGACGAACAGCCTCCTCTACCTCGTCGCCATCCTCGTCGCCACGGGCGCGATGCTCGCGGCGTTCAAGCTCGGGGGGGACGCCGTGATCCGCCTGTTCATCGTCCTCTCCGGGGGGATGCTCTCGTACTACGTCTTCCTCGTCCTCCTCCCGCCGGTGGTCGCCGTCGGGGGGTTCAGCGGGGCCGCCCTCGGGGCGGCGGGCCTCCTCGCGCTCGCGCTGCTCGTCTACCCCGAGTGGTACGTCATCGACGCGACCGGCATCGTGATGGGCGTCGGCGCGGCGGCGCTGTTCGGCATCAGCTTCGGTCTCCTGCCCGCCCTGCTCCTCCTGGCGGCGCTCGCCGTCTACGACGCCATCAGCGTCTACGGCACCGAGCACATGCTCACGCTCGCATCCGGCGTCATGGACCTGCGCGTTCCGGTCGTGCTGGTCGTCCCGCTCACGCTCGACTACTCGTTCCTGGAGGAGGACGGCGCGGCCCGCGTCTCCGACGGGGGGACGACGCCGGACGGCGGGGAGGTGACCGACGACCGGCCGGGAGCGAACGGCGCCGATTCGGCGGGGGAGGACGCGCCGGCCCCGGCCGAGCGCGACGCCTTCTTCATCGGCCTCGGCGACGCGGTGATGCCCACGATCCTCGTCGCCAGCGCCGCGTTCTTCCTCGAGACGCCCTCCCTCGGCGTCCCCGGCCTGCCGGCGCTCACCCTGCCCGCGCTCACCGCGATGGTCGGGACGCTCGCCGGCCTGCTCGTGCTCGTGAGGATGGTGATGAAGGGACGCGCGCACGCCGGCCTCCCGCTCCTGAACGGCGGGGCCATCGTCGGCTACCTCGCCGGCGCGCTCGCGTCGGGGGTCCCGCTGCTTCGTGCGCTCGGACTCGGATGAGAACCCGCCGCGTTTCAACCACCAGCTTTTGCTGCGGTCGCGTGCGGCCGAACCGCTTCGCGGTCGGCCGCGACTCCCTGGCAAAAGCTGGACCAAAAGCCCGCGTCACCTCCTCGGGCGCTCGCTTCGCTCACGCCCTCGAAGGTTCCTTGGCCCGCTCGCTCACTGTGTTCGCTCGCGGGTGCCGCGCTGGCGTCGGCGGTGGTGAAACCGATATTTCGTCCCGTAGCTTTATATCCGAGAGCGGGACCAGCGTCCGTGTGACGTGAGAATCGTCGCGGGGCGCTTTGCGGTCGTGCGACGCCACGCCCCGCGAGCAGCGCCGCGGCGTCGCCTGTCCGCCACTACTGTCTCCGCGCTCGTTCGCTTCGCTCGGTCGCTGGCAAAACCGCGCTTCACCCCCTGCGGTCGTTCGGCGCGTCCGCTCGCGCCTGCGGCGCTCGCGGGCCGTCGGCTCCCCCCACGTCGCGCCTCGGCGGTCCCGCTACCGGCCGGTCAGCGCCTCGCTCCCCGGCGCGAGGTCGACGTACTCGCCGAGGCCCTCGGCCTTCGCCTTCTCGTAGAGCATGTGCGCCGCGGCGACCGTCTCGATAGCGGTGCCGCCGCTGTCGAACACCGTGATCTCGTCGTCGCTCTGGCGGCCCGGAACGTCGCCCGCGAGCACCTCGCCCAGGTCGCCGTGGAGGTGACCCTCGCTCACGACCCCTTCCTCGACGGCCCTGATGAACGCCCCGGCGTCCTGGGCGGCGCGCGCGCGTAGGTCGACGACGTACGTCGCGCGCTCGACGGTGGTCGCGTCGAGTTCGCGCTTCTCGGGGTCGTACCGCCCCATCGCGGTGACGTGCGTCCCCGGTTCGAGCAGGTCGCCGTCGAACACCGGTTCGTCGGCGTTCGTCGCCGTGATCACCACGTCCGCGCCCTCGACGGCGGCGTCGCTGGAGGCGACCGCGCCGACGCTGGCGTCGTACCGGCCGTTCGCCTCGCTAGCGAACGCCTCGCGGTGCTCCTTCGTCGGGGAGTAGACGTTCACCGTCTCGAAGTCGCGGACCGTCACGGCCGCGGCGAGCTGGCCGCGCGCCTGCGCCCCGCTCCCGATGATGGCGAGGACGCTCGCGTCCTCGCGGGCGAGCGCGTCGATGCCGACGGCTCCCGTCGCGCCGGTCTTGAACGGGTTCATGCTCGCGCCGTCGATGAGCGCGAGGGGGTCGCCCGAGCGAGCGTCGAACAGCGGCAGCACGAAGTGCACGTCGCCCCGCTCGAACCCGGCGGCGTAGGTGTAGCCGCCCATCGCACCCGTCTCCGGGAGGATGGCGAGATATCCCGTGAGCATCCCGACCGGTGCCTCGCTGACGAGACGGGTTCGAGGTTCGGCGGGACCCTGCTGGCGGTACCCCTCGCGGACCGCCTCGACGTACTCCGCGGGCGTCGCGAGGTCGGCGAGTTCGCCGCTGGTGAGAAAGAGCGTCTCGGTCATGTGACAGACATGAGAGGGCCGCGGCTTAGCGTTGGCGGCTGCGGCGAATCGAACGCGGTTTCGACGTCGAGAAACAGAGCAGCGGAGGGCTCGGCGGAGGACCGACGAATCAGTCGGCGTTGACGGGACCGCGTACGCCTGCGCCCTCGGATGCGACCGGTCGATCGGTCGGGGCGTTGACGAACATCGCGTGCCCCATGACCGCGACGGCCACCAGCGCCGCGATGGGGACCGCCATGGTGAGTTCGACGCCCGCGAGCGCGAGCGTCCCCGAGATACCTGCGAGCGCAACCGGAATGACCCCTAGAACGACGTCGTAGTACCCAGTCATAATCTATCATAACAAACGGTGATGTGGTACTAAAGTCTTTCGGCGTAACTCGCCGATATCTTCTATCGTAGCAGACGGATATTGACAATCGAACGATGGGGTAGAATCTGTATAAGTTATAGTGTGGTTTCGCAACGAAAACGGTAGACTGCGGGGCTGTATCGGTGATATAAGTATTCGTCGGTACGGTCAACCTTCGCCCGGGGGGACCGACGGCTTGAAATGGATCGTGTGGGGAGTGGTAGTGTGAATCACAACGATCGGGCGATCACGGGGCTGGTGATGCTGGCGCACTCGATGGTTCACACCTACGAGTTCGCCTTTCCAGTCCTCATCACCGTCTGGTTGGTCCAGTTCGACACGACGTCGGCGGTCATCGGGGGGATCGTCGGCGTCGGCCTCGCGCTGTTCGGCCTCGGCGCGCTCCCGGCGGGCGTGCTCACCGATCGGATCGGCTCGCAGCCGCTCATCGTCGCCAGCCTCGTCGGGATGGGAGGGGCGTTCCTCCTGTTGAGCGTCGCGCCGAGCCTGCCGGTCGTCGCGCTCGCGCTCGTCGTCTGGGGAGCGTCCGCGAGCGTCTACCACCCGGCGGGCCTCTCGCTCATCACCCGGGGGGTCGAGGAACGCGGCACCGCGTTCGCCTACCACGGGACGGCGGGCAACGTCGGCACCGCCCTCGGCCCGTTTCTCACCACCGTTCTCCTCTTTCTGCTGGGCGACGACTGGCACCTCGTCGTCGCACTCCTCGCGCTCCCGGCGCTCGCCGGCGCGCTGTTCGCGCTCCGCGCGGACGTGAACGAGACGGCGGCGATCGCGGCCGACGGCGGGACGAGCAAGGCGAACCCCGGTGTCGACTCGTTCGCGGAGTTCGTCGCGACCTCGCGGCGGCTGTTCGTCGGCGCGTTCGTCCTCGTCTTCGCCGCGGTCATGCTCTCGGGGATCTACTACCGCGGCATCCTGACGTTCCTCCCCGAACTGCTCGGCGGCTTCGACGTCATCCGGCCCATGGAACTGTTCGGACGAGAGTTCACGCCCGCCAACTACATCTACACGTTCCTGCTCGGCGTGGGCGTCCTCGGCCAGTACGCCGGCGGGAAACTCACCGACCGCGTGCCGCTCGAACTCGGCCTCGCGGTCGGCTACGGGACCCTCGGGCTGGTCGCGCTCGCATATCTGCCGGTCGCCGCGGTCGGGGTCCTCCCGCTCCTCGCGCTCAGCGCCGTCCTCGGCTTCTTCCTCTTTCTCGTCCAGCCGTTCTACCAGGCGACCGTCGCCGAGTACACGCCCTCCGAGGCGCGCGGGCTCTCCTACGGCTACACCTACCTCGGCGTCTTCGGCGTCGGCGCGCTCGGCGCGCCGATCGCGGGGACCGCCCTCCAGTACCTCTCTGCCGACCTCCTGTTCGTCATCCTCGCCGCGTTCGCGTTCGGCGCGTCGGCGATCGGCCTCTCCCTCCTCCGGCTCAGCCGACGACGCTGACCGCCACCCGCCACGGCAGCAGCAGTGCGAGGCCGACGCCGAGCGAGACGAGGAAGAAGGTCGCCGCGAACTCGCCGTGGAACAGCGCCGTCGCCCGCAGCGCCTGCCCGACGACGACCGCGCCGAACCACGAGCCGGCGGCGTAGACCGCGGCCGACCGCGCCGTCGAGCGGGCCGCGCGCCCGTACGCCCCCACCAGCGGGGCGACGACGAGCCAACCGAGGGCGAACGGGAGGTACGTCCCGAGGACGTACCCCGGGTTCGCCAGCACGAACGCCGCGTCGAAGTGGCTCACCTCGCCGAGGACGACGAACGCGCCGACGAGCAGCAGATCGCCCACGGCGAGTCCGAGCGTCGCGAGGGAGGGATCGATGCGGCCGCGGAGGGTGGCCGTCGTCGTGCTCATGCGGTTCCCTCGGCGCGGGGCGGACTTGACTCCCCCGCTCCGTCCGCGAGCGGTGCCACCGGGAGCTACAAACCCCGCCGGAGGCTACGGTCGCGCATGCAGTTCGCGGTGCTCGGCTGGCCCGAGGACGGCCCCACCCTTCGCCTCGACCACCGGCGGTTCGCCTACGCCGGGAAGTTCGTCATGTCGAACACCGGCAAGGCCGTCGCGCTCGCCGACGGGGTCGCGCCAGACGACCTCCCCGCCGCCCGCGAGGCCCCGGCCCCGGCCGCGGGCGTCCTCGCCGCGCTCTCGTTCAACGGGGACCGGACCGAACCGGACGCGCTCTGGATCCGGTACGTCACGACCCGGCGCGACCGCCGCGGCGAGGGGATCGGCGCGCGCCTCGTCGCGTTCCTCGTCGCTCGTGCCCGCGAGCGCGGGTACGAGCGCGTCCGCATCGCCGTCAACAACGTCTTCGCCTACCACGCGCTCTCCAAGGCGGGCTTCGGCTACACGGGCCGGCAGACGGGCCTCTCGGAACTCGTCCTCGAGCGCTCGATCGATCGGGGGGCCGACCGCGAGGGTCGCCCCGTCGACCGGGGGCGGTACCGCGAGGGGCTCGACGTCTACGCCGCCCGCGACCTGACCGACCACGAGCGGGCGTTCGTCGCGGCGAAGCGAGAAGCGGGTCCGCCGCCGATGATCGACCACTCGTGATCGGCCACTCGGGGTCGGTCGCCCGTGGTCGGTCGGCAGGAACCGTCGCGGTAAATCGCGACGCTTTCAAGCCCCGCCCCCGGACCGTCGACGATGTCGTGGGCCTGGGCGACGCTCCTCGTCGCCGGAATCTTCGAAATCGGCTGGGCGCTCGGACTCGAACTCTCGGACGGCTTCTCCCGGTTCTGGCCGAGCGTCGGCACCGTCGTCGCGCTCGTCGTCAGCATGGTTCTCCTCGCGCGCGCGACGCGAACGCTCCCCGTCGGGACCGCCTACGCCGTCTGGACGGGCATCGGCGCGGTCGGCACCGCCGCGGGCGGTATCGTGCTGTTCGACGAGCCGAACAACGCCGCCCGCGTGTTCTGCATCCTGCTCGTCGTGGCCGGCATCGTCGGACTGAAGCTGACGAGTTCGGTCTGACCGTCGCGATCGCGAACCGCCGTCCTCCTCCCGCTGACGGCGCGAATCCGAGCCTTGATGGGTTCTCCGACGGAACTCCCGGTGATGGGAAACGCAGCGTTGCGACAGCTCGCGGTCGTCGAGGACGTCTCCTTCTCGGACCTCGCCGGGAGCGTCGTCGCCGTGGACGCACATAACTGGCTCTACCGGTATCTCACGACCACCGTGCGGTTCACGTCGGCCGGCGCGTACACGACGGCGGCGGGCGAGGAGGTGGCGAACCTCATCGGCGTCGTCCAGGGGCTCCCCAAGCTCTTCGAGCACGACGTGACGCCGGTGTTCGTCTTCGACGGCGGCGTCACCGACCTGAAGGAAGCGGAGATCGAGGACCGCCGCGACCAGCGCGAGCGCTACGAGGAGCAACTGGAGGCGGCCCGCGAGGAGGGCGACGCGGTCGAGATCTCGACGCTCGAATCGCGAACCCAGCGGCTCACCCCCCTGATCCAGGAGACGACCCGCGAACTCCTCGGGCTGCTCGACGTGCCGATCGTCGAGGCACCCGCCGAGGGGGAGGCGCAGGCGGCGCACATGGCCCGGAAGGGACGGGTCGACTACGTGGGAACCGAGGACTACGACGCCCTCCTGCTCGGCGCGCCCCGGACGCTCAGACAGTTGACGAGCGCCGGTGCTCCCGAACTCATGGACTTCGAGGCGACGCTCGCGAGACACGACCTCACCTGGGAGCAACTCGTCGACGTGGGCATCCTCTGCGGGACGGACTTCAACGAGGGCGTCCCCGGCATCGGCCCGAAGACGGCGGTGAAACTCGTCCACGAGCACGGCGACCTCTGGGGCGTGTTCGAGGCGCGTGACGCCTACGTCGAACACGCCGACCTGATCCGCGAACTCTTCCTGAACCCGACGGTCACCGACGACTACGACTTCGAGACGGCCATCTCGCCGGACGTCGACGCCGCCCGCGCCTACGTCTGCGAGGAGTGGGAGGTGCCAGAGAGCGAGGTCGAACGCGGCTTCGAGCGCATCGAGGAGTCGGTCGCACAGACGGGACTCGACGACTGGCTCTGAACGCCCTCATCGTTCCCCGTTTCCTTCCCCCTCCCCCCTCGCGACCTCTCTCCCCTCCTCTCGTTCGCCCCCCTCGTCGCCCTCCCCTCTCGTCACCGTTCCCTCTCGTCGCCCTTCCCCCTCGTCATCGTCCCCCCCCCTCGTCGTCCGTCCCCGCCTCGTTCCGCGTTCGCTGTCGTTCCACTCCGGCCGTCGTTCCCGTCCGCCGGTGGTTCTCCAATCGTGTCATACGAACGAACGAAATACCCGGGCGTTGTACACCCCGAGGCCCATGACGGCAGTGAAAATCATCAAGGTGCTCGGTACGTCGAGCGAATCGTGGGAAGACGCCGCCCAGGAGGCGGTCAGCAAGGCGAGCGAGACGATACACGACATCTCGGGCGTCGAGGTCGAAGACTGGACGGCCTCCGTCGAGGACGGGAAGATCGTCCAGTACAAGGCGACCGTGGAGATCGCCTTCCCGGTCGAGGCCCAGCGGCGCGATCGGAACTCGGGCGGTCGGAGCGTCATCCAGCGCCTCCGTCCGAAGTCGCGCTGAGCCCTCGCGCTTTTTGTCCGTCGCGCCGCCAGTAGGGGTATGACGCCCGAAGACGTCGAGCGGCTCATCGAGGAGGGTATCGAGGACGCCGAGGCGACGGTCACGCGCCCGCGCGATCCCGACGACGACACGCACCTCGCGGCGGTCGTCGTCTCGCCCGCCTTCGAGGGCCGCCCGCTCGTTCGCCAGCACCAGCTCGTCTACGACGCGCTCGGCGAGCACATGACCCGCGACATCCACGCGCTCGAACTCAAGACGTACACGCCCGAGGAGTACGAGCGACGGTAGCCGTCGACCACAGGGGCGCGAGCGTCGGAGCCGGATCGTCGGCCGCCAGTCGGTCGTCGGTCGGTCGCCGGTCCCAGTTAGTCGTCGGTCCCAGTTAGTCGCCGGTCGTCGGTCAGTCGTCGGTCGGTCGCGCCTCCGGCCGTTCGAGTTCCGCGAGCGAGCGGTTGCGTAGCGCCGCCCCCGTCTCGCGGTCGAAGAGGTGGACGCTCTCCTCGGGGATGCGCGCGACGACCGTCTCGTCGCGTCCGACGTGCGTCATCCCGTCCACGACGGCGACGAACGCCCCCCCGTCGGGGAACGACAGGTGGACGTTGTTCTCGTTGCCCATCGGCTCGACGACGCCGGCGACCGTCTCGAAGTCGTGGTCGGTCTCCGCGACCGGGACGATCTCCACGTCCTCGGGCCGAACGCCGAGGGTGAGCGCCGTCGTCCCGTCGAGCGACGCGCGCGTCTCCTCGGAGAGGGGGTACTCGAAGCCGTCGCCGACGAGCGTCGCCCCGTCGCGCTCGACGGGGAAGAAGTTCATCGACGGCTCGCCGATGAACCCGGCGACGAACTCGTTGGCCGGCTCGTGGTAGCACTCAAGCGGCGTGCCGACCTGCATCAGCCGCCCGTCGTCGAGGACGGCGATGCGATCGCCCATCGTCATCGCCTCCGTCTGGTCGTGGGTGACGTACACCGTCGTCACCGCGAGTTCCTCCTGGAGCCGCTGAAGTTCGGTTCGCATCTGCGCGCGGAGCTTGGCGTCGAGGTTGGAGAGCGGTTCGTCCATCAGGAAGACCGCCGGGTCGCGGACGATGGCGCGGCCGAGCGCGACGCGCTGTTGCTGGCCGCCCGAGAGTTCGCCCGGCTTGCGATCGAGGAGTTCGGGGATGTCGAGCAGGTCCGCGGCCTCCTCGACGCGCGCCTCGATCTCGTCGTCGGCGAGGTCGGTCGACTCCTCCAGCCCGAAGCGCATGTTCCCGCGGACGGTCATGTGCGGGTAGAGCGCGTAGCTCTGAAAGACCATCGCGATGTCCCGCTCCATCGGCTTGGCGTGGGCGATCGAGCGTCCCCCGAGGCGGATGTCTCCCCCGGTGACGCTCTCCAGCCCCGCGATCATCCGCAAGGTGGTCGACTTCCCGCAGCCGGACGGCCCGACGAGGACGAGGAACTCCCCGTCCTCGATGTCCATCGAGACGTCGTCGACGGCGACGACGTCGTCGAAGCGTTTCGTGACGCTGTCGAGCGTCAGCTCTGCCACGCGTCCGCCTCCGTGCGCGGGTCGAGCCCGCCGTTGGTGATTGTGGTAGTGGTCGTGGTCGTGATCGTGATAGTGGTCGTGTGCGTCATGTCTTCGGTCATGATTCCCCCGCCACGCCGCGGGCGAAGTAGTCCCCGAACAGGACGTAGACGAGGAGCGTCGGGAGCGCCGCGACGAACGCGCCCGCCATCTGCGTGTTGAACGTCTGGATGATCCCGCCGGTGAGGTTGTTGAGCGCCATCGTCACCACCGCCGCGGGACCGCTTCCCGACGGGATGATGACCAGCGCGAACAGCAGGTCGTTCCAGATCTGCGTGAACTGGTAGATGAGCGTCACCGCGAACATCGGCTTCGAGAGGGGCAGGACGATGCGGCGGTAGACGCGGAAGGCGCTCGCGCCGTCGAGGCGGGCCGCCTCCAGCATCTCCGCGGAGAACGTCTTGTAGTACCCCCGGAACAGCAGCGTCGTGATCGGTATCCCGTAGGCCGTGTGTGCGACGATGAGGTTGATCAGGTTCGCGTGGTGCTCCTGGAGGAACGGGAGTCCCCACAGGAACGACAGCAGCGACGCGGTGTCGACGATGGCGAACAGCCGCGACAGGGGGATGAGCACCGCCTGGTACGGGATGAAGATGCCGGCGACGAACAGCAGGACGACGCCGACCTGCCCGCGCCAGTCGATGTTCGTCAGGCCGTAAGCGGCCAGGCTCCCGAGGAGCGCGGAGAGGATCGTCGCGGGGACGGCGAGCAGCAGGCTGTTGACCAGCGCGTCCGCCATCTCGCGCACCGCGACCGTCCACGGCTCGATCGTGAACCCGCCCGGACCGGGCGGCACCAGCGGGAGCGACCGCTGGAACTCCTGGGTCGTCTTGAACGCCGTCATCAGGCCGGCCTCGAGCGGCGCGAGGTAGAACAGCAACAGGCCGACGAGGACGACGTACAGCGCCGCCCGGCGCTTCGAGCCCGGCAGCCGACGGCGGTTGCCGTCGTCGTCTTGGCCGGAATCGGTCGGCGAGACGTTCGCGCTCGCCATCAGAGTTCACCCCGCCGGTACTCGCTGTAGAGGTACGGACTGACCACGAACAGCGCCATCACGAACAGCACGATGGCGATCGCGGAGCCGTATGCCCACTGGTTCGAGCTGAACGCCTGTCGATACATCATCGTCGAGAGGATGTCCCCGTACGGCCCGGGGTTGTCCCCGAACAGCACGAAGATGAAGTCGAACGCCTTGAGCGCGAACACCATCAGCACGACCGCCGCGCTGATGGTCGAGGCGCGGAGCTGCGGGAGGACGACCCGCCAGTACATGCGCACCGTGCTCGCGCCGTCGGTGCGCGCCGCCTCGTACTGCTCGGTCGGGATCGCGCGCAGTCCGGCGAGGTAGACGACCATCGTGTAGCCGCTGAACTGCCAGATGAGCGCGAAGATGACGGCGAACAGCTTGACGTAGAGGACGTCGGGGACGAGCGGGAGCGCCCCCAGCGCGCCCGTGTCGACGAAGCCGCTCAGCCACTGGAAGCGGACGTCGATCCCCAGCGGTCCGAGGAGCGACCCGAGGACCGTGTTGATGACGCCCGACTGGGGGTTGTACATCCACCGCCAGAAGACGGCGGTGACGACGAACGAGAGGCTCATCGGGAGCAGGTAGACGGTTCGAAAGCCGTTCTCGAAGCGGACGCCCTGGTCGATGAGGATCGCGAGGCCCAGGCCGATGACCAGCGCGAGCGCGGTGAACACGACGAGCAGGATGACGGTGTTCCGGAAGGCGGTCCAGAACGTCGGGTCCGAGAACGCCCGCGCGTACGTCTCGAAGTCCCACGTCGCGGGGTCGTACGTCGGAAGCTGGAGCCCCGCGAAGTCGGTCAGCGAGATGACGAAGTTCCAGCCGATCGCCCCGTAGACGAAGAAGCCCATCAGGAGAAACGGCGGCAGCCAGAACGGGAGCGAGCTGAGGAACTCATCGGAGACGTACCGGGAGAGCCCGGTCTCGTCGTCCCGGCGCGCGGCGGTGGCCGTCGTCGTCCCGCCGTCCGCCCTGAGGCGCTCGCCGGCGTCGTCGGACCGCGGGTTCGGTGATCGATTACGCATCGTGGGTGGTGTGCGCGGTCACGCTACCGAGCGAGCGCCTCGACGATCGCCCCCTGCGCCTGCTCGACGTCGTAGCCGGAGATGAACGTCGACATCGCGCTCCCGAACGCCGTCAGCGCCTTCGGCGGCACCGCGAGCCCGTGCTGGATGCTCAGCGGCTGGGCCGTCGAGTTCGCGAAGTCCTCCATCTGGCGCTTGAGGAACGGGCCGAAGGCGTCCTTCGGCACGTCGGTGCGCGGCGGGATGGACCCCTTCTTGGGGTTGAAGCGCTTCTGCGCGTCGACGCTGCCGACGTAGCGCAGGAACTTCTTCGTCGTCTCGGGCGAGGGGTTGTTCTTCGGGAACGGGAACGAGTCCATGTTCAGCGCGTACGCTCCGTCGGTCCCGGGGAAGGGGACGTGCCCCCAGTCCGACTCGAACTCGAAGCCGTCCTGAGCGCGGTACATCCCCGCGGCCCAGTCGCCCTGGTGGAAGAAGGCGGCCTTTCCGTTGATGATGAGCTTGTTCGCGTCCTGCCAGCCGATCGAGCCGGCGTCCCGGTTGAAGTACTGCGAGTACTCCTTGACGACCGAGAGGGCGTTCTTCACCGCGTCGGCGTTCTCCTTCGCCTTCCCCTCCATGATCGCGGCGTACGTCTCGGGGTCCGACTCGCCGAGCAGCACCTGCGCCCAGAGCTGACCGGTCGACCACGCGCTCTTGGTCTGCTGGGCCATGCCGACGTAGCCGGCGTCCTCCGCCTTCTTCATCGCGGCGACGAGGTCACTCGGCTTCCCGATCGACGACGGATCGACGCCGGCGTCCTCGACGACGCTCACGTTGTAGAAGAGGTTGTTGAGCCGGTGGATGTTGAGCGGCACCGTCACGTAGGAGCCGCCGGGCTTCGCCGCCTGCTTCGGACCATCGAGGTAGGCCTTCTTCATGTCGTTCTCGCCCCAGACCGACTCGCCGATGTCGTGGAGCTTGTCCGCCTCGACGTACGGCGTCAGGTTCGCGCCGGGCCACGCCTGCCACGTGCTCGGCGGGTTGTCGTTCAGCACGCGCTTCTTGATGACCGCGTGCAGGTTCTCGCCGGCACCGCCGGAGACCGGGTTGGGGTTGACCGTGACGTCCGGGTACTTCTCCTCGAACCCGGCCAGCAACGCTTCGATGGCGGCCGACCCGTCGCCGCCCGTCCACCAGTGCTGGATCTCGAGGGCGTTCGAGCCGGAACCGCCGCCACCCGAGCCGCCGGAGCCGTTCCCGTCGTTCGAGCCACCGCCGCCGCCGAGACAGCCCGCAAGCCCCGCGACGCCCGCGGCGGCCGTTCCTTTCAGCACGGTGCGTCGGGAGAACCGACCTGCTATGTCATCCTCTGTCATTATGTTGCCCCCTGTGAAGGTTATCCGGAAAATATGGGAGCACGGACTTAACGCTTTCCTGTGTTAACTGGATAACGAGTTAATCTTTCCAGTGGCTAGCGACTCGTAGAGAGGGCGAACGAGGGAGGGAGGGCGAGACGCGAGGGCGACCGGACGTATCAGACGCGGATCACCTGCACGAGCGAGTGGACCGGCACGCCCTCCACCTCGTCGACGCCGCGCTTGTCGACGAGGATAGCGCAGGCGACGGGGTTCCCGCCGCGCTCGCGGATCGCGTCGATGGTCTCGGTCAGGGTCGTCCCGCTGGTGACGGTGTCGTCGACGACGTAACAGTCGCGGTCCTCGACGCTCGCGAAGTTGCGCGAGAAGCTCCCGCCGAGGTCCTCGATGTCGCCCTCCTCCCACTGGTGCTTGCGGGGCGTGTACGTCGCGAGGTCCGTCTCGAGTTCGCTCGCGACAGCCGTCGCGAGCGGGACGCCGGCCTTCTCGATCCCCACGGTGACGTCGACGGTGCCGTTCGCGTCGACCAGGAGGTCGGCGAGCGCCGCCCCGACGTGTCCGAGCCGGCCGGAGTCGGCACCGACGGCGCTCCAGTCGACGTGGATGTCGTCGGAATCCCGGCGACTCGTGGCGGCGGCGGCGGCACCGCTGCGCTCGACCAGCCACCGGGCGGTCTCCCGCGAGACGTTCAGTTCGTCGGCGATTTCGCCCTTCGAGAGCCCTCGTTCTGCGAGCGACGCTGCGTTCTCGATGAGGTCGTCTACGTTCTTCATAGTGTATCGAACTCGACCGCGGTCTTAATGGTGCCGTCGCCGTCGTCGAAGGCCCGCTCGTACTCCTCGAGGTCGACGACGTCGGTGACGAGCGCGTCGAGGAACCGCTCGGGGAGCGCGGAGAGCGTCTCGACTGCGGCCTCGAAGTGCTCGGCGTTGGAGTTCACGGTCCCGACCAGGGCCTTGTTGTGCAGGACCAGTTCGCGGTGGAGCGCGCCGCCGTCGACCTCGAACGTCCAGTCGCCGGGGACGCCGACGAGCGCGCCGACCCCGTTGGGCGCGAGCGCCTCGACCGTCTCGAGGGCGTGTCTGGCATAGCCCGTCGCCTCGTAGACGAGGTCCATCGGCTCGTGGGCGTCCGGGATCTCCGGGACCGGCGTCTCCCGCGAGTCGACGTACGTCGCCCCCAGTCCCTCGATGAGGTCGATCGTGGGGTCGGGGCGGTCCCGGCGGCCGAGGCAGTAGGTCCGTTCCGCCCGCGAGCCGAGCATCGCGAGGGTGAGCAGGCCGAGCGACCCGTTGCCGAGCACGAGGGCGCTCTCCGGGTTCCACTCGAACGCCGAGCGCGCGGCGACGGCGTGACCCAGCGCCTTCTCGCTGATGCTGATCGGCTCGACGAGAAAGCCCCACTCGGCGAGTTCGCGCGGGAGCGAGACGAGGTACTCCGGCGCGCTGACGAAGTACTCGCTCATGAAGCCGTGGGCACCAACGATGCCCCGCTCCACGTACGAACCCTCGGGGGCCATGTCGGGCTCTCCGCGCTCGAAGTACTCGTTGGTTCCGTTCGGCGGTCGTCGCACCGTGGGCGCGACGACGGTCCCCTCCGCGAGCGCCGTCCCGTTCGCGTCCGCGACGACGCCGACCGCCTCGTGGCCGAGCACGAGGCGGTCCTCGCCCGCCGGCGGGCCGCCGTGCTCGCAGGCGACGACCTCGTGATCGGTACCGTCGACGCCGACGCGCAGGGTGCGAACCAGGACCTGCCCGTCGGCGGGCACCGGTCGCGGTCGCTCGTCCAGCTCCGGGCCGCTTCCGTCCCCTCTAGTGGTGATCGTTCTCATGGGTCACTCCGCGATCGTGGAAAATACTTATTCTAGTCCGAGTTAAAACTTTCTGGACGTGCGCTGCCGCGGCGGACGCCTCCGTTCGGTAGGTCGTGGACGCTCCCTCCGACGCGCCGGAGACCCCCACTCGTTACGTCGGTGGCGCACCATCACCAACCGATGTCCGATCGAACCCAGCCGGACGACGCCGTGGACCCGCTTTCCCTGCACGGCGTCGTCCCCCCGACGGTGACCGCCTTCGAGGCGGACGAATCGCTCGACGCGGAGACGACGGCCGCCCACGCCCGGTACGTGGTCGACGGCGGCGCGCACGCCGTCTTCCCGCTCGGAACGAACGGCGAGTTCGCGCTCCTCACCCCGGACGAGCGCGAGTCGGTCGTCGCCGCCGTCGCGGACGAGGTCGGCGACGAGGTGCCCGTCATCGCCGGCGTCGGCGCGCCGAGCACGTACGAGACGCTGCGCCACGCGGAGCGCGCCGCGGACGCGGGCGCGGACGGCCTCGTCGTCGTCACGCCCTACTACTACCCGCTCGACGACGCGGGCGCGGTTGAGCACTACCGCCGCGTCGTCGAGGCCGTCGACGCCCCCGTCTACGTCTACCACATCCCCAGCAAGACCGGCAACGAACTCTCGCGGACGGCGGTCGCCGAGATCGCCGCGCTGGACGGGATCGCGGGGTTGAAGGACTCGAGCAAGGACGTCCCGTGGCTCGGGCAGGTCATCGCGGACGCCCCCGAACTCACCTACCTGATCGGCTCCGACTCGCTGCTCCTCCCCGGTCTCGACCTCGGCTGTGCCGGGATGGTCAGCGCCGTCGCCAACGTCTTCCCCGAACTGGTCTGCGACCTCTACGCCGCCTACGCCGAGGGCGACCGCGGGACCGCCCGCGACCTCCAGTACACGGTGTACCGGGTCCGCGACGCCCTCAAGCGGGGGCCGTACATGGCCGGCGTGAAGACCGCCCTCGACCTGCGCGGGTTCGACGCCGGGCCGCTCCGAAGCCCCCTGCGAACGATGGACGAGACCGACCGCGCGGCGCTCGAACGCGACCTGCGCGAACTCGACCTGCTGTAGGGGGCGTCGGATCCCCCGACGCGCCTTCTCTTCCAAGGCGATTAAACATTATTATATGAATATCACAAGTGGCAATAAGATACATCACACCTAATACGTCTACGTATACGACATGGCATATCCGTACAGCCCGCTGGTCGCGTTCGCCGTCGGCATCGCGGCCGTCGTGTTCCTGCTGGTGTACCTGGACCTCCCCGCGTTCCTCGGTCTCGTCGTCGCCACGCTCCTCGTCGGACTCGTGACGCCCGCCGTTCCCCTCCCGAAGATCCCGGCGAAGCTGGCGTCGGCCTTCGGCGAGAACATGGCCGGGATCGGCATCCCGATCCTGATGGCGGCCGTCATCGGGAAGTCCATGCTCGAGAGCGGATCGGCGGAGCGCATCGTCCGCGGCGCGACCGCGGTGACGGGTCGGGACAACGCCGACATCGCCCTGTGGGGGAGCAGTTCCTTCCTCGCGATCCCCGTCTTCTTCGACAACGTGTTCTACCTGATGGCCCCGCTCGCGCGGTCGATGCGGGCGCGGGTCGGCGACAACTACGCGCTCTACCTCGTCGTCGTCGGGGCGGGTGCCGCGACCACGCACGTGTTCGTGCCGCCCACGCCCGGTCCGCTGGCCGTCGCCGCCGAGGTCGCCCCCGGCAGTCTCGGGATGGTCATCCTCGTCGGCCTGGCGGTCGCCGTCCCGTCCGCGCTCGTCGCGGGGCTGCTCTACGGGCGGTGGATCAACCGCCGCATCGAGATCCCGCTGCGCGACGCGATGGACACCTCCGGCGACGACATCAGGGAGATCTCGAACCGCTCGCTCGACAGGCTCCCCGGGATCGGCGAGGCGACCCTGCCGGTGATTCTCGCGGTCGTCCTCGTCGCCTCCAACACCGTGGTGACGACCTTCCTCGGCGAGTCGTACGTCCTCGGCCCCATCGACCTCGCCGCGATCACCGGCTTCCTCGGCAACCCGAACTTCGCGCTCACCGCCGCCGCGCTCACCGCGGCGGCCACGTACCGCCGGTGGGCACCGTTCGACGACACGACGTGGAGCGACCAGCTGACGGAGGCGCTCAGGAGCGGCGGCAACATCGCCGCGATCACCGCCGCCGGCGGCGCGTTCGGCGCGATGCTCGCGGCCGCCGGCATCGGCGACTTCGTCGCCGAGGCGCTCGCCGACGTCGGCCTCGGACTGCTCGTCACCGCCTGGCTCATCGCCGCGCTCGTTCGCGTCGCGCAGGGGTCCGCGACCGTCGCCATGCTCACGACGGCGGGCATCGTCGCGCCGCTCGTCGGGAGCCTCGCCGTCCACCCCGCCTACCTCGTGATGGCGATCGGTGCCGGCGGCAACATCGCCTCGTGGTACAACGACAGCGGGTTCTGGCTGGTGAAGGAGATCGGCGGCCTCACGCAACTGGAGACGCTCAAGACGTGGACCGTCCTGACGACGATCATCTCGGTGACGGGGCTGGCGGTGGTCCTCGTCATGTCGCGGATCGTCCCGCTCGCCTGAACGCCGTCGAGCCGAGAGCCTCAAACTTTTACTAACGGGCGAGTGAACTCCCGCCATGGCCAGGGACTACACCTCGCTTCACGACCCGAACGCGGAGTACACGATGCGGGAACTCTCCAGCGAGTCGATGGGCCTCGCGAACGACCGCGGCGCGCGCGACGTCGAGATCACGGACGTCCAGACGGCGATGGTCGACGGAAACTTCCCGTGGACGCTGGTGCGCGTCTACACCGACGCGGGCGTCGTCGGCACCGGCGAGGCCTACTGGGGCGCGGGCGTCCCCGAACTCGTCGAGCGGATGACGCCGTTCGTCGTCGGCGAGAACCCGCTCGACATCGACCGCCTGTTCGAGCACCTCGTCCAGAAGATGTCCGGCGAGGGCTCGATCGAGGGCGTCACCGTCACCGCCATCTCGGGCATCGAGATCGCGCTGCACGACCTCGCCGGGAAGCTCCTCGACGTGCCCGCCTACCAGTTGCTCGGCGGGAAGTACCGCGACTCGATGCGCGTCTACTGCGACTGCCACACCGAGGAGGAGGCAGACCCCGAGGCCTGCGCCGACGAGGCAGAGCGCGTCGTCGAGGACCTCGGCTACGACGCGCTGAAGTTCGACCTCGACGTGCCGAGCGGCTTCGAGAAGGACCGCGCGAACCGCCACCTCCGCCCCGGCGAGATCCGCCACAAGGCCGAGATCGTAGAGCGCGTCACCGAGCGCGTGAAGGACCGCGCCGACGTAGCGTTCGACTGTCACTGGACGTACACCGCAAACAGCGCCGAGCGCCTCGCCCGCGCCATCGAGGACTTCGACGTGTGGTGGCTCGAGGACCCCGTCCCGCCGGAGAACCACGACGTGCAGCGGGAGGTCACCCACGGGACGACGACCCCGATCACCGCCGGCGAGAACGTCTACCGCAAGCACGGCCACCGCCGCCTGCTCGAGGAGCAGGCCGTCGACATCGTCGCGCCGGACCTGCCGAAGGTCGGCGGCATGCGCGAGACGCGGAAGATCGCCGACATGGCGGACACCTACTACGTCCCGGTCGCGATGCACAACGTCTCCTCGCCGATCGCGACGATGGCGAGCGCGCAGGTCGGCGCGGCCATCCCGAACGCGCTCGCGGTCGAGTACCACTCCTACGAACTCGGCTGGTGGGACGACCTCGTCGAGGAGACCGTCATCGAGGACGGGTACATCGAGATCCCCGAGAAGCCGGGCCTCGGCCTGACGCTCGACCTCGACGCCGTCGAGGAGCACCTCGTCGAGGGCGAGGAGCTGTTCGACTGAGCGGAGCGAAGTCGAGCAGAGACCACCTCCGGTGCGACCGAGTGGACTGGACCGGAATCGGCGCGCCCTAGCGGCTCACGTCGCGCCCGTCGTCGTCGAGGAACGCCGCCAGTTCCTCCCGCGTCGGTAGCCCCTCGATGTCGCCGGTCACCTGGGTCGCCAGCGCGCCGACCGCGTTCGCGCGCTCGGTCGCCTCGACGGGCGAGCGACCGTCGAGCCGTCCCGACAGGTAGCCGGCGGCGAACCCGTCGCCCGCGCCGATGGGATCCACGACGCGCTCGACGGGCACGGCCGGAACGCGCTCGGCGACGCCCTCCGCCGCCACGAACGCCCCGTCCTCGCCGAGTTTGACGACGACCTCCTCGGCCCCGCGCTCGCGGAACTCCCGGGCGATCTCACGGGGGTCGTCGGTCCCGAGGAGCACCTCGCCCTCGTCGAGACCCGGGAGGACGACGTCGGCCGCCGCCGCGAGCGGGAGGAGCGTCTCGCGCATCTCCGACTCCGACCACAGCGAGAACCGGAGGTTGGGGTCGAACGAGACGCGCACCCCGAGGTCGGCGCACCGCTCGACGAGGTCGAAACAGAGGTCGCGACAGGTCGAAGACAGGGCCGGGGTGATGCCCGTCAGGTGGAGGTACGACGCGCCGGCGAGCGCCTCGTCGGGGACGTCCCCGGGTTCGAGGCGGCTGGCGGCCGAGTCGTGGCGGTAGTAGAAGACCCCGCCCTCGCCGGTCGCGCGCCGCTCCTTGAACATCAGGCCGGTCGGCGCGTCGGGATCGAACCGGACGTACCGCGTGTCGACGCCGGTCCCGCGGATGGTGTCGCGGACGTAGCGACCGTGCGGGTCGTCGCCGAGGCGACTCGCCCAGGCGACCGGGTGGTCCAACCGCGCGAGGCCGACGGCGACGTTGCTCTCCGCGCCGCCGATGCGCTTACCGAACGCCGAGACGTACTGGAGCGGGCCCGTCTCCTTCGGATTCATGAGGACCATCGTCTCGCCGACGGTCACTACCGCAGGGTCGTGCGCTGTCATAGTACTGGATTCCGAGCGACGTACTACTCGTCGTGGGGTAAATATTTTGCCTCGGAGCGCGCACACACGCCGCATGGGTTCGGACGACCTCCGCCGGCGGATGGAGTCGATGGGGGAGCGGTTCAACTTCGGGGAGTACGAGATCGAGGCCTACCTCGCGGTGCTCGACCACGGCGAGATGACCGCGAGCGACATCGCCGATCACACGAGCATCCCGCAGCCGCGCGTCTACGACACGGTGCGCAAGCTGAGCGATCGCGGGATGGTGGAGTTGCGCGAGTCGCGCCCGATGCGGGTCGTCGCGCTCGACCCGGACGACGTGTTCCCCGAGGTGCAGACCTCGCTCGGGGCGATGGTCGAGGAACTCGCGGACCGCTACACCGCCCCGACGCGGGAGACGGAGGCCGTCTCGCTCGTGAAGTCCCGCCCGAGCATCCTCCGGTACCTGGAGGCGATCATCGAGAGCGCGGAGTACGAACTCACGTGCTCGCTCACGCCCGACCTGCTTGCGCGCTTCGAGGATCGACTCGAAGCCGCCGTCGAGGCCGACGTGACCGTCGAACTGCTGGTGACGCCCGCCGCCGACGCGCCGTCCCCCGAGGAGTACGACTACGCCGCCGTCGCGACGGTGGCGCGGGCGCGCCGCGGGCTCACCACCCCGGTGATGGCGGTCGCCGACGGGCAGCGCTCGGTCTACGCCACGCAGGACGCGCTCGACGGCGGATCGGAGCGCTACGGCGTCATCTTCAATCGCTCCTCGCTCGGCTTTCTCGTCTCCGGCTTCTTCAGCACCGTCCTCTGGACGACGGCCGACACGCTCCTCGATCACGTCGCGGGGCGGTCGTTCCCCCGTCAGTACGCCTCGATCCGCCGCTGTCTGAAGGACCTCGGCGACGAACCTGGGACGTTCTACGCCCGGATCCGCGGGCGCGACGTCGTGACCGGCGAGCGCCGCACCGCCGTCGGCCGCATCGCCGAGGTGACGCTCGAACCGACCGCCGAACTCGCCACGCTCACGCTCGCGACCGACGACGGCGACGTGACCGTCGGCGGGCGCGTCGCCGCCCTGGAGGACATGGAGGCCCACGAGATCGTCGTCGACACGGAGCCGCTCGAATGAACTACTACGACCTCCTCTACGAGCTGTACGACGAGTTCGACGCGAAGACGCTGCTCGAGTACCAGAACTTCGTCGACGTGTTCCCCGCAATCGGGTCGCGCGTCGCGCTCGAACACTGGCGGCGCGCCAGCGACGAACTCGAGCGCAGGAAGGACGCCGTCCGGACGGCCTTTCCCGCGGGCGAGACGCTCGCCGCCGTCGCCGCCCACGCCACGCGCGACGAGGCGTTCACCGCGCTCGACCTCCTCGCGACGTACGACCGCGCGGTGAACGTGCTCGTGCTCGACGTGGACGAGACGCTGCGCTCGGCCGGCCAGACCGACAACGAGATCCCCCGCGACACGCTCCACCTCCTGACCGAACTCCACGAGGAGGGGATGCCGATCGTCATCTGCACCGGCCAGACGCTGGAGAACGTCAAGGGGTTCATCACGCAGGGGCTGGGCAACGAACTCGTCCACTCGGGGACGCTGAGCATCGTCTACGAGGCCGGCAACGGCGTCTTCACGCCGGGCCACGGGGCGGACACGAAGCGCCTGCTCTACGAGGGCCTCGACGAGACCGTGCGCGGCGTGTTCGACGAGGTGCGCGCGCGGGTCGTCTCGGACGCCCCCGAGGACATCCGCCGGGGCTGTCACCTGCAGGGCAACGAGTTCAACGTCACGCTCAAGCCCAACCACCAGACCGGTAGCCGCGAGGCCGTCGAGGTCATCGACCACGCGCTGTGCTACCTGCTCGATCTGGTCGGCGAGGCGACTCCCGACGGCGATCCCGAGGGCGCGCGGGCGTTCTACGCCGCCGCCGACCCCGAGATCCGGGAGGTGCTCGAACACCGCGGCGGCGTCCCCGACCTCGACGTGGGGGACGTCCCGGACGACGCGAGGGAACTCTTCGAGCGCGTCGACGTGGCCTACTACGAGGGCGACGCCGCCGAGGTCGGCAGCCTCGAACTCGACAAGGTGGCCGGCGTCCAGGCCGCCTTCGAGGTGCTCGGCGTCGACGACCCCTTCGCGCTCGTGATGGGCGACTCGAAGAGCGACCTCCGCGTGATGGAGTGGGTGGAGGCGAACGGCTGCGGCATCGCCGCCGCCCCCGAACACGCCTCCGAGGTCGTCCTCGAGCACGTCCTCTCGACGGACGAACTCGTCTTCGACCGCAACGACGCCACCTCCATGCTGCGGGTCGTCTACGCGCTCGACCGGCTGGCGGGACTGTCGTAGGCGGTGTATCTTCACGAACGATCGCGTGCGAGCGTCCGGACCGCGCTGACTGCTTTCGTCGGCGCGTTTCGACGTCCGTCACCGATTCACGTTCGTGCTGCGAGTGCCAGGTCTGGACATTCGTCCTAACTCCTATACGAGCATCCGATCTATAACCGACATAATATGGGTGCCGAGGCCACCGCTCGCGTCGTGAAGACGCCCGACGTCCTCCACGGCAAACCTCGCATCGAGGGGACCCGCATCGGCGTGTTCGCGATCGGCGAATCCATCCGACGGAGCGGTCAGACCGGCGAAGGCGTCCTCGACGGCTATCCCGATCTCTCTCACGAGCAGGTGATAGCGGCGCTTGAGTACTACGACGAGCACTCCGAAGCGATGGACATCCTCCGAACGCAACGTGAAGCCAACCGTCGCCGCGTCGAGCGACAGCCGCGCGCCCCCGTAGACGCCGATAGGTGACGCGTGTCGGGCAGTATCCGTCTTCTCCGTGATCAGAACGTCAACGAACAGTACGTCGACGCGTTCGCGGTCACGAACGACTGGGTCGTCTTTACCGGCGACGACGACTTCGAACGCGACCTCCCGTTCGGTGTCGTCCTCTATCACCAGGAGGGCCTCCCCGCACCTGGTGTCGTTCTCGACGCGATCGAACTGATAGCCGATGCCTACGCCGACCACGGCGAGATCCTCGAATACGTCCCCGGGCAGTGGGTCTGAGCGCACTCACGGCGTAGACTCCGACGCTCGACCGTGGACCCCCGTTCGAGCCGGCTCGTCAGCGGACGTAGTTCCGTCGCTCGCGTTCGGTGCTCGGGTTTCGAGGCCGGTTGGCTGTTGCCCCGTTCGCGCGGCCCTCCGACTGCCCTACCCCCACCCGAGCGCGTCGGGGAGGTCGCCGAACCCCCCGCCGTCGTACCGGTGCGCGGTCCACCCGGCGTTCCGCGCCCCCTCCACGTCGGCGTCGGCGTCTCCGACCATCGCATACTCGTCGGCGGGCAGTCGCTCCTCGGCGAGCCGAAACGGCGCGGCGTCGGGCTTGTGCGCGCCCGCCTCGTAGGAGGCGACGAACGCGTCGAAGTACCCGAAGAGCCCGTGGGCCCGCAGCTTGTGCTCCTGCCACTCCCTGACGCCGTTCGTGAGGACGCCCAGTTCGTACTCCGCCGAGAGCCGCGCGAGCGTCGCATCGGTGCCCCTCGGCGGGCGGGACAGTTCGACCTCGTGCGCCAGGAGCGCGTCCGCGAACTCGCCGGGATCGGAGCGCAGGCCGATCTCCGCGAACGCTCCCCGGACGGGATCCGGCTCGCACGCGTCGAACCGGGCGTAGAACGCCCCGCCGTAGCCGTCGATCGCCTCCTCGGGGAGGTCCCCCTCGATCGCGGCGACGGCGCTCCGGAGGACGTCGCCGTAGTCGCACGTGAGGCGGAGGAGCGTCCCGTCCAGGTCGAAGAAGATGGCTCTCACGGGGAGTGGATTTCGACGCGATCGAGAAAGCACTACCCGTTCGAATCGGACTGGACCGCTCTCGGGACGGAGCGGGACGGGACGGGCTACGACGGCGGACGACGGCGGGTCGAGTTCGACTCGCCGGTCGCCTGCCGCGTGACTACTCGCGGAACTCGAAGCGGACGCGGTCGCCCTGCTCGAGGGACGTACCGGCGAAGACGCGCTCCCAGTCCCCGCCGGACCGTCGGAGCGCGACGGTGTCGTGTCGGAGGCGGTCGCCCTGCAGCAGCGCGGGGCGGACCTGCACCCCGTAGCGGTCGGTCAGTCGCTCGACGGCGTCGCCGACCGTCGCGTCCGGCGACAGCGCCATCTGCGCGCGCTCGAGGCCGGCGCGGGCGACCAGCCAGCCGCGGAGTTCGACGCCGACGCCGATGGTCGCACCCGCCCCCGCGTCCCCGCTCGTCGCGTGTAGTCCCGTGCTCATAGTCATACGTTGGCACGAGGGGTCAAAAAGTTTACTCACCATCGAAAAAATAGCTCTCGGGTCCTCGGGACGACTTTCGGTGGGTTTTACCACCGTCCCGCGACTCTCGTACGCGTATGAGCGACAACCAGTACCGCACGGAACGCGACAGTCTCGGGGAGATGCGGGTCCCGGCGGACGCCTACTGGGGTGCCCAGACCCAGCGCGCCGTGGAGAACTTCCCCATCTCCGGGATCACGTTCGGCCGCCGGTTCGTCCGGGCGCTCGGGGTCGTGAAGAAGGCCGCCGCGCGCGCGAACGTGGACCTCGGTCACGTCGACGAGGAGGCGGGCGAGGCCATCGTCGCCGCCGCGGACGAGGTCATCGCGGGCGAGCACGACGACCAGTTCCCCGTGGACGTGTTCCAGACCGGCTCCGGCACGTCCTCGAACATGAACGCGAACGAGGTCATCGCCAACCGCGCGAGCGAGATCCTGGGACAGGAGGTCGGCTCACGACACGTCCACCCGAACGACCAGGTGAACTTCGGGCAGTCGAGTAACGACGTGATCCCGACGGCGATGCACGTGAGCGCGCTGGAGGCCGTCGAGCGCGACCTGCTCCCGGCGCTCTCCCGCCTCAGCGACGAACTCGCGGCGAAGGAGGCGGACTTCGACGGCGTCGTCAAGACCGGCCGCACGCACCTGCAGGACGCCACGCCCGTCCGCCTCGGCCAGGAGTTCGGCGGCTACCGGACGCAGGTCGAGAAGGGCATCGAGCGCGTCCGGGACACGACCGACCACCTCGCCGAACTCGCGCTCGGCGGGACGGCCGTCGGGACGGGGCTCAACACCGACCCCGAGTTCCCCGAACTCGCCGCCGAGTACATCGCCGAGGAGACGGACCTCCCGTTCCGCGAGGCGGACAACCACTTCGAGGCGCAGGCCGCCCACGACGCGATGGCCGAGGCCCACGGCGCGCTGCGGGTCGTCGCCGGCTCGCTCAACAAGATCGCGAACGACCTCCGCCTGCTCGCCTCCGGCCCGCGCAACGGCCTGGGCGAGATCGACCAGCCCGAGAACCAGCCCGGCTCCTCGATCATGCCCGGGAAGATCAACCCGGTCGTCGCCGAGGCCGTCAACCAGGTCCACAAGCAGGTCGTGGGCAACGACGCCGCGGTGGCCGCCGGGGCCGCCGAGGGGCAACTCGATCTCAACCTCTACAAGCCCGTCATCGCGCACAACTTCCTCGAGTCGGCGGAGATCCTCGCCAACGCCAGCGACGTCTTCGGCGAGCGCTTCGTCGCCAAGCTGGAGGCCGACCGCGAGCACTGCGAGGCGGCGGTCGAGCGATCCATGGCGATCGCGACGGCGCTCAACCCCCACATCGGCTACGACAGGGCCGCCGAGGTGGGCAAGACGGCGCTCGAGGAGGACAAGACCGTCCGCGAGGTGGCGATCGAGAAGGGCTACGTCACCGAGGAGGAGGCCGACGCGATCCTCGACCCGCGCGAGATGACCGAGCCCGGCATCCTCGGGGGGGACTGAGCGTCGCGACGACATCCGTCATCGGTCTCCTCGTCTCGTTCGCGACTGTGGACGAGCCCCGCACGTCATCTCCTCGCAATCCCGCCGCGCTGCGGAGTTGCGCCGAAAAGTTCGTTTTCGTCGCCACGTCACATGTACCGCAGCATGTATGCTCTACGAGGTGCTAGACGTAGCCATGACGACCACAGCTCCCACTGAAGAGACGAAAGTGAGCGACCGGGGGATGGTCACTATCCCGGCGGCGATCCGTCGCCGCCTGGACATCGAGGCGGGCGACAAACTCCGGTGGGCTACCACCGACACGGGCGAGCTGACCGTCGAGGTCGTTCGGCAGCGCTACGGCGCGTTCGACGACGACACCCTGAAGGCCGACCTCGGCGGTGACAGCCTCGAAACACACGATCTCGCCGGATACGAACCGGAGTTCGCGGAGGACGTCTGATGGCGGTCGCGGTCGTCGACAGTAACGTCCTCATCGACTACAAGAACACCGGAGCCGGCGACCGTCACGACCGGGCAGAGGACATCGTGCGGGGGATGGACGCCGACGAACTCCCGACGGGTCGGGTGACGAATTACACCCTGCTCGAGACGCTGAACTGGATTCACGAGCGCCAGCGCCACGATATTGCGGTCGACCTCCACCGTCGACTCGCCGACTCGGCGGGCTTCGAACTCGTCCACTGCGCACAGAAGGACTTCCATCGCGCTGTCGACCTCTTCGAAACCTACGAGGGGCTCGCGTTCGGCGATGCGACCATCGCCGCGTACATGGAGCGCGAGGACATCGAGTACCTCTACAGCTTCGACGGTGACTTCGACACCCTCGGCTGGGTAATGCGCCTCGATACACCCGAGAATCCGTACGGCTGAACGTCGCATCGACGGCTCGCGAGAGCGAGGGGCGCGGCCGACCGGCGGAGGGACACTCGCTCGTTCGCTCACTCGTCGGCGCAACGGAGCCGTTCACCTCCACGTCCGGGCCGTCGCTTCTCACCACGCCGCCGCGACGGCGACTTCGGGCTCTTCCAGAGGTAGTCTCGCCGCGCCCGCGGCATTGGCCGGATTTTTATCGCTCCCCGCCTCACCCACGAGCAATGAGCGAGTACGACTACGAGGACCTCGGTCTCGTGGCGGGCCTCGAGATCCACCAGCAGCTCGACACCGCCGCGAAGCTCTTCTGTGACTGTCCGACGGAGCGCCGCGAGCCGGAGGAGGCGGTCCGCACCGTGACGCGGTACCTCCACCCGACGCGCAGCGAACTGGGCGAGATCGACGAGGCCGCCCTGGAGGAGAGCCGCGTCGACCGGGAGTTCCAGTACCTCGGATACGACACGACCTGCCTCGTCGAGGAGGACGACGAGCCGCCCCACCGAGTCGACGAGGAGGCGCTCGACGTGGCCCTGGAGATCGCCCAACTGCTCGACGCGACCCCGGTGGACGCGGCGCACGTGATGCGCAAGATCGTCGTGGACGGCTCGAACACGTCAGGGTTCCAGCGCTCGACGCTGATCGCCACCGACGGCGAGATCGAGACCGAGGAGGGGCCGGTCCGCATCGCGGACATGCTCCTGGAGGAGGAGAGCGCCGGTCGGATCGAGGAGACCGAGGAGGGCGTCGTCTACTCGCTCGATCGGCTGGGCATCCCCCTCGTCGAGATCGGCACGGAGCCGGACGTCCGCTCGCCCGAGCAGGCCCGGGACGCGGCCGCCCGGATCGGCATGTTACTCCGCTCGACCGGACACGTGAAGCGTGGGCTCGGCACCATCCGCCAGGACGTGAACGTCTCCATCGCGGAGGGCGCGCGGGTCGAACTCAAGGGGGTCCAGAGCCTCGACGACATCGACGACATCGTCCGCGAGGAGGTTCGCCGGCAGGTCGAACTGGTCGAGATCGGGAGGGAACTCCGGGAGCGCGGCGCGAGCGTCGGCGAGCCGCGGGACGTGACCGAGGTCTTCGAGGGCACCGACAGCGGCGTCGTCGCGTCGGCGGAGGCGGTAGTCGCCGTCCCGCTGTTCGGCTTCGACGGGCTCGTCGGCCGGGAGATCCAGCCCGATCGCCGTCTCGGGACGGAGTTCTCTGACCACGCGAAGCGCGCCGGTGCGGGCGGGATTTTCCACACCGACGAACTCCCCGCCTACGGCGTCACCGAGGACGAAGTCGCCGCGCTGCGCGAGGCGGTGGGGGCGGACGAGGCGGACGCCGTCGCGCTCGTCGCCGCCTCCCGGGCGGTCGCGGAGCGGGCCGTCGACGCCGTGGCGGAGCGCGCCCGCTCCGCGATCGAGGGCGTCCCCGAGGAGACGCGCGGCGCGAACGCCGACGGCACCTCCCGCTACCTCCGGCCGCTCCCCGGCGCGGCCCGCATGTACCCCGAGACGGACGTGCCGCCCGTCCCGCTCGACCCGACGGAGGTCGAGACGCCGGAACTGCTCACCGAGAAGGTCGACCGCTACGTCGCGGAGTACGGCCTCGACGCGGGGCTGGCCGAGCAGGTCGCCTACGGCCGCCGGATGCCGGTCTTCGAGGCGGCCGTCGAGGACGGTATCGACGCCACGCTCGCGGCCGGAACGGTCGAGTCGACCGTGACGGAACTGCGCCGCGACGACGTGCCCGTCGAGCAGCTCCGCGACGAGCACTTCCTCGACGTGCTCGCGCTCGTGGACGCGGGCGACCTCGCCAAGGAGGGCGTCGGCGACGTGCTGCGCGCGCTCGCAGAGGACCCGACGCTCACCGCGGCCGAGGCGGCCGAGGAGGCGGGCCTGTCCGGCGTCGACGAGGCCGAGGTGCGAGAGACGGTCGCCGAGGTCGTCGAGCGAAACGGGGAGCAGGTCGAGGCGGAGGGGATGGGCGCGTTCTCCGCGCTCATGGGCGAGGCCATGGGCGCGCTCCGCGGCAGGGCCGACGGCGAGGTGGTGAGCACGGTTCTGCGCGAGGAGATCCAGAAGCGGGCGTAGGAGAGCGGACGCGGGGGTGACGTGACGGACGCCGCTCGCGTCAGTCGGTCTCGGCGGCGACCGCCCGCCGCCCCGCGATCGTCTCGTGGAGCCACCCGTCGACGGAGAACGGTCCCGCGCCGGTGATCAGCAGGGCGGAGGTCAGCCCGAACAGCGAGACGTGCGCGAGCACCGGGTCGTCCGGGAGGCCGAACAGCGTCGTGGTGAGGAGGAGGAACGCGACGGCGGAGAACGCCCGGGTGAACAGCCCGAGGACGAGCATCACGCCGACGAGGATCTCCACCAGCCCGGCCCCGACGACCCACAGCTCCGGCCCGACGGGGACGACCGCGGTGAGGTCGTACTTCGCGACGACCGCCAGCGCGACGCCGGGGTTCATGAGCTTCTCGACCAGCCCGAGGTAGGCGAACGCGAGGCCGAGGCCGACGCGGACCACGGTCGGGACGAACGCGGTGTACGGCTCGATCCGCTCGCCGAGGGGCACCGCGAGCCGCCGGTAGACGGGGTCGACGCGGGAGTAGGCGGTCCGCTCGTCCGCGGCGACGGCGGCGATGAGGTCGTCGGCGCTCGGTCGGCCGCCGCCGAGCAGGGCGATTGCGACGAAGCCGGGGACGTACTCGAACGCGAGCAGGAGCGCCGGGAAGGCGACGACGCCCGCGAGGTACGCGGCGAGGCCGACGAGGGCGACGAGGCGGGTCGCGAGACCGAACAGGAGCAGGAAGCCGACGGCGAGACCGAACAGCCGGACGAACACCCCGCTCAGGTCGCCGAACGCCGGCGCGAACGCCTCGGCGTGGACGAGCGGCGAGAAGTAGTAACCGTTGAAGCCCGCGCCGACCAGCGGCAGGCCGAGGCTCAGCCGGAACAGCCACGGGAGCAGGTCGTCGTACCCCGCGAGCGCCCCGCGGACGGCGTCGACGTCGCGTCCGAGGGGGCGAACCCAGAGGTACGCGCCCAGCGCGGCGAGGAGTCCGACCGCCCCCGCCCCGAGGACGAACAGGTTGAACGGGTTCGACAGCGTCTCGACGAGGAAGCGCAGCGCCTCGACGGCCGCGCCGCGATCGACGACGTACCGGACGTGCGCGCTCGCGACGCCGCTCGCCCCGAGGAACGCGACGGAGAGGAACGCGACGAGCAGCGACGCGGTGCGCGCGATGGACGATCTCATGACCGGGGGTTGTCCGTCGGGTCTGATAAGTCCGTCCTCGATGGACGCGGGCCGGCGTCACGCGACCGGTCGCGAGACGACCCAGAGCGACAGGACGGTGTACCCGACCATCAGGGCCGTGAGGGGGAGGTGGGGGACGGTCGCCGTCCGCCGGTCGGTCCGGGCGGCGATGACGCCGTGGGCGGCGACGACCGCGAGGACGTGCCCCCCGACGATGACGACGACCTGCGTCCCCCAGAACGCCGCGATCGGGAGCCACGCCAGCGGCTCGACGGCGAGCGCGACGTCGAACCACCCCGCGACCGTCGTCACGAGCCGCCCGAACCCGCGAACGACGTAGGCGTAGTTGTGGGCGAACTCGTACGCCGCGGCGATCGGGAGGACCGTCGGGGCGACGACCGTCGCGGCGGCCCGCGGCGAGGACGAGAGGCCGACCGTGGCGGTCGCGACGACGACGAGCGCGAACGCCGCGAGGAACAGCCCGAACCCCAGCAGGTAGATCGGAACGCTCACCGACGCGCCCGCCCCGGTCAGCTCGCGCACGGCGAAGAGGACCGACTGGTAGGAGAGCGTCTCCGCGAACCCGTCGAAGCTCACCGTGTACACCATCGCGACGACGAACGCGACGCGGGCCGGATCGCGGATCGGGCGCGTACACTCGCGCCACGGCGCGCGCGCGACGACGCGGTAGCCATCCCCCGGCGGTCGTTCGACCCCGAGGGGCGCGACGCGACCCAACAGGCGATAGAGGACCTCGAACAGGTCCGCGTCGCGGAACCACGTCGGTCCGAAGAGCAATCCGCCGGCGTACATGACGGCGGCGTACCCGACGAGGAGCGCCGCCGTCAGGGTCGGCTCGCGCGGGATCACGGTCAGGTTCTCGACGATGCCGACCGCGAGGCAGAACCAGAGCAGGGCGGGCCAGGCACCCAGCCGGGAGGGGTACTCGACGACGGAGAGCGCTCGCCCCTCGACCGCGCAGGTCGCCCGGTACAGCGTCCGCCACGGCGAGAGGGCGGTCCACGGACTCCCGACGAGCATCGACGCGAGCGCGAGTCCCTTCAGCCAGACGGCCCACGTGAAGACGACCGAGAAATTCGTGACCGCCTGTCGACCGAGGAGGCCCGCGGCGATCGTCGTCACGAACAGCAGGAAGAAGGCGACCCGCGCGGCGCGCCGTACGAGGGTTCCCGTCCGGTCCGAGAGCCGGGCCACGACGATCCCCGGCGGGCGTGAGCGCGAGTCGGGCGAGTCGGTATCCGCGTACGCGAGGTAGCCCGCCGTCACCGCGACGGTCGCCCCCGCCCCGAGGTAGAGATACGGGAGAGGGATCGGCGCGTCGAACCGGGCCCCGCCGCCGTGGGCCGCCGCCGGCCCGGCGAACGCGCACAGCCCGGCCGCGAGGACGGCGGCCAGGAGGATCGCCCGCCGGATGGGGCGAGCGCGCTGGGCACGTCGGGCACGTGGGGTGCGCCGTGAGCGCCGGGCGTGGAACCGTCGATCGCGCCTCATCCGCCGTCGCCCCCGCGGTAGTTCAGGAGGACGACGCGCCCGTCGCCGTAGCGGGCGAGGATCTCGGCCGCCGGATCGTCGTCGACGTTCGCGAGCGTCGGGTACGTCCGGATCGGGACGTCGCGGTCGTACGCCGCGCGCTCCTCGCCGGAGGCGGGGTCGAGCACGGCGACCGTGCCCGATCCCGTCACCGCGACGAGGTCCGGCTGACCGTCACCGGTGACGTCGCCCACCACGGGCGGCGGGGTCGACGGCGATTCCTGCCGGGCGACGGTCGTCGTCCACTCCTCGTCGCCGGTGGTCCCCTCGAGAACGGTGACGCGACCGTCCGTCCGGCTGAGGTAGACCTCGACGGTCCCGTCGCCGTCGCCGTCGGTGACCGCGTGGAGCCGGGGGGACCCGCGGCGGTCGGCGGTCCACTCGCGCTCGCCCGTCTTCCCGTCGAGCGCGACGACGGACGCCGTGTCGGTGACGTACACCTCCGGCTGGTCGTCCCGGTCGGCCTGCGCGGTGACGAGGTCGTACCCCCCGACGGGGACGGTCCACTGCACCTCGCCGTTCGCGTTCAGCAGGACGGTCCGGTCCAGCGCGCTCACGAGCACGTCGCGCGACCCGTCGCCGTCCACGTCGCGCACGACCGGCTCGGCGTAGACGATCTCGCCGAAGCTGTGGTGCCAGCGCGGCGTCCCGGTCGCCGTCGCGACGACGAGGTTTCCGTAGAGGTCGACGGTGACGATCTCCTTCCCGGGGGAAGCGGTGAGGTTGGCGACGGTCGGACGGCTGTAACCGTAGCGCTCGGTCGGGATCCGGAACTCCTCGCTCCCGTCGCCCGCGTCGTAGACGATCGTCGCGTTCTCGGTCGTCCCGACGATCACCTCCAGCGTGCCGTCGCCGTCGAGGTCCTCGATCGCGGGTTCGGTCAGCGCGTGACTGAAGCACCGCTCTGCGGGCATGCCGGTGCGCCATAGCACCGTCCCGTTCGAGGGCGCGAGTCGAACGAGCGAACAGGTCGCGTTCGTCATCTCGTCGACTCCCGGTACCCCCGCGACCGGCGCGACGACGACCGAGCCGTTCGGTCCGACGCCGACGGCGTGGTGGTTCCGGTCGTTCGCGCGCGCCGTGTCGCTCACCCACGTCTCGTGGAGGTCGCCGTCGCTCGCCGTCACGAGACTGAACCCGTACCACCCGACCCCGAGCAGGGCGGCGAAGACGAGCACGACCAGGATTCCGGTTCTGAACCGCATCGACTACCGTCGCTTGTTCGAGGGCGTATACGTATCCGTCGAATCCCGGTTCGGGGACCTCCCGAACGACGACGCGCGCTACCGGGGCTCCCGATCCCGGATCCGGTTCTCGGCGCGGCGGAACACGCCGTGGAGCGTGCTCACCTCGCGGGTGGTCGGGTGGGCGCGCCCGAGCAGCCGACGCCACAGGCGAACCGTCTTCGGGCGCTTCTCCTCGACCAGTCCCGCCGCGTCGACGAACGAGGCGAACTGCTCGTGGAGCGCCTCGACGTCGCGCTCCGGCGCGCGGTCGATCTCCGTCGGGTGCTGGGTCTCCCCGACGGTCAGCGAGCGCAGTTCGTAGAGCGTGATCGTCGCGGCCTGCGCGAGGTTGAGGACGGGGTAGTCGGCGCTCGCCGGGATCGAGCAGACCTCGTCGAGGCGTTCGAGTTCCTCGTTGGTGAGGCCGATCCGCTCGCGGCCGAAGACGACGCAGGTGTCCGCGCGCACGCCGCGCAGCGACGCGGCGAGTTCCCGCGGCGTCCGGAAGGGGTAGCGCACGTGGTGGCGGTCGTCCTCGTTCGTGATCGCCGTGCAGCCGACCGTGTGGAAGTTCTCCACGAGGAAGTCGAACGACACCTCCCGCGCGTTCGGGAGGACGTCCTCGCGGGCCTGGCCGGCGAAGCCGTACGCCTCGCCGTCGCGGTCGAGGTCGGGGGGATCGACCAGGTAGAGGTCGGTCAGCCCGAAGTTCTTCATCGCCCGGGCGATGCTCCCCACGTTCCCCGGCGTCTTCGCGTCGACGACGGCCACCGAGATCATACGTCGAGGTCGGAGAAGTCGACGCCGAGGGCCTTCCGTTCCTCCTCGCTCATGTTCGCCAGCTCCTCCTCGAGCGGGTCGAGCTGCGGGTTCGGATCGGGTTGCTTCACGCCGTCCGGGTCGGTGTCGACGTGTTCGGTCCCCTCGTAGTCGTCGGGCGCGCGCCCCCCGTCGGCGAACCACTGGTGGAAGGCGTTCTGCATGTGCCGGCTCCCCGCCAGTTCGTGGCCCATCTCCTCGCGGAACCAGTAGAGGAAGTCGGCCTCGTGCCGGTCGCACAGCAGCACCTCCCCGAGCGGTTCGCCGTAGACGACCTGCGCCTGTCGGCACTTGCGTTGCTCCGCCTTGCCGTGGATCAGCCAGCAGGCGTCACACGGCTTGGTCACCAGCGTGGTCAGTCGCGCGATGCGTTCGCGGTCGTCCTCGGGGATGCGCGCCATCGGCTTCAGGTCGCCGTCGTCGTCGAGGATCGACTCCTCGTCGAACCGCCACCCGCGAAGCCCGATACTCACCTTCGCCATGTGTCGGGGTATCCGACGCGACGTGAAAAGCGGCGTGTTTGGCGTCTCGCGGAGGTGTTCGACGCGCCGGGACCGGTCGGCCTTTGGTGCGTCCGCCCCGAGCGTACGGTATGCGGAACGTAGACGCCGCGGGACTCGGCATCGGGGACGACTACCCCCCGCGTATCATGGGCGTGCTGAACGTCAGCGAGGAGTCGCCGTACGAGCCGAGCGTGTTCGACGACCCGGGGGAGGCCGCGGCCTACGTCGACGAGTCGCTCGTCGGCGAGGGGGCGGACATCGTGGACGTGGGCCTCGAGTCGGCAAACAAGCGGTTCGAGGTGCTCACCGCGGAGGAGGAACTCGCGCGCCTCGACACCGCCGTCGAGACGATCGGGAGCGTCTCCGGCGACGCCGTCTTCTCCATCGAGACGCGCTACCACGAGGTCGCCGAGGCGGCGCTTTCGCGGGGGTTCGACGTGGTCAACGACGTCTGCGGGTTCGCCGACCCCGAGATGCCGCGCGTCTGTGCGGAGTTCGACGCCGCGGTCGTGAAGATGGCCAGCCCCCCCGACCTCGGACGCCCCGGCGCGGTCGAGGAGGGGGACTGGCCGGCGCGGAGCGGCGACGACGGGCGCGACCGGACGTACGTCGACGACGTCTACGAGGCGCTCCGGCAGAACGGCTTCACCGACAAGACCGTCCTCGACCCCGCCTTCGGCGGCTGGTCGGAGGCGAAGACCCTGGCCGACGACCGCGAGACGTTCCGTCGCCTGCGGGAGTTCCGCGGCTTCGGTCGCCCCCTCCTCGTCTCGATCAACCGGAAGAACTTCCTCCGGGAGATCGCCGGGTGGTCGACCGAGGAGGCGCTCCCCGTCAGCCTCGCCGCGACCGCGATGGCCGTCGAGCGCGGCGCGCACGTGATCCGAACGCACGACGTGGCCGCGACGCGCGACGCGGCGCTCGTCGGCGAGGCGTTCGCCCGCGAGCGCGTCCGCGTCCGCGACGGGGCCGTCGGCGTCGAGGAACTCGACGTGACGACGCCCGGCGAGGCGGCGCGCCACCTCGACCGGGTCGGGGCCGACCCCGACCGCGGCGACGACGCCGTGACGCGTACGTTCGAGGTGACGGGACTCGCCGCCGCCGAGCGCGAACGCCTGGCGGCGCTGACCGCCGACTCGACCGCCGAGTTCGTGCCGGGAACCGACGGCGACCTGCTGTTCGGCTCGCCCGCCACCCTCCGTACGCTGGCCGAGGCGGACCTCGACGGCGATCTACTGGACGCGCTTCGTGAGGTTTCCGAAATCGTGACGTACAAGTAAGAGAAAACTTATACCATGAGGGAGAATACGAACGGGTGCGAGCCGGGGGGCCACGCGGGTAGGGGTACTCAAGTGGCCCTTCGGCCCATCGGTATTTCCGGCGACCCATGCTCGTGAGCGACTGGCTCGCCGTCTACGAGGTGATCCTGGCCGACTTCGGCTTCGACCGCGCGAGCGACGAGCGCGCACGCGACCGGCTGGCGGAACTCACCGACGCCTTCGACCTCGACCGACTCGCGAGCGTCGAGGGGAGCACCGTCGCCGTCGCCGGGGCGGGGCCGTCGCTCGCGGACGAACTCGCGGTCGCCCGCCGGGCGGACGTCGTCTTCGCCGCCTCCAGCGCCGCCGACGTGCTCCGCGCGGAGGGCGTCCGGGTGGACCTGATGGTGACCGACCTCGACAAGAACCCCGCGACCGCCGTCCAGCTCACCCACGAGGGGACGCCGGTGGCCGTCGCCGCCCACGGCGATAACGTCCCCGCCCTCGTGGAGTGGGTCCCGCAGATGACCCGCCGGAACGTCCTCCCGACGACGCAGGCCGAGCCCGCGGGGCCGGTGGTGAACCTCGGCGGGTTCACCGACGGCGACCGCGCCGCGTTCGTCGCGGACCACCTCGGGGCGGCCGCGCTGACCTTCCCCGGGTGGGACTTCGACGACCCCGAGGTCGACCCGATGAAACGTCGCAAGCTGGCGTGGGCGGAGCGGCTCCTCCGCTGGCTGGAACTGCGCCGCGACGAGCGGTTCGCGGTGCTCGACGGGCGGCGCGAGGGGGTGGACGTGAGCGCGCTGCCGGTGTGAGTACGGCTCGGCACGCGCCGCACGGAAAGCACTTACTGCTCGTCGATGGATACGGGGCCATGTTACTCAGGGCGCTCCTCCTCGGCCGTGACCGATCGGCGACGCGCCGGTGGCTCGCCGTCGCGGCGCTCCTGTTTTTCGTCTCGCTCGCGTACTTCGCCGGGGTAAAGCGGTTCGACGCCCCTCCAGTCGTTCTCGTCGCGCTCTGGTGGGAGGGATACGCGCTCCTGCTCGGCGTCGCCGTCGTCGTGCAGGCGTTCGAGAACGACGGCCTCCTCGTGAGTTGGCTGCTGACGTTCGTTGCGGTGGCCGGCGTCGTGCTCAACTACGGCGGCATCGCGCTGACGGGCGCTCCGCCGTCGCTGCTGGAACTCGTAGCCCTCGCCGCGGTCGGCAGTGCCGTTGCGGCGCTGACGCTCGGTACGGTCGCGTTCGCCGTCGGCGCGGGTCTGCGCCGCATCGTAGCGAAGCGGAGTACGTTCGCCTGAATTCGCTACGGAACCAGCACGACCTTCCCGCTCGTCTCGCGGTTCTCGATGGCGCGGTGGGCGTCCGCGGCGTCCGCGAGCGGGAAGGTGTGCCCGACCTGCACCGAGAGGTCGCCGGCGGTCAGCAGTTCGGTGAGGTGCGGGACGGCGCGCAGGACCCGCTGAGGGTCGCGCTGGAGGCCCTGCCCGAGGTGGTAGCCGACGACCTCGAAGTTGTTGAAGAGGAGCGTCGCGGTGTCCGGTCGGCCGGGCTCGCCGCTCGCCGCGCCGTAGACGACCATCCGCCCGAAGTGCGCGAGGCAGTCGAGGCTGCGCTCGGTGGTCTCGCCGCCGACGCCGTCGAGCACGAGGTCGACGCCCTCCCCGTCGGTGATCTCGCTCACCTCCTCGGCGAAGTCCGCCTCGACGTAGTTGATCGGGTGGTCGCAGCCGAGGTCCGCCGCGAGGTCGAGCTTCTCCGCGGTGCTCGCGGTGCCGAACACCTCCGCGCCCGCCTCGCTCGCGAGTTGCACGGCGGCGGTGCCGACGCCCCCGGCGGCGGCGTGGATCAGGACGCGCTTCCCTTCGTTCTCGCCCTCCGCCTCGCTCTCCAGTCCGCCCCACTCGAACAGGCAGTTGTGCGCCGTGAGGAACTGGACGGGGAACCCGGCGGCCTCCTCGAAGCTCATCCCCTCGGGAACGTCGAACAGGCCGTCCGCGTCCGCGACGGCGTACTCGGCGTACCCCGACCGGCCGACCATGCCGACGACGCGGTCGCCCTCAGCGAACCCGTCGACGCCCTCGCCGACGGCGTCCACCACGCCCGCGACCTCCATGCCGGGGACGTAGGGGGGAGTTGGGCCGCCCTGGTAGTGGCCGCGCCGCTGCATGATGTCGGCGAAGTTGACGCCGATCGCGCGCGCGTCGATCCGAACCTGCCCCTCGCGCGGTTCCGGGACGTCGCGCTCGACGACCTCGATCGTGTCCGCGTCGCCGAACGCCGTCACCTCGATGGCCTTCATGTTCCGGTCGTCGGGCGGGGACGGTATAAACGGTCGCCGGACGCCCGCGGGCCCGCACGTCCGAGCATCGCACGTCCGCACGTCGGGAACACACTTATCCCGGTGCGGTCGGGTCTCTCGTCACATGGCCTACGACTGTTCCTTCCTCGCCGACCTCGACGTGGACGCGTCCTTCGAGGCTGACGACCGGGAGAGCCACGCCGCGGACTGGGGCACGCAGGAGACGGGCGCGGCGGTCCGACCCGACGCCGTCGTCTGGCCCGAGTCGACCGAGGAGGTGGCCGCCGTCCTCTCGGCGGCGAACGACCGCGGCGTTCCCGTCACGCCCTACGCGGCGGGGACGAGCCTGGAGGGCAACGCCGTCCCCGTCCACGAGGGGGTCAGCATGGACGTGACGCGGATGGACGCGATCCTCGACGTGCGGCCGGACGACTTCCAGGTGGACGTCCAGCCGGGGGTCATCGGCGAGCGGATCGACGAGGCGCTGGCCGAGCACGGGCTGTTCTTCCCGCCGATGCCCGCCTCGGCCGACATCTCCACCATCGGCGGGATGATCGTCAACGACGCGAGCGGGATGAAGACCGTGAAGTACGGCGAGGTGGGCGACTGGGTGCTCGAACTGGAGGCCGTCCTCGCCGACGGTTCGGTGATCACGACGGGGAGCAAGGCCGTCAAGACCTCCGCGGGCTACAACCTGACGGACCTGCTCGTCGGCAGCGAGGGCACCCTCGCGGTCGTCACGCGCGCGACGCTCGAACTCGAGCGCCTCCCCGAACAGGTCCGCGCCGGGCGGGCCGTCTTCGGGGACCTCGACGACGCGACGACCGCTATCTTCGAGACCATCCGCTCGGGCGTTGACGTGGCGACGATCGAACTCATCGACGACGTGAGCGCCGGGATGGCGAACGATTACCTCGGGACGGACCTCCCCGACGCGCCGATGGTCTTCCTCGAGTTCCACGCGAACCACGGGATCGAGGCGGAGATCGACCGCTGTCGCGAGGCGTTCGAGGCGAACGGCGTCGTCCGCTTCGAGATCGCCGAGGACGAGGCCGAGATGGCGAGCCTCTGGCGCGCCCGCCGGGAACTCGCGCTCGCGCTCCGGAGCTACGACGAGGTCCTGAAACCGCTCACGCCGGGGGACGTCACCGTTCCGATCAGCACGTATCCGGACGTGGTGCGCTACGCGAAGGAGCTGAGCGCCGAGCACGATCTCATCATCCCCACGTTCGGCCACGCGGGCGACGGTAACGTCCACTACGCGGTGTTCGCGGATCGGTCGGATCCGGAGATGGTCGCCCTCGCCCGCGACGTCCACGGGAAGATCGTCCGCCGGGCGATCGAGTTCGGCGGCACCTGCACCGGCGAACACGGCGTCGGCCTCGGCAAGCGCGAGTACCTCGAACTCGAACACGGGCCGGAGGCGGTGGAGGCGATGCGCCGGATCAAGCGCGCGCTCGACCCGAGGGACACGCTCAACCCGGGGAAGATGTTTCCCGAGACCGCCGAGGGAAAGCGCGTGGTCGCCGACCCCGACCCCGATCCCGACGACTGATCGCCGACGAACGCCGGCGGCTACCGGTAGCCGAGCGCCTCCAGCCGTCGCTCGATCGACGCGGGCGTCTCGTCCGCCGACTCCTTGCCGTCCGCCGCCGAGTCGAGGCGTTCGGCGTGCCGCTCGACCGCCCGATGGAGCCGTCGCACCGTCGGCGCGTGGTCGGACGCTCCCGCGAGGTCGCGACGCTCGCCCGAGTCGGCGGAGCGGTCGTACAGCTCGCGGCGGCCGGAATCGGTGTGATAGATGTACGTGAATCGGTCGGTCCGGGCGCTCACGAGGAGTTCTCCGTCGGCGGGCCGCCGCGGGATCGGCTGCTGGGTAACGCGCTCTCCCCGGACGGCGACCGAGAGCACCGGCTCGCGGGCGGGGCGCTCGCCGTCCCGGACGGTCGGGAGGAGGCTCTCGGCGTCGAGGTCGGGCGCGGGGACGCCCATCGCCTCGCAGACCGTCGGCGGGATCGAGCGCAGGCCGACCGGCGCGGTGACGGTCCGCGGCGGGGCGTCGGGCGCGTCGACCACGAGCGGGACGTTGATGAGTTCCGAGTAGAGCTTCGGGTAGTGCGCGAGGTGACCGTGGTCCATGAACTCCTCGCCGTGGTCGCCCGCCACGATCACGCAGGTCTCCTCGCGCAGCCCCGCCGCCGAGAGCGCGTCGAGGAGCCGACCGACGCTCGCATCCACCTGGTGGGCCGCGCCCTCGTAGCAGGTCCGGAGGTCCGCGAGCGCCCGGTCGCCGACCTCGCGGCCGAGGCCCGCCCGAATGTGCGCCCGGAGCATCGACGCGGTGCCCGTCGCGCCGCCGACCGCCCGGACGTGCCGCGGCGCGGGGACGTACGGCGTGTGCGTGTCCATGTAGTGTACCCAGAGGAAGAGCGGGCGGTCCGCCGCCCGGACGCACTCGACGGCCCGGCGCTCCAGGGCGCGGAGGTGCGACGTGTCGACCGCGGGGTGGTCGCCCTCGCCGCGGGCGATCCCGACGGCGCGGCGACCGGGCGCGGCGACGAGCTGGAGCCACCCGCCGACGGTCGGGTGGGCGGCGAGCAGGCGGTCGATCCCGGACCCGTCGAGCCACGTCTCGAACGCGTCGAACCCGCGGTCGTACCCCCAGTGCTCGCTCAGGAAGCCGTTCGCGGCGTTGAGTCCGACCGTCTGGACGCCACCCGCGCGGAGGCGCTCGGCGAGCGTCGGCCGCGAGGAGGGACCGAGGCGATCTCCCTCCGCGAACACGGGGTCCGAGCCGAGGACGCTCGGGAAGGAGAAGGGCGTCCAGTTGCCGTGCGCGTAGGCGCGCGTAAAGTGCGCTCCCTCCCGGGCGAGCGCGCTCACGGTGGGCATGGCCGCGAGCGCGTCAGCCCGGAGGGAGTCGACGGTGACCAGGAGGGTGACGGCGTGCGTATCCACGTGTGAGACACCTCGGAAGCGGTAGGTAACCCTTGCTAGGGGGGGACAATAGCTGATCGGGTTGCTATCCGTGACTCGATAGGGCTATGGAGGCGTTCGGACGCGAGAGCACCGCGGAACGGCGTCGGTCAGTCGTGGACCAGCACGTCCAGCACCACGAGATCGTCGGTCGATGTCGATACGTGGACGCTATGGGTCGGTATCGAGGCGAATGTTGCGGTCCGTCAGCGCCGCTGCTCGCGGCGTTACCGACGTTGCTCAGGCGAATACGCGTAGAACGACGTACCCGTTCGCCGTTCGGAGTCGCTCTATCGTATCGAACTGGGAGAGATGGGCACGTAGATCGAGTTCACGACGATGGACGACCGCAAGTTCGCCGTCGGGAGCGAGAACGTCGTGTATCCCGGAGAATAGCTCGGAGAGTACATCAGCACCCGCGTGGGTTGGTGGATTACAGAACACCCGATCGAACGTCTGATCGGCGACGCCCTCGGCGCAATCAGCAGTCACAACGGTCCCATCTACCCCGGATGCACGGAGGCTGCACTCCGCACACGAGGTCGCTACCCGGTCATCGTCGCTGAGCCACACGTCACAGTCCGCGACGCGGCCAGCGTATGTCCCGACAACACCGTATCCACAGCAGATATCCAGTACCTTCTCGCCGTCTTCGATGGTCGTCGTTTCCAACAATAACCGTGTACCGCTGTCCAATTGAGATGGGGAAAACAACCCTGGGACGGTGATGAGCGAGAGCGTGACACCGTTTATCTCTACGCCGAGTTCTCGCGGCGTGGCGTAGGTTGGTGGCTCAAATGACGGTGGCCGAGTCGCCTCGAGGAGAACGCACCCGTCGTACTCAGAGCGCTGTTCGACGGTTGCAGCGAGCTCGCGCAAACACTGTTCGTACCGCGTGAGGCCGGTTCGCTTCGATGCCGCTATGTAGAGACTGCCGCCAGGTCGTAGGACAGAAAGGGCATCCGCGATGCGTTGCTGTCCGACGGACAGCGGAGTGTAGGGTTTCGGAGCGTATGCGACGGTGTCGAACGACCAGTCGAGAGTCGTGATATCTGCGACGAGCGTGGTTGTTGCGTCCGCGTCGTTCTCGATAGCGTTACGCTCACAGAGTCGCGTGGCGCGAGCGCTCGACGACGCCATGTGAACGGCGTCAGCGCGATCAGCGAGAACGACGCCGACGACGCCGTAGTTCGCTTCTAGACTGAGGAAATGCCCGAGATCGGTTTCCCAGAGAGATTCGACCAGGAGGAGTTCAGCGTTCCGGAAGGAGCGTTTCGAACAGACTCCGTCCGCGGTGTGGAATCGATAGATTGACCGTGCGCCCGAGACGCGCGATTTGAGGGCCAGTTCGTAGGGTGCGTACCTCATCGAGCGCCCCCTCCGAATAACGGCCAAAGCGGGCGAAATCGGCGACCGGAGTCATAGTCGGTGTGGATGCGATGCTGTCGACTGTGGTGTGACCGACGCGATGGTGCGTTGGGCATTTAGGTGGGTTCGGCAGGTCATAATTTGGACGACCAGACAGCCCACGCACTGCGCTTCAGCTGGTGAGAACCTGTAAAATCGGTTCACGCACGGCTAAGCGCAGGGCGCGAACCAAGTGCCGATCAGCGTGACGCTTCGGTGAGAATCACAACCCATCGTAATCCGGTTGGGTCACCGAACCGCCCACAGTCGGCGAGCCGGCCGAACCTATCCTCGCTTTCGCGCGGTGACGTGCGTCACCGAAATACGAAGCTCGGCCCGAAGCTCTTGTTCAATCTACCTCCGCGTTCGTACTCCCTGTATTAAAAATTCGTGTTCGTGGGTGTCGGGATGACGTTCGGGGGCGCGACGTCCGTCAGTCGTGCACCAGCACGTCCAGCACCACGGGACCGTCCGTCGCCAGCGCCTCCTCGGTGCGTATCGGTTCGTTGAACGCCGGTTCAGGAGCACTCGCCCTGCGCGAGTGCGTTCAGTCGGTCGCCGAGGTTAATGACGAACACCATCCGGTAGCAATCGACGTTCTCCGGACGGATGCCGGTGTCCTCCGGCGTCACCCGCAGCCAGCGTTCCCGTCCGTCGAGGCGGAAGGAGAACCGATAACTTCCGCGTTCGTCGGGCCAGTCGGAAAACTCGATGCCCGTCGGACTCGACGGATCGTCCGCGCCCTCGATCGTCCGTTCGGCGACGCGTATCGGATCGCCTTCGTATTCGACCGCGAGTTCGAATCTCTCCTCGGTCTCGCGGCGATTGAGAACGTCGACCGCCTCTAGCCGTATCTGTTTGTCTGATCGTGGTTTTGGAACACCGAGGGTTGAACAGCCCGCAAGGAGGGACAGCGACACGAAGCCTGCTTTCAGGAGTGTCCGTCTATTCATCGCTATTCATAGAGGTCAGAATTATAAAAAGAGGATGGATCTACTCAGATTGATGAAGTCGAAGTTCTCGCGGTAAATGGAAGAAATACGCGATAAACCGCTCCATGGTCGGCCATCTCCTGTACCTCCGCATACGGTGGTAGATCTTTGTGACGAACCCGCTTAGAGGGGAATGTATCTATGATTTCCCTAGTATCCATCCCCGTAGCGTTTTTTTCGGTGATTGATGACTGCTGTGACAGCACTGAATTAATATTTGGGTCCTCGGTAGTCAGCCACCATTCAACGTCGGCATACGGGACTTCATATGGATCATTAACTGTTGGTATGCTTGCCTCCTGTCGAGTGGTCACTCTCACTTCATCACCTATATCGCGACTCGTAATTGCAAACCGGAGAGTGTTTGTACAGTCATGAGGGTAGCTAGGTTTATATTCGAATTTTGGTCCCCATTCCTCTTCGTCATCAGGTGTTGAACCGTATTCGTTTGCTAATGCGTCGATAAACTCAGCGACTGCAATGTATGTGCCTGCAGTCTCCGACACTGCACCGATGGCTGCCTCTGCAGCGTTTTTCATCTGCTCTCCGTAAAAGTCAGAAGAAGCAGGTTCATCGTCGCGAGATGCACCTATCCATTCGCCAGTCCCGCCAACTTGGCTAACGATCGCACACTCATTTGGTTTGTGATTCGTGACTGTTGCTTTCTGATGGATGATGGATCGATTTTTATACCAAGTACTTCCTCCTCCAGGTCGGTCAAGCGATGTGAAGTGGCCAGCAGTGACGAAGTCATGCAGGTAGCCACCGCCATCGTAGTTCGGATTCGTGTACGAACCGTAATAATCCGACTCAATACCTGCTACTCCCAAATAATCCCGACCATTGTACGTCTTTTGTACAGGATTTGTTTCGTAGATTTCGACAGGATAGTCACCTCCACCACATGGATCCGGACCACAGGTCAAATCGTTTTGTTCTAGGTCACGTGCTTTAACGGGCATAGATGACCCGAGGAGAGCAGCGCTGCTAGCGAATACGACCGACTTCAGGTACCTTCGTCGACTTCTTCCCGGATTATCTTCTGCCACTCGATACAGTTTATACGTAGAGTATTTATACCTTTCCTACACTAGATTACTACTGCTATAACTCTACTTTGGATAAAATAATACTGTAGTATTCGATTATATTTGTACTAATATATTGGTCGTATATACCATATAATATATCGAAAACACATAAATTTATACAATATTAAATTAATAAAACGATTTAAATGTTCCAGGAATGTAGATGGTAAACCGCATGTCTATCAGTCGTGCACCAGCACGTCCAGCACCACGGGACCGTCCGTCGCCAGCGCCTCCTCGAACGCCGGCGCGATCTCCTCCTCGCGCTCCACGAGGCGACCCGTCGCGCCGTGGCTCTCGGCGTTCGTCGGGATGTCCACCGGCGGCTCGAAGTCCATGCCGACGTAGTCGTGATCCGAGTCCTCGCCCCCGAAGATGGCGTTCGTGTTGTCCTTCAGGATGCGGTAGTTGCGGTTGTCGGGGACGACGACCGTGAGGTCCACGTCGTAGCGCGCCGCCGAGTAGAGCGCGTGGGGGTAGTAGAGGTACGACCCGTCGCCGACGTAGCCGACGACCTGCCGGGGGTCGTCGGACTCGCGCTCCGCGATGGCCGCGCCCACCGAGGCGGGCAGGCCGTAGCCCAGGCCGCCGCCCTTGTTCGAGATCAGCTGCTCGGCCCCCATCGGCCAGCGCAGGAGCAGGGGGTACTTCGCGGTGATCCCCTCGTCCACGACGTAGGCGTCCGGCGCGACCGAGCGCAGGGCGTCCACGAGGCCGGCCTTCGAGGCCCGCGGGTCGTCCGGGTCGGCGTCGCCGCGGCCGATCTTCTCCATCGTATCGGCGAGCGACTCCTTCAGCGCGCGGACCTTCTCGACGCGCTCCGCACGCGTCTCCTCGTCGACGCGCGCCGCGACGCGCTCGGCGAGGTCGGCCATCACGTCGCCGGGATCGCCGAGGATCGCCGCGTCGGCGCGCTGTTGCTTGGCGAGGTCGTGAGCGTTCGTCCCGACGTGGATCCGGGTCGCGTGGTCGGGAACGAGCGGGTTCTCGTGGCGCAGGAGCGTCGTGTTGGTCGAGCAGCCGACGAACGCGAGCGCGTCGCTGTTCATCAGCATCGACGCGAAGCCCTCCTGGGGCGGGATGTGCGACACCCAGAGTTCGTGGTCGGTCGGGAAGTTCACCTCGCAGGCGAGCATCTCGCCGTGGACGCGCGCGCCGCAGGCCTCCGCGAGGTCGACGGCCGCCTCGACGGCCTCGTATCCCGACCGGGCGATCTCGTCGCCGAGGACGAACACCGGCGCGTCGGCCTCGGCGAGCAGGTCGGCGGCCGCGTCGATCTGCGCCTCGTCGCCCCGCCCGGCGGTCGGGATCGGCCCGAGCGCCTCGGGCTCGAGGTCCGTCTCCGCGAGCATCACGTCCATCGGGAGCGCGAGGAAGACGGGGCCGGTGGGCGGCGTCAGCGCGATGCGGAACGCCCGGCGGAGCAACCCGGGGAGCGCGCGCACGTCGGTCACCTCCGCGTCGAACTTCGTGAACTGCCGGACCATCTCCTGGAGATCGCCCGAGAGTAGCGGTTCCTCGTGGCGGAAGTCGAGTTCGTGGTTCCCGGCGGTGACGACGATCGGCGCGCCGACCCACTTCGCGGCGTAGAGGTTGCCGAGGCCGTGGGCGAGGCCGGGCGTGATGTGCAGGTTCACGACGCCCGCCGGCATCACCGACGGGTCGTGGTGGCCGTGGTAGCGCCGCGTCTGGGCGTACCCCGAGGCCATCCCCACGGCGACGTCCTCGTGCAGGCCGAGGACGTAGTCGAGGTCGCTGTGGGAGAGCGCCTCGAGAACCGGGAGTTCGGTCGTCCCGGGGTTCCCGAAGACGCGCGTGACGCCGTACCGTTCGAGGGTGGCGACGAACAGGTCCGCGCCGGTGGAGCCGTCTGCGTCAGTCATCGCCACTCGTGATCTCGGAGGGTTGATAAAGCTGTGCGGCGACCGCCTCGATCATCGCCCGCTCTCCGTCGGCGCGAGCGCGTCGATGGTCGCACCGATCTCGTCGGGGTCGGCCCCCCGCGGGAAGGAGACGGAGACGGCGTCGACGCCGTCGATGGCCTCGAACTCGGCGAGCCGCTCTCCGGCCTCGTCGGGTGTCCCCGCGACCGCGAGCGAGTCGAGCAGGTCGTCGTCGACGGCGGCCATCGCGGCCGCGCGGTCCCCGTCCTGCCAGGCGTCGTACACCGCGCGGGCGGTCTCCTCGTACCCCTGGCGGGCGAGGTTGTCGCGGTAGAACGTGCCCATCCCTCCGACGTAGAACGCGGTGTGTTGCCTGACGAGTTCGCGGGCGCGCTCGCGGTCGGGGAGCGCGGCGCAGGTCAGCGCGAGCGTGACGCGCACGTCGTCGGAGTCGCGCTCGCCCTTCTCGGCCCCGCGTTCGAGGTCCTCGACGCGATCGGCGATCCCGTCGGCGGTGAGCATGAGCGCGTGCCAGCCGTCGGCGAAGCGCCCCGCTAGCTCGACCGCCTTCGGTCCCATCCCGGCCACCTCGACCGGCGGGACGGGGTCCGGGGGCGTACAGCGCAGGCGGAAGCCAGAGAGGTCGAAGTACTCGCCGTCGTACTCCACCTCCTCGCCCGAGAGCACCCGCTTTACGACGTCGACCGTCTCGCGCGTCCGGCGGAGCGGGTTGCCGTAGTCGACGCCGTGCCAGTTCTCGATGACGATGGGGCCACTCGGACCGAGGCCGAGGCGGAAGCGACCCCCCGAGACCTCCTGTAGCGTGGCCGCGGTCTGGCCGATGAGTGCCGGCGAGCGCGAGTAGATCGGCATGATGCTCGTCCCGAGGTCGATCGAGTCGGTGCCCTCGGCGATGCTCGTCAGCACGACGGCCGCGTTTCGCCCCCACGTCTCGGGGATCCACGCCGCGTCGTAGCCGAGGTCCTCGGCGCGCCGGGCCTGCTCGACGAACGCCCCGACGCTCGCCTGGGCCGCGACCGGGAGGAAGACGTCTCTGTCGGTCATATCTCGGTGGTCTCCTCGATCCGCGGGACGCCGCGTGCCACGATCGTCTCGCCCACGACGTACGAGGAGGCGTCGCTGGCGAGGAACTGCACGACGTCGGCGATCTCCTCGCTCAGGCCGATCCGCCGCTTCACCTCGTGTCGGTCGATCTCGTCGGCGGTGACGCCCATCTGGCTCGCGACGCCCGGCGTGGCGACGAACCCCGGCGCGACGCAGTTGACGCGCACGTCGTCGCCCGCCCACTCGTAGGCGAGCGTCGTCGTGAGGTTCACCACGCCCGCCTTCGCCGCGCCGTAGTGGCTCATGTACGGCGACCCGTCGGTGCCCGCGACGCTCGCGAGGTTGACGATGCTCCCGCCGCCGTGCTCGCGCATGTGAGCGCCGGCGGCCTGCGAGCAGTGGAACGTGCCGTGGAGGTTGATGTCCACGATCGTCTTCCAGCCGTTCTCCGAGATGTCGTCGAACCCGGCCATGAACGACGCGCCCGCGTTGTTGACGAGGACGTCCAGCCCGCCGAACTCCTCGACGGTCGCCTCGACCAGCGCCTCGACGGCGGGCCGGTCGCGCACGTCGCACTCGACCGCGAGCACGTCGCCCGGCGCGCCGGACTCGCGGATGCCCGCCGCGACCTCGTCTACCTTCTCCTGGGAGCGCGAGGAGACGACGACGTTCGCGCCGTCCCCGGCGAAGCGCTCCGCGGTCACCCGTCCGATCCCCTGCGAGGACCCGGTGACGACGACGGTCTTCCCCGCCACGCTGAACTGTTCGGTGCTCATCCGATCTCACCCTGGCTCTCGATTACCATCGTTCACGTCTACAACCGTGCGGTATAACATTAGTCCGACGGTCGCCGCGAGCGGTTACCATCGCTAGGCGAGCCGCCGGCGAGCGCTGACGGGAACACCACCCTTATCGCCCGCCGGCGGGTTGCTCCACCGATGACGGATCGCCGGAGCGACGCGCCGCCCGCCGTCCACCGCATCGAGTTCGACGTGGAGTGGCCGCCGGGACACGTCGCCAGCTACCTCGTGGACTGCGACGAGCCGACGCTGATCGACGCCGGGATGCCCGGATCCGACGCGGAGCGCGTCCTCCGCGAGCGCCTCGCCGAGTGCGGGCGCGACCTCGCGGACGTCGAGCACCTCGTCCTCACGCACCCCCACGTGGATCACGTCGGACAGGTCGGCGCGGTCGTCGAGGCGGCCGATCCGACCGTGTACGCCCCCGCGGGGATCCGCGAGCGGTTCGACCGCGACGCGGACGACCTCGCCGCCGCCGTCCGCGCGAACGCCGTCGGCGCGGGGCTGACCGGCGACGCGCTCGACACCGCCGTCTCGATGGCCGTCGGGTCGCTGGAGCGGAACCGCGACCTCCTCCCGCCCGCCGCCGTCGACGTGTGGGTGTCGGACGGCGAGCGCGTCGAGGTGGCCGGGACACCCGTCGAGGTGATCCACACGCCGGGCCACCAGGCGGATCACTGCTGCTTCCGGGTCGACCTCGGCGAGCCGACGCTCGTCTCCGGCGACGCGGCCATCGAGCCGTTCCGACCGGTCGCCCTCCACGTCGGCCTCGACCGCGGCGTCGAGGGGGCCATCGCCGCCTTCTACGGCGCGCTCGACCGCCTCGCCGCGGTGGACGTCGCGCGCGTCTACCCCGGCCACGGCCCCGTCCACGACGACCTGGCGGGGGCGGTCGCCCGCGACCGCGCGTCCCTCGACCGCACGCTCGATCGGACGGCGGAGCGGGTCGAGGCGGGGGCGGAGACGGCCGCCGAGATCGCCCGCGAGCGGGCGGGCGACCGTGACATCGCCTACATCATCGCGGAGGTGGTGGGCGCGCTCCGCCACCTCGAGGCCGAGGGGCGGATCGACGCGACCGTCGAGGACGGCGTCCGGCGCTACCGACCCCGGTAGCCCGTCCGAACGCCGACGGTACCGATCCCGCGACCGCCGCCGTCGCCGCCCCCGACGTCGGCCGCGATAGCTTCATTAGCCCCTCGCCCGGCCATCCGCCATGGCCGACTACGACGCCGTCTTCTTCGACATCGGGGGCGTGCTACTCGACCTCTCGTCGGTTCGGTCGGGGTACGTCGCCTTCCTCGAGGCGTTCGCCGACGAACAGGGCATCGACGACCCCGACGGGCTGATCGAGGACTGGAAGCGGGCGCTCGGGTCGTACTTCGCGTCGCGCGACGGGACCGTCTACCGGACGGCCCGGCCGGGCTACCAGCGGGCGCTCGAGGCGGCCGTCGGGCGGGAGGTGGCCGAGGAGGAGTGGTTCCCCCTGTTCGCGGAGTCGACGCTCGAACACGTCCAGCCGTCCCGGTTCGCCAAGGAGGTGGTCTCGACGCTCGACGACGCGGGCCACTACCTCGGCGTCATCAGCGACATCGACCACTGGGAGGCAGAGCGCATCCTCGGGAAGTTCGACGTACTCAGACACTTCGACCACGTGACGACCAGCGAGGAGGTCGGACGGACGAAGCCCGACCCGGCGATGTTCGAGGCCGCGCTCGGGAAGGCTCCCGAACACGTCGAACCGGGGCGCTCGCTCTACGTCGGCGACCGCTACCGCCACGACATGCGCGGCGGCTCGCGGGCGGGCCTCGTCACCGTCGCGCTCGGGGGGAGCGCCGCCGAGCGGGCCGCGGAGGACCCACACGACGCGGTGGACTACGTCGCGGCGGACCTGTCGGACCTGCTCGAGATCGCCGGCCTGCGGTGAGCGCCGGGGGCGACCCGTCCCGCCGACCTCGACCGCGCCGGATCGCTCGCGCCTCGGCGGTTAAAAACGGTCGCGCATGCCGCAGGGTAACTATTTGAGCGGCCTGCGCGTCGTACCGCCCGCAATGGACTTCGGACTCGACGACAGGACGGCCCTCGTGACCGGCGGGGGCGGGCGGATCGGGAGCGAGGACTGCCGCGTGCTGGCGGCGGAGGGCGCGGAGGTGATCGCCCTCGACGTGGACCTCGACGCGGCCGAGCGAGTGGCGGACGAGATCGAGGAATCGGGCGGGACGGCCCACGCGGTCGCGTGCGACCTCACCGACCGCGAGGACGTGGCCGACACCGTCGCCGCGCTGGAGGAGGAGACCGGCGGCATCGACGTGCTGATCAACAACGCGGCGATGGTCGACGCCCGCGCGCGGGTGAAGGACTACGACGACGAGATCTGGGACCGCGACGTGTCGATCAACCTCACCGGGGCCTACAACGTCACCCGGGAGGTGTTCCCCGGCATGCTCGAACGCGAGTGGGGGCGGGTGATCAACATGTCCTCGATGGCGGGCTGGCAGGGCGGCTTCGGGCAGCTCTCCTACGCCGCGACGAAGGCGGCGCTCATCGGCTTCGGCAAGACGCTGGCGCTCGAGGGCGCGCAGAAGGGCGTCACGAGCAACGTCGTCGCGCCGAACATCGTGGTCGAGGCGCTGGCCGACCTGCCCATCGAGCAACTGGAGGAGGTCGACCCGTACTTCGCCCGCATCGCCAGGGCGACTCCCATGCGCAAGCTGGGGACGGAGGCGGACGTGGCGACCCTGATCGCCTTCCTCTGCTCCGAGCAGGCGGGGTACGTCACCGGGCAGGTCGTCGGCGTCACCGGCGGCATCGACCTCTTCAGCTTCTGACGATCCCGAGGCGTCGACGGGGGGACCGCCGACCGACCTCGGGAACGGCTCAGTCGTTCGCGTTCGCGTCCGCGGCGGCGCGCTCCCGCGGGCGGTCGTAGATCCTCCGCACCTCCTCCTCGTAGCGCGCGAGGACGTTGCGGCGCTTCTTCTTCAGCGAGGGCGTGAGCAGGTCGTTCTCCGGCGTCCACTCCTCGGGGACGAGTTCGAAGCGCTTGATCCGCTCGTACGTCTCCAGGCCCTCGTTGACGCGCTCCACGGCCTCGCCGACGAACGCGCGAACGCGCTCGTCCTCGCAGACGGCCGCCGGGTCGTCCGGGAGGTCGACGTCCTGCTCGCGCGCCCACTCGCGGACGGCCTCGAGGTTGGGGACGACGAGCGCCCCGACGAACTTCTCGTCGTCGCCGACGACCATCACCTGTTCGACGCGGTCGACGGTGGCGAACGCGTCCTCGATGGGACCGGGTGCGACGTTCTTGCCGGTCGAGAGCACGAGCAGTTGCTTGAGGCGGTCGCGGAAGATCAGGTAGCCGTCCTCGCTCTGCTCGACGATGTCGCCGGTTCGGAGGTACCCGTCGTCCGTGAACGCCGCCTCGGTGGCGTCGGGTCGGTTCCAGTACCCCGCCGTCACGTTCGGACCCCGCACCAGCAACTCGCCGACCCGTCCGCCCGCCTCCTCGGGCGATCGCTGATCCGCGGGGACGACCGACTCGTCGAGCCGCACCTCCACGTCCACGAGCGGCGGACCGAGCGTCCCCGGGCGGATGTCCTCCGGCGGGTTGGCGGAGACGACGGGGGCCGTCTCGGTGAGGCCGTACCCCTCGCAGATGGTCAGCCCCATGCCGACGAACAGCCGGGCGAGATCCGTAGAGAGGCTCCCGCCCCCGCTGATGAACAGCTCGACGTTCCCGCCGAGGCCCTCGCGGACCGTGCTGTAGACGAGGCGGTCGGCGAGGGCGTGCTGGAGGCGGAGGAGCGGGCCGGGGGCCTCCGTTCGCGCCCGCTCTCGGGCGACCCCGACGGCCCACTCGAAGATCCGCGACTTGATCTTCGACTCGCTCGCCTGCTCGCGCATCCCGCTGAAGATGCGCTCGTAGATGCGCGGGACGCTCGTCGCGCCCGTCGGCCTCACCAGTTTGATGTCGTCCGCGACGGTGTCCGTGCTCTCGGCGTAGGCGACGCACGTCCCGCTCGCGAACGGGACGAAGTGCCCCGCCGTGCGCTCGAAGACGTGCGCGAGCGGGAGAAACGAGAGCGTCGTCGAGTCGTCGTCGATCGTCGGTACCTCCGGCGGGCGGTCCGGGCGCGGGCCGAAGCGCTTGCGGACCTGATTGACGTTCGCCCGGAAGTTGCCGTGCGTGAGCTGTACGCCCTTCGGCTCGCCAGTCGTCCCCGACGTGTAGATGAGGCTCGCGAGGTCGTCGAGGTCGCGCGAGTCGAGCCAGGACCGGTACTCGCCCTCGTCGAACGCCTCGCGGCCCCGCTCGTACACCTCCCCGAGCGTGAACACGTCGTCGCGGTCCTCGCGCCCGCCCCCCTCGTCGATCACCGCGATAAACGAGAGGTCGAGGTCGTCCTCCACCTCGAGGACGCGATCGAGCGACTCGCCGTTCTCGACGACGACGCCCGTCGCGCCCGGGTCGGAGAGCAGGTACCGCACCTGCTCCGGGGTCGATTCGACGTACACGGTCGTCACGACCGCGCCCGCCGCGAGGAGCGCGAAGTCCGCCTGCGCCCACTCCATCCTGGTGTTCGCGAAGATCCCGACGCGATCGCCGGACGCGACGCCGAGGTCGCGAAAGCCCGCCGCGAGCGCGCGGACGATCCCGCGCATCTCCGCGTACGTGAGCGTCGCGTAGTCGCCGCTCGGAGCCGCGGGCACCGCGCCGGCCGCCACGAGCGAGCGGTCGTACACGCCCCCCTTGTACCGCTGGGCCGGCCGGTTCGCGTTGCGCTCCGCGCTCGCCTCGAACAGGTGCGGGATCGTGTCGTCGCCGATCACCTCGTCGGCGTACGCACGCTCGGCGCGCTCCCTGTCGCTCGTCACGGCATCACCGGGTCGGTTCTATTCCACCCTATCATTGATTATGGTTTGTGGGGTGCACCCATATGACTCTCCTTGAACTGGCAGCCGCGGAGAACGAGTTGTCTAGCCCTCCGCGACCTCCCGGAGTACGTCGTACGCCTCCTGGCCGTAGGCGACGACGCGCACGTCCGAGAGCGCCGCCGGTTCGAACGCCCGCACCTCCTCGCAGACGATCCTCGCCCCTTCGCGGAGGTCGAACCCCGCGGCCCCGGTGCCGAGTATCGGAACCGCCACGGACGTACAGCCGAGGTCGTCAGCGAGTTTCAGACTGCTGCGCGTCGCCTCGCGGACGCTCTCGGCGGTGGCGCGCCCCCCGGCGGGCATCGCGGCGGCGTGGACGACGTAGTCGGCGGGAAGGTCGAACCCGTCCGTCTCCACCGCCCCGCCCAGTTCGATCGGTCCCTTCGCGACCGCGGCCTCGGCGAGCGCCTCGCCGCCCGCGCGCCGGAGCGCCCCCGCGACGCCCGACCCCATCGCGAGGCCGGTGTTCGCCGCGTTCACGACGGCGTCGACGTCCTCCCGGGCGACGTCACCCTCCTCGACGGTGAACTCCATGGCTTTGCTCGCTCCCCGAGGTACAAAGGGGTGTTCACGGTCACCGTATCGCACAGCTGCGAGGGCGGTCCGCGTCGATGGCGTCGCGGCCGTCGGATCGTCACACCTCGAGGACGAGCGCCTCCCCCTCCCGCTCGAACTCGGTGTCGAACCGCTTCGAGCGGTCGCGCACGCGCTCGCGACACCAGCGCGCGGCGTCGCCGCGCGCCTCGTGGACGCGGTAGTCGCGGATCTCCGTGGGGTGCAGGCGGACCTCCTCGATCGCCGCGTCCGCGCGAACCTCGAACAGGAAGCTCCGATCGTTCCTGAGATCGGGGTCGACGGCGTAGTCGTCGACGAAGTCTCCCGCGTCGTAGAGGATCGGCGCGCCGTCGTACACCTCGATCCCGTGGAAGACGTGGGCGCTGTGGCCGTGGATGAGGTCGACGCCCCGGTCAACGAGCCAGCGGGCGAACGCCTCGAACGCGGGCGGGGGCTCCGTGACCATGTTCGGTCCCCAGTGGAGCGACGCGACGAGGAGGTCGGGGGAGGGTTCGCTCGCCCGCGACAGCGCCTCCCCCGCGCGACGGCGGGTCCTCTCGTTCTCGACGTCGATCTCGACGTGCGCGGTCCCCGGCGCGTCCGCCGTGGCGGCGTACTCGGGGGTGTTGTCCGTGAGCGAGACGACCGCGACGTCGAGACCGTCGATCGTCACGCGGGCGGGTTCGAGCGCCGCGTCGAGGTCCCGCCCCGCGCCGGCGTGAGCGATCCCCGCCGCGTCGAGGTGGTCGAGCGTGTCCTCCAGCGCCACCTCCCCGAAGTCGAGGACGTGGTTGTTCGCGAGCGCGCAGCAGTCCACGCCCGCCGTCTCGAGGGCCGGGATCGCCCACCTCGGATCGGCCCGGAAGTGGAACGGGCGGTACGTGCGCGTCCAGCGCGTCCCCCGCGTCGAGAGACAGCACTCGAGGTTGACGAGCGTCGCGTCGAGGTCCCGCAGGCGATCGAGGACGGTCCCCCAGACGGCTTCCGGGGGCCGGCGACGCTGGCGCTCGTCGACCGTCCGCCCGAGCATGACGTCGCCCGTCAGTCCGATCCGTCTCGTCCCCGCCATCCCCTCGCCATTGGCGTGCCGCGGACAAAACGCCTTCTGCGATTCGCGGCGGTTGTGCGGAGTCCTCCCCCGTGAAGAGCGACACGCGTCCGATACGATCAGGTTTCGCGGCTATTCCGGGTCGATCGTTCGTCACGCGAGCCGATAAACCAAAAGACTCTCAAGTCTCCACCTGATCCGTCGGGATAGGGCGAGATCCCTGCCACGATACGGGTCGATGACGGGCGGACTCGGGCCGGTCCGAAATCATCACACTCGTTCCGAGTCCGACCCCGTGACCCCGGCCGGACGGGGAGCCCGAACCGGGCGATCGCCCTCTCGTGTGCCATCACGGCGCTTCGCACGCCGGTGGGTTCGTGTGCCATTCGAACGTCGTGCCACCGGCCGTGCGACGCCTTCTGCGCGCTATCGACGGCGAGCGCGGCCGTCGTCTCGTTCGATAACTCTTACAGAAAGACGAGGGGAAAGTCCACGACTAAAGTCGTGGGCTGAATCCGACAAACAACGACACGACCTACGAGCGATAGCAAGCCCGAGTCTCCAACGTCAGGGTGTTCTTTCGACGCACTGGTCGCCGCGTGTGAACGAGAAACCACACGATTTCTGGGCGTACCGCCGATTCATCAGCCGCCTCGAAGACGTGTGTGAGGAATACGGCATCACGGTTGAGGAAGAATCCGAGGCGTGGACGAGTCAGGAGTGCCCCGAGTGCGGCGAACGCGACGCAACCGTTCGCCACGAGGGTACCTCGCGCTCGCACGGACAGCCGTGAAGGGCACCATCAACCGTTTCCTACGTCCGTTCCGCGCAGCCCGGAATCAACGCTACCTGAATTCGACACTGTCCCATGGTCGATCGGCGTCGGGTTCCCTTCCGACACTCTCTCGACCCCGTCGAGGCGATGACGTATACGACACGAGACCCGAGCGAGCGGGTAGCCATCCAGCGCACCCAGTGTTGAGAACCGACGAAAGCAATCGGCCGAATCCCTCGAACGAGGTTGTTGTCGCACACGTACGGTGAGATCATCGATCACGATATTGTCTACAACGCGCTCCAGGATCTCGACCGTTATCGGCTGTTCGTCCGGGCGGTCCGGAACTACCTCGATTCCGTCGACGCGCTTGACGACGGACTCCGTCGAGGCGCAGACGGAGACGACACAAACGCCATCGCGCTGAACGAGTACCGATTCCGCACCGCGACCTCCCGTCCCGGAGCGCCCTACAGCCGCTCGGGGGCGAGTTCCTCCAGCGTCCGCTCGGCGAGATCCCCCGCGCCGTTGGGGATGGTGACGAGCGGGCGGTCGATGACGTCGACCGCCGCGACCTCGCGCAACTGCTCGCGCGCCTCCTCCGGCGACCCCGCGACGCCGAGCGCCCGCACCATCCCGTCGGTGACGGCCGCGGTCGCCTCGCCGCGGTCACCGTCGCGCCACAGCGTCGCCACCCGCTCCGCCTCCTCGGGGAAGCGTCCGGCGACCGCCCGCTCGTACCCCCTGCCGCTACCCACGTAGTAGGCGAGGTGCTCGCGCACCTTCTGGCGGGCCTCCTCGCCGTCGTCGCTGACGCACGCGGGGACGTACGGCGCGACGGCGACGTCGTCCGGGTCGCGGCCCGCCTCCTCCGCGTGCTCCGCGACGTACTCGAACGCCTCGGGGAGGTCGCGGAAGGGGACGTTGTGGGGGATCCAGCCGTCGCAGAGGCGGGCGACGACCCGGCGGTTCGCCCTCCCGAGCGCCGCGTGGTAGATCGGCACGTCCGCGCCGAGCGCGGGGAAGTCGGCGGCGTGGAACACCTCGCCGTCGTAGTTCACGCGCCCGTCGTCGGCGAGGAACCGCTTCGTCAGCTCGATGGTCTCGTGGGCGCGGCGGACGGGGTTCGGGTCGTCCCAGTCCTGCCCGTGGAGGTCCTCGATCGCCTTTTTCGTGCTCGTCCCGACGCCGAGGGTGAACCGGCCGTCCGAGACGCGGTCGAGCGTCGCCGCGGTCATCGCGAGGACGGCGGGCGTGCGCGAGTAGACGTTGACGATGGCGGTCCCGAGTTCGATGCGGTCGGTCCGCGCGGCGACGTCGGTGAGCCTGACGATCGCGCTCTCGTGCCAGAGTTCGGGGACCCAGGCGGAGTCGTAGCCCAGTTCCTCCGCGCGGATCGCGAAGTCGGTCGGGTCGGAGACAGCCGCCGGGACGAGGACGCCGAGGTGCATGCTACCACCGTCCGGGCGCAGGTACATAAATGGTCACTCGCGCCGTCGGATCGTCGGCGCGTTCGTTCCCCGATTACTTCACCGCGCCCGCCTCCCGGAGCGCGGCGATGCGGTCCGCGGGGAGTCCGGCCTCGCGCAGCACCTCGTCGGTGTGCTCGCCGTGGCCGGGGACCCGCTCGTCGCCGTCGGGGAGGTCGGTGACGGCGGGGAACCCGAGGCGGGGAGGTGCGCTGTCGCCGCGCTCGATCATCCCCCGGGCCTCGAACTGCGGGTCGCGGACGGCCTCGCGGGGCGAGTAGACCCCGTCGACGGTGCCGTCCACGTCGCGGAACGTCTCCACCCACTCGTCGCGCGGGCGGGTCAGGAACACGTCGGCGAGCGCCTCGCGCAGCGCCGCGCGCTCGTCCGGGTCCTCGGTCATGTGCGCGTCGATCAGGTCCTCGCGGTCGACCGCCTCGCAGAACGCCCGCCAGAACTGCGGTTCGAGTGCGGCGAGGGTGACGTACTCACCGTCGGCCGCCTCGTAGACGTCGTACCAGGGGTAGCCGCCGGTGAGCGGCGTCTCGCCGGGACGGGTGTCCTCGCCCGCGAGCGACTGCGCGGCGAGCGACTGCGAGAACGACAGCACCACGTCGGTCATCCCCACGTCCACGTACGTCCCCTCGCCGGTGCGCTCGCGGGTGAGCAGGGCGCTCACGACGCCGAAGGCGGCGAACAGGCCGCCCGCGAGGTCCGCCACCTGGTAACCGGGCACCACCGGGCGGTCGCGCGGACCGGCGCGCGTCACGTCGAGCAGGCCCGCCCGCCCGACGTAGTTGACGTCGTGGCCCGCGCGCTCCGCCTCGGGACCGGTCTGGCCGTAGCCCGTGACCGAGCAGTAGACGATCTCGGGGTTGCGCGCGCGGAGCGTGTCGTAATCGACGCCGAGGCGATCGACGACGCCCGGCCGGAACCCCTCGATCACGGCGTCGGCCTCCTCGACGAGCGCGTAGACCGCCTCGCGGCCCCCCTCGTCCTTGAGGTCGACGGCGACGCTTCGCTTGCCCCGGTTCACCGCGTCGAACACCGCGCCCACGCCGCGATCCGTCAGCGGTTCCATGTGCCGGGCGTAGTCGCCGGTGCCCGCGTCCTCGATCTTCACCACGTCCGCGCCCATGTCGGAGAGCAGTTGCGTCGCGTAGGGACCGGGGAGCAGTCGCGTCAGGTCGAGCACGCGGATGCCGCGGAGATCCATGCGACGACTCCGGCCGCGGGGGACATATACTGTCGGCCGTGACCGCCGAACGACGTCACCCGACGAGATCGCGTTCACGTCGTACGAGGCGCTGGCGTAGAGCGACGTGCCCTCCCGGGAGAGGGATCGTCGGGCGAACACCTATGCCCTCGGTGTGCGATCACGTCCCACGCGCTATGATGGACGCCCAACTCACCGTGGCCGGGTTGCTCGACCGCGCGGCCGACCTCTTTCCCGACCGTGAGATCGTCACGAAGCGGCCGGACGGGGGCCTCCACCGGTACACCTACGCGGACGCTCACAGTCGGATCTGTCAGCTCGCGCACGCGCTCGACGACCTCGGAGTCGAGCGGGGCGAGCGGATCGCCACCGTCGCGGCGAACGACCACCGCCACCTGGAACTGTACTTCGCGCCGCCGTGCTCCGGCCGGTCGATCCACATGTGCAACGTGCGCCTGCCCGACGAGCACTTCCGGTACATCGTGAACGACGCCGAGGACCGGGTGCTGTTCGTCGACCCGGCGTTCGTCGAGAAGGTGGAGGCCAACGCCGACGCCCTCGAGACCGTAGAGCGGTACGTCGTGCTGGCCGACGAGGTCCCCGAGACCTCCCTCGACCCCGTGATCGCCTACGAGGACCTCGTCGCGGGCTACCCGACGGCGTACGACTGGCCCGACCTCGACGAGTGGGACGAGTGCGGGATGTGCTACACCTCGGGGACGACGGGGAGGCCGAAGGGCGTCGCCTACACCCACCGCGCCATCTACCTCCACAGCCTCATGTGCGGGCACGTCGACGCCAACGGGATCGGCGAGTCCGATGTCGTCCTCCCCGTCGTCCCGATGTTCCACGCCAACGGGTGGGGCATCCCCTACGCCGCGACGTTCGTCGGCGCGAAGCAGGTCCTCCCGGGCGTCCACACCGACCCGGGGTCGGTCGCGGAACTCGTCGCGGACGAGGGGGTGACCGTCTCGGCCGCCGTCCCGACGATCTGGCTGGAGATGGCCGAGTACCTCGACGAGCACCCCGAGGTGGACATCTCGAACGTCGACCGCCTGACCGTCGGCGGGAGCGCCCCGCCCGAGTCCCTCATCCGGCGGTACGACGAGGAGTACGACGCACCGATCGTCCAGGGCTGGGGGATGACCGAGACTACGCCGCTGGGGACGCTCAGCACGCTCCGGAAGGAACTGCGGGATCTCCCGAAGGAAGAACAGTACCGCTACCGCGCCACGGCGGGGATGCCCGTCCCCGGGATCGAGGTTCGGATCCGCGATAGCAGTGGAAACGACGTCCCCCGCGACGGCGAGTCGATGGGCGAACTCCAGATCCGCGGCCCGTGGGTGGCCGGGGAGTACCACAACCGGCCGGACGCGAACCGCGAGTCGTTCACCGAGGACGGGTGGCTCCGGACGGGCGACATCGCGACGATGGACGAGCACGGCTACGTCGACGTCAAGGACCGGACGAAGGACGTGATCAAGTCCGGCGGGGAGTGGATCTCCAGCGTCGAACTGGAGAACGAACTGATGGCCCACGACGCCGTCGCGGAGGCGGCCGTCGTCGCCGTCGACCACGAGACGTGGCAGGAGCGCCCCCTCGCGTGCGTCGTCCTCCGCGAGGGCGCGGACGCCTCCGCGGACGACCTGCGCGAGCACCTCGCAGAGCGCTTCCCGAAGTGGTGGCTCCCCGACGCGATCGAGTTCCTCGATTCGATCCCGCGCACCTCGACCGGGAAGTTCGACAAGCGGACGCTGCGCGAGCAGTACGACGACGTAGTGCTGGAGGGGGAGCGGGAGGAGGCGTGAGGATGGCCGAGAAAGCGTAACGGCGGGGGCACCGAGCGATTAAGTCGCCCCGCCCGAACGTCGAGGTATGACAACGCAGGACGCGCCGTCGTCGGGCGTGAGCTTCGAGACGACCGAGGAGTGGCGGCTCATCCGGTCCAGCCTCGACGAGTTCATAGAGCGGGAGGTGGCGGCGCTCGAGGACGACCTGGGCGAGACGTGGTCGAACCCGCGCCTGCGCCACGAGGCCGACGGCCGCCTCGTCCCGGAGGTGGTCGAGGCGATCGAGGAGGTCCGCCGGCGGAGCGCCGAGGCGGGCTTCTACGCCATGAACGTGCCGGAGGAGGCGGGCGGCGAGGGCGTCTCGAACGTGACGTGGTACCGCGCGAAGAAGCACGTCGCGAGCCACGGCCCCGGCCTGTCGCGGCACGTCCTCGCGGGGCCGGAGGGACCGAAGCCGCTGCTCCTCCAGGCGGAGGGCGAGCAGGTCGAGCGGTACCTGGAGCCGACGGTGCGCGCCGAGAAGTCCGCCGGGTTCGCGCAGACGGAACCCGGGGCGGGCTCGGACTCGCCCGCGATGCGGACGCGCGCGGAGCGCGACGGCGACGAGTGGGTGCTGAACGGCACGAAGCAGTGGATCACGAACGCCCCCTACGCCGACTTCCTGCAGGTGTTCGCGCGGACGACCCCGCGGGAGGAGGCCGGGCGCTACGGCGGGATCACCTGCTTCCTCGTCGAGCGAGACGAGTACGAGGTCGGGAGCCTCAACAACGCCGTCGGCTCCGTCGGCCGGCAGGCCGAGGTCCACCTCGACGACGTGCGCCTCGGCGACGAGCGCGTGCTCGGCGAGGTCGGCGAGGCGTTCTACGCGGCGATGGGCTTCCTCTCGCTCGGGCGGATGGAACTCGGTGCTGAGGCGGTCGGACTGTCGGCGTTCCTCCTCGATCGGGCGACGGCGTACGCGCGGGACCGCGAGGCGTTCGGGCGGCCGATCGGGGCGTTCCAGGGTGTCTCGCACAAACTCGCGGCGGGACGGGCGAAGAGCTACGCGGCCGACGCGGCGGGGTACCGGCTCGCGTGGACGATGGACGAGGAGGAGGAGGCGATCGAGGCGTCCTCGATCTTCAAGTGGTTCGCCACGCGGGCGCTCTGGGAGGTCGCGGACGCGACGGTGCAGGTCCACGGCGGCAACGGCCTGAGCGAGGACAACCCGTTCGTGGACGCGCTGCAGTACGCCCGCATCCTCCGGATCGTCGAGGGGACCGACGAGATACAGCTCGAGACCATCGCGAAGCAGATGGGCGTCAGGTAGGTGGCGGTCCGGAGCCGGCGCTACAGCTCGGTGACCGCCTCCTCGACCGCCTCGCGCGGGACGGGCGAGATCCAGTCGTCGGCCACCCACGCGTCGCGGACGGTCCGCTCTCCGTCGAGGACGAAGACGGCCCGCATCGGCGTCGACGTGTTCGCCATCCCCGCACGCGGGGTGAGGAGGTCGTACGCCTCGCTCGCCGCGCCGTCCACGTCCGCGAACATCCGGAAGGGGCTGTCGAGGTAGCGGACGAAGGCGTTGACGGCGTAGGGGCCGTCCCGGCTGACGCCGAGGACGGGCACGTCGAACGCGTCCCAGCCGGCGCGGTCGTAGCGCTTCCACCAGTTCTCCGCGATGGCGGAGAACGCGAACGCCGAGAACACGAGCACGCCGCCGCCGTCGAGCGCCGTAGAGAGGCGCGTCGAGCGGAACGTCTCGCCGGTACAGAGCAACGACTCGAAGTCGGGGGCGCGGTCGCCGGGGGTCGGTGGCATGGCACACCTCTCGTCGGGACGGAGGAAAAGCCCGCGGTCGTGAGGGTTTTTACCACTGGAACCCCTTCCACCGGTCATGACGCGAACGCTCTACCGGCTGGAGGGCTGTCCGTACTGCGAACTGGTCGTCGACAAGCTCGACGAACTCGACCTCGACTTCGAGAGCGTCTGGGTGGAGGGGCTCCACTCGAAGCGCGACGAGGTGAAGCGCGTCTCCGGCCAGCGCGCGGTGCCGGTGCTCGTCGACGACGAGCGCGGACTCACGATGGGAGAGAGCGCGAACATCGTCGACTACCTCGAACGCTCCTACGGCGCGGCCTGACCGCCGTGTCATTTCAGTCCGAGTGACACACCTATTTATAGATCGATGAGAAACCGTCGGACGAGGATGCCAAGCTGCCAGAACTGCGAGTCGTTTGTGACGGAAGCGTACGTACGAGTGTTCGCCCCGCAGGGGATGGAGTCGGTTCGGGTCTGCCCTCGGTGTGAGGATAAACTGCGCGACGGCGCGGAGATACGCCAGGCGCGGTCGTCGCGCGGGAACTGATCGAGCGGCCTACTCGTCGAGGCTGTGCGGGTCGAGCCCCGGATCGTCGACCGCCGGCGCGCCGAGCGCGAGGACGATCCCCGGCTCGTCGCCGACGTTCCGGTGGCCGTGTCCCGTCATCGGGCCGGCGGCGTAGAACGTCCCCGGCCCGGCCTCGACGATCTCCTCCTCGCCCGACTTGCCGACCTTGAGCGAGAACGTCCCCTGGAGGACGTAGTACAGTTCCTCCTGTTCGGCGTGGGCGTGGTACTGGATCTCCTCGCCGGGGTCGAAGTACCAGAGTTTCACCTTCAGGTTCTCCGTTCCGAGCGCCTCGTCGATCGCCCGGGTGTCGAGGTCCGGGGGGACCTCGTCGATCTGCGAGAGGTCGGTGATCGGGACGTCGTCGGTGTGGACGATCTCGTAGCCCATGCTATGAGGGAACAGGCACGCCGATTACAAATACCTAGTAGTCGGCGAGAGCGTCGCGGATGCGTGGGAGTGCCTCGGTCGCGTCCGCGCGGAAATCGTACTCGGCCCGCCCCGAGAGGGCGGTGCGCTCCCGATTGACGACGACGAGCGTCGCGCCGCGCCCGGCGGCCTCGCGCGGCAGACTGGCGGCCGGTTCGACCGACAGCGACGACCCCACGACGAGGACGGCGTCGGCGCGCTGGGCCATCGCGTGGGCCCGGTACCAGGCGTAGTCGGGCAGTCGCTCCCCGAAGAGCACCACGTCGGGCTTCAGGAGGCCGTCGCAGCGCCGACAGCGCGGCGGGAGGTCGGCGGCGCGGGACCGCACCGCGTCCAGGTCGTCGGTCCCCCCGCAGTCGGTGCAGACGACCCGCTCGCCGTTGCCGTGGAGTTCGACGACGCGGTCGCTCCCGGCCGCCTGGTGGAGGCCGTCGACGTTCTGGGTGATCACGCCCCCGATGTGGCCCTCGCGTTCGAGCGCCGCGAGCGCCTCGTGGGCGCGGTTCGGCTCGCGCCCCTCCCCGTACAGTTCCTCGACGAGGGCGAGGCGGTCGTCCCAGAACCCCTCCGGGTCGGCCTCGAAGCGGCTGATGTGGAAGTCCTCCGGGTCGTAGCGCGTCCAGACGCCGTCCGATCCGCGGAAGTCGGGGATACCGGAGGCGGTGCTCACCCCCGCGCCCGTCATCGCGACCGCGCGCTCCGCGTCGCCGAGCGCGCCCGCCGCGAACCGGAGTTCGTCCTCGTCCATGTGCGCGCAAGGGGACGCGGCCGCAAAAGGGCGCGGGCGGACCTCGAATCGACGAACAGTCGCGGGGACGGGCGGGCGTCGAGCGACGCGAGCGTCGCCTCCGTGTGCGAGAAGGTGGGAGGCCCTCTCAGAACTCGGGGAGGTTCGCCAGTTCGCCCTCCGCTACCTCCTCGAAGGCGTCGCGGGCGATGACGCGCTTGTGGACCTCGTCCGCGCCGTCGACGAGGCGGAACGCGCGAACCGCCTGGTAGAAGTCGGAGATCGGGAGGTCGCGGCTGATGCCCGCGCCGCCGCAGGCCTGCAGGGAGAAGTCGATGGTCTCCTGTGCGGCGTTCGCCGCGAACACCTTGCACATCGAGACGGGGACGCGCGCCTCGCCGCCCTCGGTGATCTCGCGGGCGGCGTGGCGGACCATCGTCCGTGTCGCGTGTAGCCGCGTCTCGTAGTCGGCCACCTCGAACCGGAGAGACTGCTTCTCGTCGAGCGTCGAGCCGAACGCCTCGCGGTCGGCCATGTACGCCTTCGCGATGTCGAGCGCGCGGGTCGCCATGCCGGTGAAGCGCATGCAGTGGGTCAGGCGGGCGGGACCGAGGCGCTGCTGGGCGTGCGTGAACCCCTCGTTTAGCTCCCCGAGCAGGTTCTCCTCGGGGATCCGCACGCCGTCGTACTCGATCTCGGCGTGGCTCTCGTGGATGAGGCCCTGTCCGAGGTGGGGGATGTCGCGGACGACGTTCACGCCGTCGGCGTCGGCAGGGACGAGGAAGAGCGACGTCCCGGCGTAGGGGTGGGCGTCCATGTCGGTGCGCGCCATCACGATCAGCACGTCGGCCTCGCTCCCCTGCGTCGTCCACCACTTGTGGCCGTCGATCACCCACTCGTCGCCGTCCTTCTCCGCCCTCGTGCGCATCATCTTCGGGTCCGACCCCGCCCCCTGCTTGGGTTCGGTCATCGAGAACGCGGAGACGAGATCGCCCGCCACGAGCGGCCGCAGGTACTCCTCCTTCTGTTCCTCGGTGCCGACGAGTTCGATGGTGTGCATGTTCCCCTCGTCGGGCGCGTCGACGCGCATCGCGGGCGCGCCGAGGATCGACCGGCCGGCCTCCTCGAACAGCGGGAGCACGTCGCGGAAGGCGACGCCCATCCCGCCCCACTCCTCGCCGATCTGCGGGCAGTAGACGCCGTACTCGTGGGCCGCCTCGCGCAGGTCGGCGACGACCGAGTCGGGGACCGACCCCTCGCGCTGGTACTCGCGTTCGGTCGGGACGACGACCTCGTTCATGAACTCGCGGGCGCGGTCTCTCAGTTCCAGGGCCTCCGATGAGTCGTGATACTCCATACCATCTCCTACGAGTACACCATTGTAAATGGATAGGTCGATTCTCACCGAACGATGTACGACGGAAGCGGTGCGGGCGCAAACTTATTCGTACTCGCACCGCGAGTGCGTGAACAATGGGAGGTACGACACGTGAGCGAGGGTAGCGAGGGTAGCGAGGACTACTTCGAGCGCATCGTCGACCCCGACCGGCTGGCCGACTACCTCGAGGCGGAACTCGGCCCTGCAGCGGAGTTCCACGTCGAGCACCACAAGGAGGGCCACTCGAACGAGACGCTGTTCGTCACGTGGGGCGACCGCGACCTCGTCATCAGGCGGCCGCCGCCGGGGGAGATCGCGGAGAACGCCCACGACGTGCTCCGCGAGCACCGCGTCGTCGACGCGCTCCAGGGGACCGACGTACCGCTCCCGCGGACGGTCCTCGCGTGCGACGACCACGCGATCGTGGGGAGCGACTTCTACGTCATGGAGCGCGTCGAGGGCGACGTCTTCCGGGGGAGCGAACCCGACCGGTTCGCGACGCCCGACGCTCGGCGGCGGGTGGGCGAGGAACTCGTCGACACGCTCGCGATCGTCCACGAGGTGGACTACGAGGCGGTCGGCCTCGACGACCTCGGCTACCCGCCGGGGTTCACCGAGCGACAGGTCAGGCGCTGGTCGGAACAGCTCATGTGGGCGTTCGACGTCACCGCCGAGGAGCGCGAGGTCCCCGAACTCTACGGCGTGATGGAGTGGCTCTCCGACAACGTCCCCGACGACCCGCCCGCCACGCTCGTCCACGGCGACTACAAGCTCGACAACGTCATGTACGGTCCCGGTTCCGACCCGGAGATCGTCGCCGTCTTCGACTGGGAGATGAGCACGCTGGGCGACCCCCTCACCGACCTGGGCTGGATGCTCTCCTACTGGTGGGACGAGGGCGACCCCGCCCCGCCCGCGGCCACCGACACGCTCACCTCGACGTTCATGACCCGCGAGGGCTACCCGACCCGCCGCGACCTCGTCGAGCGCTACGAGGCGCGGACCGGGATCGCCTACGGCGAGGAGGAGGACCGATTCTACCGCACGCTCGCGGTCTACAAGCTCGCCGGGCTCGGCGAGATGTTCTTCCGGCGCTACCTGGAGGGTAACTCCGACGACCCGATGTACCCGAAGATGCGCGAGGGCGTCCCGCAACTGGCCGCGCGCGCCCGGCGCATCATCGACGGCGAGGAACCGCTCTGATCCGTCGGCGCGCACCCGACGGCACTCGCAATTTAAGCCGATCGACGTTGGACCGTGATCCATGGCGGCTCTCGACTGGTACTGGCTCCTGATCCAGCGGCTCGCCCTCCTCGTCGCCGCGCTCGCCTCGCTGCTCGCGCTCCGCGCGCTGAGCGACGGCGACCCGATGCGCTCGGTCAGACGACGGCTCCTCCTCGGCGTCCCGTGGGGGACGCTCACCGCCACGGGGGTCGTGGCCGCGGTCTACCTGTTCGTCCAGAACGGCCTCGCTCACCCCTACGCGCCGACCGTCATCCCGTACCGTTCTTGGTCGTACTTCTACCCGGTTGGCGTGCTCGTCTCGCCGTTCGCCCACGCGAGCTTCGGCCACCTGTTCGGCAACCTCGTCGCGACGCTGACGCTCGGATCGCTCGCGGAGTACGCGTGGGGGCACTTCCCCCGCGAACGCGGCGCGCAGGCGTTCTCCGATCTCCGGACGAACCCGGTCGCCCGGATCGGCGCGTTCGTCGCCGCGAGCCTCCTGGTCGGCGTCCTCACGGGCGTCTTCGCGCTCGGGCCCTCGGTGGGTTTCTCGGGGGTCATCTTCGCCTTCGCCGGGTTCGCGCTGCTTCGCTATCCAATCGGGACGCTCGTGGCGCTGCTGGTCGGCGACCTCCTCTCGCTCGGGTACAACGCGCTCCGAACGCCCGCGTTCACGCAGGCGGGCCACGCCGCCTACGTCACGCCCTGGTGGGCCGACATCGCCATCCAGGGACACGCGTTCGGGCTGTTCGTCGGCGCGCTGCTCGGAGCGCTCCTGTTCGACCGGCGCGACGAGCGCCCCCCCGCCGCCCGCGTCTGGCTCGGGGCGCTCCTGTTCGTCGTCGCCCAGGGGCTCTGGGCGGTCTACCTCCCGCGCGGGGGCGGGGAGTACACGCTCTATCGCGCCGTCGGCGTGGCGCTCGGGTTCGCCATCGCCCTCCTGCTCACGGGCGCGGCGCGGGCGACCGATCGAACGGTCGTAGAGCGGATCGACCTCTCCTCGCGCGAACTGTCGTTCGGGTTCGTGCTGGCGGTCGTGCTGGCGCTCGCGGTCGTCGCCGTCCCGTTCAACCTCTTCGTCGTCGCGGACGCGGAGGCGGGGGTCGCGGGCGACAACAGCCTCTCGGTGGGCGACTACACCGTCTTCTACGCCGAGAGCGTCCCCAACCAGTACGTCTCCGCGGTCGACGTCCCCGCCTTCAGGGAACGGACGGCCGTGAACGCGAGCGGCGTCATCGTCGTCAGTCCGGAGCGCAACATCTGGTGGGAGGTCGTCTCCGACGACCGCCTCGCCTACGACGGCACCCAGGAGATCTACGTCGGCGGCCTCGGCTGGCGCGAGGCGATCACCGTCGATCGCACCGCGTGGGACGCGGTCGGCAACGAGACGACCTACACCGTCCACCTCGAACACGGTGATCGGCGGAAACTGGTGTACGTCGGCGAGTCGGTCCGCGCCGAACCGACCGTGGAGGGGCGGAACGTCACGATCTTCCCCGGCGACCCGTTCACCCTCGTCGTCACGAGCGACGGCCGGACCCTCGGCTCCGCGCCGATTCCGGAGAAGAACGCCACGACGAGCGTCGGGAACCTCACCTTCGTCCGCGAGGAGGACCGGATCTACGCGACGGCCGACGACTCTCGAGTCCGGGTGGCGACGAAGGGGTGAGCGCCCAGTTGGCGCGCGACGACGGGCTTGCGACGGTCGCACCCCCAGAATACGTGTGCGTCGGGGCAGGGAGCGCAACGATCGCGGGCAGTACGTCGGGACGTTCACGGCGGCCTGGGAGGCGTTTCGGCGCTACGACGATCAGCGAATCTCCTTCGTGGACGCGACGAGCGCGGTACTCGCTCGCGAGGCGGGGATCCGGTACGTCTTCGGGTACGACTCCGATTTCGCGACGCTCGGGTTCACGCGCGTTCCCGCGACGCGCCGGTGACGCCGGCGCGCCGATACCCCCACTTCCGGCCGTCCATCGTCACCGCCACTCGATCCGGTAGACCTCCGTCTCGATGGTCCGCCGGGCCTCGCCGTGGAAGTCGAACTGCCGCTCGAGGTCGAGGGCGGCCGCGAAGGCGTCGGTGACCTCGCCGCCCTCGTCGGCGACGAACGCCTCGACGAATCTCCGACTATTCGCGTTGTGAATCGAGTAGGAGACGTCGGCGACCGTCGCGACGGCGGCGAGAAAGGCGCGGTCGGCGTGGCGGTTCCCCCGCTGCGCGCCGAACGGCGGGTTCATCAGGACGGTCGCGGGCCGCGAGCGGGAGTCGAGGCAGATCGGCGGGCGGGTCGCGTCGGCGAGCACCCACCGGACGCGGTCGTCCGCGTCGAGTCGGACGGCGTTCCCGCGGGCGACGGCGAGCGCGGTGGGGTCGCGGTCGAGGCCGACCACCCTCCCCGCGCCCGCGAGCGCCGCCCCGATCGCGAGCACTCCCGTCCCGCACCCGAGGTCGAGGACCGTCCCCTCCAGGTCGCCCCGCAGGGACGCGAGGTGGACGAGGTGGGCGGCGACGTCAGCGGGCGTGGGGTACTGCTCCCACTCGACGCGCGGGTCGTCGAACCCCGCGACCGATTCGAGCGCGCGTTCGAGCGTGCGTCGCGCCATGTCGGTCGGGACGGCGCGCGCTCGAACAAGAGTTTCTATCCGACCATCCGTTTCCATCCGCCCGTCCTCCCTCTCCATCCCTCCGTCCACTCCTCACCACCCGTCCGCCCCCTCCCGCGGATAGATTCATCACCCCTCGTACCTATCGGGTATCATGACCTGTCCGCGGTGCGACTCGACGCTCGAACGATACGCCCTCGACGGGGAGACGGCGCTGGCCTGTCGAGCCTGCGGCTACCTGGGCGTGACGGTGAACCACGAGAGCGAGCGACGGAAGTCAGAGAGCTGGGAGGCGGCGCTCGCGCGCTTCCGTGGAGAGAGTTAGTCGGTTAGTTCTCCGCCGAGGCGGCTTCCTCCTCCGCGTCCGCGCTTCCTTCGGATTCGCCGTCCGAGACGGACCGTTCGACCGCTTCGCTCCGGTTCGGGGAGCCTCCCGCGTCCTCTCCCTCCTCGCTCCGGGCCGCGACGAGCGCGCCGCGGGCGACGCTGTAGAGCGGTTCGCGCGCGCTGCGCACGTCGCTGATGGAGAACGGGATGTTCGCGTCCTTCAGGTGGTCCGCGAACAGCGCCTCGAAGCCCCGTGGACTCGACGTGCCGCCCGTGACGACGACGGGCACGTCGAGGCCCTCCTCGATGTCCTCCTCGTCCACCTCGCGGGTGATGTTCTCGATGACGTAGTCGAGCAGGTTCTCGTAGTAGATGGCGAGCGCGCCCTCGACGCCCCCGACGTCCGTGCGGAAGTCGAGTTCGAAGTCGTCCTCCTTGATGGAGGTGACCTTGTCGATAGGTTTGCCCGTCGCCTGCGCGGCCTGCTCGTCGATCCAGTCGCCCCCGCGGGCGATGGAGAAGGTCATCACGGGCACGGCGTAGTAGGCGAGACAGACGTTCGTCATGCCCGCGCCGAAGCTGATGCCGAGGCCGGTGAAGTTGTTGTCCGCGAGTTCGGAGTAGATGACCGCCATCCCCTCGTTGATGGGTTCGGGGTCGTATCCGACGTCCCCGAGGAACGACTCCAGGGTCTTCTGGTGGTAGAGCACCGAGACGTCCGAGTCGATGGGGTCGGCGGGAACCGAGTAGTGGATGCGCTCGCCCGGTCGCTCCGGTTCGCCCGCCACCTGCTCGATGATGAGCTTCTTTGTGTTTGAATGTAATAGAAAATGTCTATACTCTACCCCGAGATAGTCTAACTGCGATGCCAGAACGAAGCCAGATAAACATTCGAATTGCCCCCGAGATGAAAGAGCAGTGGGAGGCCGCCATCGAGGATCACCCTGAGGCCCGGACGCTCACCGACTTAATCCGAATTAGCGTCACGCACGAGTTATACGACCGCCAAGCAACCGATGAGACGGTCTCTGACGACCCGAAGCTTGGCGAGATATTAGAGGGCGTCCGATCGATTCAATCCGCTCAGGAAGACCTCACGAGCCGCATAGACCAACTGGAACGAGAGGTCAAGCACCGACCGGAGGTGACGAACATGGCGGGCCGGATCTACGATCGGCTCCCCGATCTGAAGCCCGGTATAGAAGACTGGAAACTCCATGTCGAGAGATACCGGCCAGAAGAGTACACGGTGTGGCCGGGGACCGTGGAGGCCCTCGCTGAGGCGCTCGAAGAACCGGAGTATCGTGTCCGAGAGGGTGCGGAGTACCTGGCGGAAAACGATATCGACGTTCGCACCGAGACTGTCGGTGGCGAAGAGCGATTCTGGAGGATAGAATGAACGAATACATCGAGGTCTACTTGGAGTTGGTCAAGGACGACAAGAGCGAGGGGACGTATGCGGTTCGCAAATCGTGTCTGAAGCAGTTTGACGAGTGGATCGAGACTGAAGGATATGACCTGGGAGAGATATCGGCTCTTGAACTACGGAAGTATTTCAAAAAGCTCCTCGATGAAGGATGCTCTTCGACCTACGTCGTCAGCCACTACAACTCCGTCAGAGGTCTCTACAATCTCCTGACGAGCAACTCGATCGGCCTTCGAGAGGATCACCCCTTCGATGAGAAGCTCCTCAAGTCGCTACATAATAAGCATAACAAACGGACGAAGAAGCGCGAGGACGGCAAACCGATCTACCTCTCCGAGGACGACGTTGATATCCTATGTCGGTACGTTCCGAAGCCCAAGCTCCGAAACCGGCTCCTCTTCCGCTTGATGCTTCACACCGGGGTCCGACAATCAGAGGCCGCGAGGATCAAGTTGGAGAACATGAACCGTGAGAAGCGATCGATCGAGATCCCCACCAGGAAGATCGAGGGGGAGCCGATTCGAGTCGTGTCCTGGCAACCGAGCTTGGACCTGCTCATGGACCGCTGGATCGACGTAGAGCGTAACGCCTACAACCACGCTTCGGAGAGTCCGTATTTGTTCGTCTCCGCTCGCTCTGACCGGATCATAGACGAGTATCCGAACGACATTCTCCGAAAGGCCGCCAAATCCGCCGAGGAGGATGGCCACGAGTATCTCAACGAAGTGCTCTATCACGATGCCGCGGGGATGCCGCGTTACCGGTACACGGCTCACAGTCTCCGTCACGGATGCGCCTACCATCTCCTGAAGGCGGGGACTCACCTTCGAACCATTCAGAAATACCTCGGTCACACCGATGTAGAGCGGACTGAGGTCTACCTCCAACTCACCGACGACGACGTACTGGATACGGTTAAGTGGGGCTGACCCCCTCTCCTCAGAGACCTCTACGATGCTCCTCCGGGGCTAACAGTCAAGTTCTTCGACCCTAATCCTGGGGCCATGCATCCGAAGCTCCTCAGTATCGCCCTCGGGGTGGCGGTCTTGATCGGTACCGTCCTCGTTGGCTTCCTCTTCGCCGGACCGTATAGCCCGATATTCCATATCGCCGGGATGCTCGCCGCAATCCTCGTCCAACGGATAACCGAACGGCGATTATCGGCCGAAATCGCCACGTAGAGGCCTCTAAAGTCGGGAGGAAGCTTATTATGACCTTCATCGTAGCCAGAATTGGACCCAACCAAGAAAGACTCCCGCGACTAACGGAGACCAGGAATCACCGCGATCCCCTTCGGGGAGGCTCCCACTTTTTCATTTCATCGACCCTCGATCCCGTACTTTCGCCACTGAGCGATTTCTCGCTCTCGGTGGCTCCTACTTACCCGTCGAGACGAAGGTGCTCTCTCAGGGCTAACTGTGGCCCCTGACGAGACGGCATAAGTGATAGTCACCTTAGAGAGATGCCCACGGTTCACCAACAATCCGAAATCTACACTCCTTCGAAATACCCACCGCCAAAATTTCTCATAGATTGAAGTATCGAGGGTAGTCAAGTGGGGTATGAGCGATGAACCGGATTGGATGAGAATGCTACACCATCTCTATGAAAACGGAGGGAGAATATCGACTACAAAGTACGTATATCAGAGGATTGATGGAGAGTTTGAATTAGTAGATCCCAATGCACCTGATGCACAACTTGGACCACTCTTAGAAGATATTAGGGACGAAGTGCCATTTCCATCGGTGCAGGAAGCGCTTGACGCCCTACAGACTCTCGACAGACTGGATTTAGCGGAGTGGGAAGATTCAGGCGGCTCGGCGTACCTCGCCCTCAACCAACGAGGATTTGACGTTATTCACGAACGGGAGTTGCGGAAGCAACAGCACGAATTAACCGAGGCGCAAAACGAAGCAAGCCATAGAATGGTGGCACTCACGTTCTTTCTCGTTCTCGTCTCGGTCCTGCAAGCGGGGACCGCTCTCTTTTCCATGAGTTGGGGGATTGGAAAGGTAATAATGGCATTACTGACGCTCCTAACGACGGCCGTAGTCCTCTTCTATGCCTTTTTCGACCTTCCCAAGTTGTCAACCTCGGAGGCGTCTGAAATCAACCCCTCGGAGGAAATGCGAGCGTCTGAGGCAAAGACGGCTGAGGTCACCGATGAGGTATCGGAATGACCTCTGAATGCAAGGGGGGATCTCGATCCCCAGTATGACACGGTTGCGGAACCGGAACCGCCTGACCCCGCTCCGAGGGGCTTTTCCCGGGTCGTAGGGGAGTGTGCATCTCCGCTTTCTACGGTGGGGCTTGACGGCCGTTGAACCGCGATTGTCCTTTGATCCTGACCGACTTAAATCCGACGCCGTCATGCGATTCTCAGAGGTCTCTGAGAGCAATTGTGAGGACGACGCGGAGAAGCTCCCGGTCGTACCAGTTGGCACACCAAGGGAGCCCCCCCACTCCTCTATTTCCGATGGGACATGTCAGATTATCTAATATCGGACACATACTATGACTGGGGGGGGGAGTAGTAAGGAGTAGTGGGGGAGGGGGGAGAGAATAGAACAGGGACAATACCCATATGGGTAGCGCCGATTTTCCTGAGCCGGATTAAATCGCTCTCGTGGCACTCGGATAGGAACATTGTCCATTCTGGTAACGAAAAGAGTTATCATGATATACTATGTCACGGAGATTGGGGCGCTTCGGCAGTACGGTCGAATACGTCCCTGATCCCCACCTGTGTACGGACGGAGGACCACCTCCGTTTTCCCCACTGCAATCTTCAATTCAGAGACCTCTGAGCCGAAAATCGCAATACAGGAAGCGACGTGAAGAGATTAGTAACGCGACAGGTTCAAGTACATTACCGTTCTCTATACGAGTAGATGCGAGACACCCACACGACGATTACCGTCCCCAGGTACGCTAAGAGGGCGCTCGAAGCCGACAAAAACGAGAACTTCCACGAGAAGATCCCGTGGTGGGTGTACATCACTGAGGGTCTCGGAGTCGACGTGGAGGAGTACAAGGAGGAATCGGAGGTGACCGCCTAACGCCCCGCTCAAGGGCGTTTAACAAAGATTTCCGGGGTTGACCCCCGGAGAGGGTAATCGGCGTTGGCGCGCCGACATACCGAGCCTCTGGTTGTCTGCCAATTTGGCTCAACTTCTCCTACAATCCAAGCGGCGATAAATTCTCCGCTTTGGGGTCAGCCCGGGGTCAATCGTGATCCCAAATGATCCAAACCAACACTCAAATTTCGACCGCCGCCGGAACGCCTCTCGCTCCTCGCTCCGAGCAGAATGTCCTTCCCGAGGCTATGACTGTCGTCGATCAGTGGATTTGCTGGCTCCCCACGGAGACGGGATCTAAGCCTCCTCGGGCCGCCTTTAATCAATCGACGTGGATCGATTCGTTCATCGACCCCCTCGATCCAGGCCATTGGGGATCGTTCTCAGAGGCCTCTACGTTTGTGGACAAGCACCCCGAGTACGGCCTCGGATTCGTTCTCACAGAGCACGATCCGTTCGCTCTCATCGATCTCGACAAAGTAAGGGACCCTGATACGGGCGAGGTCCCCCCCGTCGTCGCCTCCCTCATCGACAGAGCAGGCTCGTATGCCGACGTGAGTATGTCGGGGACCGGGGTGCATGTCCTCGTCCGGGGTGAGTTGCCCTCGCACATCGACCGCCTAAGCAAGACCCCTCTGCCTGAGGACGAGGACTTTTCTGAGGCGTCGATCGAAATCTACGATTCGGGTCAGTACACGGTCATGACCGGCGCTCACCTCGTCGACACCCCGACGACGATTAACGACGGCCAGGCTCTGCTTGATGAGCTTGTCGACGAGTATGGGCCAGAGGTCGATCCCGATCCCTCCCCCTCCTCTGAGTCAGAGGCCTCTGAGGTTCCTATCTCGGTAGACGTGGAATCTCGGCTCCGCGGTGCCATGTACCTCGATTCGAAGCTCCGTCTCCTCTACGGAGGTTGCTACTCGGATGCTGGATTCGCCGGGGATCGATCGGCCGCCGAATGCTCGCTTGCTGAGCGGCTTGGTTGGTGGTTCTACCGCGACTCTGAGACCGTCGAGAAGCTCATCAGCCGGTCCATGAAGGAATCTCCCCGGACGGACCGGGGTAAGCCTCGTAAGTGGATCAAAGAGGGAGGCGGCTATCGTGAGTCCGTCCTACAGTACGCTGAGGCCAATCCTGAGCGCTTATATGATGGAGAGCTATCGAGACACCGCTCTCTCGTCAGCGACCGGCTCATGTCGGCCGTCCTTGATGCGTTAATCTCCATGGGTTGCGCTTCGACGAAGGAGATTCAGGACTACCTCGCCGAGGAGCATGAAATTGAGAGATCTACCAGACAGATTCGGCGGGCCGCGGGTCTGATGGAGGATAGTGGCCTCATCTCCTATCACCGCTCTGGGAACTACCGCTATTGGCAATTCTCAGAGGTCTCTCAGACCGAGGACGAGAGAAGCCCGTCGGAGCGTTCCGAGCCGGATGAGGGGTCTACTACTCGCCCGGAGGAAAAATCGTTCTCGGGCGAATCTGAGAGGTCTGAGGGCGGACTGATTCCGGAGTGGTACGATCCCGACGAGTACGGGGGGACACCGGTCCAAGAGGCCGCCGAGATGGATTCGCCGGAGAGCCCCCGGGAGCCGACTGTCTTTGCTCAAGAATTGGTCGCTCACATCGACGCTGGGACGGTCTCCGAGATTCCCCTCGGGTGCTTGGTGGAGTCGATCGGGGAGGTCGTCGATGCTGACCTCGTCCGGAGGGCCTTGGAGAAGGAGGACCGGGAGAAGGCTCGTCGTCTCCTTGATACTCGTCTGAGGGATTTGGAGGACCGACAGGCCTCCAGGGAATCGCTCCCCTCGATCGACGAGGTGGCCGCTCAACTCGAAGCGTCAGAGGAGGAGCCAGAGGTCTCTGAGGCAGTCGAAGAACAACCAGAGGGTCGACACCAATCGTCGCCAATCTCCTCCCCGGAGTCAGAGGTCTCTGAGCAAATCGAATCGGTCACGGTGGTCTGGCCGGTCGCGGTTCTGGATAGGCCGCTCGACATTCTTCCCCCGCCGTCGGTGGGAGTGGCGAAGGGCCGATTAACGGGGATCGTTTGAGAGCAAACAGGACGGTCACAGAGTGGTTTCAATCACGATATGCAGTCGACTACGGACCCAAGCAAGAACCGCAGGAGAACGGAAACTGAGGCCGCTGAGGCCATGGTAGAGGTGGGACGATGAACCAGGATGTTCCAGAGCGGCATTTTCCTGATCGACAGGAGCCCTTCCCTGAGCTCCCCCGCTGTCTCCGGTGTCGAGCCCTGTCTCCCCCCGACGGAGGAGATTTCCCGTTCCGTCTCGACTACCGGATCGAAACGCTCGACGGGGATCTAATTCAGGAAGTGAGCGGGTCGGTCTGCTCACTCGACTGCCTGAAATGGGTAAATGCTCGTCCGTCCCTCTACTCGGAGGATTTCGAGGAGCCCCCGGAACCTGAATTTGAAATGGAGGGAGTCCCTCGATGACCCCGAACCAGTTTGAGGAGTTTTGTGGGGTCGACCCTTGGGATGACGAGGACGATAACTCAGAGGACTCTGAGGATTGGGTGACTCCCGACCCGATAGTAGTCCATGAAAATGTCGCCAGATGCGAGGTCTGCGGGTGGCTCGGAGCCAGGCATGCCTACAAGCAACATGCGTATCGGCATGACCCTGAGTACGAGCCGCCCCCGCAGAGCCGTCCTCCGGCTGATAGATCCTAATCGATCTACGGCGCTCCTTCATCATGTGCACATTTTAGTACAGTGTCACTTTTAAACTACGGTCTCCAATTGAAGACTGTAGAAAACTATGGCAGATAAAGGATCTACCATTTGGGTTAAGAAATCCACGAAGGAGCGCCTCTCGAAGATCAAGCCCGACGGCTGTTCGTGGGATCTGATGCTTCGAACCAACCTTCTCGGGGAGGGTGACCGTTAATGACGGACTACGAGCTCGTCCTCATTCGAAAAGAGACGGTCGACGCCATTCGAGAGCGTCACAACTGTCCGGCTTCAATCGACGCCTACCTCCGCAATAAACTGAATCTCGGACTCGACGCGGACCACCCTTCGCAGAGTGAACTCGACTCCGAGAAGGCCACCGCTGAGAGCGCCGCGCCGAGTGACGTGCGGTACTGAGCTTCATGGTCAGCGTCGAGAACGTCGTAGAGCACGGTCGGAAACAGGGAGTCGCTGACCTCACAGGTCTCAGGACGGTCGCTTCGTTCATGCTCGACGGCAAGTGGCCCGGAGACCACCCTGCCGAGGCCTCTGAGAAAGGTCGGAATCGGCTTCTCAAGCTGTACCGTCCCAAGGTCGCCAAGGCCGTCGCCTCAGAGTCCTCAGAGGGCTCTAAGTTGCTCGAAAAGTCGGGCCACGTGGAGCGCCTGTCGTTCAAGGCCCAACTCGGTGGTCAGGTCCGCCCGATTTTCAAAGAGGACGACCGCTTCATTATCTGGGGACCGGCTTCGGTGGAGGTCGTCGACAACGAGGGGGACCGTGTATCCGCTGAGGCCTTGGAGGACGCCCTTCCGCAACTCCTGAAGCGAGCGAGACTCAGTGTCGAACACTCGGACCAACTCGTAGGCGACATTTTGGAGCGCTTCGAGACGGACGAGCCGGTTACGATCGAGATAGACGGTGAGACCTATAAGCGGGATACGTTCCCGACGGCGGTCTTAGAGTTGGAGAGTCAGCCTCCCGCTCTCTACGTCGCCGGGGAAGTGTGGGACGATTCCAGATTCGCCCGGGAGATGCGCGAGAGGATCGAGGCCGGTGAAATCGACTCCTACAGCATCTCCGGTGAGGCCCTCGTCACCAAGACTTCCGTCGAAGGTGGACAGCTTGTCGACGATATCCTTGAGATGGACCTCTCGGCCGTCACCTTGTGCGAACAAGGGATGAATCAGCGAGCGAAGTTCGCCGTCGTCGCCAAAGACGAAAGCGGGGGGTCGACCGCGTCCCCGCTGGGTATCCGAGCGGTCGCCAAATCAGCAGTAGACAAAATGTCAGAAATCAACGACAGAGAGGAGCTAATTAGCACCTTCGAGGAGACCCTAGAGGGCTACGGAGTCGTTTCAGTCAACCAGATGGAGGCCTACGTCGAGAATCGCCTTCAGAAGGAGCTTGAAAGCGAGGAGGTCGACGACGAGGACGAGGACGAGGAGGAAATGATTGCCGACGCCTTCGATGAGGACCCTCACTCGTATGGACTCGACGATCTACAGGAGGTCCTCCCAGCGGACGTGTGGGAGATTGTGAGGGCATATCTGGCCGATCCCGAGGAGAACCCCGTCGACGACCTGGAATCGCCTGAGGCGGACGCTGAGGGCGAAGAGATGGAAAAGGCGATGCCTCCGGCCCTTCGGAATGTGTACGAGCGGGTGCAGTCGCCCGGTCCGGTCTCTAAGGCCGCCGGACCGTCGTACAGCGGAGGCAACATGGGGGAGGTCCCTACCTCAGAGATGCTTCTGAAGTCCGTCTACGACCGCCTGGGGGGCTCTGAAATGGTCGAGAAGAGCGACCCCAAGTCGGTCTCTGAGACGGTGCTCGACGACATGTACGACAGGGGGCTCTAATGCCAAAGTGTCCCAGGTGTCCGGAATGCGGAGCGTCGATCCCGATGCGCTCCTCGCTCACTTCGACGTATAGAGCGCCGCTCTCGAAGACTTGCACCGGGTGTGAGGCCGACCTTCCCGACTCCCTCTTTCCTAACGTAGAGGCATCTCAGAGAGACTGGGAGAGCCGTCGGGAGGAGATTCTCCGGTGGATCGGGTGAATGAGCCATGGCACTTCCATTGAATGAACGGACCCACTCCGGGGCGACCTCCACGGGACCGTCGGACTCGCATCGGGTAAATGGGCATTACCTCGTCGCCTTGTTCGTAGAGGCCTCTAACTACGACTCCGCTAACGACTCCGTCGAAGCGGTGGTTGAAGCCTCACCTGACGGTCAGCTATGGACTCCCCTCCGTGGGGAGGATGGGTCGAAGCTCATCGTCGGAGATGCGGAGCTTGCCTCCCCTGGGACCGCCTACGCTTCCGTGAGAGGCGCTATGAGCGAATTTCTCCGAGTGAACGTCACCACCCTCAGTGACGCCTCAGGATCGGACCTCACGGTTGATACGCACCTCCTGGGAGGTGGGTGGCCCGGCCCGGCGCAGAGCGGGGGTCGCTGAATGACCCAGCGGACGGTGTACAAATGACCTTCACCCACCCCACTCCTGAAATGAGCCGAAATAACGATCCAAAGTTGCGAAGCCGCAAGGTCCGTGTGGCTGTCGCCCTCCAAAAATACTGGCAAGAGGGCTGGCAGAAACAGGAAATAGCCGAGTATCTCGGTGTGACGCCTCAGACCGTCTCTGAGTACTTCTCCGACCCCATGGCGGAAGAGGTGGAGGAGATGTTGGCAGAGGATGCCGCCGCCGTCCGTCTCGACCTCGCTAAGCGCTTCCTCGATCGATTGGAGCGGCTCGACAAGATGGAGGAGAAGCTCCTCAGAGCCACTCAAATGATCCCTACGGGATGGGAGCTTGAGGAGGTCGAAGGGGAGGTCCTTCCCCCAGAGGGCTCTGCTCACACCGAGGAGGGTGGCCCCTCTCGATCCCTGCCGAAGCCGGTCGTCACCGAGTATATCGAGGTACCCGATGTGACCGACGACCTCAGAGGGGTCTGGGATGAAATCCGGAAAACTGAGGAACAAATCGAGGACCTCCTTGGCCTCGAAGCCCCCTTCCGCGCCGAAGTTGAGGCCGAAGTCGAACGTCGGAGCGTAGAGACGAAGATTTGGAGGATGGAGGCCACGGGGGACTACCCTGAGCAACCCGTCTATGACGAGAAGCCGGAGGAAGTTCGATGAACGCCAGAGACCTCTTGGAGGAGTGGGAAGCCGGGGAGAAAACGGGAGTCCGTCCGTCGAGAGCGCAGGTTCTCCGGCCCCATCTCATCGAGTACACCAGTTTGTACGTCCCCCACCGACACGCCGCGTTAGAAGCCTGGCTTCCTCGATTCCGAGGGCAAATTACTCGCTTCCTTCGCGAGGCCGCTGAAGCAGAGGAGGAAGAGGAGGCCCTCGCTTCAGAGGCTTCAGATTAGCCTGAGAGACATTCTTTGCCTTCTGTGCTCCCTAACACTAGGAGAGTCATTGAATCGCTGAGAACGAGCGTGGTGGCCTCTGAGCTTACTATCGGTAGAAGTCTTCGATCGCCTTCCTCGAAGCACCGATAGTATCCTCTGCGGTCTCTACGGCCGCTTTGAGAGCCTCACCATCGTCCGAGAGAACTACTTCCCCTGTCTCCCGGTTGTGATCCACGATCCCGTGCTGGCTCAGCTTCGGGAGATGACAGTGATATAACGAGATGTGTGCCTCTTGCACGCATCCCGTCTTTGCGTCCGCTATAGACTCACCTGTCTCATCCTCTACGATCGCTTTCACGAGCGCCTGCCGAGTAGCCATTCCACCGTTCGCCGCTATCGTTTTGACAACGGACCGACGGCGCGCATTGGACAGCAACCCAAGCGCCGTATCAGGAGCCGTTGTCGGGTCCCACGCCGACATTTTGTTTCCACCTGTGTCTCCTACCCATTCTGTTCCTCTCTAATGGGTGCTTGGGTTGCATGTGACACGCTTTCATAACCCCGTGACTATTGCTGTCAATTCGATTAAATCCAGTGAAAATCGCTTATTATTGGCTGTTGTCACCCTCGAAGGCCCCGATCGATCGCGCACTTCCCACAGTAGTCCTTGCCGTCCTCCTCTCGCCATTGGAGCCACTCCTCCTCGCGGTACATCCTTTCGCAATCGGCGCAAATCCGATCGGGGACCGGTTCACGGAAATCGACCATAGGGTCTTCTCGTTCCATAGAGGCCTCTGAGTACTACTCGGACTTAGGTATCTCCCTCGGCGGGCAAATCCCCGAGAAGCTCACAGTTTTACCTCGAAGACATTCATTGCCCTCTGTGGTCTATCCTACTCGGATAATCGCGGACGCTCTCAGGAAGGGCGTGAGTGGGCTTGGAATCGAAGAGAGGGGGTCAGTCGATCCGAGAGTAGCGCTTTCCTCGAAGGACGAGGTCCCCCTCTCCCGTGATATGCGCATCTCCCGGGCTAAGGTCTCCTTTGATGTGAGCGAAACAGAGCCCGGCTCCGTTAATTGTAGAACCGTCGTCGGACTCCCATAGCATGAGCGAGGGGAGGCCCTCACGGGGCTTCAAACCCCGGGGTAGGGGCTATTATTCGATCCTTTGGAAGGGCTCGCCGTGGATGTAGACCGTTTCCCCGTCGGGAGACCACTCAATGTCGCCAGGGTAGACCCGATCCCGAAGGAGAGCCTCGATGAGGATTTCTCCCTCCACTTGCTCCCCCGACCGAGATTGATAGACCGTCGCCATGTCAGAATTAGAAGATGCGGCAATATAATCCGTTGGGTTTGGTCGGGAGGTAACCCGCTACCCTCGAAGTACCGGCAAAGGGGGCCGATAGTGTGTAGACATTATGCAGAATATGGAATTTTAAAGAGCTTCATCATGGGGATGGCGCTCTTCTCGTCGTTCGAGAGGATGCCGCGCTGCATCGGGCGGCGCGTCTCCTGCTTGAAGATGTTCGCGAAGCTGAGCGCGTCGTCGCCGACGACGTACACGGCGTCGTCCTTCCGGATGTGGAGGACGTCGCTCCGTGAGAGCATCTGCTCTGCCATGTCCGAGTACTCGATCTCGACGAACGAGTTGCGCTGCTGTACGAACACCGTCTCCTCCGCGTCCTGCTTCCCGGAGATGATGTTCATCGTGCCGACGTCGATCCCCTTTGCCATAGTCGGGCGGTATCACTACAGCGTAATAAACTTACTGTGGATAGAGAAAGTAACGAGATATTGGGTGTACGTGGGCGAGCCCTATCCCACGTCTATCCCAGCCGCAACAGCCCCTTGAGACGGTCGACGAGTGACGGCGGCGTCTCCGACTCGGCGGCCTGTCGCTCGCGGAGTCGGCGCAGCGCCGCCGCCTGGTCGTCCGTTCCGCCGCCGCGGGCCGTCCGGTCCTCGTTCCCGCGCAGTCGCTTCAGCCCCGCGACCGCGCCGTCCACACCCTCCGAACGGTGGGACGTCGGCGCGACGCTGTCGAAGCCGGATCGGTCGATCGACTCCGACTCGGACTCGTCGAACCGGATCCGCCGCGTCTCGACCGTCCGCACGCCGCCCCAGGAGACCTCGGCGCTCGCGAGCGCGTCGTCGATGTCGCGCCGGACCTGCTCGTCGGTCACCGTCGGGTCCGGGCGCGTCTCGCCGTCGCCCTCCGTCGGCCGGGCGCGTTCGACGTGGTAGCTGACCAGCGCCGCGGCCGTCACCGCGACGACCGCGACCAGCCCCACCGCGTAGACGGCCACGCCCTGCACGCTGTAGTCCGGTCCCGCCCGAACGTCCCACCGGTAGGGGTAGGTGCCGACGAACAGCGCGACGGCGGCGAGACAGATCGCCTCGCCGCCGAGCGCGGCGTACCGCGCCCGCCGCTCGACGGGGAGCAGGACGGTCACGCCGAGCAGGAGCGTCGGGAGGCCGCTCGCGCCGACGGCGAACGCGATCTCGCGGAGCCAGTACGCCTTGCCCGGTCCCGAGAGCGTCCCCTCGTAGACGAACAGCGCGAGCCCCGAGAGCCCGAGCCCCAGTCCGCCGAAGAACAGCGCGAACCCGAGGTAGACGTCGACGCGCCGCTCCGGTTCGCCGATGTGTCGCCGATACCACGCCACGAGGCGGTCGGTCGCCGGCTCGTTTCCGGTCATTACGGCACAATACGTATCGAAGTATATGACTGTTCTCCCGGCGTGTATTCCCGCCGAGAGTTAAGTCGGCGGTGTGCCAGTTACAACCATGTCCCGCGAACCCGACCCGCAGGCGCAGGCCGTCCTCGACCTGATCGACTCGATCCCGCGCCCGCCGACGTACGCGCTGTCGGTCCCGAGCGCCCGCGCGGCGCTGGAGGAGTTCTTCGCCAACGAGGATCCGGAACCCGTCGGTGACGTGACCGATTTCTCGATCCCCGGCCCCGCCGAGGACGTTCCGGTCCGGCTCTACCTCCCCGAGGGGGACGGCCCGCACCCCGCGCTGGTCTACCTCCACGGCGGCGGCTGGGTCATTGGTAGCCTCGACACCGTCGACGACGTCTGTCGCGGGCTGGTGAACCGCGTCGGCTGCGCCGTCCTGAGCGTCGACTACCGCCTCGCGCCGGAACACCCCTTCCCGGCCGCCCTCGACGACGCCTACGCCGCCGTGGAGTGGGTCGCGGCGCACGGCGACACGGTGGGTATCGACCCCGGGCGGATCGCCGTCGGGGGCGACAGCGCGGGCGGCAACCTCACCGCCGGGGCGACGCTCGTGGCGCGCGACCGCGGCGGGCCGGAGATCGCCCGCCAGGTGCTCGTCTACCCCGCCGTCGCCTCCCCCGCCGTCCACGACTTCGACAGCTACGAGGAGAACGGCGAGGGGTACTTCCTCGAGCGCGAGAGCATGGCGTGGTTCTACGAGCGGTACGTCCCCCGGGCGGTGGACCAGCGCAACGAGTACGCCGCGCCGCTGCTCGCGCGCGACCTCTCCGGCCTCCCGCCCGCGACCGTCGTCACCGCCGGGTTCGATCCGCTACGCGACGAGGGCCGCGAGTACGCCGACCGCCTGTCCGACGCCGGCGTCGCGGTGACCGACTATCACTACGAGGGCATGATCCACGGCTTCGTGAGCCTCCCCGACTACCTCGACGCCGCGGACGAGGCGCTCGACGACGTCGCGGCGGACCTGGAGGAAGCGTTCTACTCGGGGTGAGCGGGGCCGATCAGCCCCCGCGCTCGGTGGCCATCGACGCCGCGTCGGCGACGTGCCCCGGGATAGCCACGGCGAGGCGGTAACGGGCGTACGCCCTCGCCCGGGGATCGCCCTCGCCGCCGCCACCGCTCCCACCGCTCGCGGCCGAGTCGATACGGTAGTCGGCGATCCGGATCGTACCGGCGGCCGCACCGAGGAGCCGTCTCTCCAGGGGGCGGTCGACGCGCGCGTCGGCCGTCGCGACCGCGTCGATCGCCGCTCCCCGCGCGCGTTCGAGCGCGTCGAACGACACCCGATCCGCGTCCACGAGCGGATCGGTGCGGTCGACCGCCGTCCGGACGGCGCGGGCGTGGACCAGCCCGCGCGCCGCGGCGAACAGCGAGATCGCGTCGTGATTCCGTTCGGCGGCGTTCCAGCTGTTCGCCACGTGCCACTCGGCCTCCCTCCCGAGGTCGACGAGCGCGCGGGCGACCTGCTGACGGGCCGGCGAGTCGTCGTTCCCGACCGTCTTCGACGGTTCTTCGACGGCGTCGAGTTCGGTCCGCACCGCCCGCCGCAGGCGCGCTCGATTACGCCGGAGCGCCGCCGCGAACGGCTCGCGCTCCGACGCCGGACCGCTCCCGGCGACAGTGAGCCGCCTCGCGTCCTCGAGCGCGTGCCGGAGGTGCGCGCGGTGGCGATACCGCGCCGCGATCGCGTCGGGGTCGCGCCGATCGTCGGGGTCCGGAATGCCCATGCGCTCGACCTGTCGCAGCACCGACCGGAGTCTCGACTCGGCCGCTACCGCGTTGACGAGCAGTCGACCGGGATCGGCGCACGCGAAGCGCCGATCGGCGAAGTACGCCCGACAGTCCGCGCGGGCGGCCTCGGGGTCGACCGGCTCCGCGTCGGCCCCGTCCCGAAGCGCCAGCGCGTAGCCGAGCGCGTGGCCCGCGTGGGGGATCCGCTCGCGGATCCGATCGAGCGCGACGAGCGGATCGTCCCACCGTCGGTCGAGGAACGCGCGCAGGTCCTCGACGTCGATCCGCAGCGAGGACACCTCTCGCGCGGTCGCGTCGTCGCCCCCGGCTTCGACGCCGTCCAGCGCTCGCGCGGTTCGATCGACCACCCGCCGGAGGTGATCGCGACTGGCCGGCACGTGGTCGTCCGCGACGGCGACGTCGCGTCCGATCCGCGGCGGTCGCTCCGCCGTCAGCGCCTCGATCGCCTCGTCTCGGCCACGCGGGACCGGCGCGGGCGTCACCGTCGGGAGTTCGGTCGGTTCGGAGACGGCGTTACAGCCGGCGAGCGCCGCCGCCGAGGAGGCGAGGAGAGCGCGTCTGGTGAGGCGGGGCATGCGTCCGTCCGGACTTCGTGACGCTCCGGCATAAGTTTCCGCCGCCGGGACGTTCGGACGCGGACGGCGGAACCGAGGAACCCCCTCGTCAGGTCCGGCGGAGGGCGTCCCTCACCAGGTCCCGTGGAAGGTGTCGAAGGAGAGCGAGTCGAGGGGTTCGTTCCCGACGGCGATCTCGTACTCGCCGGGGGTGAGCATCGGGCTGTGGAAGCGCGGGCCGTCGTCGGTCGTGATGCGCGGACAGCCGGTGTTAACGAAGGCGTCGAAGCCGAAGTTCCGCAGCCTGTCGGGCGTCACCTCGTCCATCGTCAGGAGGTAGGCGTTCTCGTTCTCCTCGACGATGTCGGTGGCGACCTCCCAGCGCCCCTGGCCGATCTTCGTGCAGAAGATCACGCCCCACGTCTCCGCGTCCATCGCGCGGTGGACCGCGCCGTAGCGCTGCTTGAGGAACTTCTCGGTGTCGGCGACCGTGACGACGTTGTTCACCGGATCCGCGATTACCACCTTCTTCTCGGGGTGCTCCATGGCGAGGCCGAGCGGGTGGAACTTCCCGCCGCCGACGTAGAGCACCTGGTCCGCGCCGACGTCCGCGCTGGCGTAGTTGCAACCGAGCACCTGCCCCTCGTGGGTGAGCCGTTCGTCGCCGCGGCGGGTGTGGACCTCGTAGCCGCGCTCCTCGAGGAAGGTGCGCATCTCGTCGAACCGGTTCATGTGCTGGGCGGTCGTGACGAGGCCGACCTCGGGGTCCTCCTCGGGGGCGGCGAGTTCCGACAGCGCCTCCTCGACGATTGGCGTCACCTCGACGTTCGAGAACAGCGGGACGTAGATGATCTTCTCCGACTCCTTCATCGGCGAGTGGCCGAAGTGGACGAACACGTCCGTCCGGCGCATCAGGTAGGTATCGAGGTCGCACGCGCCGTAGCAGGGCTGTCCCGAGATGAGCACGCGCACGTCGTCCGCGAGCAGGTCGCGCAGGTCGTCGGCGACCGCCGACCCGCGGCGCTTCAGCCCTTCGGGGAACTGGAGGCCGACTTTCTTCGCGTCGCGCTCCTCGACCGCCTCGACGATCCGCCCCAGTTCGTAGTCCCACTCCCGGTCGTGCTTGAGGGCCATGCCCGTGTTGCGGAGGTCGCCCTCGGAGAACTCCGACTCCTGACTCATTGGCGGGAGGAGTGGCTCCGCGCGGTTAACCTGTGTGGTTCGCCCGAGGGGGCGTCAGTCCTCCAGCCAGGCGTAGAGGTCCTCCTTCGGCGCGCCACAGTCCGGACACGCGTCGGGGAGGCCGTCGTCGAGTTCACCGACCTCGCCGCACTCGGCGCAGCGCCAGACGAGGTACCCCTCGCCGAACCCCCGCCCGGGATCGTGTTCGAGGTCGACGTGATCGACCGACTCGTGCGTACTCACGCGGAATCCCTCCTCCGAGAGCCCCCGGATGACGCCGAGTTCGTTGCCGTCCCGGTCGAAGATGGGCTGTCCGGGCTTCACGACGATGGGCGCTGATTCCTGTGCCATACCTCTACGAAGGTGCGGGCGGAGCATCAAACTGATGGGCGGTAGCACCCAACACGATCTGGCCGCGCCGGACGTGCTCCTCCGGAGCGGGGGGACGGCCCCGTGGGGGCCGGGGACGACGCTTCGCGACCTCTTCGGCACACCTAAACCCGCCCGGTCCCAAGGCGGGGTATGAGCATCGAAACCACGCCGGACGCGGAGGGAGAGAACACGCCGGAGGCCGAGGTCACGCGCCTCGCGACCGAGTTCGGCGAGGCGATCTCAGAACTCCCGGCGTACCGGGAGTTCGCCGAGGCGAAGGCGGCGGTCGAGGAGAGCGAGGAGGCCCAGGAGAAGATCCGGGAGTTCGAGGGGCTCCGCGAGGAGTTCATGCTCGCGCGCCAGACCGGCGCGGCGACGAACGACGACCTCCGCGAACTCCAGCGCGCACAGCAGGAACTCCACGAGGTGCCCGTCATGAACGAGTTCCTCCGCGCGCAGTCCGACCTCGAACTCACGCTCCAGGAACTCAACGAGATGGTCTCCGCCCCGCTCGCCATCGACTTTGGCGGGAAGGCCGGCGGCTGCTGCGAGGACTGAGCGGCCGCCGTTCCCGTTCCCGTATCTACCGCCGTCACCGATTCCTTCCCGCGGTTCTCTCAATTTATCGCGCGCGCCGGGAAACATACGTATAGGTTATTTTATATAATCGGAAGTGAGTGTGCGTGTACTGTGGTAATGGTACGGGAGGTGTCGTTCACGGCGACCGACGAACTGCTCGAGTGGTTGGAATCGGAGGCGCAGCGCCGGGCGACGACGCTTCCGGCGACCGTCCAGGGGTTGCTCGCGGAGCGCTACCGCGAGGAGCGACCCCGCGACGAGGGGCGCACCGACGGGACGTCGCAGTACGACGAGGAGGCCCTCTCGGCGCTCACCGAGGAGCTGGAGCGAGCGGGGGGCGAGCGCCCCCCGCTCGAACGCCACCCGGACGTCTGGCACGTCGAGTCCCGCGGAGACGGCAACGAGTACGCCGTGCGCCTGCCGGACGGCAAGTACGCCTACTACCGTCGCCGCGAATTCGCCGCCCGACGGGTCGTCCGGGAGTACGAGGGGGGCGACGCGGCGGACCCCTCGTTCGACCTCGAAGCGAACAACTAACCCCCTCCCGGGAGAGCGCCCGGTATGGTTCACTCCGACTGGGGCGACTGGCTCCTCCGGGCCGTCGAGGACGCCGACCCCGACGGGCTGGCCGCCTGGTACCTCGGGTGCAACGGTTTCGTGCTGAAGGCGAGCGACGGGACGACGATCTTCGTCGACCCGTACCTCGGGACGGGCGACCCGCCGCGGACCGTCCGGATGATCCCCGTCCCGTTCAACCCGACGGACGTGCGCGAGGCGGACGCCGTCCTCGCCACCCACGAGCACACGGACCACGTCCACGGTCCGAGCCAGGCACCCATCCTCGCGGGGACGGACGCGACGTTCTACGCGCCGGACGCGGGCCTCGACGTGGTCGAGGACGAGGGCTGGACCGACGAGTGGGACCTCGGCGACGACCGGTTCGTCGAGGTGACCGAGGGCGACAGCTTCGAGGTGGGCGAGGTGACCGTCCGCGTCGAGGGGGCGAACGACCCCGATGCCGAACACCCCGTCTCCTACGTGATCGAGCACGCGGGGCGGACGTTCTTCCACGGCGGCGACGCGCGCCCCGGCGAACCGTTCGAGTCCGTCGGCGAGCGCTACGAGATCGATCTCGGGGTCCTCGCCTTCGGGAGCGTCGGGATGATCCGGGACAAGGAGACGGGGGAACCGACGCGCACGCGGTGGTACTCCGACGAGAACATGATCGTCGAGGCCGCCGCGCAACTCGACCTCGACCGACTCCAGCCGACCCACTGGGACATGTGGCGGGGGATGACGGCCGATCCGACGGCCCTGTTCGACCACGCGCGGAGCTTCGACGCCCCGCGCCGCGTCGAGATCCGCGAGATCGGCGACCGGACGGACGTCTGACCCCGATCCGGGATCGACACGCATAGATTTAATACAAAATAACGAGACGTTCATCTATTCATGAGTGATGCAGAGACGGACGTCGTCACCGCCGAGGAGGACGGGGTCGCGGTGGAGAAGTCGTTCGCGCCGGACGACTTCCCCGTTCCCGCGATCGCCTTCGTCGTCGAGAACGCGCGCGACGACCGGGCCGTCGTGCGCGTGACCGACGACCTCCCCGACGGGGTGGCCCCCGACGACGTGGGGTTCCACCCCGAGTACGGCGAGGACTGCTGGCGGGTCGAAGACGGCCGGCTCGTCTTCGAACGGGCGCTCGACGCCGCCGAGACGTACACGACGGTCTACGGACTCCGCGACGCCGATCTCGCCGCCGTCGAGCGGTTCCTCGTCGAACCGACCCTCGACGCGCTGGACCCGGCGGAGGCGGATTCCCGCGACGACGCCGGTCACCCCGGCCGCGTCGACGTCCCCCCGGTGGACGCCGAGGCCGTCCTGGGGTCGGACGACGAGGCGACGGACGGCGCAGAGCGGGATCTCGAGAGCGGGGGTGACGACGGGCTGATCGGGCCGCTACCGCTCTCGGAGCCGGGCGTCGCGGGTGACGACGCCGCGGACGGCTCCGACGGCCCCACCCACTCCGCTGCGGGCGGGTTGGCGACGCGGTTGGCCGCCGAACTCGAATCCGGCGACGTGGACGACGGGACGAGGGAGGTCCTCGCGTCGCACCTCGGCGGCGCGACGGGGAGCGTCGACGCCCGCATCGAACGGCTCCAGGCCGACGTGGCCGACCTCCGCGCGTACGCCGACGCGCTTGAGTCCTTCCTCGACGAGAACGGGGACGCCCAGCGGGTGCTCGGTGATCTCCGCGAGGAACTGGCGTCGGTCGCGGAGCGCGTCCGAAGCGTCGAGGACCGGTCGACGGCGACCCGCGACGGCGTCCGGGAAGTGAGCGACAGGGTCGACGACCTCGAGTCGACCGTCGCCGACGTCGAGGCCGACCTCGACGCCTTCGAGGGCTTCCGCGAGCGGGTGGCGAGCGTCTTCGGCGCGGGCGACGGAGTCTGACCGCAACCGTTCGGGTTTTATCTCCGCGGCGTGAGCGTCCGACAATGGCAACCATCAGCGTCGCCGTTCCGCGGAAGGGGCGGCCGCTCGAGGCGGTCCTCGAACGCCTCGCCGCCCGGACCGGCGCGCGAGGGGTGGCCGACGACGTCGTCTCGACGCTCCGGTACGAGAAGGCACTCACGAAGGGCACGCAGACGACCGACGCGCCGGTCTACGACCGACTCGCCGCCTACAGCGACCGCGACGATCCGTACGCCCCGGAGTACACGCTGCTCCGCGACGCGCGCGCGGGCTTCCCGCGGCGCGTCGTCTTCGACTCGCTCACGATCCCGGCGGGCGATCACGACCTCCTGCTGGTCGGCCGCGAGGAGCCGTTCCGCTCGCTCCGCAAGCACGAGTTCGCCCTCGGGTTCGACAGCGCCGATCTCGTGCTGGAGGAAGTGGTCACGCTCGACGCCGACCCGCTCGCGGACATCGAGGCGGTCAACGGTCGGATCGACCCGCGGGACACCGACGTTCGCGTCGTCGGCGGACTCGGAGACACCGTCTACCACACGCTCCTCGCGACGCCCGTCGTAGGCGACGGCGACCTCGACCGTTCGTTCGTCGAGGGGTACGCCGGCCCGCTGTGCGTCTCGCCGCGCTACGAGCGCCTGGTCGAGGCGGTCCTCGGGACGCGCGCGACCGAGGACGTCGAGTTCTGCTACCCCGCGGAGTCGGAGACCGAGGAGGAGGCCATCTCGGACGCGGGGCTCGGCGTGTACGTCACCGTCACCGGGTCGACCGCGCGCGACCACGGCCTCGTCCTCGGCGAGCGGCTCTTCCCGAGCGAGACGGTCCTCCTCGAGAACCGGCGCGAACTCACGTCGGCGGAGGCCGGCGTGAAGGAGCTGTTCTCGTCGGCGGAGACCGAACTCACCGTTCGGTGACCGCCGATGGCCGGACGCGGCGGGACCGTCGCGTCCCGCGACCGCTCGATCACTCCGGCGCGAGCGGTTCGTCGCCGTCCCATCGGTAGAACCCCTCGCCCGCCTTCTTCCCCAGCTTCCCCGCGCGGACCTTCCTGCGGAGGAGGGCCGGGGGGCGGAAGCGCTCGCCCAGTTCCTCGCGGAGGTACTCGAGGACGTGCAGGCGCACGTCAAGCCCCACGCGGTCGGTGAGTTCGAGCGGCCCGACCGGGTGGTTGTAGCCCTCCCGCATCGCCCGGTCGATGGCGGCGGGGGAGGCGACGCCCCCCTCGACCATCCGGATGGCCTCCGCGCCGAGCGCGACGCCGAGCCGCGAGGTCGCGAACCCCGGGAAGTCCTCGACGACGACCGTCCGCTTCCCCACCTCGTCGAGGGTGGTGACCGCCCACTCGCGCGTCTCGTCGCTCGTCCGCTCGGCGACGATCACCTCGACGAGGTCCATCAGGTGCGGCGGGTTGAAGAAGTGCAGGCCGACGAAGCGTTCGGGCCGCGAGACGGCGCTCGCGAGTTCGGTCACGGAGAGCGACGAGGTGTTCGTCGCGAGGACGGCGTCGGTCGGCGCGTGTTCGTTCACCTCGGCGAACACGGACCGCTTGAGGTCCATCTCCTCGGGGATCGCCTCGACGACGAGGTCGGCGTCGCGGACGGCCGCCGCGAGGTCGGTCGTCCCCGTCATCCGAGCGAGCGTCTCGTCCCGGCGGTCGGGCGCGACCTTCCCCAGTTCGACGCCCTTCTCGAGGTTCTCTCGCACCTGGTCGAGTCCCGCCTCGACGAGTTCCGCGTCGACGTCCCGGACGACGACGTCGTGACCCGCCATCGCGAACACCTGTCCGATCCCGTGGCCCATGCTCCCGGCACCCAGTACTGCGACGTGCATACGCCCCCTGACGCGCGGGGGAACAAAGGTGTACGTCGTCCGTGCCTCCGGGTTCCCCGCGACGGAGGGCAGTGGGCGTCCGGGACGCGGTCGACGGAGCGTGAAGCGTTATCGGACGACTCCCCGCCCGACGTTCGGACACGCGGTGAACGGTACCGACGTCGGACACGGACCTATCTCACCCGCCGCGTTCGAGCCGTCCACGGCGACGCGCTCTCCCCGGCCGCGAACGCGACGGCCGCGTTCGGCCCGTTCATCCCGGAGCAGACCAGCGACGGGTTCGACCCCGGCGACTCGGTCGGGTCGGACGCCGATCGAGGGTGAGCCCGGCGCGAAACGTTCACGTAACGGGGGCTGTCCCCCCGTCGGTCGCGACCCGACCGCTGTAAGCTCACCTTCGAGAGAAGCTCCCAACGATGACGACGATGACCTGATGACCGAGAACCGCCGCAGGCAGTCGACTTCCCGGCGATCTGCGCCCTCCCTCGATACGCTCGACGGTAGCCCGGTTCATACCCGCCGTCCGGCTCCCGTCGAGACGAGCGGTGATCCGGACGACGTTCCGCTCCGATCGCGTCGCGTACGTTCCGATTTCTACGCGTCATATCGACTATATTACAATAAGTACTCCGGTCGATGATCGGGTGTGCCACAGCGCACAGACGACCACACATGAGTGACGACAATCGAGGCACGCAGACGGAGCAGGGAGAATCGTACGTTGAAGCAGTCCGCGAGCAGCTCACGTCCCGCCGGAGCTTTCTGGCGGGGTCGGCGGCCGCCGCGGGAGCGGTCGGTCTCGGGGGGGTGGGCGTCGTCGGTGCACACGGCGACGAGCGGAAGAAGGACGATCACGCGAAGAAAGCGATGAAGGACGGGAAGGCCGACGACGGATCGCGTCCGTTCGCGGGCGTCGAGTTCACCAACCAGTTCTCGGGCGGTCGGTCGGTCGTCGTCGACGAAGTGGTCCTCTCTGCGGGCGGCTTCGTCGCCATCCACGACCTCAGCCTCCTGGACGGGAAGGTACTCGAGAGCGTCGTCGGGGTCACGGAGTTTCTCGAGGCGGGCGAGCACCACGAGGTGCGTGCGACGCTGTTCGACGTGAAGGGCGCGGACTTCGAGACGGACCGACTCGAGGCGAGCCAGCCGCTCATCGCGATGCCTCACCTCGACACGAACGGTACCGAGACCTACGACTTCGTCGCCACCGGCGGGAAGCAGGACGGACCGTACCTCGAAGCCGGACAGGCGGTCGTCGATCTCGGGTTCGTCACCGTCGGGGAGGACGGGGCGGACGACTGCGACGGGAGCACGGCGTTCGCGACGATCGACTTCGAGAACCAGGTTTCGGACGGGCGATCGATCGTCGTCGACGAGGTGGTCCTCTCTGAAGGCGGCTTCGTCGCCATCCACGACCGAACGCTCCTGGAGGGGAACGTGATCGGAAGCGTGATCGGGGTCTCCGCGTTCCTCCCGCCGGGCGTACACTACGACGTGCCGGTGACGCTGTTCGAGGTGAAGGGTGCGGACTTCGAGACGGATCGGCTGACGAAGACCCAGCCGCTCATCCCGATGCCCCACCTCGACACGAACGACACCGAGACCTACGACTTCGTCACCACGGAGGGGAAGGAAGACGGCCCGTACGTGAAGGCGGGCAACGCGGTGGTCGACCTGGGGATCGTGACCGTCGACGAGTGACGGTCGCGACCCCGGCCGAATTCGACCTCGCCAGTCGAACTGCACGAACCGCACTCCGTACATCTATCGATCGTTTTCGGCTAATTGACCACTGATGAGAGAACGAGGAGGGCACCACTCACAGTCCGGATGAAGCCGCGTTGGAATGCGGAATATGAGGACGAGTGGCGCAAGTCGCCAGAGGGTTGTAGGCATTCAAGTTACATCGTAACGGGTCAGTGAACGATGAAGAGAAGACACTGTGTAAGTCTCCTCGTTTCGGCAGTAACCGGATGTTCCGCGTTACAGTCAGATCGTACGGATTTCTCCGGAATCAAACGCAACTGCGACTGGGAATCCGGTGAGTCGAGGATCTCAGCTACTTGCGAAATGTTTTCCGGGACTAGCGTTCGGAAGGTCCTTTTGAACGATGGTGGTGACGTTTCGATCGATTGTAAGGCTAAGCTGGATCAGGGAACTATCGAGTTCACCCTGTGGACGCCGACCGAGGAAGTGCTGTGGGAGCAAACGGGCCGCAGTTTCGAGGCGATCCAGCGGGTATCGATCGAACGGAGCGGCACGTATCGATTCGTGATTCAGGGTGCCGAGGCAGTTGGTCAATTCGAACTGTCGTGGACAACGTGACGGAAGTGATTGCTAGATGCGGTACCCGTTCACAGATCGAGTACCTTCCCCACCTGCATCTCCCCTCGAATCGGATCACGTCTGGCGGTTTCTCGCTCGAACAGCACCTCCCGGGATCTCGCCAGTAGCACTCATCAGCACTCCACCCTTCGACGTTCTGAACCGGATGACTAGCCACATTTCATATCGCGAGATAGGGTTTATTCGACGCGCACCCGACGCGGAATTCGGTTGCTACGCGGGCGACAGATGGTGGGGTCGGGGGCACGTCACGTCAGCGTGTAGATGTTCGCCTCGTAGACCCCGCGGACGCGGTCGCCCCAGTTGTGGGTGTAGGTGTCGATGACGTCCGTCGCCACGTCCCCCCGGAGGTACTTGACGATCCCGCGGTCGCCGGTGCGATCCCGCAGGTGGGTCGTGAAGAAGTGCCGGAAGTAGTGCGGCGTCACGTTCTCGCTAGCGCCCCCGCCGGTCCGGTACCATCCCCGGGCCTCCGCGTGGCGCTTTACGGTCGCCCGAACCCGAGGCGGAGTGAGGCGCTCGCCCCAGTCCTCGCGGGTGCTGACGAACAGCGGTTCGGCGGGTGAGCGGGCGTCGGGGCGGATCGCGAGCCAGCGAACGAGCGCCTCCGCGAGTTCCGAATCGACCGGTACGACGGTCGCCCGTTTGCGCTTGTTCGAGGCGGACCGTTCCTCGCCGTTGACGACGGTTCCCCGCGCGGGATCGCTCGCGACGAAGAGCGAGTTCGGCCGGCCGTCGAGCTGCGGACGCGGGGCGACCGAGTACGCCGCTCGGACCGCCGGCTCGTCGAGGTGAACGTCGCGGAGGTCGAGGTTACAGGCTTCGCCGACCCGCATTCCCGTCTTCAGTAGCGTCAGGACGACCGCCCGTTCGAGCGGGTGGGTGACGCTCGCGACGAACTCGCGCATCGCCGGAACGCCGATCTCGCGGCGCTCGGGGTCGGTGTCGATCGACTCGTCCATCTCGGAGGTCACGAGCGCCATCGGGTTTGCGTCGAACGCGCCCGTCTGGGCCATGTACGCGTAGAACCGGTGGACGTACGTCGCGTAGGTGGCGACGGTGCTCGGGGCGTGCTTCCCCCGGAGCGAGTGAACCCAGGCGAGACACTCCCGCTGTCCGGCACTCGCGGGCGTCTCTCCGTCGGCGGCGACGAACGCTTCGAACTGCCGTAGGACTCGCTCGTAGGCCGACCGGGTCCGCTCCGAACGCCCGTGATAGGTCATGTCCTGCAAAAAGTACTCCACGGGGTCTGCGTCCTTCCCGACAGTGTGGTCTCGGCTCATCGCCCGTCGTACCCCTTCCCGCTCCGACGGTCAGACGTGGGTGTCGTCCCCGAGCGCGAGCGCGATGGACGGCGATCGCGGGGCCCGCGATCGGTCCCGTCCTCGCTTCGTCGCCGGCCGCGATCCCGGCGCTGACGTCGAACCCGATCCTCGCCCGATACGTCAGTTCCTGACGAGCGGGCGTCGCGTTCCAGTGACGCCCGCTCGTCCGCGTCCGACTCGACGAGGGCGTATCCGCCGTGTCGACCGCTGTATCGAACGCGTCCCTCGCGCTGAAGCGTCTCGAGGGCATCGTCGAGACGGCCCTCGACGTTGCCCGCGAGGTGAGCGAGGAGATCGTCCCACGAGAGATACTCCTCCCGTCGAAGAAGTTCGAGGAGCGTGGTTTCGAGGCCCTCACTCCGGGGGGTAACGTCTCCCTCAGGGCCTTCCGCCGGATCGAGATCGAACCCCCGCCTCCCGGCCTGCACCATCGTCCTCACGAATTCGCTCTGGCTCATGTCGAGGGCGTCGGCGTGATCTACCCACTCCTCCTTCTGGTAGCGCGGCACGTACGTCTTCACCGCCGTACGATCATCGTCATCGGTCACGACCTGTCTATTCCCGTGAGAGACAATCAGTGTTGTCCTACGCTACTCGATAATGGCCCTTATCCTGCTCAAGTTCACTATCAATCTCGGAAAAATAGTACTCTACTACTGGATATTAGTGAATACGTGGGGCCACGTACGGAGATATCCTATCCTCACGGACGACCCTCGCCTTCGGTTCGGCGGGATGCCGTCGTTCCGTTCTCTGTGTCGCGCTCGAGGTGGGTACGTTCCTGACTGTTATTCGTATTCCTCCTCGGGCCGGTCCGTTCCTGATTGGGGTAGCGATTCGCGTCGTCCGTCGGGACGGTGCGTCGGGGGTGAACGCGACGTTATCGTGCGTCACTCGCTATCCTTTCCTATGGTCGACGAATCCACGGACTCCTCGGACTTCGATCCCAGGGAACACGACGCCCGGGAGGTCGCGAGCGAAACCGCGGACGATCCCGAGCGGTTCCTCTCGTTGATGCCTCACTACTATCGGGGGGAGGTCTCGAACATGAAGTCGCTCATGGACCGGATGGACCTCACCGTCGACTGGGCGATCGCCGTCCTCGTCGCGTTGCTCGCCCTGTCCTTCGAGAGTCCGGATCGGCCGCCGCACCTCCTGCTCATCGGCATGGGCGCGATGACGATGTTCCTCCTGTTCGACGTGCGACGCTACCGGACGTTCGACGCGACGCGGTCGCGGGTCCGCATGATCGAGGAGAACCTGTTCGCCAACGCGTTCGACCCGAGGGGAGCGGAGCGCGCCGAGTGGCGAGGAGAGATGAGCGACGACCTCAGAGCGCCCACGTTGAAGGTAACGACGCGCGAGGCGGTCGCGCGCAGGCTCCGCCGCGTCTACCTGCCGCTGCTCACGGTCCTCCTGATCGCGTGGGCGTACCGAATCACGGTCTTCGTGTCGGGGGAGACGTGGACCGAGACCGCTGCCGTACCGGGGGTACCGGGGACCGTCGTCACGGCCGGCGTCGTACTGTACTACGTCGTCCTCGTGGCGATCGCCTACTGGCCGAAACGGCGCGAGGCGATGGGTGAGTTCCACGATGAACGACCGGGCGAGTGGAAGCGACCGGGGTGACGCGGCGCGGCGTGACCGATGAGTCTCTCCTAATCCCCGGTGTTCTTGCCGACCTCCCCGGTGTACCCTCGACGTTTCCGCGCTCTTGCGAACGACCACGCCGACACGTACACCACATATCGCTATATCAACTTGCACGGGGGCCGGTGGTGTCGGACGGTTCCGGGCCCCGTCGATCGTCTCTGTCTGATAGTTCCCCCGGTCGAACGTCCACGACCGGTGGTCATCGACGGTATCTACGCGGCCCTTCGGTTCCGTAGTCTCCACCGCCGATGCTCCGTGAAGCGGGTAGCTATCGCTCGCAGACGAGCGCGTAGTGATGCGGAGGGAGGTCCACCAGGCGTGCGTCGCCGAACGGTGCGGCGGAGAGTCGGCCCTCCGTTTCCTCGGGGGTCAGCCGGAGGTCTTCTGGCGGACCGCGGGGGGTCCCGGCGACGGACGTCTCTCGCTTCGGGCGGTCGTGCCAGTATTACGAGCGATTGAACGCTCCGGAGGGAGGTCCCGGCGGTCGACGCGCCGCCGTCGGCGATCCCGCGGCGCGGTCAGGTCACGCCGTCGCGTGGTTCGAAGCGCTCGTACTCGCGCTCGTCGAGGACCGCCCTGACGTGCGCGACGGCGTCGACCACGTCCTCGAAGCCGACGTACAGCGGGGCCGGACAGAGCCGGACGACGTTCGGCGGTCGGTAGTCCACGATCACGTCGCGCGCGCCGAGCGCCCGGCTGATGCGGTCCGCCTCGTCGTGTTCGAGGGCGACGTGTCCGCCGCGCCGGGCCGGGTCCCGCGGCGTTCCCACCTCGCACTCGGGGAGGTGCTCGTCGGCGAGGTCGACGAGCAGCGTCGTGAGGGCGACGGACTTCTCGCGGATCGCCTCGATACCCGCCTCCTCTACGACGTCGAGCGCCCCTTCGAGCGGCGCGGCGCTGAGCATCGGGACGGTCCCGATCTGCCACGCGCCGGCGCTGCGCTCGGGGGTGTAGGTGAGTTCCATGTCGAACTGCGTCGCCTTCTCGTGACCCCACCACCCCGCCAGCGCGGGCGTCATGCCGAAGTGCTCGCGATCGACGTACAGTCCCGCGATCGCGCCCGGCCCGGCGTTGAGATACTTGTAGCTACACCAGACGGCGAAGTCGACGTCCCATTCGGAGAGGTGGTGCGGGACGACGCCGACGGAGTGCGCGAGATCGAACCCCGCGACGATCCCCCGGTCGTGGGCCTCCCGCGCGATGCGCTCCACGTCGAGCAGTTGGCCGCTGCGGTAGAGCACCGACGGCAGGAAGACGATCCCCACGTCGTGTTCGTCCATCGCGGCGACGACGTCGTCCTCCTCGACGGTGCGCCCGTCGCGGCTCTCCACGGCGATCAGCCCCTCGTCGGGATCGACCCCGCGCGCGCGCAGCTGGGCGCGGACGGCGTAGTGGTCGGTCGGGAAGTCGAGTTCGTCGACGAGGACGGCGGGCGTCCCCTCCAGCGCGTCGTAGAACGTCCCGACGAGGGTGTGGACGTTGACCGTCGTGGAGTTGGCCGCGACCACCTCCTCGGCGTCCGCCCCCACGACCGGCGCGAGGCGGTCGCCGAGGCGCTCCGCGTACTCGAACCACGGCGGATCGGCGTCGGTCCACCCGCGGATGCCCAGGTCGCGCCACTCGTCGACCACGCGGGAGAGCGTCCGCTCGGCGTCCGTCGAGAGCGGACCGAGGGAGTTACCGTCCATGTAGAGTTCGCCGTCGGGGACGGCGAACCGCTCGCGCAGGCCCGCGAGGGGGTCCGCCGCGTCGCGCCGTCGCGCGTCGTCCCGTTCGGCGTCGAGGGCTCCCATACCACCGCTGTGCCCCCGAGGGGGTTGTGCGTTCCCGTTTCGTCTTCCATCTCGGAGCGTTCATGTCACGGCCGCCCCCGGGTCGACCATGCGCGCGGAACGACCCGACCCGCAGGTCGAGGCGGTCGTCGAGGCGATCGAGAGCGAGGGGATCCCCGAGTGGAACGCGATGAGCGTGGCGTGCGCCCGCCGCGTCGAGGACGAGGTGTTCTCCCCGACGGATTCGCAGGTTCCGGAACTCGCTCTCGTCCGCGACCTCGCGATCCCGGGGCCCGGCGGCGACCTCCCCATCCGCGTCTACCGATCGACCCTCGACGCCCCCGCCCCCGTCGTCGTCTACTTCCATGGGGGCGGCTGGGTGCTCGGCACGCTGGACTCCGTCGACGGGATCTGCCGCGAGATCGCCGCGCACACCGGCTGCGTCGTGGCGAGCGTCGGCTACCGCCTCGCGCCGGAACACCCCTTCCCAGCGGCCGTGGACGACGCCTACGCCGCCGTCGAGTGGGTCGCACGGAACGCGCCCGCGGTCGGGGGCGATCCGGACCGCGTCGCGGTCGCGGGGACGAGCGCCGGGGGGAATCTCGCCGCGGTGACGGCACTGCGCGCACGAGAGGAGCCGATCGACGGGCTGACGCTCGCGGGCCAGCTCCTCCTCTACCCGATCACCGACCGCGCGTTCGACACCCGTTCCTACGAGGAGAACGCAGAGGGGTACCTGCTCACTCGCGCCGACGTGCGCTGGTTCTGGGACCTGTACCTCCGGAGTTCGGTCGACGCGCACAGCCCCTTCGCCGCGCCGCTGCGAGCGCCCGACCTCTCCGGCCTCCCGCCCGCGACCGTCGTCACCGCCGGGTTCGATCCGCTACGCGACGAGGGGGTGGCGTACGCTCGACGGTTGGAGGAGAGCGGGGTGGACGTCGCCCACGAGCACTACCCGGGTATGATCCACGGGTTTCTCAGCGTGACCGACGAGGTGGACGTCGCGAGGGAAGCGATGGAGACGGTCGCGGGGCAGGTGCGCGCGTGGTTCGAGTAGTCGTTCAGTTTCGACGGACTGCGTGACAGTTCCGACACCGCGCTTCGTAGCGCTCCTCCGCGCCGACGAGGATGGTCGGGTCGTCGGCGTGGGCGGGTTCGCCGTCGATGAGCCGCTGGTTGCGCGAGGCGGGTTCGCCGCAGACCGAGCAGATGGCCTGTAGCTTGTCGACGTACTCGGCGACGGCGACGAGTTGCGGGACGGGTTCGAACGGCTCGCCGCGGAAGGTCTGATCGGTGCCGGAGACGACGACGCGACGGCCGTCCGCCGCGAGGTGCTCGCAGACGTCGACGAGGTGCGTCGAGAAGAAGTTCGCCTCGTCGACCGCGACGACGCGCTCGCCGTTGAGGCGGTCTACGAGCCCCCAGACGCCCTCGCCCTCGCTCTCGACCACGGTCGCCTCCCAGTGGTGGCCGTCGTGGGAGCCCACCGTCGTCTCACCGAAGCGGTCGTCGAGCGCGGGGGTGAAGACGGCGACCTCCTGGCCGGCGATCTCCGCCCGGCGGAGGCGACGGAGGAGTTCCTCCGTCTTCCCGGAGAACATACAGCCGGTGATGACCTCGATCCACCCGCTGTTCGTGATCGCGTGCATATCGGCTGGGCAGGGCGCGCTCACAAAGCCGTTTACACTCGCCACTCGTGACGGTGTCTTCTCCGAGAAAGCGACAGACCGCGTCAGTCCGCGCCGCCGGTGAGGTCCGCGACGAAGGGAACGATCTCCTCGGTGTCGCGCGTTCGGTCACTGGCGTACGTGGTGTCGACCGGGCGGGACGCGATGCGTCTGGCGGGTCGCCCGCGCGGGGGTCGCGACCGGCGGCCGCCGTCGGTGCGGGCGGGCGCGATCTCGCGGGGCAACTCGGGAACGAGCGGCGCGTCGTCCTGGTCCGTGTAGTGGGTGTCGGTCATGGTGATCTGCGATGCGGCCGGGGATCCGGCGGCACCTGTTGCGTCTGCGATCGCCTATTCTTCACGATTTATAATAAAGGTTGTCCACGTCGTCGTTCTTGCCGGAGACGGGCTATCGTCGGCGTTCGCGACTATATCATGATTTATAATAGTTTTTTCGAGGTGGCGCGGTTCTCGCTCCGTGGGTGGCCATGTCCGGGTGACGGGTATGTACGCCGTCGACTGCCGCTGCGATCGAGGGACACGCGCGCAGATCGGCCCCGTTCCGATCTTAGGCATCTAAGAAAATGAGGTGGTTTCCATCCCCTCCGACTCTCGTCCGACTCGTAAACTCTACTTCGCGATACGAATACGCGGGATCCGGAGGTAGCGTCACGAACGATCGCGATCCGAGCGGACGTCCGGATCGCTCCCTCCACGTAGCGACAGAAGCGTTATACCGACTGTCTGATGAGCTAACGTATGGGAAACAACCCCGTCGAGGATAATTTCGTCACGCGGTTTCTCCTCGGTCTCGCGGTGATCTTCGCGATGATGATCGGCGGAGGAGCGATCGGTGGGGCCTTCCTCTCGCTCGGTGTTCCATACGGGGATTGGCTGGGGGTCGCGGTCGGATCGGTCCTCGTGTTCGTCGCGTTCGTCGTCCTGTACCGGCGCTACGACGCCTCCTACGACACCGAGTAGCGGGCGAAGAAGTGTACGGCCTCGACCCGCTGGACCGACGCCGAATCGTCTCGCGCCGACCGACCGCCGAGTCGCGGCGCTCCCTTCGTCCCTCGTTTTCGTCCGCGACTCGGCCGTCGCGGAGCTGTGGTCCTCCCCCACTCGCCGGTATCGTACCGGTAGATCGTACCGAAAGGGGGGCCACTTGATCGATCACCCGGACGTGTGTCTGACTCCGGAGTAATTCGACGGCGCTCACTCCCAGAGCCGGTAGAGGTCGTCCCGCGGTGCCTCCCGGATCGTCTCGCCGTCGAGCGTCACGCCCGGCGCGTCGGACGCGCGGACCTCGCCGATCGCCGCCCCCGCGACGCCGCGCTCCCGGATCGCGTCGAGGGCGTCGTCGACGTCGTCGGCCGGGACCGTCGCCACGAGCGCCCCGGACCCGAACACCCGGAGGGGGTCCACGCCCATCGCCGCGCACACCTCGGCCGTCTCCGGGCGCACGGGGATCGCCTCGCGCTCGACGTCCACGGCGACTCCCGAGGCGAGCGCGAGTTCGACCAGTCCCGTCAGGACGCCGCCCTCCGTCGGGTCGTGCATCGCGGTGGCGAGCGGCGCGAGCGCGGTCGCCTCCGGGACGACGCTCACCTCGTCGGCGAACACCCGCGCCGCGTCGAGCGTCGCGCGGTCGACGGCCTCGCCGAGTTCCGCCCCGAAGTCGGCGGCGAGGACGGCGGTCCCCTCGATACCCGCGGCCTTCGTCAGGAGGACCGCGTCCCCCGGTTGGGCACCGCCGGTCGGGACGTACCGGTCGGTCACGCCCATGCAGGTGAGCGAGAGCACGGGGTGATCGACGCCGGGGGCGTGTTCCGCGTGTCCCCCGACGACGCTCACCTCGAGCGCCGCCGCCGCGTCGTCCACCGCCGCGGTGATGGCGTCGAGCGTCTCCGGGTCCGCGTCGGGGAGGAGACAGACGTTCGTCAGCCAGCGCGGGCGCGCGCCGGAGGCGGCCACGTCGTTGCAGGCGACGTGCACGCCGAGCGTCCCGATCCCGTCGCCCGCGAAGGTGATCGGGTCCGAGTTCACGACGAGCGTCGTCTCGCCGAGGTCGATGGCGGCGGTGTCCTCGCCGTAGGCGGGCCCCTGCAGTACCGCGGGGTCGTCAGCGCCGGTTCGCCCGAGCACGAGGCGGGCGAGCGCGTCGGCGTCCAGTTTTCCGACCATGACGGGTCGTCGGGTCGTCGGTCACCTACCGGTTTCCATCCCGGCGTGAACCGGCGGGACGAACCGGCGGGATCGACGGCGGATCGCCAATCAGCCGTCGAGGGGCCGCTCGTCGCCGCGGACGCTGTCGACGAGGACGTCGCCGCCCTCGCGCTCGGCGAGCCAGAACAGCTTGTACGCGTCGGCGTGGCGCGCGAACGCGATCTCCGGCGGATCGAGTGGCGAGTACTTCCTGAGCGTCCACTTGAACACCGCCTCGCGCGCTCGCTCGCGCGCCTGCTCGTCGGTGAGCCCCGTCGGGAGGACGAGCGCGTCCTCGACCGCGCGCGCCTCGACCGTCGGGAACACGTCCGCGCGGAGCGCCAGCCGTCGCACCCGATCGACGCTCACCACGTAGCTCGCGACCCGCTCGCCGAGGACGGGCCGGTCCATGCTCGACTCGGCGTCGTACACCCGGTAGGGGTAGGCGACGCACCCGACGCGACCCGTCGACTCGACGTCCTCGCGGGCCACCGCGGGCGGGATGACGTCGAGATCGACGACCTCGTGGCGGGTTCCGGACGCTCCCGTCGCGTCCACCGCTCCCGTCGCGTCCGCCGTCTCACCAGCCCTCGCGCGGTCGTTCATCGTCGCGTCCGGTCGCCCGTCGTCCGTTCACTCATCGTCGCGCCCGCCGTCGCGCCAGTAGTCCGCGTCCGCGACGTGCGCGCGGATGGCGTCCGCCTCGGTGACGGCGACGGGAGCGGCGTCCCGGCCCCCGTCGGTGACGTAGTCGCGCGACCCCGACGCCCGCTGTCCGACGACCGCCGACAGCGGCTTGTCGAAGACGTCGAACTGGTCGTCGACGCCCGACGGCGGACGGGTCAGCAGCGAGACGACGACGAGCGTCAGCGACGAGAGGATAAACGCCGGGAAGAGGCCGTAGACGCCGACGAGTCCGTAGAGGAACCCCGAACTCTCGGGCGGCATGAGGCCGACCGCGTCGAGGATCGTCGGCAGTTGCGTCCAGGTGATCATCGTCGTCGCGCCGACGAGCATGCTCGACGCCGCGCCCTCGGCGGTGACGCGCTTCCACCACAGCGTGGCGATGACCGTCGGGCCGAGCGACGCCCCGAGACCGCCCCACGCGTAGTCGAGCACGAGCGTGTAGACCGGCGTGCCCTTCGCGAGGAAGGCGAAGCCGATGGACGCCGCGCCGAGGAGGACGGTGACGATCCGCGAGTAGCGCACGAGCTGTTCGTCCGTCGCCTCCTGGTTGAAGAAGCCGTGGTAGACGTCCTCCACGACGGCGCTCGTCGCGACCAGTAGCTGGGAGTCCGCGCTCGACATCATCGCCG